>JBDTMZ010000148.1:0-103398 GCA_039934035.1 Candidatus Solibacter sp. | reverse complement strand
CGGGAGAACGGATGACGTACTACCCGTATGGGGAAGAGAAGACGTCGACGGCGGAGAATCGCGAAAAGTTCGGAACGTACACGCGAGATAATCCGGCCACGGATTACGCGGATCAACGATATTACGGAGTCGGCAACGGCCGCTTCATGACGCCTGACCCATCGATGGATAACGTGGATTATTCCGACCCGACGAGTTGGAATGCGTACGCATACGTCAATGGCGACCCGATCAATTTCGGCGACCCAGATGGACTCCAGACCTGCGGCGAAATCCCGATACTAGGGGGTAAGTACAAGGGCCAGACGGTCTCACAGGTAATGACGGGCACCACGGGCGAGGATCTGCTGGCTCAGATCATGTGGCACGAAGGCGGAACAATCTACCAATCGGATTTGAAAGATGCCGCCTCCGTGGCTGCTTACGCGGAGGATCTGACTTCCATCGGGACAGCAGTCCTAAACCAGTGGGACGTAGACAACGGCGTCATCAAGGTGTACCAAAACGGAAGGGCCGCGTGTCCTCTTGGACAATGCCTGGACCGGTCGCTGAAGGACATTGTCATCGCCATCTCGAAGGACAACACCGGTTCGATCTTCAATTCGAACGGCAACATGCGATCTACGGATGCCGCGAAGCTCAAGGGCATATTGAACACCACGTGGAACGCCGGCCCGGTTGTTCAAGATAGCAGTGGACAGTGGGTGAACCAAGGGTGTGAGGGGGTTCTGGAATCGCTCACGCTGGCAAGCGGTCTCCTGTCCGGCGACGTAGCGCGAGCGAAGCCCAATGGACTTACTTTGTTGTTCTGGAACCAGGCGTCAGCGGATTCCACGACAACATTTCCCGGAAATGTTGGTTACACGGGCTGGCGAGGCGATCGCGTCCATGGCGAGACGTTCTGGGGTTTATCGAGCACGCCTCCGCCGGTTCGAAGGCCGCCCCCAGGACGCGGGAGGGGCAGGTGATGGGTGCCGCCGTGTTGCGGAATACTCTGCTGTTCATCCTAGCTGTTATGTTCAATGGCCAACTTGTTCAAGCCGATGACGCGAACGTCCGCCGGCTTGAACAGCAGCTTGCAGCGACGATGCGATGGGAGATTCTGTGGAACGACACGCCAAGAGGTTTTCAAGTTCCCCAGGGCGGATCAGCCAGTCTCGCCGCCGTCGTGACGTCGAATTCCCTCGCGTACTGTAGCCACGAACTGGGCGTGTGTGCGCGGTACAGGAACGACCCACACCGGAACTGGGAGCGGGAAGCCAGTGCCAAATGTGACGGCGGCCAGACTGATGAAGACGCGCTGATCGCGTTCGCTGGCGGGACAGTTCGCGCGAGTGCAGGTTCGCAATCGAAAGTCGTGCTTGGCGGCCCTGGTGGTCTTAAGGGTTCTCCGGCGCCAGGTTCAGGGATCCGGTGGACGGCGGCGGTCAGACTCGGCAGCCGTGACGAAATCGTACAGCAGTACCGGGAAATGAAGCCGCCGGAAATCGAGGCGATTCAAAAGTGGGCGCGTGCGACCAGTCCACCGAGTGCTGGTTACAAGTCCATCACGATTGCCTGCTTCGCTCCCACGGACCCCATGGTTTATCTATACGGTGACCGTGGCACAAAGGGGTCGATTGTGCTTGCCATCTACTGGGATCGGGAACGAGAAGAATGGGTTTTTGCTTCGTCGCTCGAACGGTCGCAGGGCACGCAAAGGTTCGACGAAATGTATCGGACCATTGAGTCTGTGGCATGTTCAACCTTCAGCCTTTGAGTGATCTCGGCTCTTTGCGCCATGCTCTCATCTGGCAAGCGTGAGAGCAGAACTGCCGATCGCTACGTCCGACGCTCCGGGGGAACCAACGGCCGCAACCTGGGGCCGGGCAGCGGGCGGCGGTGATCTTGCCGGCGATCTCCCCGGCGAACTGCTGCCAGATGGCGTCGATGAGCCTCACCGGCCGATGGCGGATGACGAACTGAGACGGCCCTTCGTCGGGGGGCGCTGTCGGCTTTTGGAATTGTATCAGCAAATGCGGAAGCGAAAGTGTCGCGAGCGATCTCCGAGCTTCCTTGGGCGGACTTAAATGGGTATGCTCAACACTATGCCAAAGCTCAAGCGGATGCGAACGAATGGGCGGATGGAATCTCGGCGCCGATGCCGGCGGGCTACGGCTGGCGTCTTCAGGCCGGCGCGGTGAAGCCCGTTTACTTCATCGGAGAGCTGCGCGCCTTCATTTTCACCGACGCCACCGGCGGGGAGTATCGCATGCAGCCTGTGTACAACAACGTCTGGGCCACCAGCGAAGGCCCGAAGGTGTGGCTCGATTGGACCACCCAGAAGCTCTACTTCCCGGATGGCAGTTGGTGGTTCATGAATGTCGTGAGTTCCGGGCTGGAGGCGGACGCCGGCACCTGGCCGGGTTGAAGTTGACCTCACCGCCTGCCGATTCCGCGACGACGGGGCGGGAGCGGTCGGTGGGGGAGATACGGGATGCGAAGGATGCGCCTGCGCCGGCAGGGGATGCCGGCGCAGGCAGGGAGTTTCAGAACGTGAAGCGGAGCCACGCCTGAAGGGTGCGTGCGCTCCGGTAGCCGTTGGCCATGCCGAAGCCGGCGGTATTCGGCCTCGAACGGTTCGAGAGCAGATTGCCGTTGGCGTCAAATGGGAGATTCTGGATCGTGGGATCCGTTTGGCTGGCCACTGTCATGGTGGTGTTCCGGCCCGTGATATGGGACTGGTTGAAGGCGTTGAAGGCATCAACCCGGAAGGAAAGGCGCCTGCTCTCGCCCAGACGGATGTCGCGCTGCAAAGCGAGATCGAATTGTTGCTGGAAGCAGCCGCGGAGGTAGTCGACGCCGGACTCAAGCCCGATGCTGCCCACCTGGGGCGGGGTAAACGCCGAGGTATTGAACTGCCGGTAGATGTCACCGCCGCAGCCCAGGCCGGGATCGCCCTTGACCGTGACGCGCCCGCCGAAGTCCGGCGAACCGGTGATGTTCTGGTTACCGGCGCTGTTCTGGAAAGACGCACTGACGGTGTAAGTGGCGGGCGTGCTGGCGCTCCAAAAGCCTGAGAGTTGCCAGTCACTGGTCACCTGTTTCACCACGGTGTTGGCGACGCCGGAGCCGATGGACTTCAGCCCCGGAATAGACCACACGAAATCACCCTTAAAGGTGTGCCGTGTCGGTATGTAGTTTTGGAAAAGTTCATCGGCCTGAGCCTGGTCCGGACGATAGGCCCAGGTGCCGTCGGAGGCATGCTGGAGACGCGCACCGGCATCGGCCATGCGGTGGAGCAGGACGGTGTCGTTGATTCCGAATTGGAACCCGCGGGCGAAGCGGTGGTTGAGCGCCATCTGCAAGGTGTGGGACGTGATCCAGCCGCGGGGCGTCATGATGGTGAGATTGCCGTAGCCGCGGTAGCCGCGCATCATGTTCTGGGTGACAGCCGCGCCGCCGGGCAGAGCGCTGGTAATCGTCGGGTCCTGGTTGGCTGCCAGATAGGCGGTGCCCAGATCGACGGTGTTGACATTGAGCTGTTCGACAACGTTATAGCTGTGCAGTCCATTGTAGGAGACATCGAGCATCAAATCCTGGGGCAACATGTACTGCACGCCGCCGCTCCAGGTCCAGGTGCTGGGCAGTCCGCTATGGAGTTGATAGACGTTCAAGTTGGGAGCACCCTGGGTGGTGAGACCGCCCATGGTCTGGAACTGGGAATAGTAGAGGGTCTGGTTCTGTTCGTTGGGCGGGTTGGCAATCAGACTGAAAACGGTATTGCCGGAGGGCCGGTCGAAGGTGAGCCCGGCGCCGCCGCGCACGATCAGCGTCCGTTTGCCGGTGACATCATACGCGACACCCATACGGGGTCCTGGCACGAGAAACGGCCAGTAGTAGGTGCCGGACGGTACGGGGTCGGTCCCGGACGGGTACAAGCCGTTGGTGAAATTGCCGGAATTCGGCACCAGGGTGCCGATGGCCACGCCAGTATTGGGCCCCAGCAACTGTCCGGTGCGCGGGTCCTTCGCCTGGCGGTTGGAACCGGTGCAAGGCGCGGCGGTGGCGCAACCAGCCAGATAATAGATTGGCGCAGTGGACAGGGTCCACTTCTCGGGCAGGAAGTTCACACCTTGCCCTAACTTATCGTGTTGGGGCGGCTGGTGGACAAAGCGCATGCCATAGTCGAGGGTGAGCTTGGAATTGACTCTCCAGTTGTCCTGGAGGAAAAACTCGACGTTATGGTAGACGTAATTGCCCTCGACGTACTTCGATAACTGGCTATACGAGGTGAAGACTCCCAGCGCCGCGTTGGCGTAGCCGAAGCTGGAGTCCAGCGAGTTATTGGCGTCGTTGGCAAAACTAACCGAGCCCTGCCAGGTTCCCGCCAGGGATTGCTGCGCTTTTAAGCTGTGCGTGTAGTAAAGGCCTGCCTTAATGGTGTGGCTGCCTTTGACTTTGGTAATACTGGTGGAAATGTCGTTGTTCTGGTTGGTATTGATCCAGCCGGGGAACGGGACGTTCGGGGGACCATTGGCGATCCGGCTGCCCCAGGAGAAATTCGGAACCAAGCTCATTTTTTTGCCGTCCCAGATGGGGGACTTGAGCTTCTCCATGGCCTTAAAGGCGTAATACTCTTGGTTCAGCTGACCGGAATTGGGGAAGAGCTGTGGGAGCGCGGTCAAGCCGGCACCGGCGAGGCTGGCCACGTCGTTCATCGGTATGGCGCTGGTGCACAAACTCGGCGCCACGCCGTTGGTGGGCCCAAAGCAGCCTGCCAGATCGTTCCTGGTGCGTCCCACGGTAAACTCGGCGAACGTGGTCGGGTTGAAGCTATAGCTGGCCGTGGAGGACCACATGTAGAACCACTTCTTGTACACCTGGGTATCATTAAACCCGGGCAGGGTGCCGCTTTGCAGCGTGGCCGGCTGCTCCCACAGGGCTAGCTTGCCGGAGATTCGCAGCTGGCTGAAGGGCTGGTAGTCGATTTTGGCAATCGGCTGCTGCGAGGTGATCTTCTGAACCGGCAGCGTGCCCGTGTAATTGTAGGGGAGATTGCCGCCGATGTTCGGCATGGGGTACAGACTGAGGATCTTCAGCCCCAGCCCGTACAGGCGGTCGGCCGGGATCTTGCCGAGGATGCCGCCGTCCCTGAAGCAGGCAGCTGTATTGGTAGACGAGCAGGTGCCGCTTACCAGAGGATCCTTGATATAGGGATAGAGGTTGCCGTTATTGTCGATGGTTTGCGAGAAATTGCCGGCGCGCTCGAGCGCGGTGGGAAAGCGATAGTTCGCGACGCCGCTGGCGTTCACCGTCAAATCGCGGGGGTCGAATTCGTGGCTGTAAAAGAAGAATACCTTGTTATTGCCGCCCGGCTTGCCGATGGGCCCGCCGACAGTGAAGCCCAGGTCTTTTTGCCGGCTGTGCGCCTTGGCGTTGCCGTTCAGTTTGTCGGTTTTGTTCCAGGCGTTCCATGACGACCGGCGTTGAATCATAAAACCGCTGCCGTGGAACTGGTTCGAACCGCTCTTCGTGACGGCGCTGACCTGCAGGCCGCTATTGCGTCCATACTCGGCCTGGTAGTTGGATACGAGGATCTTCACTTCCGCGATGGATTCGGTATTCACGGCAATGGCGAGGGCGTTATTGCCGGAGTCCATCGTGGAGACACCGTCCATCATGATGTTGGCGTTGCCGCCCGAGTAGGACTGACTGTCGCCGATGCGATTGGGCTGTCCCTGGGTGCCTCCGACGCCCGGCAGCACCGCGGCGAGGGCGGTGAAAGACCGGTTCGACATGGGGATATTCTTGACTTCCGTGGTGGTGATTGTGAAGGAACGTTCCGCGCTCTGGGTCTGCAAGAGCGTGGCTTCCCCACTGACGGTAACCGATTCCGATACGGAACCGACCTCGATGATGATGTTGCCGAGACCGACGCGATCTCCGGCGCTCACGGCGATGCCCGTGCGTTTGGAAGTCTTGAAGCCTTTTTGGGCGACTTCCAATGTATAGGAATCCGGCTGAACGCTGGGAACTACGAATTCTCCGGTAGCGTTGGTAGCCACACCGGGGAGCCTCGTGGCGCGAGTCTCGCTGACGAGGGTAACGGCAGCACCGACCACCGCGGCCCCTTGCGGGTCCACCACCGTCCCCATGATGGTTCCATTTGTTAATTGCGCGGATGCGCGGGGCATCGACATGCCGAACAAAAGCGCAGTGGCGAGAATTGCCAAGCCAGTGCGCTGTCCCTGAATAAGCCTTTTGAAAACTGACCTCATCGGTACTAACCCCCGGATCTCAAATTGCCATTCACCAATAGCAATAGCGATAGCGAGCTGATTATAGCCCCAATCAATGATAAGAAGGTCTTTTTATATAAATATGGCCGCAAGATACTGTGATTGGCGGTAAGTTTTGGGTTGGCTGCCGCACGGATAACGTGTGCGTCGTCTGGCCACGTATAGGGTGGAACGGCGCGGCGCCCGGCGACTTAACCCCGGCTCGGGTCTTCGCGTGCCCGCGTTTTGCGGGCTCGCCGCAGCAAGATGTCGAGGCGGGTGTCTACGTCGGGATTCTTGTCGTGCGCGAAATGGAGTTCCGGGACGTAGCGGAGTTGCAGGCGCGAAGCCAGTTCGCGGCGCAGGAAACCGGAGGCATGCTCCAGTGCCTCCAGCACCTTTTTGACTTGTCGCTCGTCTCCGCGCACGGCAACCCGGACGGACGCATGGCGGGAATCGGGACTGACCAGAACATCCGTGACGTCCACCTCGGCAAGGCGCGGGTCTTCCATTTCAAACCCAACGATCTCGCTCAGCTCTTCCTTTACCGCTTCGGAGACCTTTAAGATACGGCGTGCATCCATAAAACACCAAAAAGTGCGAACGGGACAGGCCAGGAGGCCTGTCCTACCCTACTCAATCCACTCGACGGTCGCTTCCACCAGCGCGGAGCCGACCATGCCGGCGGCGTCTTCTTCCACCCCCAGCAGGACCTTTTCCGCCTGCACGCGGTCGCTCGATACGGTAACCGCCGCAAGGGTAGCGCGCTGCCAGAGATCCTGATTGGCAATCTCCGCCACCGACACGTTGAACTTATGCCGCAGGCGGTCTTTCAAACTCTGTACGACGTGGCGCTTCTCTTTCAACGAATGCGAACTTTCGATGCGCAGTTCGAGAGTGAGAACGCCGATAGCCGCCATCGTTTACGCAAAGACTTCGGTGGCGACCCGCTCCGTCACAAAGGCCTCAATGACGTCGCCCGACTTGGTATCCGAGAAATTGGCCAGAGTAATACCGCACTCCATGCCATTCCTGACCTCGCTGACGTCATCCTTGAAGCGCTTGAGCGAACCGATCTTGCCGGTATGCACTACGACGCCGTCGCGCAGCACGCGGCATTCGCAGTCGCGCGAAATCGAGCCGTCGGTCACCAGACAACCGGACACCGCGCCCACCTTGCTGATGCGGAAGGTCTCGCGCACCTCGGCCTTGCCGCGGTAGATTTCCTTGAATACCGGGGCCAGCAAGCCGACCATGGCCTTCTTGATTTCGTCGGTCAGGTTGTAAATGATGGTGTGCAGGCGGACATCCACCTTTTCCTGCTCGGCCGTAGCCTGCGCTTTGCGATCGGGCCGTACGTTGAAGCCGATCACGATGGCGTTGGACGCCGATGCCAGGAGGATGTCGCTTTCGTTGATGGCGCCCACACCGGAGTGGATGACGCGCACCTTGACCTTGTCGTTGGAGAGCTTCTGCAGGGCCTCGCTGAGCACCTCGGCGGAACCGCCCACGTCGGCCTTGAGAATGACCGGAAGTTCCTTGATCTCCCCGTCTTTGAGCTGCTTGTGAAGCTGTTCGAGCGTGACGCGGCTGCTCTTGGCGAGCGCGGCGTCCTTGGCGCGCTGATCGCGGAAATTCACGATCTGCTTGGCCTTGGCGGTATCGGTGACGACCTGGAAATCGTCTCCCGCTTCGGGCAGCGATTCGAGACCGAGGACTTCCACCGGGGTGGAGGGCTCCGCCTTGCGAATCTGCAGACCGCGATCGTTCTGCATAGCGCGAACCTTGCCAAACACCGCGCCGCAGATGAAGAAATCGCCCACGGCGAGGGTGCCGTTGCGCACCAGAACCGTGGCCACCGGACCGCGTCCGCGATCCAACTGGGCTTCGATCACCGTCCCTGTTGCCGGACGCGACGGGTTGGCTTTGAGATCGAGCATGTCGGCCACGAGCAGGACCATTTCGAGCAGGAGGGGGATGTTCTCCTTGGTACGGGCCGAAACCGGCACCATGACCACGTCGCCGCCCCAATCTTCCGCCAGCAGGCCGCGATCGCTGAGCTGCTGCTTGATGCGGTCGGCCTGCGCGTCGGGCCGGTCGATTTTGTTGATGGCCACGATGATCGGCACTTTGGCCGCCCTGGCATGATCGATGGCTTCGAGGGTTTGCGGCATGACGCCGTCGTCCGCCGCCACCACCAGAATGACGATATCCGTCACCTTGGCGCCGCGGGAACGCATGCGTGTGAAGGCTTCGTGACCGGGGGTATCGATGAAGACGATCTTGCGTCCGTTCATCTCCACCTGATAAGCGCCGATGTGCTGGGTAATGCCGCCGGCTTCGCGAGCGGCCACATTGGCCTCGCGAACGGCATCGAGCAGCGAAGTCTTACCGTGGTCAACGTGGCCCATGATGGTCACCACGGGCGCACGGCGCAACTGATCTTTGGTATCCTCGGCTTCAACCACTGCCTGCATGGATTCAATTTCGTAGCTGACCATGGCGGTGGAAGCGCCGAAATCGCGCGCCACTTCGGTGGCGAGCTTGGCGTCGAGGGTCTGGTTGATGGCCACGAAGATGCCGCGGTCCATCAGTTTCTTCATCACCAGATTGGCCTTGACGTCGAGCTTTTCAGAAAGCTCTTTCACCGTGATGCCTTCGGAGATGGTAATTTCGCGGCTGATGGGCGGCGGACCGGATTCCACATGGCGGCGCTGCGGACGAAGAACCTTCTCTTCTTCCACCCGTTCGCGCTGCTGGCGTACGGGGCGCTGGCCGGGACGTCCACGGGCCGGTTCCACCGGGGGCGGCGCCAGACCGGGCTCCATACGGCCACGGGAAGTGGGATGCTGCGGACGCGGGCCGCCGGGACGCGAGGGCGGCATGCCGGGACGCACGCCGGGCTTGGCCACCATGGGCTGACCGGGGCGGATGGGACCGCGGTAAATGGGCTGTCCGGGAACCGGCGAGCTGGGCGCCTTGGGAACACCGGGGCGCGGCGACGCGGGCTGGGCCGGCATCATGGGCTGGCGCGGAGCACTCAGCTTAGCGACAAGATCGGGGCGCGGCGGCACCACGGGGCGCGCGGCGGGCTGTCCGGCGAGCGGACGCGAGGGCTGCGCGGAAGGCGCGCCCGGCCCGGCAGGACGTGGTCCGTGCGAGGCATCGGGGCGCGGGGCCTGAGGCGGCCGCGGAAAAATTTGGGGGCGCTGCGGCGAGCCGGGAGCGGGCGCCGAGGGAAATGGCTGGCGCGGTCCCGAGAGCACCTGGCCGGGACGCGGAGCCCCGCTCGGCAGCGGCTTGGCCGAAGGCATGGTTGGGCGGCCGGGAGCAAAGACGGCGGCGGGCGGCGTCTGTGTCGAGGCAGCGGGCGGCGTCTGTGTCGAGGCAGCGGGCATTGCCGGACCGGCAGGAGAACCCGGGGCGGCGGGCGGCGCCGCGGATACCGGCGGCACGGCGCGCCGAGGCGGCAGCGCCGGTGCGGCGCGCGGCCCTTCGGAACGCTGCGGCAGAGGCTGTTGCGGCCCGACCGGCGGATGAATGGGACGGCCGGCAATCGGCGGACGAATGGGCGCCGCCGGGCGCGGCGCTTCTTCCGCCTGCCTTTCTTCCTTGGGGACAGGGGCGGCTTCCGCTGCAGGAGGCATGACGGGCGCGGGCGGTTGCGGCGCTACCGGTGCGGGCGCAGCGGCAGACGGTGGCTCGTAAGCTTCGCCAGCGTGCGGGTCATCGCGGTCCTCTTGAGCATCGTGGCCATCCTGGCCATCCGCGGATTCATCCGCATGGGAACCAGGGACGTAGTCCGGGACGTCCTGTCCGTAATATTGACGCAGCTTGATGGCTACGTCTTCATCGATTGAGCTGGAGTGCGTCTTTTTTTCCGAGACGCCCAGTTCGGGGAGCCGCTCCAGAATTTCATGAGCCTTGACTTCCAATTCCCGCGCCAGCTCGTTGATACGAATCTTCTTCATAGAAAAAGCTATCTACTGCCCAACCGCTAACAACCCAACTAACAACCGACCTGCCCAGCTACTTCACTTTTCGGGCGCAATCTCCGCATCAGTACCTTCGGCATGATGTGGCGGAGAACCTGCGTCTTCTATCGTACCAGACGTTTCCAAAGGATCCTGCGCGTGGGCTTCGGCGATTTCCGCCGCCTCGGCTTCCACCAGAGCATCGATCGGATCGGAAATTTCTTCCGGTTCCGGCGCGTGCTCCAGGCTCTCGCCCTCAGCCAGGGCTTCCGATTCCGGTGCGAGCTCCAGGCTCTCGCCCTCCGCCAGGGCTTCCTCTTCCGCCGCCAGGTCGAACTGGCTGTAGTACGCGACCACGGCCGCCTGAATGAACTCCACCGATTCGGGGTCGATCCCCGGGATCACTTCCAGTTCCTCGGGCGTCATGGAACCGAGCCGTTCAATGGTGCCGACGCCCGATACCAGCAGTTTGTCAGCCACCGCTTCACTCATCCCGTAATCCAGCAACACCGAAACCGGAGCGCCGGGCTGAACCAGCGCTGCCATCTGCGATTCCACTTCCTGGCGCTTCTCTTCTTCGCTCTTGATATCGATCTTCCAACCGAGCAATTTCGCCGCCAGGCGGACGTTCTGTCCTTTCTTGCCGATTGCCAAAGAAAGTTGGGAATCGTCCACAATCACTTCCATGTGCTTATCGACCGCATCCAGCACCACGATGCGGCTCACCTTGGCGGGGCTCAGCGCATGGGTGGCGAAGGTGACGGAGTCGTCGGAATATTCGATGATGTCGATCTTTTCGCCGCGTAGTTCGCGAATGATGGACTGCACGCGCATGCCCTTCATGCCGACGCAGGCGCCAACGCTATCCACGTCGCGGTCGCGGCTCTGCACGGCAATTTTGGTGCGCTCGCCGGCTTCGCGGGCGCAGCCCTTGATGGTCACGGTGCCATCGTAGATTTCCGGCACTTCCTGTTCGAACAGGCGCATCACCAGTTCCGGCGCGGCGCGCGAAACGATCACGCCGGGACCTTTGCTGGACTTGTCCACCATCTTGATGATGCAGCGCACTCGGTCGCCGACGCTGTAGCCTTCCAGCCGGGACTGTTCCTTCTTAGGCAGTTTGGCTTCGGTCTTGCCGAGATCGAGCATGTAGTCCGGACCCTCAACGCGCTTGATGGTGCAGTTCACCAGTTCGCCGGTCCGGCCGGAGTATTCCTGAAACACGGTGTCGCGTTCGGCCTCCCGCACCTTCTGGAAAATCACCTGCTTGGCAGTTTGAGCGGAAATCCGGCCGAGGGCATCCGTGTTCTTCGGAATGCGAATCTCAGCGCCCACTTCGGCTTTGGAATCGATCTTACGCGCCTCGGCCATCGTCATCTCGTGTGAGGGGTCTTCCACCACTTCAACGGCTTTTTTGACGGCGTAGAGCCGGATGGCCCCGGTCTTGGGGTCCATGTCTGCAAGGTAATCCTCGTTGGTGCGATAGTGCTTCCGGGCGGCGATCAGCATGGCGTCCTTGACCGCGTCCAGCACGATCTGCGGGTCGATGCCTTTTTCTTTGCTCAGAATTTCGATGGATTGAAAAATTGTGTCCAAAGTGCCCTCTCGTGTCCAATTCAGATTTCTGGTTATTACGTTTAGGTCCGGTGGGTTACCACTCGAACTTCAGGTTGGCTTTCAACACCTGCTCGAAAGGGAACTGACGGGTGGTGCCCGGTTCCGTTTCAAGCGCAATGTTGCCGTCATGGTAGCCGGCAATCCGGCCTTCGAAGTTGCGGCGACCGTCCAGCGGGTCGCGCAGTGTGATCTTGGCTTTTTGCCCCTGAAATCTCTGGTAGTCCTGTGGCTTGCTCAGTTTGCGTTCGACGCCGGGAGAACTCACTTCCAGGGTGTAATGGCCGGGAACGAGATCTTCCTCATCGAGGATGGAGCCCACACGCTGTGAGACCAGGCTGCAATCGCCGTGGGAGACTCCGTCGGGTTTGTCGATCGCGATGCGCACAAAGCGGGAGTTACCGCCACCTTTGACCTCGACCTCGACTAATTCCAGTCCCTCGGCTTGTGCCACCTTTTGGGCGACCTCCTCGATTTTTGACGCCAATGAATCCCGCATCGTTGCCAGAATTGCCGACACCAACAAAAAAGTGGGCTTTCGCCCACTGCGCTGGTCCGACAACTCAAATTCGATTGTACCTTGTTTAGGACAAATACGGAAGTAAGGGGAATCCGCGGGGTGTGGCGCGCCACATTTCCTACGGGTGTAGCTCCGATTTGACGTCGTCGGAGAGTTTGCCGGCGTGCGCCAACAGTTGGCTCACCTGCCACATTTCGGTATCGCTCAGGGAGTCGCGGAAGCCCGGCATGCCGCTCAGACGGATGCCGTTCCTGACCAGCCAGAAGGTCTCGCCCACGGGATCGTCAGTGACGCCTTTCCCTTTGAACAGTTGCGGTGGCTTGGGAAACATACCGAGGGAGATGGCGGACGCGGGCAACCCGGGCAGGCCGTGGCAGACGGCGCAGTTCATCCGGTAAAGAGCGGCGCCGGCTTTGAGATTGGTCTCATTGGGTTCGACGGGCGAAGGCGTGGCGGAAGCACGATGGACAACCGCCTTCAACCCCCGATGGGCCAGGTAGGTTTCAAACGGCATGGGGTCGGAGGCAGTCGCCACGGGGGCCAGGCCCATGCCGAAGAAGAGCCAGGCGCCGAAGGCGAGAAAGAGCAGGGCCACGAGGAACCCCACCGCCACGCCCTTCCAGATGGTCATCCGCCAGATCCCTCCGCTGCCCCGAGAATAGCACCGGGGCTATGGCAGGGGCCGTGCGAAAAATCCCCATCGTTGGCGGCTTACCGCGCCAGATCTTTGAGGGCACGCCGCTGCACTTTTCCCGTCAAGCCTTTGGGCAGCGCGGGGAGGAAGACAAAGCGCTCTGGGACCTTGTAATCGGCCAAACGCTGGCGGGCGAAATCACGGAGTTCGGCGGCGCCGGCCGCGCGCCCTTCGCGCAGCGACACGCAGGCGACCACCTCCTCGGTGTACACCGGATGCGGCATGCCGATGACGCCCACTTCAAGGATCGCGGGATGCCCGTAGAGCGCTTCTTCCACTTCCTGCGGCGAGATATTGGAGCCGGCGCGGATGATGATTTCCTTGCGACGCCCGGCGAACCAGATGTAGCCGTCCGTATCGCGGCGGGCCAGGTCTCCCGTGAGCAGCCAGCCGTCCTGCAAGGCGTTCGCGGTGGCGGCGGGATCGTTCCAGTAGGCGATGAAATTGGCCGGGCCGCGTACGGCGAGTTCGCCTGTCTCTCCATCGGGAAGGGGCGCGCCGGTGAGACTCAGGACGCGCAGTTCCACACCGTCGGAGGCCGTGCCGACGGAACCGGGACGGATGGCGCCGGGCCGGTTCCAGGCGATGATGAGACTCTCCGTCATGGCGATGGCTTCGAGCAGCGGGATGCCGAAGAGACTTTGGAAGCGGCTCTGCAGCGCAATGGGGACGGCATCGCCGCCGGCCACCCAGGCGCGCAGCGAAGAAACGTCGCGCGGCTGGCGTTCCTGCTCGTTGGCGGCGGCCAGCATCATGGCAGGCAGGCCGAGGCCCCAGGTGCAGCGGTAGCGTTCGATGTGGTCGAGCATGACGCCGGGGTCGAAGACGGGCAACATCGCAAGGGTGGCGCCGGCGAGCAGGCCGGGAACCACGGAAGCGGTAAGGCCAGAGGCGTGCATGAGAGGCACGGCGACAATCATGGTGGAGCCTTCGGCGATGCCGGTGGGCCACATGGTGGCGGCGGTCCCAATCAAGCTCGCGTGGCTGTGGGTCACGCCTTTCGGCCGCGCCGTGGTGCCGGAGGTGTAGAGGATGGCCGCGAGAGTTTCCGGGCGAAGTTCGGGCAGCGGCGCGCCGGGAGACTCCGCGGCGGGCAGCGCGCTGTGGACGGGGATGGTGAGGGCGGTTTCTTTGACGGCATCGCTCGTCAGGGGCGCGAGATTGGGATGGCTGAAGCAGACCCGCGGCTGCGAGTGGCCGAGAATGTAGGCGATTTCGTGTGCCTTCAGGCGCACGTTAATGGGGACACAGATGAGGCCGCTGTAGAAGCAGGCCAGCAGTACGGTGACTGCCTCCACTGAATTTGTAGAGTGCAGGCCGACCCGGTCGCCGGGATGGAGTCCCTGGGCGAGCAGGGTTTGGGCGAGTTCGCGGGCGCGGCGGTCGAGTTCGGAATAAGTGATGCTCTCGCCGCAGAAGTGGATGGCTGCCTTATGGGCGTTGCGGAGGGCGGTGGCGTGGAAGATTTGGCCGAGAGTCATAGCTACATAATCTACAACGTTCCAGAGAGGAAATTGGATGGCTTGGGAGGAAAATCAGGCGAGTGAGTCTCGGAGGGCCTGGAGAGGATGAGCTTCACTCAGGCAAGGCGGCGGCGGTCCGAGCTTCGTTCGGATGGACAAGGCAGAGCCTTATCCCACTCACCTGCTCGCGCTTCGAAGCGGTGCGGACGGACGACCTAAGACGATCGTCCGTCCCACCAAGCATTTCCGAAACGAAAAAGGGGCGGCGACGCGCGGTAACGCCCGCCGCCCGGCACCAAGGAGAGTCCCTCGCAAGAGCGACACTTAGTCTTACGAGCGCCGGCGGGAAACGGATTACCTTTGCACGGTCAGGAGCAGGGTCGGCTGCGACAGGAGGCCGCGGAGTTCCGCGCTAATCGTTTGATCGCCGTCCGCTACCTGCGGCACGACAACGTTGAACTGATAGAGTCCCGGAGAGACGATGCCGGCGAAATCCACTCTGGAGTCGATTCCCCCGATGCGAATGCGCAAGTCTTCCGGATGCGCCAGCGGGGCTGGCGCAGGGACCAGGGTGGCGGCCGAAACCGCCGGCACTGTGGCGCCGAACCCGGTCCCGTACAGGACGATGGTTTCGCCCGGCTTGGCTGCGGTGCCGGAGGTGCCCTGACGGTTGAGCGCGGGGCCGGCGAGGTAGGTTCCATCGGCGTGCGTTCCCGCGACGTAATTGGCGGACGCAGTATTGAACTGGAAGAACGCCGGAGCGGCAGTTTGCTGGAGCGCAAGCACGCTATCGCTCAGGCCGAAGATGTTGCGCACCTGCACCTGCACGAGTCCTGTAGCAGTGTCGTCAGGCGCCAGGACGTTGAGTTGCAGGGGACTCACGTAGGCAATGGCGGCGGCCTTTCCGTTAATGGCGACGCTTACACCTTCCAGCGAAATGGGCAGGCGGCCGGAAACGAAGTCCGTATCCCGCCAGCTGCGCGCCGTATTGGCAAGCGAGGTGCCGAAGATCGACAGCCAGGTTCCCGGCGCCGTGGCGGGGACCAGCGAGGCCGCACTGACAACGCCGGAAGGGAGAATCACAGGCTTGACCGGTGGGGGAGGCGGCGATTGGATGTTGAGGGTGATCGGGATGTTGAGCTGTCCGCCGGTGACGCCGCCAATCGCCACAATGAGAAGTCCGTTATACGTGGCTACCGGCAGATCCTTCGAGTTGACAGTTACGGTCAGCGAAGCTGGAGTGGCCGCGGCCAGCGGGGAGACCGTGAACCAGCGGCCATTCGGCGGAGCGGAGGACACGATGGCCTGGAAAATGAAATTGCCCCCGCTGCCGCCGTTCACCGAAATCGCGAGACTCTGCGGCGGCGGGTCGGCTGCTCCGGCAACCATCGTGAAGACGAGGGAAGACGGGCTCGACTGCAGTTGCACGTTGGAGGGAGTCACCACCTGCAAAGTCACCGGAATGGTCAGCGAGGCGCCGCTGACCGCGGTGATCGTGACGCGGCCATTGTAGGTGCCCGGAGCGAGCCCGGAGACGTTGGTGTAAGAGATGGAGAGCGGCGCCGGAGTGGTGTTGCCGGGCGCGCTGACGGAGAGCCAGGGGCCGCCGGAATCGGTGGTCGATTGCAGAGTGAAAGTGGCCGCGCCGGATGTAGAGGTCAGTTGCACGCTAACCGGGAGGGGCGGAAACTGTCCGGTCGTATAAGTGGTGATGATCTGCGTACGATCCACCAGAAGGGTTTGGTTCGACTGCACGACGAGGGTCAGAACTTTCACGGCTTCTTCGCTGCAATCGTGATCGAAGGGGCTGACGCGGGCGTGGGTCCAGATGAGGTGGAGCGTAAAGGTGTAACTGCCCGCAACAGTGGGGGTTCCCTGGAATGACCATTGCCGCGTGGAGGGCGGCGAGATTACCGAAATTCCGGACGGCAGCACGCCCAAATCGATGCGGCTGCTGGCGTCTCCAATGGAAGGGCAGGTTCCGACCGTGGTGGTGAGCGGCTGGCTGTAGGGAACTCCGGTGGAAGCAGGGGGCAGCGAACCGGTGACGATCTCAAAGGACGACTGGGCGTGGAGCGATGCAACCACGAGCGTCGCCAGGGCTAGTAAGCTTCCAAAACACCGGGCAGTCATGACCCATGATAGTTCTTTCGACCACAAGCTACCGATACGATGGAATACTCAGACGGCATTTCGGGCTAGCGGATCACGTGGCAAAAAACCGCGCCCTCGCGACAGCCACAAGCAAGGCGAGGCAGCGTACGAGCACCTGAACATTGTAGATTGGAGTGGTGCGGAATTTACTCATCGTGATGAGCCTGGTTTGCGCGGCCGTAGCCGCGGCATTCGGGGCGGATAACGAACTGACGGCCAAAGAGAAGGCGGATGGCTGGCAGTTGCTGTTCGATGGCAAGACTTTCAGCGGCTGGGAAGACCCGACGAAGAAGACGCCGGCGGGCGATGCGTGGGCAATCGAGGACGGCTGCCTGAAAGCGACGCTGAATCCCAGGATCGCTGAGGACCTTTACACGGCGGAGTTGTTCGGCGATTTCGAAATGGTGTGGGATTGGAAGGTCGCGCCGGTTGGCAACACGGGCGTGAAGTACCGTGTACAGGATCGGGTGTTTCTGGAAGCGGCCGTGCCGGGGCAGAAGTTCGAGGAACAGGTGAACCGGTCGATCAAGAACCGGGGCGCACAGCGCGCAGCCAGGTCCACGGAGTACAACGTCGCCTTTGAATACCAGTTGCTGGATAACGAACGGCACCCGGACGGGCGGCGCGGTCCGATTCATCAATCGGGCGCACTCTACGATATGATTCCGCCCAGCAAGGACGCGACCCGGCCCGTGGGCGAGTTCAATCAATCGCGACTGGTGGTGAAGGGCGACCACGTGGAGCACTGGCTAAACGGCGAAAAAGTGGTGGACGGCAGTCTGAACGATCCCGGCGTGGCGCAGGGCACGGCGTCCCGTTGGGGTACGGAATCGCCGGTCTACGAGATGCTGGTCAAGCACGCGAAGAAGATGTGTCCGGTTTCCTTACAAAACCATGGAGAAATCGCGTGGTTTAGGAACGTAAAGATCCGCAAGCTGTAAGGGAAGCGACCGGAGCGCGCGGCAGCGCGTGCTACCGTGAAGTTGAGGTTGCGACGATGCGGGCAATCGGGATTCTGCTAGTTATCCCGTGGCTGGGAGGCGCGCAGGCGCCAGTGCAATCGCCGGAGAGCGCGCCCCTGATTCGTGGAGTGCTGCTCGAGTGCGATCCGCATCCCGCGGGCGAGTTCAGTATTCGCGCCGCAGACAACCGCGTACTCCGCTATCATTTCGATTCCAAAACTTACGTGGAGCGGGAAGACCGCCTGATCGAGATTGCGCGCCTGGTGGCGGGCGAGAAACTGGAAGTGCTCTCCGATACCGTGGCGGGAAATCCGCTGCGCTATGCGCGGACCATCCACGTGATTCAGCCGGTGGCGCCGCCGCGCCCGATGACACTCGGCAGGCTGCGCGCTTACGATCCGAAGACCGAGCAGGCGGTACGCACCGGCAACATGACGTACTCCGGCGTGATCTTCCGCTTGAACAGCCAGCGCCTGGTGCTGCATACGCGCGAGGCAGGCGATATGAGCATTCAATTGCGCAAGGATACGCGTTATTTGGCTGAGGGGCAGGTGGTGGATGCGTCGTCGCTCCGGCCGAATATGCGCGTTTTTGTGCGCGCGGGTAAGGATCTCTACAACGACGTAGAGGCCTACCAGGTGATCTGGGGCACGATTCTGACGCCGCGTTAGCGCGCCAGCGACACGGCCAACAGCAGCGCGCGCTGAGTGCCGCGCCAGGAATCGGTGGAATCGAATGTCTCGTTGAGGGCGTGAGCACCGGCGCCCACGCCGCCGCCGCTAATGGTGATCGCGGGAATGCTGAGATTCATCGGCACGTTGGCATCGGTGGAACTTTCGCGCAGGGCTTCATCGATCTGCATGGTACGCGAGACGGCGATGGCGGTCTGTACGATCGCACTGTCTTTGGCGGTCTGCCCGGCGGGGCGCACGCCGACCAGTTCGGCGGATGCGGTGACCGGTCCACGCTGGTTCCAGCGCGCGTTCTCTTCGGTCACCGCCTGCTGAATCGCGGCCTGGAAACGGGCATCGAGATCCTTCAGCGATGCCGGGTCGGCCGAGCGCATGTCCACTTCCATCCAGGCGTCGAACGGGATCGCATTGACGGAAGTGCCGCCGCCCACGCGTCCGACATTGAAGGTGGTCTTCGGCTCGCGGGGAACCTGCAGCGCGTCGATTTTCGCGATGGCCCGGCCCATGGCCTGAATGGGGTTCGCCATGCCGAAAGCGCCGTAACTGTGTCCGCCCGGTCCCTTGAACGTGACTTTGTAGCGGTTGCTGCCGACACCTACATTGGTGATGCCGAGGCCCGTCCCGTCCACGGAAACGAACTTGTCGACCTGCCCCTTGAGGCTGTCGAAGAAGAGGCTCTTCATGCCGCGGAGGTCGCCCAGGCCTTCCTCACCGACGTCGGCGACAAAGGTGATGGTGCCGGGCGTCTCCACGCGCGCTTGGTTGAGCGCGCGAATGACGGCGAGCATGACGGCGAGTCCGCGGCAATTGTCGCCGATGCCGGGCCCTTTGAGGATGCTGCCTTCGCGGGTGACTTTGACGTTGGTCCCTTCGGGGAATACCGTGTCGAGGTGGGCAGCGAAGACCAGATTGGGACGCGGCGTCCTGCCGGGGCGCACGCCGATCACGTTGCCGGCGGCGTCGGTGCGTACGTCGCGCAATCCGAGTTCCCTAAAGAGACGGGAGAGTTCGACGCCGCGCTCGGTTTCGTGAAACGGCGGAGCGGGGATTTCGCACAGGCGCGACTGCAGGTCGAGCGTGGCGGGCTCGTTGCGCCTGGCCGCCTCCATGGCTGCGCGGACTGCCGGATCGGCGCTGAGTTGCGCGGGCGTCTGACTGAAGGCAGGCAGGGCGGCGAGCAGCAGGATGAGGCAACGACTCATACTTTTCAGGATGGCATAATCGGGTAGCGCGGGGCCGCGCGATGGACACGCCGGGACGCCTGCCGTACGCTGGATAGCATGCTGCGACGCCACGCCATTGCGAGCCTGTTCGCTGCCGGCGCCTGGGGCAAGGCGGTGGATCGCTGTTTGGAGGGTGTGCACGGCGCCATCGTTCTGGCGGAGCGCAAGTCCCGGCGTTTGATTACGGCGCACTCGCCGGAACTGGCGGGTACGCTCGCGCTGCCTCCCGGGTCCACGATGAAGCCGCTGGTGCTGCAGACGATGTGGGAGCGCGGCATGCTGCATGCGACCGACCGTCTTCCCTGCCCTGGCGAGTTGCGCATCAACGGCCGCAGCCTGGCATGTTCGCATCCGCCGCTGCCCGGACCGGTTGGCGTGCGCGAGGCCATCGCCTATTCGTGCAACTGCTTCGTGGCACACTACGCTGCTCGTTTTCACGGCGAGGAGTGGACCCGTGCGATGGAACAGTGGGGACTGGCCTCGCGCAGCGGCTGGTTCGGCGAAGGCGAGGGGTCGGGCCGGGTCTGGAATGCCCCCGTGGCGCTGCAGGCGCTGGGGGAGGATGGCGTGCTGGCGACTCCGGCGGCGCTGGCGATGGCGTACTGGCGGCTGGCGAATCGCGCGGCGGACCCGGTGCTGGCGGGCATGAGGGATGCGGTGGAAGCGGGCACGGCGCGGCGGGCGCGCGTGGCGGGGATGAAGGTCGCGGGGAAGACGGGCAGCACCCGCACGGCGCAGGGCGTATACACCGCATGGTTCGCGGGCTTCACGGATGCGGCGGTGATTGTGGTGGCGGTACAGGGGAAATCGGGCGGCGGCGATGCGGCTCCGGTGGCGGGGCGCGCCCTGGAAGCGCACGCCAGAGGTATGGCTTGAGGCTGGCCGCGCGAGCGCTGCTCGGGTTTGCCTGTTGGCTTGCACTGGCGTGGGCAGCGCCGGTCACCTTGAAAGTGAAGATCGGACCGGGCGTCGTCGAGATGGTGGTGGAAGACTACGTCGCGGCGGTGCTGGCGGGAGAGTGCAGCACGTTTCGCAGTGACGAAGCGATCAAGGCGATGGCGGTGGCGGCGCGCTCTTATGGTGTAAATCTGCGCGGGCGGCACGCGGCCGAAGGGTTCGATTTGTGTTCGACCACGCATTGCCAGCGGGTGGATCGCGGCGGCGTAACGCCCCGGCTCACGGCGCTGGCGGCGCAGACTGCGGGCGAGATGCTGTGGTTCGAAGGCAAGCCCGCCTTCGCCTGCTACTCGCGAAGCTGCGGGGGCACTACGGAGGAAGGCGCCGCCGTTTGGAGCGACCTGCGCGCGCCTTACCTGCGAAGTCATGCGGACCCGTACTGCACGCGTCGCGACGATACCGCGTGGCGGTGGAGTGTCGCTGCTCCGGAGCTGATGCGTGCGCTGCGGCAGGCGCAATTGCGCACGCCGCCGGAGATTCAGACGGTGGCGATTCCGCGGCGCACCGCGTCGGGAAGGGCAAAGGAGTTGGAACTGAGCGGCGCTGGCGAACGCGTGCGCATGGCGGCGAGTTCGTTCCGGTTCGCGATCGGACGCGCCTTTGGTTTCCAGTCGCTGCGCAGCGATCTCTGGAGGGTGGCCGGGAGCAACGGCAGGTTGGAGTTTGCGGGCGCGGGCGACGGCCACGGCGCGGGGCTGTGCCAGATGGGCGCGGATCAGATGGGCACCGAAGGACACGGCTATCGCGATATTCTGGCGTTCTATTATCCCGGCGCTCCGGTGGGCCTCACGGCGCGTGGACTCTCGTGGCGGCGTCTGGGCGGAGAGCACGTTTCCCTGATGACGACGCAAGTGGAGCGCGATCGCGCCGTGTTGGGAGATGCCGACCACATGGTGCGCGAAATCGCCGCGAAGTATGGCTGGACGCCGCCCGCGGGGATCGAACTGCGCATCTATCCCGATATCGATACATTTCGTAATGCGACCGGGGAGCCGGGATGGGTAGCGGCGCGCACCACGGCGCGGCGGATTCAGTTGCAGGCGGCGAATTCGCTGCGGGCGCGCGGCGTGCTGGAGGGCACGCTGCGGCACGAACTCCTGCACGTGTTCGTCGAGGCGCAGGCAGCGGGCGGACTGCCGGTCTGGTTCCGCGAGGGGCTGGTGGGCTACTTGGACGGTGGGCCCGGCGGCTCGCGGAAGAATGCGCAGGATGAGGATGTGCGACAGACTGGCGACGAGGCGCGCGCGCGGCTAGGTTATGAGGCGTCTACTGCCCGGGTGTCCGACCTGGCACGAAGACACGGACTCGAAGCGGTGCTGGGATGGCTGCGTGCGGGCTTGCCGGCCGGGGTGAAGTAGGAGGCCTCCCGGCTTTTGCGTGTCGTAATTATCAGGCTCGTTCGAACAGGGCGAGATGACGGCTTGAGAATTTACGCCATCGGACGGAACGGACAGACCACGAACAACGATGGTCTGTCCCACCGGTAAGTGCAGCGCTCTCGCTTCGCGCCGGCTGAAGCCGGCGGCAGGTAGGAATACCTGCCCCACAAAGAAAATGCACGCGAATTGCGCATCTGGCGAGCCAGGCTCGCCGGGACAGACCGGGAGGTCTGTCCTACTCAGTAGAAGCGGAGGTTGTCGAGTTCCAGCCACGCGGCGGCTGCGGGCGGAGCGCTCAGTTCCAGTTGTAAGGTGCGCGCATCTTTGGGATCCCAGGCGGCGCCTGTGCGGAGCGTCAGCGCAGTGAAAGGGATCTTCACGGTCTGCCACGTGGCGGAGGGCGTGAAGGGCGCGGCGAACGCGTCACTGCCGCGCACATGGTAGGCGGAGATCAGCAGGCGCGCTGCCGCTTCGCCGCGCACTTCGAAACTAACGCCCGAGAACGCGGAGAGATCGGCGGGCCGAATCGCGCCTTGCGTCAGCGGAAATTCGGCGCGCACGTAAGGGTGCTCGCGATCGGCAAGGCGCGCGCTCACCAGCAGGGCATGCCCGCCGCCCTCGCGAGCGACCGTGAGCATCATCATGGCCGAGTGGTCGACACCCGTATCCGTCGCATTCACGCGGAGCGTGCCGAGTTGGGTGCGCGCCGTGTCCTCCATATCGTCGATCGCGGCGGCTGTCTTTCGTGTGGCCATGGCCGTCATTTCCCTGGACTGGATTGTCTGCTCCAATTCCCGCGGTGCGAATTCCTTGCCGCCGATCCACACGCGGCGGGTATTCATCACATCGGAAATGCGCTCGTCGGGACGGCCGTCCACCAGCACGAGGTCTGCCGCCATCCCCGGCGAGATCGTGCCGCGCTGCCCGTCGACACCCAGGACGCGCGCACTCACGCTGGTCGCGGTGGCGAGCGCCTGCGGCGGAGTGAATCCGGACTGCACCAGCAGTTCCAACTCGCGGAGCGTCGAATACCCATGGTAGGTGCCCGGCATGCCGGCATCGGTGCCGAGCGCGATCGGAATTCCGGCGTCGAACAGGCGCTTCACATTGAACATCAGGTGCTGCCAGCGCAGCTTGCGTTCGGCCGGCATGGGCGAGGCGGATGCTTCCCTTCGCAAGGTGGCGCCGACTTCCGGTTCGAGCAAGGCAGCCACGCGGGCCGCCGGCGCCGCGCCGCCTTTGAATTCGTAGACCGCCAGCGTGGGCACGTACGCGGTGCCACTGGCTTTCATCAGGGCGATGAGTTCGTCGTCTACGTCGCGGTCTCCGATGCCGTGCACCAGCACGTCCACTCCCGCGGCAGCGGCAATTTTCGCGCCCTCCAGCGTCACGGTGTGCGTAACGACTTTCACGCGCGCGGCATGCGCGTCCTGCACGATGGCGGCGAGCGTTTCGCGATTCATGCTGCTGAGATTGGGCGCGGTGTTGTAGCGCCAGCCATCGGTGAAGACCTTGATGATGTCCGGCTTGTAGGAGAGCGCTATTTTCGCCTGCGCGTGCGCCTGTTCGGGCGTCGCGGCGGTGAGCGTCATGAAGTCGCCCCAACCGGCTTCGGTGCCATGTCCGCCGGGTGTACTCATGCGCACCGCCAGGTTGACATGCGGACCGGGGAGGCCGCCGGAGAGAAGCTGGCGCATGGGCGCGAACATCTCGCCGTTGGTGGCGTAGTCGTTGACGGTGGTGACGCCGCAGGCCAGGTAGGCTTTGAGGCTCTTGCCCCAGTCGCCCGAGAGTCCGCTGACGGCGGACGCGGAGAGGTGCGTGTGCAGATCGAAGATGCCGGGCAGGAGGGTCTGGCCCGCGGCGTCGATGATGCGCGTGCCGGGGGGAATTGCCGTATCGGGAGAAACGCTTTCAATCTTGCCGCCGTTGATGACCACAGTGGCCTGACGCGCAGGCGCGCCGGTGCCGTCGAAAACGCGGGCGCCGCGAATGGCCACGGGTTGCGCGCCGAGGGAAAGGGAAAGCAGGAAAAGTGTGAGGAAGGGCTTCACTTAGGGATCGTATCACGAGCGCCGCGGGCTTCCGCCGACAAGCGCGGTGCGCCGCTAGTGGGTCATCGAGTAAACGACGTAGTTGATGCCGATGCGGATGCCGAGCGCGGAGAATTTCTGGTCGTAGCGCGGATTGTCAGCGTGCTCCCACGAATCGCCGAGGTCCATATTGTGGCAGATGGCGACCATCAGGCGGCCCTTGTCGTCAAAGATGCCGCGCCAGTGCTCCGGGTGGCCGGACTCGTCTACCTCGTAGGTACTGCCGCTGCGCAGGTATTGCGCGCCGGGTACCTGGTATTTGTCGTCCAGATCGTAGATGACGTGAAAGATGGCTTCCGTCTTGTCGAGGTCGACGATCGGGCGGTCCGGAAATACGCGGTGCATGCTCTCTTCAAAGACCTGCCACTCGTAGTTCGCGTGGAAATCGTCGCACCAGAAGAAACCGCCGCGCAGCAGATATTCCCGCATCGCCTTGGCTTGCGCATCCGTCAATTGCCAGTGCCCGACTTCGACTCCGTAAAGCAAGGGCCAATCGTAGGCCTCGCCGTCATCGAGATCCACCGGTTGTTCGACGCTGCGGGCGTTGACCCGGGTGAGGCGCCGCATGGCTTCGGCAAAGTGGCGGTCGGACCGGGGATAGTCCGTGGTCCAACTCGAGTAGCCCATCTTGTAATTGCCGCCACCTCCACCGCCGAAGCGTCCACGGCCGAATCCACGGCCGCCGAATGCGGCGGGATACATGAGGCGTGCGAAGACCCACTCGGATTTTTCCTGAAAGTCCGGCGGCAAGGGAAAGTCGTTGTACTCACGGCCGGGTAATTCCCGAAACGGCTTCTGAAACGCCAACAACGACGTAAATAGAAGGAGAATCCCCGCTCCTGTCCGCCCTGCCCTTGAGATCTTCATGCGTCGCGCCTTCCGTGAGCATACACCAATCCAGCGGCGCGAGTTTCAGAGACTGGCGGCGCTCATCGCAATGCCGCGAACTGACGCGCGTCGCGCGACCACTCGCCGGAAGAGCGAAGCACGGGAAGCAGATCGTCCGGACCGTCCGCGATGCTCCACATGGCGCGGTGCTTCGGGTCCATGAACTGCTCGTCGATGCAACGCTGGAGCAGGTCGATGCAGGGGTCGAAGAAGCGGTTCACGTTGACCAGCACGACGGGTCCGAAAAACAGCCCGAGGCGCTTCCAGGTGATGGCTTCGAAGAGTTCTTCCAGGGTGCCGCACCCGCCGGGAAGAGCGATGGCGGCGTCAGCGAGTTCCAGCATGACGCGCTTGCGCTCGTGCATGTCGTCGACGATGCGCAGTTCGGTAAGTGCGCGGTTGCCCCATTCGAGCTCGTCCATGAAGCGCGGCAGCACGCCGATCACCTTGCCGCCGGCCTCGAGCGCGGCTGACGCCAGACGGCCCATCGAACCCAGGGAACTGCCACCGTAAACCACGGTGATGCCGTTTTCCGCCAGGGTGCGGCCCACCTGGGCAGCGGCACCGAGGTAGACGGCGGACGACCGGTTACTCGACGCACAGTAGACGCAGACGCTCTGAATCATGAGCTTTCAGGATACCGGCATATGATGTAGGAATGCACATTCTGATAGTCCATGCGCGCGTCAAGGCCGAATACATCGAAGCCTTCAAAGAGGCCACCATCGTGAACGCGGAAAATAGCTCCAAAGAGCCTGGTGTGGCGCGTTTCGATTTCATGCAGCAGCAGGACGATCCGGCGAAGTTCGTGCTTTACGAGGTGTATAAAGACGAGACTGCGCCGGTCAAGCACAAGGAATCCGCCCACTACAATGCGTGGCTTGAAAAAGTGAACGACATGTTCGCGGAACCGCGCACGCGGGCTTTTTATTCCAACGTCTTTCCCAACGACACCGGGTATTAGAAACAATTCACCATGCGGCGTCGCCCACACGGCTTGGGCCGATCCCACGAAAAACAAGGGGGTGGTACCATGCGGACTGTCCTTAATTACGGACCCATCATTCCGGAATATTGCTGACGAGGAGAAATGACACGGTGAAATCATCGATCGCTTTGGTTCTATGCACGTTTGCTTGCCTGAGTACGCCCGCACGCGCGCAGAAATACGACTACAGACTGCTGGCGACGTCCCGCACGTCCACTATGGAGAAAGAGATGAATCAGGCTGCCGAGGCGGGTTACGTCTTTGGCAGCGTGATGGGCGGTGAAACGGGCCTGGGCGGCAAGGAAGTGGTAGTGGTCATGGTAAAGAATGCGGACGCACCGGCGGCAAAACGAGCCTACAAACTGCTTGCCACGTCGCGCACCGGGACCCTGCAAAAAGAGCTGAATGCCGCAGGAGACGAAGGGTTCGATTATTGCGGGCAGACGGTGTTCGCGTCGGTAATGGGCGGGCGCGAAGTCGCAGTGATTCTCGAACGCGACCCGGTTTCGGGACCCAAGCTCGTGGAATTTAAGCTGCTCGCGACTACACGCACGTCCACCATGGAAAAGGAACTGAATCAGGCAGGAGGGGAAGGATTTGAATTCATGACGGTGATGGTAGGTAAGACCGCGTTTGGCGGCAGCGAAACCATCAGCCTGCTGAAGAAGCTGCCGAAGTGAAAACCGGTTGGCTCGGGGTATTGCTGGCAGCCGCCAGCGGGGCAGCAGGCGGGGAGTCCGCGCTCCCCAACCTCAAGCAGGCAAAGTCGATCGTACTCTCGCGGAGGGTGACCGGACAGGTAGGCAAGAGCCTGGATTTTCGTGTGGTGCAAACGGACCGGAGCGTGAATTACAAGTTGCGCGCTACGTGGATGACTCCTGAGGTAATTCGGGCCAATGCCCGAATTCAGCAGCTCGAGAAGGGACTTCGGGAAGGCGGCATCGTGCGCCTGGAGGAAGAGGCGCGCGCCGCAGGGAGCATCGTGATCCTGGTGGAGTTGGATCCGCACGAAGGCTCCGGCGTGATTCCATCCGATTGGGTAGCACTACTGGGAGCGCCGGGCCACGAAGGCGATACGCAGCGCCTGGCTCGCGGCGTGAGCAGTCCCAAACTGCGCGATGTCGCGGCACTGGGCGCGGTGCCGCCCCGGGACTATTCGTACGAACTTTTCTGGATCGTATTTCCGCTCACCGGCAACGATGGGCGCCCTCTTTTCGATTCGGCCGACCAGGAAGCGGAACTGACGGTGCGTATCCAGAACCGGTCGGGCAAAGTGCACTGGCGGGTACCGGACCACGTTCGCGCCGGAGCAAAGGCCGCGAAATAGACGGCATGGCCGGCCAGTAATAGGAAAGGCGATATTCTGGCGGGGAGTGGATCATGCCAGTCTTTGAATTTGCCAGCGCGGGACGCATCGTATTCGGAGAAGGCGCGGTACGCCAGGTTCCGGCCGCCGCCCGTTCGATGGGCCGGCGCGCCCTGCTCGTCACCGGCGCAACCCCCGGCCGCGCGGAGCCTTTACGCCACGCCCTGGAAGCGGCAGGCATGGAGGTCGCGACCTTCGCGGTCTCCGGCGAACCCACGGTGGACCTGGTGCGCCGCGCGCCGCGCGATTGTGACGTCGTGATCGCCTTTGGCGGGGGCAGCGTGCTGGACGCCGGCAAAGCGATCGCGGCCCTGGCCACCAATCCGGGCGACCCTATAGACTACCTCGAAGTGGTCGGCCTCGGCCGTCCGCTGACGAACGCCGCGGCGCCGTGCATCGCGATTCCGACCACCGCGGGGACCGGCAGCGAAGTCACGCGCAACGCGGTGCTGGCCAGCACACAGCACGGGGTGAAAGCCAGTCTGCGGTCCGTCTCCATGCTGCCGCGCATGGCGGTGGTCGACCCTGAGTTAACTTACGAACTGCCGCCCGCACTGACCGCGTCCACCGGGCTGGATGCATTGACGCAGTTGATCGAGCCGTACCTTTCGGTGAAGGCCAACCTGATGACGGACCAATTCTGCGTGGAAGGCATGCGGCGCGCCGCGGCGGCCCTGCCTCGCGTCTGGCGCGACCCCGGTGACGGGGAGGCGCGCGCCGGTATGGCTTGGGCCAGCCTGCTCGGCGGCCTGGCGCTGGCCAATGCCGGCTTGGGCGCGGTCCACGGTTTCGCGGCACCCATCGGCGGGATGTTCCCGGCGCCGCACGGTGCAGTGTGTGCGGCGATCCTGCCTCACGCGATGGCAGTAAATGTGCGCGCCGTCTCCGCTCGCGCGCCCGACAGGCTGGCGCGGTTCCATGAAGTCGGGCGCATACTCACCGGCCGTTCCCAGGCCGTCGCGGAGGATGGCGCCCGGTGGCTCGCCGAGCTTTGCGCGGAGCTCGAAGTGCCGCGCCTGCGCAGCTACGGTGTCACGGAGAGCGATCTCCCCACGCTGGTAGAGAAGGCGGCGCAGGCGAGCAGCATGAAAGGGAACGCGATTCCCCTGACCCAAGAGGAACTGCACGAGATCGTATCGCGAGCGTTGTAGCGTGGCCGCAAAATCGGGCCGGCCGGGGCACGCGATCGACAAGACGTTCACCCTCAGGCTGAAGCCGGAAAGTTACTGGGAAGTTATTTACCCATGGCTTTCTGTACCCCATGAACGTGCCAGTGCGGGCTCGCGGGGGCATATCAGGTACGGGCAGTACTGCGCGCCAGCGCCAGCCAGTTCGTAGAGATTCCGGACCTTGCAAGGGCACGGCGGACGGCTGCAATTGAAAACGCTAACCACACCCAAGGACTACGTTTGCAGGTCGTGGTGACCATCGGGCGAATGACGAAAGGTACCAGACCGCCACCCCAATCTTCTGATTTCGTCCTGGAACCGGCAGTGACCAGTGGCAGGTAAAGAAGGTTAACAAAGGTTGCGACTCGAATAATACAGAGACAAATTGGCTTGCGTACGGCTATTGGAACATTTTAAGATAACGGAGTAGCCTTACTCCGATTTGGTTTTTTGCGGGGGACATTAATGATTTATTCTCGGTCGGCGGAATACGCGATTCGCGCTTTTGTTCACCTGGCGCAGGTCCAGGAAGGCAAATACGCCATGGTGAAGAACATTGCAGAGCAGGAGGAGATACCGGCTCACTTCCTGGCGAAGATTCTGCAACAACTGGCTCGTAAAGGCCTGCTCCGCTCGAGCAAAGGTCCCACGGGCGGTTTCGCCCTTCGGGTGGATCCCAGCGAGATCCGTTTGCTGGATATCGTGGAAGCACTAGACGGTCTGGCGCCTTATCAGCAGTGCGCCAGCGGTCTGAGCGAATGCTCGGACGATATGCCGTGCTCCATGCACGATAGCTGGATCGCCCTCCGATCACGTATCATGGATTATCTAGGGAAGAATACGATCGCCGACCTGGCCAAGGCGCTGGATACCAAAAAGAAGACTCTGGCGTTAGCGAAGAAGAGCAAGGCCAGGAAGCCGGTCACCGCGAAGCGGGCTTAGAGAATTCGGTTCCGGGCTTATCCCGGTTCCTAAATAATCCGGAGGCTACATGGGACAATCCGTCCTGGTCCCCATGGTGGTCGAACAGACCTCCCGTGGGGAACGCGCATACGATATCTACTCCCGGCTGTTGAAAGAGAACATCATCTTTCTGGGCACCCCGATCGACGATCAGGTGGCGAACCTGATCATTGCCCAGCTCTTGTTCCTGGAAGCGGAAGATCCGGAAAAAGATATCTCAATTTATATCAATTCGCCGGGCGGCTCGATCACGGCCGGTCTGGCCATTCTGGACACCATGGCCTTCATCCGGCCGGATATCGTGACCATTTGTGTGGGGCAGGCGGCTTCCATGGCGGCGGTTTTGCTCGCCAAGGGCGCCAAGGGCAAGCGTTTCAGCCTGCCGAACTCGCGCATCATGATTCACCAGCCCTCCATGCAGGGGTTGGCCGGTCAGGCTGCCGACATCGATATCTACGCGAAGGAAATCCTGCGCATGCGGGAAATTCTGAACGCCATGCTGGCCAATGCCACCGGCCAGAACGTGGATCGCGTGGCCAAAGATGTGGATCGGGACTACATCATGGAACCCGATCAGGCCGTTGCTTACGGCATGATCGACCGGGTGATTAGTAGCCGCGACACGGCACCAGTAGCCATTAAGGGCTAATTCGTACTTTTCCGAGGCAGATCGGGGTCATACCCGGTCCGCCTCGTTTGTTTTACAAGCCTTAAATTCCGTAGTAACCGTCGCGCGCTTGTACAATCAGACCTTTTTGCCGGGTGGTCAACTTGATGCGGTGATAGGTTTCTCGCGGCTCGGCGCGGTCCGGCGAATAGCCCAGGCTGTACTGATGCCGCAAATCCTCATCGATCTCATCGAAGACTCTGGACAACGGCATCCTTCTGGTGACCTCGAAGAAACGGCCACCGGTTTCGCGCGAAATGCGCTGCAGCACCTTCTTGCCGTCCTCCCCACCGATGCGTCCCATCATGCCGCCATACATTTCGGTGTCCTCGAACAGAATCGAGAACACCAGGGTATCGGCGCGCTGCGCTGCTTCCACCGCAGTGGAAAGCGAGACCTTGCTCCCATTGTCCATGCCGTCGCTAAGCAGAATCAGCGCCTTGCGACCGGATTGTTTGCGCATCAGCTCGTCAGAGGCCAGCATGATGGCGTCGTAGAGCACGGTGCCGCCGCCGCGCCGGCCACCGCCCGCGGGACCACCGCGTCCGCCGCGTCCGCCCCTACCGCCTCCGCCCGGGATGGGGAACGGAAACTGCGGGTCGTCCGGGGCGAAACGCTGACGGATTCGGGGGCGATCGTCCGGCGATTCCAAGGCGTCCAATGCCTTTTCCAATTGCTTCCGCGAGGACGTGATGTCCTGCAGCAGTTCAGTTTCGAAATCGAAGTGGATGACGAAAGCGACGTCCTTCTCGGGGCGCAGCACCTGTTCGAAGAAACGGTAGCTGGCGACCCGCTCCTCTTCAATCAGGCGGCGTAAACTACCACTGGTGTCGACCATCAGGCCAAGGGTCAACGGCAAATCGCTTTCCTGCGAGAAGTAGCGAATGACTTGGGAGCGCTCGTCTTCGCTGAGCAGGAAATCCTCTTTCGTCAGGTTCTTGACGATGGCGCCGGTTTTGTCGCGTACGTTGGCGAACAGGTTGACCACCTTGACTCCGGTGGAAAAGGTCGCCTGTTCTTGCTGCTGCTGCTGCCCGCTGAGGGTACGCCATGCAGGGATGAGCCCGAGGGCGGCAAAAATGCCCCGCCGCGAAACGGTTCGATCGAAAGACATAGAACTTGTGTCATGAGATGCGCGGGGCGGGCGGCAGGTTACCGTAAGTCCGCCGGGAATCGCCGGATCAGTGGACGATCTGGATGCTGGTGGTACGCGGGTCCTGGTTCCAGCCGAAGACGTCGTTCACCAGGCCCCAGGCCGAGCCCACCCCGTAGTACTTCTTCTCCGGGTTATGCAAGTCGAGGACAAACAGCTTAGACCGCTGGACGCGCAGGATTCCCGTGGGACAAGCTGTGGGATGGCTGGTCTTTTCGACATGGACAACCAGCGCATCCGGTTTCACTTCAACCACCTTCCCGGACACGGCACAACCGTCGTACAGGGGGATCGACACCCGTCTGCCGATCAGTGTCTGGAGTTCGTCCCAGGAGAGCTTCTGGGGGGAGGCAGAGCCGGCAGGGGATGGAAACAGAAGTAGGGTTAACACCGCAATCGACCGCGAAAGAGCGCCGAGCATAACGCCCTCCTCTCCGTATTACGCACTCATTGATGACTGAAGTCAAGCCACCGGCGATACCAATGTCACAATGGAGACTTGCGCCGTCATCTGCCCTTCTTTCTCGCCCTGCCGCGTTCGGGCAGACTCGCCAGGTGGCGATTACCATCGACGATCTGCCGCGCGGAGGCGACACGCAGGCGCCGGCGGGACGCGACGCGGCCGGGGGCCGGGCGATGACGGAAAAGTGGCGGCGCACGCTGCGCTGCAGTTCCACTATGAAAGCCGGCGATTACGTCAATTCGAAGAGCAACTGGCCGGTGCTGACCGCTTCTCCGGCCTTCACCTGGATGGTCTTCAACACGCCGTCCACCGCCGGACCAATCTGAATCTCCATCTTCATGGCTTCGATCACCAGCACCGGCTCGTTCTTGCGGATGGATTGCCCGGGCACCGCCAGTACGGCGCTGATCTTTCCGGCGATGGGCGAGCGGCAGAAGGTATCTTCCAACAGCTTCAGCGCGGGACGCGGTCTGGTGACGCTTTCTGGGATCTCGAGTTCGGCGGGCTGCCAGTTGCGGTGGCCGTTGTGGGCGTCCTCCAGGAACTCTACGGTCACTTCGTAATTTTTCTTTTCGATTTCAACGCGGAGTTTCATTCTTGGTCGAGCTCCCATTGGACTGGCGCGCCGTCCAGCGGCTCCAGAAGGTCCTGATTCCGTATTTCAAGGCTCCCGCTCGCTGCAGCACCGTTGCGGCGGGCATCACCTGCATACTGCGGATCTCCGCACGGTCTCCCAGCACGGCCTTCACGACAGCCGCGGCGATAGCACGGTGCAGTACGGGAATTTCCGCCTCGCGGCTCATAACGGAATCAACCCGTGCTTCTTCTGCGGACGCCAGTCGCGCTTGGTGGATAGGGTATCGAGTGCGTCCGCCAGATAGCCGCGTGTTTGGGCGGGCTCGATGATGTCGTCTACCAGGCGCTGTCCGCCGGCGACATACGGCGTGTAGAACGTCTCCCGGTATTCCTGGATCAGTTCCTGCCGCCGCGCCCCGGTATCCGCGGATTCGGAGAGTTCACGGTGGAAGACGATCTCCACCGCCGCTTCCGCGCCCATCACCGCGATCTCCGCGGAGGGCCAGGCCAGCGTGCAATCCGCCCCGAGATCTTTAGCGCACATGGCGATATAACCTCCGCCATATGCCTTGCGCAGAATCACTGTAATTTTGGGAACGATGGCCGCCGAGTAAGCGAACAGCAACTTCGCACCGTGACGGATGATGCCGCCGTATTCCTGGTCGACACCCGGCAGGAAACCGGGAATGTCCACGAAGGTGATCAGCGGGATATTGAAGGCGTTGCAGAAGCGCACGAAGCTCGCGCCCTTGTCCGAAGCATCGATGTCCAGCGCGCCCGCCAGCACCATCGGCTGATTGGCCACGATTCCCACCACGGCGCCGCGGATGCGTCCGAAGCCGACTACGAGATTGCGGGCGAATTCGGCGTGCACTTCCAGGAAATCCGCGTGGTCCACTACCAGCTTGATGACCTCGCGCACATCGTATCCGGTCTTGGCTTCGCGCGGCACGACGGTATTCAGGCGGGGTTCGTACATGTTGCTTTCGTCGGGCTCGGCGCGCGGCGGGTCTTCCTTGTTATTGGAAGGCAGGAACGAGAGCAGGCGCTGGCAGATTTGGGCGGCCTCCACATCGTTTTCGGCCACGAAGTGCACCACGCCGGACTTGTTCATCTGGGCGCGCACGCCGCCCAGTTCCTGCGCCGACACCAACTCGCCGGTCACTTGTTTGATCACAGTGGGTCCGGTAATGAAGATCAGGCCGTCACGCGTCTGAATGATGAAATCGGTCAGCGCGGGACTGTATGCCGCACCGCCCGCACACGGCCCGCAGATCAGGGAAACCTGCGGCACCACGCCGGAAAGCATGACGTTCTGGTGGAAAATGCGCGCGTAGCCGGAAAGGCTGGCAACGCCTTCCTGCACGCGGGCGCCGCCGGAATCGTTGACGAAGACGAAGGGCGTCCCCGTCTTCATCGCGGCCTTCATGGTGTCGGCGATTTTGTTGGCGTGAACTTCGCCGGCAGATCCGCCGGCCACTGTGAAATCCTGGCTGGCGAGGTGGACCGGACGCCCTCCGATTCGCCCGCGTCCGGTAACGACGCCGTCGGCAGGCAGGTCTTTATCGCCCATGCCGAAGAAACGGCCGTTGTGTTTGGCGAAGAGTCCCGCTTCCTGGAACGAGTCGCGATCCAGCAGGAGGGTCACGCGCTCGCGCGCCGTGAGCTTTCCGCTCTTATGCTGTTTTTCGACGCGCTCCCGCCCGCCGCCTAGTTTCAGGCGCTCGCGGCACTGGCTGAGTTCCTCGATTTTATCGATTGGTTGGTCGGATACAGGTGCTATTTTGCCCACGCTCACCCTCAATTAAAGATAAGTATATCTTATTATCTTTGTCTGGGTGATCGGTCGCGTCTGCGATTGGGTTACAGCCCATCTCCACACATTGAGGCCCTACCGCCACGGAGCGGGTGACAGCCAATCCATCGCGGGCTCACCGATCGGCGCACCCGGCGGCGCGTCCGGCGCGGGCATCACGCGCTGGATGTCGGCCGGACGTTCGAGGAAGCGCTTGATATCCGCCGCGAGTTGCCGGTACTGGGCCTGATCGCCTTCCGCCTGAGGTGCGGCGGCGCGCAGGCGGGCGGCCAGTTTCTCCAACTTGAACGCCGCCAGGGCGCGGACTTGCGCATTTTGAGCGCCGGTGGCCAGCCATGTTACGCGATCCACCAGCACGCGCTCTTCGGCGCGCCGCACCTCCGCCTCGTAAGGCGTGGCCACGGGCGCATCGAAGGTAGCCTTCACCAAGCGGTCGATCACTTCTTCGAGTCCGGGCAGCGAGGGATCTACCGCGTGCTGGGCCACCATGCGGGCGGCGCGATCCAGTTGCAGTGTGAAACCAATGGTGACATCCGCGGCCACCGCTGCAGGGCTGACGGGATCGAACGTATCGCCGGTGGTGCGCGGGAACAACTCGCGATGCCGTCCGAAGCCGGGCGGCCGCGGCGGAATCGCAGCCAGCGCCTGCTTGGGCACGGTCAGTTCACCGGGCTTCAGCGTAGCGGCCAGCGCATCGAGCGCCTTGCGCTGGTTGGCCGCCGTCTCCCACTTCACGGCCGTGCGTCCATCGCCGCGCATGCCATAAATGTAGTCCTGCCCCGCTACCATCGAAGCGGTGGACTCGACAGCGTAGCGATGGTACATGAAGACCGGCACCAGCGGTTCTTCAATGGTCGCCATGGGCGCTCCCGTACGAATGGTGCGCTCGCCCAGGCGATTGAGCGCGGCGCGGCGTACCTTCATCAGGCGGTTCAGTTCGTCGGCCTGATTCACGCCGTTAGACCACTGGTCGACGCGGGGATGGCTGTCGGTGTCCTGGTTGGACATGTAGCTCAGGTCGCGCTGCCAGGCGTCGTTCAGAATTTGTGCAAGCTGCGCCGGTTCATCGCCCCTGGGCAGCACACGATAGCCATAGTTGATGGCGACCTTGTCCCAATCTCCGATGTGCGCGGGGTAGGCTTCGCTGAGATCGATGGTGCCATCGTCGCGCAGTTTTTCCCGGGGGTGCGGATAGTCCATCACCGAGATCCAGCCGGCCGTGCTGTCGTAGTAATTGTGACCGAGCCCGAGCGTATGGCCCACCTCGTGCGCGGCCAATTGGCGAATGCGCGCAATCGCGGTGTCATACAGAATCGCGGGCTTCTCGCTGCCGGTGTCGTAGGGTGAAAGCAGTCCTTCGAAAATGAGGTAATCCTGGCGGTCGCGCAGGCTGCCGAGTGTGACCGTGGCTTTGATGATCTCGCCGGTGCGCGGATCGTCGACGGTGCCGCCGAGGCTCCAGCCGCGCGTCGAGCGATGGACCCAGTTGATCATGTTGTAGCGGATGTCCATGGGGTCCGCGTCATCGGGCAGCACCGCGACCTGGAAGGCATTGCGAAAGCCCGCGGCCTCGAAGGCCTGGTTCCACCAACTGGCGCCCTCGACCAGGGCGCGGCGCACATCCTCCGGCGCGCCCGGATCCACCCAATATTCGATCGGCTTGACGGGATCGCTGAGCGAGGCGGCGGGGTCCTTTTTTTCGAGGCGATGGCGGCGCAGGAAGCGCTTCATCATCGGTTCGCCGATGGGCATGCTGTAATCCAGGAAGGAGACGCCGCCGTAGCCCGCGCGCGGATCGTCATAGCGCGGCGTATAGTTGGCATCGGGCAGTTCGACGAGAGAGTAATGTTCGCGCAGTGTGACGGCCTCGGGCGTGGGCGTCACGCTGGCCACGGTACCGGAAAAGAGTCCGCCGCCACGCCCTCCGGCAGGGGCGGTCACAGCGCCGGGAGCGGTCGCTACGATGCGAGGCGGTCCCTGCGATGGATTGCTGCCACCGCCGCCGCGGCCCGCGGCATCACTGGTGAACGTCAGCGTGACTTCGATTTCGGTGTTCTTGGGAAACGCTTTGGTGCGCGGCAGGTAGACCGCGCTCCGCGTACGATCGACGCGGTAGGGTCCGGCGCCGAGCGCATTGGTTGCGCCGTGGCCATCGCGCACGAAGAAGTCGGAGGCGTCGACAAGGATACGGCCGTCGGTCTCGGCAGCCACGGTGAAGCCCCACAAAATCGATTTCGCGAACGAGTCTTCCACGCTCTTCCGTTCCGCGGGGTTGACGCTCGAGGAGCGGAAATTCTCGCTTCCCTGCACCATCAGGACGCGGGGACCGGTGCGTTCGAACTGCACGATCTTGCCCGAGCCTTCCTGCCCGCGATCGAGTCCGATGTCGTTGGAACCGAGTCCGGCGGCGAGTCCGGTAACGTAGAGCACGGGGGTGTCGAGCTTGGGAATTTCGAGGTACAGGTTGCCCGTGCGCTCTTCCCAATAGACCGGAAAAAAGCCCTCGATCTTGCGCATGGCGGCGGTGCGCTGTTCAATCGAGGGAGTGGGCGCGGGTGGCTGCTGAGCGTGTAATGAAGCGATTACGGCGAGAGCGATGAACCATCGGACCATACGACGCGAGACCTCTGCGAACCATTATAGGTGCCGCGGAAATCCGCCCGGCACGCTTCCGGAGGCGGAGGGATCTCGGAAATGGGCCGCTGCCGCGGCGCTGCCTAGATGCCGGCCAGGGGGGCGTCGGCGTCACCGAAGCGATCCACCTTGATGCCCATACGGTCCATCAGCGAAATGTACAGGCTGGACATCTTACGGTCGTCGTCCGCGGCCTTGACGAAGTCGAGCGTGCGGCCGGTTTTGAGTGTGCCGCCCAGGCCTCCGGCGAGCACCAGCGGGAGGCGGGTGTTATCGTGCTTGCGGCCGATCCACATGTTGGAGAGGAACATGAGGCATGAGTTGTCGAGCACGGTCCCCTCGCCTTCCTTCATGCCATCGAGTTTCGCGGCCAGATAGGCGAACTGGCTGAGGTGGAAGCGCGTGACCCGCTCGTAGACGTCGTTGTTGTTCTCGTGCGATGCCATGTGATGGCCTACGGGAGCCTGCAGGAACGGGTAGAAGAGCGCCGACAGATCGCGCGCCAAAAGCAGGGAGGCCACGCGTGTTTTGTCGGTCTGAAATGCGATGGCAATCAGGTCGCACATTAATTTCGTGTGCTCGCGGAAATCTTCCGGCAGGCCGTTCGCCGGGCGCTCCATGCTGAGTACGGGCTTGTTGTTTTTCTTGGCCAGATCGTCGGCCACATCTTTACTCTTGCGCATGCCTTCCACGCGCTTTTCGACTTCCCGTACGCTGGTCAGGTATTCGTCGAGTTTGGCCTTGTCCGTGGAGGCGATTTTCCTGGTGAGCGACTCGGCCTCGTCGCGGACGCGGTCGAGGATGCTGAGATTGCGCAGCGTGCCGCGATTTTCGAAGAGGGCGTCCCAGGCAAGCGACGGGTAGACCTCATTCGGCACGGGGGAATCGGGACTCTGCCAGGAAATGTGCGAACTGTAGGCCAAGGAGAAGTTCGTCTCGTGATAGCCGGTCATCGGCTGTTCACAGGCCAGCACCATACTGGACAGCGGCGTATCCTGGCCAATTTTGTTAGCGATCATCTGATCCACGGATACGCCCGCTTTGACGATGGCGCCCTTCTGGATCATGGCCCCGTTGAGCAGGCAACCGGTCTGCGCTGGGTGAATGCCCATGCCGGTGGCGCGCCTGTGAAACAGCCCATGAATGACGTTGATCTTGCTCTTCAGCGGCTCCAATGGCTGGAGCGTCTTGCTGAGAGTCATCTCCGCGCCGGACCCCTCCGAACCCCAGTGATCCTCGTTCACGCCATTGCCCATGAAGAGGACGGCGAAACGTTTGGGAAACGTCCCCGGCGCGGTGGTATCCGCGAAGGCGGGAAGCGATTCCAGCCAGGGCAATGCCATGGTGACGCCAGCGCCGCGCAGCACGGTGCGGCGAGAGATGCGGGAAGCGGATTTGGGAGTTTGGTGAGACATCGGGATTACCTTTCGGACGAAGCTTCGGGTCGTCGCCGGTTTAGGAATTGCGGGCTGGTGACAATGGCGTCCACCAGCGGAATAAAACGATTGCCGCCGGCGGTGAGTTTGGCCTGCATGCGTGCGAGCAGCGGCTCGTCGGAAAGTTGCAGCGAGCGGCCCAGGCCGAAGGCGAGCAGTTTGCGGCTGAAATTGTCGACGAAATCCTGCTGGCGGTGTTCGCGGATGTAGCCGCGGACGCCATCGAGGCCAGCGCCCTGCGCGCCGCCGGGAAATACAGCCGAGTCTTCGATGGGCCGGCCGGCCAGATCCTTTTTGCGCCGCTCGCCGATGGGGCCATAGCCTTCGAAGGCGAGGCCGAAGGAATCGAAACGCGCGTGACAAGACGCGCAGGCTCGATTTTCGCGATGTTTGGCAAGCATCTCACGGAGAGGCAGGTCGAGTTTGGCTTCGTCTTGCGGCAGTTCCGGCACATTGGGCGGCGGGGGCGGAATCACTTCGCCGAGCACGCGGCGCGCAACCCAGTAGCCGCGCTTCACCGGGCTGGTGCGCAGTCCGGGAGCGTTCTGTGTGAGGAAGACGGACATGGGCAGCAAGCTGCCACGGCCAAATTCGTCAGCATTGTCCACGCGGACCCAGGTATCGGCGTCACCCTTCACGTCGGGCATGCCGTAATGTTTGGCCAGCACCGCATTGACGAAGGTGTACTTGCCGTACAGCATGTCCAGCAGCGAACCGTTGTTGCGGATCAGATTGTCGATGAAGCGCACGGGCTCCTGGTACATGGCCTCGCGCAGTTCGTTGGTGAAACTGGGAAAGCGATCGCGGTCCACCGCATTGTGTTCCTCGAAGCGCCTGAAATCGAACAGGCTGCCCGCGAATTCGGTAGCGAGAGCGCGGGAGCGATCGTCCTTGAGCATGCGGTGGGCCTGGGCGGTGAGCACCTCGGGCCGCTCGAGATCTCCGGCTGCGGCGCGCGCGAGCAGTTCGTCGTCCGGCATGCTGGACCAGAGGAAGAAGCTCAGGCGGCTGGCGACCGCGTAGCCCGAAAGCGGCTTCATAGCGGCGTTAGAGGCGGAGCTTGCGGCAGGACGCGCCGGTTTGCCGGCGAACTGATTGGCAGCGCCGGAAGCGGGCGCAGCGGCCGCGGTGTCGAACAGGTCGGCGCGATAGCAGAATTTGGGCGACATCAGGATGCCGACAATCGAATCGCGGATGGCCTCTTCATGGCTGAGACCGCTCTTGTCGCGCAGTGTGCGGTAGTAGCCGAGGATATCATCGCGCTCCACCTTTGTGAGGGGGCGGCGGAACGCGCGGGCGGCGAACCGGACGAGCGCGTCCAGATGCTTGGGCTCGGATTCCTGGCGCATCTTCTCCACGTAGCGGAGGGTATCGTTCTCCCACTGGAAGTGCTGTTTGATGGCTTCAATGGCAACCGGGTTGTTGGCGGCTTCCGCCTTCTTGAGGTAGAGATCGCGCAGACCGAAGATTACGTCGCTGTCGGTGACGGCCTTGTCCTCGGGACGCGCGTTGCCGCTTTCGTTTCCGGTGCCGAGGATCTCGCCGCTCTGGTTGAAGAAATACTGCGTCCAGGTGCGCGCCGTGTGGTCGGCAATGAAATCGAATTCGTCCCAGAGGCGGTCAAGGCGCCGTTTGTCTGCCTCTTCAAGGATGAGTTCCTGAAGCGGATTATCGTCACGCCAGTAGCCCATCACATTGTGATAGCCGGCACTGAGCAGGCGACCCTTGTCATCGGAGTCGTCGGGGAAAAAGCGGCCGCGCTCTTTAATATAGAACGCGGTCGGGAACACGCTCGCGAAGCGCGCGAACGAAGCTTCATACGCCTCGCGCTGGCCGTCAGGGTAGACCAGGTTCATGTCGCCGTCGCGTGCTTTCAACATGAGGGCCGCGTTGCGCTTGGCCGCCTCGCCCGCGAGATCGATTCGTCGCGGAATCCGGGGGACTTCGGGAACCGGGTCGCTGGCAGCCCGCAGCGCCGTGCGATCGAAATCGCGGCGATGGGTGTTGAACTGGCGGTACTTGTAATTAAGGAGCGGCTGCGAAGTGGGGACGAGCCCGCGCACGACGGGTGCGGTGAATTCCAGAGCGGTATGGGCGCGCAACTTCATGATGAAATCGCGCATGCCCTCGCATTGGTCGCGCAGGTCCAGAGGGTCGCCTCCGGGCTCGGGAAGGGCTCGCCACATCTCTTGTAACTTCGCGATGGGCCCGACCTCCTTGCGCGCCTTCTCTGGCGGTTCGGCGAGCAAGTCCCAGATCAGGTGCAGATACCTGGTGCTTACCTTGGATTCCCGGGCAACGCTTTCCAGTGTGGCGTTTGGTGTGCCCAGCACGGCGCGATGCTTATATCGCCAGGCAGCCTCAAAGTACTCAACGTACCTCGTGGGCTGGCTCAGATAGAAATTGACAATGCGCTGGATCGCGTATTTTTCGCGGTCGGTCTCTACCAGCATGGGATGGGGAGAGAAATCGAAGCCATCCGGCGTGAGCACCATGTGGTCGCCCACTTCACGGGCAGCCTGCAGGTATTTATTGAGCAGCGCGGGGGACATGGTGAGCGATTCGCCTGTGTTGTCGAATCCAGCCGTGTTGGCGGGGTCCACCGGGAATTCGCGGGTGGGTCGCATGTTGATGCCCGTGAGGTCGCGGATGGAGTTGTTGTACTCCGCGTTGCTGAGGCGGCGCATGAGAACGGGTCCGGGATCGCCATCGTTCTTACGGGCTTCGTTTGAGCGCACGGCCTGGATCCACTCGATTACCTGACGCCGCACGGCGTCAGGCGGCTGCGGAAGCGGCGCGGGCGGCATTTCCTGCGCGCTCAAGCGGTCTGAGATGAGCGACCAATGAGGAAAGTCCTTGACCACGGAGGTAAGACTTGAGTAGGCGCGCAGGTCGAACTGGGCCGCGGGGGACGCGCCGCCATGACATCCAATGCAATAGCGGGTCAGGAAGGGCCGCACTGTCTGGGTGAATCTTCGCTCCAGGGCCGGGTCGCCAGTTTCGGCTGCATGAACAGCAGGGAGGACGATTGTGCTACTGAACACAAGCAGGAAGGCTGTGGCTCGGAGGCTACGTGGCATAGTTTCGCTGTCAGCACAATATCATACTTGTGCACCACCGCTACGGAAGCAGAGTTACAGACCACTTACTCCCTATTCAAAGTACGGCTGCGCTTGGCACGGAGCCCCTGTAAACGCTAACATCTCGGGATGTCGAGTAATCGATTGGAAGCGTTCAGCGACGGCGTGCTCGCCATCATTATCACGATCATGGTGCTGGAGTTGAAGGTACCGCACAGCGCGGAACTGGGGGCGCTGGCCGAACTGGTCCCGGTCTTTCTGAGTTACGTGCTGAGTTTTCTGTATGTCGGAATTTACTGGAACAATCATCATCATCTCTTCCATTCGACGAAGCATGTGAGCGCGGGCATCCTCTGGGCGAACCTGCATCTGTTGTTCTGGCTGTCCCTGTTCCCGTTTTGCAGCGCCTGGATGGGCGAGAATCATCTGGCGGCCGTGCCTACGGCGGCATATGGGGTAGTGCTGTTGATGGCGGCGATTGCGTACTACCTTCTACAGCGGGCGATTGTGGCCAGCCAGGGTGCGAACTCACTGCTGAGATCGGCGCTGGGCAGCGATTGGAAGGGTAAATTGTCCCCTCTGACGTACCTGGCGGCAATCCCGCTGGCCTTCGTCAGTCCGTGGATCTCCGGCGCTCTATATGGCATGATGGCGCTGATCTGGCTGATACCGGACCGGCGGATCGAGCGAGTCTTGAGGCAACCACAGGCATAGCCTGAAAGAGGCAGTTCTCAGAACGCCGCGAGTATGGTAGCCTCCACGAAGAGAGGGACTGACCAATATGGAAACTGGGACTGCTACCGCACACGCGACCGCACCGAATCCGGGACTGATTTTCGACAATCTGCTCGCGCACCAGCGGTCCGCCGCGTTGCGGACGGCAATTGAACTGGATGTCTTCCGTGCCGTGGGCGAAGGCAATGGCACGGCCGCCGCGCTGGCCGCTCGCTGCGGGACTTCAGAGAGGGGAATGCGCATTCTTTGCAATTTCCTCTGCATCATGGAACTGCTTTCAAAGCAAGCGGACACCTACCTTCATACTCCGACCAGCGCCGCTTTCCTGGATCCGAACTCGCCCACGTCGCTGCATGCCACGGCGCGTTTTCTGGGACTGTCCGAAATGCGCGAGACCTACGATCAACTGACGGAGATCGTACGCAAGGGACGCACCGTGCTGCCGGGAAGCGGGACGGTCGAACCGGATAACCCGATCTGGGTGGATTTCGCGCACGGCATGGCGCCGATGATGGCGCCGCTTTGCGCGCCGCTGGGACAGATCGTGTTGAACGGCAGGCAAGGCCCCATGAAGGTGCTGGACATTGCCGCGGGCCACGGATTGTTCGGAATCGAAATCGCACGCCAGAATTCCGAAGCGGAGATTGTCGCGCTCGACTGGGAGAAAGTGCTGGAGGTGGCGCACGCGAACGCCACGAAGGCGGGCGTGGAGGGCCGCTACCGCAGGTTGCCGGGAAGCGCGTTTGAGGTGGAGTACGGCGGACCGTACGATGCCGCGCTGCTGACCAACTTTCTGCACCATTTCGATAGGCCCACGTGTGTGAACCTACTGAAGAAAGTGCGGGCATCGCTCAAGCCCGGAGGCGTTTCCGCCACGCTGGAGTTCGTGCCGAATGAAGACCGCATCTCCCCGCCCATGCCGGCCGGCTTCGCCTTAACCATGTTGATTTCCACTGCCTCCGGAGATGCCTACACGTTCAGGGATCTGGAGTCCATGCACCTCGAGGCGGGCTTCCACTCGATCCAGGTCCACCCCGTGCCGCAGAGCCCGCACGCCGTGGTGACGGGAATCGCATAGGCTGCGCTAACCTTGAGAAGGACAGGCCGAGAGCCAGTCCCGACATGACCGAAAAACTGACAGGTATTTTTGCGCCTACCCTGGTCCCGCTCGATACGCGGGGACAGATTCACGAAGCGGAATTGCGCCGTTACGTGTCCTGGTTGATTGAGCGCGGCATCCACGGTCTCTACCCGAACGGGTCCACCGGTGAATTCACGCGGTTCAGCGAGGAGGAGCGGCGGCGGATCATGCGCATCACCAGCGACGAGACGCGCGGGCGCGTCCCGATTTTGGCCGGCGCCGCCGAGGCAAATGTGAATGACACGCTGGCTGCCTGTGAAGCCTATGCCGAGATGGGCGCACGCGCGGTGGCGATTGTCTCGCCAATTTATTACCGCCTGTCGCCGGAATCCGCCTACGCATATTTTGCGGAGATCGCGCGTCATACGCCGATTGATATTACGCTGTACAACATCCCGTTGTTCGCGACCCCAATCGATTTGCCCACAATTCGCCGCCTGGCGCTGGAATGCCCGCGAGTGATAGGGATCAAAGATTCGTCCGGCGACCTGGCGTTCATGATGCGCATGATCGCGGCGATCCGGCCGGCGCGCCCGGACTTCGCATTCCTGACGGGCTGGGACGCGGTGCTGGCGCCCATGCTGATCGCCGGCTGCGATGGCGGCACCAATGCCACCAGTAACGCGGTACCGGAAGTGACGCTGCGCATTTTCGAACTCTGCCGGGCCGGCAGGTACGACGAAGCGATGGCGTTGAATTACCGGATCCTCGACCTGTTCGACATCATGCTGTATGGCCTGGAATTTCCCGATGGCTTCCGCACGGCAACTGCACTGCGCGGCTTCGATTTCGGCGCTGGACGCCTGCCTCAGACCGACTCACAAAAGGCGAAGCGGGCGGAGATTGCAGGCAAGCTCCAAGACCTGCTGGCTGAACTCGGCGTGGACCGGTACGAAGTAACTGCAGAATAAGCGGCCAACGAGTCAGTCCTAGCGGACGGTTTCTGACAGGGAACGGGCGTCCCCGACGATCGCTGTGGGGGCGGCGATCCCACACCGCATCGGGCGCGAGTTCGGACACCGTTGATGCGGCGGTACGTAATTCGCGTCCGGCCCGGCTGATACAATCACTTGCCATGCGCACTTCGGTAATGGTCTTGACGATGGCGTGCGCCGCGGTCTATGGCGCGGCAGTGGATCAGAAGGACGTAGAGTTCACGCGTCCTGGAGGGAAGCCGGTCTTGCTGGACCTGCACGTGCCCGACGGGGCGGGACCCTTCCCGGCCGCCATTCTGGTTCACGGCGGCGGCTTCGACGAGGGCAGCAGGAGCACCAACTGCAGGCCGCTTTTCGAGCCGCTGGCCAAGGCGGGCTATGCCTGGTTCAGCATCGATTACCGTATGGCGCCCGAATTCCGGCAGCCGCAGGCGAGCGAGGATGTCGCGACCGCCATGAAATGGGTGAAGGCGAATGCGGCGCAATATCACGTAGACGTGAACCGCATCGTCCTGATCGGCGAATCGGCCGGCGGATATCTGGTGAATTACGCTGGCACGCACGAGACGCCGGAGACGAAGGTCCGCGCGGTAGTCGATATCTACGGTCCGGTGGACTACGCCCTGATCGCGGAGCAGCGCCGCGACCATCCGGAGCGCTTCAATATGCCGAGCATCAATAAGCACTTCGCGAATGGAGGCGGTCCACGCTTCCTCGGCGCGGAGCGTTTCGATGCGGAAGGGCTAGCCAAGTTGCGCTCGGTCTCGCCGCTGTTCGCGGTGCACAAAGGCATGCCGCCCTTCCTCGCCATTCATGGCACGAAGGACGATCAAGTGCCCTACGAACAATCGCCCATGATGTGCGACGCGATGAAGAAGGTAGGCGTAAGCTGCGACCTGGTGACAGTGGAAGGCGGGGGTCACGGTATGAGCGGGTGGAAAGCGCCCGAGATGCAGCATTGGGTCAGCGACATGCTCACCTGGCTTAAGAAGACGGTGAAGTAGCTTCTCCCGGGCGCTACCGCACAGACAGTTACTGGCGAATGCTGGTGGCGAGCGTAGCGATTTCCGGGCATCCGATCGACCTCGCATCCGCTCCGGTAGCAGCCTCGGCGAGGCGTTCGCCACGCTATAGTGAATTGAATTGGAGCGTTCAGGACAATGGCTCGCTTGGTACTCATCACTTCACTGCTTACCTTCACGTTGACCGCCGCGGCGCAACAGATGCCGCAGGCGCCCATTTGGGCGGCCAAGCCGGATATCGCGGCATTTGAGAAGACCGGCGCCGGGCACCTGGCCGAAGCGCAGCGCCACCTGGATCGCATGCTGGCAGTCAAAGGTGCGCGCACCATCGACAATACGCTGCGCCCCTTCGATTCGGCGCTGGAGCAGATCAACGAGGCGAACTACGTCGCGCAATTGATGCAGCACGTGCATCCGGATGCGAAATTCCGCGACGCCGCCGTGGAATTGACCCGTAAAGCGAGCGCGGCGGGCACCGCCATCCAGCTGAATCGTGAAGTTTACCAGGCGCTGGCCGCGCTCGATATATCGAAGGCAGATGCCGCCACGAAGCACTACGTATCGCGCCAGTTGCTGCAATTCCGCCTGGCCGGTGTGGACAAAGACGAGGCCACGCGGGCGAGATTGAAGAAGCTGAACGACGATCTGGTCGAACAGCAGTCGGCATTCGAGCGCAACATCTCAGACGACCAGAAGATCGTCAAAGTAGCCAATGCGGAGGCGCTCGCCGGCATGCCGCAGGACTACATCGACCGGCACAAACCGGCGGCCGGCGGGAGCATCCAGATCACAACCGATTATCCCGACATCCTGCCGGCCATGAAGTTCGTGAAGAGCGACGCGCTACGCCGCGAACTCTTCGAGGCTTTCAATAATCGCGCCTACCCGAAGAATCGCGAGGTGCTGCAGCAAATGATGCAGAGTCGCTACCAGATTGCCACGCTGCTTGGCTACCAGAATTGGGCCGATCTCAATGCGGCCGACCGCATGGTGGGCAAAGGACAGCGCGTCGCTGAGTTCATTCAGGAAGTGGATACGGCGGCCCGCGCTCTGGCGGATCGCGAGTTCGCCATGCTCCTGGCGGAGAAGAAGAAGTCCAATCCCTCGGCCACGGCCGTAGGCGATTACGAGGTGTCTCACCTGAACGAAATGCTGCGCCGCTCGAAATACGATTTCGATTCGCAATCGGTGCGGCCCTACCTGCCGTACCCACGCGTCAAGCAGGGCATTTTGGACACGGCCGCCACCCTGTTCGGTTTGACCTTCAAGCGCGAGGAAGGCGCGGCGGCATGGGATCCTACGGTCGAAACGTGGATAGTTTTGGATGGAGGCAAACCAGCCGGCCGCTTCTACCTGGATATGCATCCGCGGGCCGGGAAATTCAGCCACGCCGAGATGGTTCCGGTACTGGACGGCGTGAAAGACAAGCAGCTACCCGAGGCAGCGCTGGTGTGCAACTTTCCGATGCCGTCTGGGTCAGACCCGGGCCTGATGGAGTTCAGCGACGCCGCCACGTTCTTCCACGAGTTCGGACATCTGATGCACTGGATTCTCGCCGGGCGGCAGGAGTGGGCGGGGACCAGCGGAATCTCGATGGAATGGGATTTCGTCGAAGCACCGTCGCAGATGTTGGAAGAATGGCTGCGCAGTCCGCAGGTGCTGGCGAAGTTCGCGCGCCACTACCAGACGGGCGAGGCGATGCCACCGGAACTGATCGCACGCATGAATCGTGCGTCGGCGTTCGGCAGGGGCGGTTGGACCAGCCAGCAGAATACCTACACGGCACTTTCCTATGACGTGTACAAAGGGAAGCCCTCGGACGTGGACCTGGACGCGATTACCCTGGCGAACCTGAAAAAATACAGCCACACCGAACCGCTGCCGGGCACGCACATGTACGCATCCTTCGGGCATCTGGCGGGCTACTCGTCGGCCTACTACACCTACCTGTGGGACAAGGTAATCGCGCTGGACTTTTTTGACCAGTTCGACCGCAACAACCTGCTGGGCGATACGGCGGCGATGCGTTATCGCAAGACAGTGCTCGAGCCGGGCGGCAGCATGTCCGCCAACGATCTGGTGAAGAGCTTCCTGGGCCGTCCGCAAAACATGGCGGCGTTCCAGAAGTGGATGGCGGAGGAATTCGCGGACGGAAAATAGCCGGAAACTTTTTGCCCGTGGCCGTGTCGGTGGTTCCCTCCGTGCGCATCTTCGCGCCTTCGTCCGGCCAACGCGCTGCGCTACGAATGTGACGCTACTTGTCGCGGCCGAATTTCGGCGCTTTGGAAGAGCCCACCACCTGGATCTTCAGGTAAGTGCCCGCACCGTGATTCGCCAGAAAAGGGTCGACTGGTTTGAGCAGCCAGTGCTTCCAGCCGGTCATGGTCTGCGACACCTTGGCCTGCAAAGCGAGAGCGCCGTGGAAATCCAACTGATCGGCGTCCAGATCGTAACTTCCGTTTAGGGCCACGTTGGCGCCGGAAACGCCGAAGGTGAGTTCGCGAAAGCTGATGACGCTGCCGTCCATTTTGAATGCGCCCGTCATCCGCGAGAACACCTCATCGATCTGCTGATTGGCTGGCTGCCCCTGCCCTCGCCGGCTGAGGGAATCGATCTGGTCCTGAATGGTCGATCTCAGGAAATGGCCTTCGGTGATGTCGAAGCTGCCGTCGAGGCGCAGTTTGTCCTTCACCTTGCCATCTAGGTTGGGCAGTTCCAGGCCTGTCTTGAGATTCAGCACGCCCTCCAGGAATGGCGTATCTTTCATGGCAAGCCGCAGCACGTCCGCCATACGGCCGTGTGGCATGTCGACGTTCAGGTGGATGGAGCGGTGGCGGTCGCCCTCATGCTTGAACACCACACCGCTCGTGGTGAAGTGCGTTGCGCCGAGAGTGGCTTTCACGGGCTTCAGCGTGGTGTCGCCGTTGGTGCCATCCACCAGCACTTCGAACTGCGTGCGCAACGGCACACGATTGCCGGAGCGCGTGAGGCGGAAGTCCGGCACATAGGCTTCGCCGCGCGCCGTGATGGAGTCGAGTTCTCCTTCGAAGCGGCCGGTCGATTGAAGAATGCCGGCGATGCCGCGGAAGACGCCCAGGTCGGCGTGGTCGAACGTGTAATCGCCGGCCAACCGCGTATCGCCCGGATCGGAGGCGTTCCAGGGACCGAAAGAACCGGAGCTGTGAATCTCGCCGGGCGGCTTCGGATTGGTCAACATGGCATCGTACTTCATGGCGACGTCCTGCCCTGCGGATTGCAGATGGAGGTCGTGAATATCGAAGCGCAGCGGAGTTTTTTTGGGATCGAGCGGCCTCATGACGAGCGCTGCACCCTTGATCTCGACACGGTCGATGATGACCTTGGTTTCGTTCTCGCCGGGCTCCGGGGAGTTGTCCGTATGCAGGTCGGGCCGCTTGCCCTTCGGCGGAATATTCAGTTCCAGCCCGGTGATCGTGACCACCGGAACATGAACCGGCGAATCGAAAAGGTTGCCGATATTGATGCCGGTGACGAACTTCTGAATGCGAAAGAGCGGCGGTTCGTCCCCGCGATTTCTCATGCGCATGACGATGGCATCGCCTTCCACCGCGGCAATCGTGCCCTTGCCTTTAGTGAAAATCATGCGTAGCGGGGAAAGACTGGGGATGGTGACTCGCAGTCTACCGATCTGCACATCCGCCTTGAAGCGCGTGCGGAGGTACTCTTCGGCGCGTTGCTTGATATACGGCTCGATGCGGTGGCTGTAGCGGGCGCCCGCAATCAACAGACCGATGGCGGCAACGACGAAAACACCTCCTGCAGCGAACACGATTTTCTCTCTACGGGACATTTCATATCGAATGACGCACGGACGGGGCCGATGTTCGGAACCGCACACCCGAACGATGTCCTGGTGCGCTAGCGGGGCGACGGGAGAGAGGGCTACTCCGCAGGCGCGGCAAAAGTTGCCGCAGACCCGCGGAGGTGGTCGATTCTTTCCGCGGCGTTAGCCGCAGAGGTAGGCTAGTGATTAGACGCCGGCGCCCTGAATCTGTTGGCGTCCCGCTTCCAAAATTGCGGGTTGAAACGGCGACGGCGAAAGTGGACGGGTGTGCCGATTTCAGAATGTGATATCTATGGGGCGTGAACCCTCAAGTTTCCGTGCGCACTGTAGATTCCCTGAAGTTGGCCGCCGTCCGGCGTCAGGTTGCCATCGGCGGCATCGCCACGGCGTGGAGACCGGCGCTTGACAAAGTGTGGGAGTTCCTGCGCACCCAGCCAGGCCTGCGTACCGATGGGCACAACGTGTTTCTCTACCACCACCCCTCGCGCCGCGATCTGCCGATGGATGTGGATTTTGGCGTCGAGGTCACTCGCGCGTTTGAATCCGCCGGGGAGGTCTACGGCACGGCGACGCCCGCGGGCCAGGTCGCGGTGGCGGTGCATAGGGGCGCCTACGACAAGATGAAGGATACCCACGACGCGATTCACGCGTGGCGCGCAGCGAACAACCGCTCCTTCGCGGGTATGTCGTGGGAGATCTATGGCGACTGGTCAGACGATCCGTCAAAACTGGAAACCACAATTATGTATCTGTTGGATTAGACCGGCCGGCTACCACAACAGTGAACGGAGCGGCTTGAAATCATGCCCGCTGTTTGATACCAGCGCTATCTTGGGCGCAGCGGGGCCAGACCGCTGCTTTCAATCTGTTTGTTATAGGCAGGGATATCCCGTTCCAACAGCGTCTTGAACTCGCCCTTCACTTTCTCGAGCGTCTTCTCCAGGTCGAGGACCAGGCCGATCGCGGTTTCAGTGACGCCCCAATCGCCGGAGCCATGCACATCGCCCGCGCCGGTGCCGATTTCGCCGTTGAGCCAGAGGAAATTCTGGTAGAGATTGTAGGCCGTCTGGAAATATTTGTCGTCGCTCAGCGCATCGGCGCGCGTGATCAGTTGATATTCCACGTCCTGCATCTTTTTGTCGATATCGTCGATCGTCTTGAGCAGGTTGTCCCGGCCTGCGAGCGTCTTGCGCTGTCCTTCCAACTGGTGGCGCATCGTTTCCAACTGATTCGTCATAGTGCTGACGGCGGTGATATCTTCCCGCACTTTCAGTTGCAGGCGAACGCTATCCTGCAGCGCGGCGTCGTCGGCGTGGCCGTCGGGCGTCCGCAGGATGGTGAACGACTGCGTGTACGTCCGGCCATCCACCGTCATGCGAACCGTATATTTGCCGGGCGCCGCGACGGGTCCGACTTCCGCCGGAGCGAGTCCCCAATGGGTAATGGCGCGAGTTTCCTGCCCCTGGAAACGCGGCTCCTCCCAAATGTGCGGATTCTCGGGCGGAGTCGTACGCAGCGCCACCAGCGTGGGAGGTTCGTAGCGCATGTCCCACCAGGCGCGATTCAGGCCTACGCGCGGCGCCACGATCCGGTTCATCCGGCGGACCACGGCGCCTTTGGAATCCAGCACCTCGAACTCAATTGGAGCTTTGGGCAGGGCCTTCAGGATGTAGCTGAACTGGGCGCGCGCCTGACTGCGAATGGTGCGATACGCAGGACGCGGAGCTACCAGGCGAACCGCGGCGGTGGATTCCGAAGCGGGTTCCATCATGCCCTGTTCGAGCGGGGTGATGTCGTCCATGATGTAGAGGCCGCGGCCGTAAGTAGAGAGCACGATATCGTGCGCGTCTTTCTGCACGACGATCCAGGAGACAGGCGCGGCAGGAAGTCCCGTCTGCAACTGCGTCCAGTGCGCGCCGTCATCCAGGGTGTAGTAAAACGCATTCCCCGTGCCGACGAACAGATTGCCCTTCCGATTGGGATTCTCGGCGATCACCCGGGCGTAGGCCAACGGGCCTTTGGGTAAGCCGTCGGAGATCCTGGTCCAGGTCTGGCCGAAGTCCGCGGTCTTATAGACCCACGGATCGCGGTTATCCATCATATGGAAATCGACGCAGAGATAGGCAGTGGCGGGGTCAAAGTGGGAGGGCTCGATCTTGGACACGACACCCCAGACCGGCAACCCGGTGATGTTCTTAGTGACATCATTCCAGGTTTTGCCGGCGTCCCTCGTGTACCAAACTTTTCCATCGTTGGTTCCCGCCCAGATGAGGCCTCTCTGGACGTCTGAGGGCGCGATGGAAAAGACAACCTCGCCATAAAACTGGCCGAGGTTATCGCCTACGATACCACCCGAAGGGATGATACGTGACGGATCCTTTGTCGAAAGATCGGGACTGATTTCACTCCAACTCACACCACCATTCGTGGTGCGCAAAATCATCTGGCACCCATAGTAAACCGTATTGTGGTCGAACGGGTCAATAGCCAGCGGCGCCGACCAGTGGCAACGATACTTAACCTGGTTGGGTTGGGCGTCCAAAGTGTGCAGCCACGGACTTACGGAGCGCGCCATCCTGGTGCGCGCGTCGTACCGGCTGACCTCGTTGCCATAACAGGTGGCCCAGACAATGTTGCTGTCGGCCGGGTCGGGAATGGTGAAGCCGCTTTCGCACCCGCCCAGCCGGTGCTCCCATTCGCCGCCGCCCCGCCCACCGCCGAAAAACTGGCCGGGGACGTTGGGACCCGCTTCCACCACGTTGCTCGGACCGCGCAGGGTGCTGCCATCCTGCATGTTGCTATAGATCTTGTACGGAACGTCATAGTCCACGGCCACGTGGTACATCTGCCCGATAGGCAGCGTGACGTTGTTCGAGTTCCGGCCATGATCGTTAGTCATGTACAAACCTAGATCGTGCGTCACCAGGATGCGATTGGGGTTTTTGCCGTCGATCCAGATATCGTGGGTATCGCCGCCCCAGTTCAGCGGGCGAAACGTCTTACCGGCATCGATCGACGCCCAGAAAGTGCTGTTGGCGACGAAGACCTCGTCCGCATTCAGGGGATTGACAGCGAGCCGGATGTAATACCCCGCCCGACCGATGAGGGCCCGCTGCCAGTTCACTACCGACCAGTTTTCGCCGCCATCGTCAGAGCGCCAGAGCGAGCCTTGGTCGGCGGTCTGGATCAGTGCGTAAACGCGGCGGGAATTGCCGGGCGCAATGGCGACGTCCACTTTGCCCACGGGCGGCTTGGGCATGCCGTGCTGCTGCACCTGCTGCCAGGTGTCGCCGCCATCGTGGCTGATAAAGACGCCGCTGCCCGCACCGCCGCTCAGCATCGCGTAGGTGTGCATCACCACTTCCCAGGTGCCGGCCACCAGGAAATTGGGATCTTTGGCGTCGAGCGAGAGGCCGGAGCAGCCCGTATTGGGATTGACGAAAAGAATGCGTTTCCAGGTTTCCCCGCCATCCCTGGTGCGGAAAACGCCGCGCTCTTCCTGCGGTCCCGTGAGGCGGCCCGCTACGCACGCATAGACGATGTTGGCGTCCGACGGATGGACGATGATGCGCCCGATGCGGCCGCTCTCGGGCAGGCCCATGTTCTTCCAGGTAGCGCCGGCGTCGCTGGATTTGTAGATGCCGTCGCCCTGCATATCGCTATCGCGGATGGCCCAGGCTTCGCCGGTTCCCGCCCAGACGGTGGCGGGGTCGCTGGGCGCCACCGCAAGCGCGCCGATCGCCTGCGAAGTCTGCTGATCGAAAACGGGCACCCAACTCGCGCCGCCATTGCTGGTCTTCCAGACGCCGCCCGAGGCCGCTCCTGCGTAGTATGTGGTGGAGTCGCCGTCGATTCCGGCGGCCGCGGAGATCCGGTTGCCCACCGCCGGCCCCATGAAACGGAAGGTGAGGGCGTTGAGCGGGTTGGCTTCGGAGCCCCGGCGCTGCGCCGCCAGCGGCAAAGCGAGCATCGCGATGCCCAGTGACGTGATCGCTGAAAGGCGACCGGAAAGCGAGCGGCGCATAGCGTATTACCCCCAAACACCCTGAAATCGTAATGGTGTGAAGTTTAGCGGAGGCATCGCCACGGGGTCAACTGAGGCTATTGCACCGAGGCTATTGCAGCACGGGCAGTGCCCGCGAAACTTCCCGCAGGCCGGCCGCAGTGACAGCGGCGATACGAACGTCGATCAGCAGGTTGTCTTCGCGTGGCGCGGCCAGTTCTACCTTCAGGTAGTTCTCCGTCAGCGCGATGCCTTTTTCGGCCAGCGTGACCGCGGAAAGCGTGCGGCCCACCATGCGCTCGCGGAAGGCCAGATTCTTGGCAGCTGCCAGTTCCCGCAGAATACGATTGCGTTCCTTGCGGACTGCCATGGGCACTTGCACCGCGGCATCCGCGGCGGGCGTGCCGGGGCGCTCCGAGTAGGTGAAGACGTGCAAATACGTAAACGGCATCTCAGCCATAAACTGACGGCTCTCTTCAAACTCGGCGTCGGTCTCCCCCGGGAAGCCGGCCATCACATCGGCGCCGATGGCCGCGTCCGGCATGAGAGCCCGCGCCTTCCGTACGCGGTCCGCGTAGTGCCGCGGGCGATACTTGCGGTGCATGCGCCGCAGCGTGCGGTCGCAGCCGCTTTGCAGCGGAGCGTGCACGTGGGCGGCGACGCGCGGCGACTCCGCCATCAGGTGCAGCAGGTCGTCGGAGAAATCCATCGGCTCGACGGAACTGAGGCGCAGGCGCTCCACCGGGGTTTCCTCGAGCAGGCGGCGCACCAGGTCCGCGAGGCGCATCTTGCTGCCCGGTTCCCTGCCCCACCGGCCCAGATTGATGCCGCTGAGCACGACTTCGCGATAGCGAACCGCGAGCGAGCGCACCTGCGCCACCACCTGCTCGGCGGGCGCGCTGCGGCTGCGTCCGCGGACGAACGGGATGATACAAAAAGAGCAGCGATTGTTGCAGCCGTCCTGGATCTTGAGATTGGGGCGCGTGCGGTCGCCCGAAGCGTCTTCCACCGGCGCGGAAAGGAAATCTCGCTGCTCGAAAATGTCGCCGATGTGGATGTTGCCGTGATAGGGCGCGGCCGTCACGATCTCCGCGATTTGCGTCTTATGGGAGTTGCCAACCACCCATTCCACGCCGGCCATGGAAGCCAGTTCGTCGGGCGCGCGCTGCGCATAACAGCCGGTAACCAGAATTTTGGCGTCCGGATTTTCGCGATGCACGCGGCGGATGGTCTGCCGCACGTCGTCGTCGGCCGAGGAGGTCACCGTGCAGGTATTCAATACCACCAGGTCCGCGCCGCGGCGGTCTGGTGCGGATTCCAACCCCTTACCGGACAGCATGGCCTCAAGCGCGGCGCCGTCGGCCTGGGTGGCGCGGCAACCAAAATTCTGAACGAAAAACTTCCCCACTGTTATCTATGGTGACATATGCCGTGCCAGGACGCGAGTTGTAGATGCTAACCATAGGGGACTCAGGAACCGCTAACAACAGACCTAGTACCCCTGGACGTTGACCGGAGAATGCTCCTCCGCCGACACTTGAACAAGAGGGAAGTATTGACTCGCATGTCGTCCAGCGAAAACCAACCACTCCAGCCGGAACCGGTCGAAGAACTCGGGGAAGGCCTTAAGCCTATGGCTGTCAGAAACAGTTATGCGAAAAGGAAGCTTGCGCCGCGCGTGATCGCGCCAAAAACTGCCGCCAGCACGCTGGAGGATACCGCGCCCTTCGCTTCGGCAATCCAGAACCTGTTCTCCCTGGCCGGGATGATGCGGGATATGAACGCGGATCCCGCGGGCTCGCCGCTCGCGCCGAAGCTGATTCTCAGCGGTTCGGGCGTGGAAATCCGTTTCGCCGCTCCCGACGGCGCCGTCGAGTCGGTGCCCGCGAAAATGTCCGCCAATCCGGAACAGATGCTGCGCATCGAACGCAATCTGAAGGTGCTGGGCATTCGCATGGCGAAGCTTGAGAAAGACCCCGGCGGCTCCGAAGAATGGTTCGCCAGGATCGAAAAGGAACTCAAGGAAGTGAGAACGGCACAGGCATCGCTCGCCCGCACCGTGAGCCATCTCGAAGCCCAATTGAGCGGGCAGAACGACGCCCTGGAGAGCCTGCGCGCTTCGGTGCAGCAGAGCGAACAGACCATGGAAACCCTGGTGGATTCCATGAGCATCATGGAAGATCTGGGAGACGTCAATTTGGGTCCGGAGCTGGTCAATCCGACCGACATCCTGGCGAGCTCACGCGCCGGCGTGCGCTAAAGCCCGCGCAGCGCCACCACGGTGACATCGTCGCTGCGCGCCGCGCCGCTGAAGTCATTCACATCGTTGACAATCGCCTGCACCAGCGCCTCGGCGGGCAGGGATTGATTGGCGCGCATCGCGTGAATCAGGCGCTCCTCGCCGAATTCATCACCCGAATCGGCACCCGCCTCGGTGACCCCGTCGGAGTAGAGCAAGAGAGTATCTCCGGGGAAGAGGGTGGTGACGGCTTCCGCACAGGTCCACTTCTCGAACGCGCCCAGCATGGTGGCGGTGGATTCGAGGATTTCCAGTTCGCCTCCCGCGCGTAAAAGCAGGGGCGCACAATGCGCGCAGTTGACATAGCGTACCTGGCGCGTGGCATCGTCGTAGATGGCGAAGATGAGCGTGGCAAAACGCTCGGCCGCGGTCGAGGCGTAGAAATGGCGGTTCACTGCATCGAGCAGGTCCGCCGGGCGCATCAGAGACTGCGCCGACTGGCTGCGAAAGCAGGCCTGCAGGTTGGCCATCAACAGCGCGGCGGGCACGCCCTTCCCCGAGACATCAGCAAGAACGAAGCCAATTCCGCTGCCGGGCAGTTCGAGAAAATCGTAATAATCGCCGCCAACTTCGCGGGCGGGCATGCAGTGGCCTGCGTAGTCCAACGATTCCAAACGGCGCAGTTTGCGCGGGAAAAGCTGCTGCTGCACATTGGCGGCGATTTCCAGTTCGCTCTTCTGGCGGCGCACCGGCTCCGCTTGTTTACGAATGGTGGCCAGCAGCCGATTGTTGTCCCAGGGCTTTTGCACGAAATCGCAAGCGCCGCGCCGCATGGCTTCCACGGCCAGATCGACATTGCCCCAGGCAGTCATCACCACCACGGGAATGGTATTGCCCTGCGATTCCAGGCTGGCGAGCAGGTCCATGCCTTCCTGCCCGGAGGTGGTGTCGCGCGTGTAATTGAGGTCGGTGAGAATCAGGTCGAACGTGCCGCCGGTGCGCACGGTATCGAGCAGGCGCGCCGGAGAATCGGCGGTGACGGTCTGCCAGCCTTGTCCTTTCAGCAGCAGGCGGAGCGCTTCCAGGACATCAGGCTGGTCGTCGCACACCAGCACGCGATAAGGCTTGGCCTCGGAACTCATTGCGTAAACCACATGGTAGCGAAAGCACGCGGGATGCCGGGCCCTAACATTGCGATGATTGGAGTTGAGTTCCCGCGGCTGTCCGGATATGGGACGGCGTGTCCCGGCGCGGACGCGCGCCGGGTGATACCGCAATGCCGCTACTACTTGGTAGGATGGAAGTTACCCCCAAAATGGATCCGAAAAACGTAGTCCTGAAGCAGACGATCAATCTGCCAACAACCGCTTTCTCCATGAAGGCCAACCTGCCGCAGGCAGAGCCGAAAATGCTCGCGCGGTGGGAGGAAGAGAAGCTGTACCACAAAATTCGTGCGTCGCGCGCGGGCCGTCCTACCTATGTGCTGCACGACGGACCGCCGTACGCCAATGGCCGTATTCATCTGGGCACTGCGTTCAATAAGATCCTGAAAGACTTCGTGGTGAAGTCGAAAACCATGGCCGGCTTCGATTCGCCCTATGTTCCCGGCTGGGACTGTCACGGGCTGCCCATCGAAATCAAGGTCGACAGCGAACTGGGCTCGAAGAAGGCGCAGATGACCGCGGTGCAGATCCGCCGCGCCTGCCGCAAGTACGCCGAGAAGTACGTCGACTTACAGCGCCAGGACTTCAAACGTCTGGGCGTGCTCGGCCGTTGGGAAGAGCCGTACCTGACGATGAGCGCGAAGTATCAGAGCGTGATTGCGGGCGCCTTCGTCGATTTTCTGGACAAGGGATACGTTTACAAGGGGCTGAAGCCCGTGCACTGGTGCATCAAAGACCGCACCGCGCTCGCCGAGGCCGAGGTGGAGTACGCCGACCACACCAGTCCCTCGATCTGGGTGCGCTTTGCGCTGACGTCGGACCCGTTCGCCATCGATCCGGCGCTGGCGGGGCTCACGGTGTACGGGGTGATCTGGACCACGACGCCGTGGACGATTCCGGCCAACATGGCCATCGCCTACAATCCGAAATTCGAATACGCCGCGGTCGATGTGGCGGGCGCCGTGTATATCATCGCGGTGGATTTGCTGAAAGTCACCGCGGAGAAACTGGGGTGGCAGGATTATCGGACGGTGGCCACGTTCCAGGGCGCGAAACTGGATGGCACGGTTTTCCGCCATCCCCTGCTGGAGCGCGATTCGCTCGGTATCGTGGCGGACCACGTGACCCTGGAACAGGGCACGGGCGCGGTGCATACGGCGCCCGGGCATGGACAGGAAGATTACGCCATCGGGCAGAAGTATGGCATTGCGACGTTCTGCCCGGTGGATGCGGCGGGGCGCTTCTTCCGCGCGGAAGGCGCGCCGGGCTACCTGCCCGACGCCCTGATCGGCAAGACCGTTTGGGAAGGCAACCCCATCGTGCTGGAACTGCTGAAAGAGGCCGGCGCCCTGCTGGGGACGGAGAAACTCGCCCACTCCTACCCGCATTGCTGGCGCTGCCACAACGCGGTGATTTTCCGCGCCACCGAGCAGTGGTTCATCGGCATGGAGTTGAACCACTTCCGCCAGCATGCACTGGAAGCCATCAAAGGCGTGAAGTGGATGCCTGCGTGGGGCGAAGAACGCATTTCCAACATGATCGCGGTGCGGCCTGACTGGTGTATCTCGCGCCAGCGCGTGTGGGGCGTGCCGATTATCGTGTTCTACTGCGAAGGCTGCCGCGAACCGGTGACCGACCGGAAGATCCTCGACGGCATCGTGAACCTGTTTGCGGAGCATACGGCGGACGTGTGGTACGAGCGGTCCGCGGCCGAACTGCTGCCCGAAGGACATGCCTGCAAGAAATGCAGCGGCAGGGAATTCTCCAAGGAAACCGACATTCTCGACGTGTGGTTCGATTCCGGCTCGAGCCATCTGGCGGTGCTCAACGACACCTTCGGCCTGCCCTGGCCTGCCGACGTGTACCTGGAAGGCGGCGATCAGTATCGCGGCTGGTTCCATAGTTCCCTGCTGGTGGGCACGGGTCTGCGCGGCGGCTCGCCGTTTCGCTCCTGCCTGCTGAATGGCTGGGTGCTGGACGGCGAAGGCAAGGCGATGCACAAGTCGCTGGGCAACTCGATCGAGCCGGAAAGCGTGATCAAAGATCACGGCGCCGACATCCTGCGCCTGTGGACGGCCAGCGTGGAGTTCAATGAAGACGTACGCATGTCGCCGGTCATTCTGACGCGGCTGACAGACGCCTATCGCAAATTGCGCAATACTTTCCGCTACATGCTGGGCAACCTGTCGAGCTTCGACCCGGAGAAAGACGGCGTGCAGGGCGCCGACCTCGAGGAGTTGGATCGGTGGATTCTATTGCGCGCCGAAGACCTGGTGGCACGCTGCCGCGGCTGGTACGACAACTTCGAGTTCCACAAGGTCTATCACAACGTCTACGCGTTCTGTACGGTAGACCTGAGCTCGGTCTACTTCGATGTGCTGAAGGACCGCCTGTACACGTCGGCCCCGAAATCGCCGGCGCGCCGCAGCGCGCAGACCGCGCTGTACCGCCTGCTGGACGCATTCGTACGCCTACTGGCTCCACTCATGAGCTTCACCGCCGAAGAGGTCTGGGGCCACATGGGACGCGCGGACAGTATCCACTTGGCCTACTTCCCGGAACCGGGCGACCTTTCCGCCGGCCTGAGCGATGCCGCAAGGAAACGCGCCGCTAACTGGGACCGTCTGCTGGAAGTAAGGGACGTCGTGCTGAAACACTTGGACACGGCACGTACCGAAAAACTGATTGGCGCACCGCTGGAAGCACGCGTGCGGCTTTCGGCGAGCGGCGAGCTCTACTCGCTGCTCAAGCAGTATGACAACGACCTGGCGGGATTGTTCATCGTTTCGCAGGTGGCCTTGGAACGGACGGCGGATGGCGAACTCCAGGCAGCGGTGGAACGCGCGGCCGGCCAGAAATGCGAGCGCTGCTGGAAGTATACGCTCGACGTGGGCAGCGATGCCGATTTCCCCACGGTATGCCAACCGTGCGCCGCGGCGGTCCACGAGATCATCAATGGCTGACCAGCGGCTAGCGGCGTATGGAACGGCGGCCGCCATCTTCGCGCTCGATCGCTTCACCAAGTGGCTGATCGAGAGTTCCGTCTCGGCATACGACACGATTCGAGTGATCCCGGGTTTCTTTAACATCGTGCACTCCGAAAATCGCGGGATGGCCTTCGGCATCATGAACGACGCGAGTTATGCGTGGCGTTCCGTGCTTTTGATTGGCGGCGCAGCGGCCGCGGTCATCGTCATTGCCGTGATGTTGTGGAGCGCCCACCGGCTGGACCGTAACTCTTATTGGGGCCTGACTCTGATTCTCGGCGGCGCTGCCGGCAATGTGTTCGACCGCGTGGCGTGGGGCAAAGTTACGGATTTCCTGGATTTCTATCTGGGCGACTACCACTGGCACACGTTTAATGTCGCGGATTCGGCCGTGGTCATCGGCAGTGGCTTATTGCTGTTGGATCTGATGCGGTCTAAAAAGCAGGCGCCCCATGTACCCTGAGATATTCGGCCTCTCATTCCTGCACACCTACGGTGTCCTGGTAGCGATCGCGTTCCTGTCGGCGCTTTGGCTGGCAGGACGTTTGGCGCGCGACGCCGGCCTCAATGCGGAGGCCATCACCAATCTCGGCATTTACTGCGCTCTCGCGGCCATCGCCGGCGCCAAACTCATGATGTTCCTGGTGGACCTGCCTCACTACGTCGAACATCCCGGCGAAATTTTCTCCCTGGGTACGCTGCAGGCGGGCGGCGTGTTTTACGGAGGACTCTTGGCCGCCCTGGGCGTCGCGGCCTGGTATATGCGTAAGACTCGGCTTCCCGGGTGGAAATCGGCCGATGTCTTCGCGCCGGCCATCGCGCTCGGACACGGAATCGGACGCTTGGGCTGTTTCTCGGCGGGCTGCTGCTGGGGAGTAGAATGCCATCGTCCCTGGGCGGTTACGTTCACCAATCCGGCGGCGCAGGAATTAGTGGGAGTCCCCCTCCATGTACCGATTCACCCTACTCAACTCTATGAGGCATTCAGCGAGTTTGTGATCTTCGCCTTCCTTTACCGGCTGATTCGCAAACCGCACGGGGATGGAGCCATCATCGGCGCCTATCTCATGCTCTACGGCACCGTGCGATTTATCGTGGAATTCTTCCGGGTTCACGAGCAGGGAAACTTGTGGGGTGGGCCGTTGGACACGTCCCAGTGGATCTCGGTTGGACTGTTTCTCGCCGGCGCCGCCTCTATCTGGCGCTTGCGCCGCGTCGCTGCTCCGGCCGCGATCTGATGCCTGGTCGCTTCGCCAGCCGCTGCCCAAGCCGCTCAGCTACTGTCCCTTCTTGACCTTGGCCCAACGAGCTCGCTGCGCGGCGGCGATGCGCGCCCGTCCCTCAGCGCTCATCTTATGTTTCTGCTTTCGCGGCGCCGCTTTCTTCGCGGCAGGGACTGTGCGGGCAGGAGTGCCGCCGAGCATGCGCCGGATCTCCGCTATCTTCGCCTGAATTGTCTCCAACTGGTGTTGATACCCAATCAGAGCTGCCTCTAATGTCGCTTTATCCAGACTGTTAGACATATAAGTTCATTATAGGTGCGCACCCGGGATTAGACGGGTACATACTCGACTGGGCGGGTGCCATTTCATACACTGCCTTCCCCACTTTATATCGTGCTACGATATAATTTCATGGAAACAGCACGCGATTTGTCCCTCGGGCAATACCAGGACTTGGCGGAATTCCGCCGCCAGATCCGGCGATTTCTTCATTTCAGCGAGGCCACGGCCAAAGACAACGGCTTCGAACCCAAGCAGCACCAATTGCTCTTGGCCCTCTGTGGTATGCCGTCAGATGTAAGACCGACCATTGGGGAACTGGCCACGCGATTGTTTATCCAACACCACAGTGCGGTTGAACTGGTGAACCGTCTGGAGAGTACGGGAGCGGTAATCCGCCAGCCGGCAACCGAAGACCGGAGGGAAGTACTGGTAACTTTAACCCCCGTGGGCAAGGCGGCATTGCGCCGACTCTCGCTGGCGCACCGCGAGGAGTTGGAGCGAACCGGACCGGAGCTCGCCCGTGCGCTAAATGCAGTACTGCGCCATGCGGGGGTGAAGTAGGCCATGAGTGCAACAAACCAGGAACCCGTCCACGGACTTGGAGATTTCACTGCCACTCCGCGCCTGATTACCCTCTCGCTGATGGCGATCGGCATTGGCGCAATCAGCACCTGTGTCGCATGGGCCTTACTGCGCCTCATCGCCTTCTTCACGAACGTGTTTTATTATGGCCGCATGAGCACGGCCGCGGTAAGTCCCGCCGGTCATCATCTTGGCCCGTATGCGGTGCTGGCGCCAGTGGCAGGCGGCCTGATTATCGGCATGATGGCCTATTTCGGTTCGGAGCGAATCCGCGGGCACGGCATCCCCGAAGCACTCGAATCGATTCTGATTCACGGCAGCAAGGTACAGCCGAGGCTGGCGATTTTGAAGCCGGTATCGGCGGCAATCTCGATCGGGTCTGGCGGACCCTTTGGCGCCGAAGGTCCCATCATCATGACGGGCGGCGCCCTGGGTTCGGTGATCTCGCAGTGGTTCCACCTCACCGCGGCGGAGCGAAAGACGCTCCTCGTGGCGGGCGCGGCGGCGGGTATGTCCGCCACCTTCGCCACCCCCGTCGCGGCCGTCATGCTGGCAGTGGAGTTATTGCTCTTCGAATGGAAGCCGCGCAGCGCGATCCCCGTCGCCATGGCGAGCGCCACGGCCGGTGCGGCGCGACGCTACATTTTCGGCCTGGGTCCGCTGTTCCCGGTTCCGGCGCATTCGGTCTTCATCGGCCCTCAAGGGCTCGCCGGGTGCGTCCTTGCCGGACTGCTGGCGGGCGGCGTCTCGGCGCTGCTCACCATGGGCGTTTATGCGGCGGAAGATGCATTCGCCAAGCTTCCCGTGCATTGGAAGTGGTGGCCGGCCATCGGCGGACTGGCCGTCGGCTTAGGTGGCCTGATCTTCCCGCAGGCGCTGGGCGTCGGCTACGACGTGATTGAAACCCTGCTCCAGGGCGATGTTTCGCGCGCCATGATCGCGGGAGTTTTGCTGGTGAAGTCCGCCATCTGGATCATCTCCCTCGGCTCCGGAACCTCGGGTGGCGTGCTGGCTCCGCTACTCATGATGGGTGCGGCTCTCGGTGGCATGGAAGCCGGCTTTCTGCCCCACGAGGGCGCGGGTTTCTGGCCGCTGGTCAGTATGGGCGCCATTCTCGCGGGCACCATGCGCGCGCCTTTCACGGCGGTGCTCTTTGCGCTCGAACTAACTCACGACATCAATCTCATGCTCCCGCTGTTGGTCGCGGGCATGCTCGCGCACGCCACCACGGTGCTGCTGCTCAAGCGCTCGATTCTTACCGAGAAGGTGGCTCGACGAGGCTTTCATATCACTCGGGAATATGCCACCGATCCGCTGGAGATACTGTTTGTGCGGGAAGTCATGCGCACCAACCTGGTAGCCCTGCCGGCCGGCGCCACGGTGGGGGAACTGCGCGCCAAACTGCAGTTGCAGGCCACTCCCCGGGGACAGCACCTCTATCCGGTAGTAGGTGCCGACGAGTGCCTGCGCGGCGTGGTTACCCGCCGCCAGTTGCGTCAGCTTACCGAATCGGAGGTAGACGATGCGCCCCTGGGAGAGATCCTGCGGGATCCGGTGGTTGCCCACACCGATGAGCCGCTACGCCTGGTGGTAATGCGCATGGCGGAAACAGGCTTCACCCGGTTGCCGGTCATTGACAGGACAACCGGGAAATTGGCAGGCATGATTTCACTGCGCGACCTGCTGCTGGCGCGGGTTCGTAACTTAAATGAAGAGCGCCAGCGAGAACGCGTGTTTCGGCTGCGCCTACCTGGCGGCAAAGGCGCAACCATCATCCGGAAAACAGGTTGAGGCTATTCGCCCTTGACCTTTGCCCAGCGTGCCCGCTGGGCTGCGGCGATGCGGGCGCGGCCCTCCGCACTCATGTGGTGTTTCTGCTTCGCCGGCGCGGCGCTGGGTTGGCGCTTTGCCGGAGCCCCCGACCCGTTCAAAATCCGGCGGATCTCAGCCATTTTCGTCTCGATTTGCTGGAGTTGCTGCTGGTATCCCACCAGAGCGGCTGCCAGCGTAGCCTTGTCTAGACTAATTGCCATATGAGTTCAATTATAGGTGGAGGCTAGCTAACGGGCACTTAACTGTCCACAAAAATCTAGTACCAATTTTCACCGCTCGGTACCAAGTGATCGAATTACTAAGGCCAGCTGTCGCGGGACCGCAGGTACGGGATGCCCAGGACGCGTCCCTGCCATGCGAGTTATCTTTCGGCTTGTGGGCGATTCAAACGGCCGGGTTGTCTGGCGGATACCAGCCCAAAGTATGTCTTCCGGTAACTCGCCGGTACCCGGAAGGTAGTGGCCATTCCATACCCACGGTCAGCGATGCTTCCCCGAGTAAGATCAGGCCCCACATCTGAAGCAGTAACGGGTTTCGATTGAGTACGTTCACCTTGCGCGAACGACATGTTCCTTACGCATTACGTGGCCCCAAAGCGCCATTTTTGCCCGAGGACCGTCGCGTTCAACGCCCCGAACACGTGGCCCGATTTAGCCGCGGTCGTGCGACGTAGAAGGCGGAGATGGGCTGCAACCAATCAGACGCGACGGTAACGGAGCGTTTGCAGCCCCTGCCGAATGAACGTTCGTGATGACTCGAACGCGCTGACGCCAGGTCTCTCCCGCTTGGCGGGCATTCCGTAAATCCCCCACTATGTCGCACACCTTAAGCCGCTATTCAGACCCGAATTTCAGGAGTATACTGCAGGTGGAGTAAGAGGTCCGATGCCAGTTGGTGGACATCCTGGCGGCCGGCCCGCGCTGCGGGTGCTGACGCTGCTCTTGCTCCTGTTCGGCGTTTTCGTCTTTCGAGCCCTTGAGGTGCGCAGATGCCGAGGTTGAATCGTTTGCTCGTCCCCGTGGAGTTCTCCCCACGCTGCCGGGGCTCGGTGCAATATGCCGAAGCCCTCTCCCGTATTTTCCACAGTGAAATCGTCCTGCTTCACGTGGTCATCCCGCCGTTGGCGAATTTCAGTTCCTTCGAGGCCATGGCCTACAGCAGTGCCGGCGACCTGGCTCGCGAAATCGCGGAGCAACGCACGGTACAACTGGAAAACCTCCCTTGCACCGTGCCCCCGGACTGCGCGGTGCGCCGCGAAGTGCTCGAAGGCGATCCGACACAAACCATTTGCGACTACGCTGCCCGGGAAAAGTGCGATCTGATCGTGATGCCGACCCGCGGATATGGACCGTTCCGCCGCTTTCTGCTGGGGTCCGTCTCCGCCAAGGTGCTGCACGACGCCGTCTGTCCTGTGTGGACCGGTCCGCACATGGAGGCAGCGCCGGACTTCACGACGATGCATTTTCACAACGTGGTCTGTGCCATCGATCTTGGGCTGCACAGCCGGGAGGTCATGTGCTGGGCAGCCGGCTTCGCGGCCGATGTTGGCGCGAAGTTGACCATCGTCCACGCCATTCCTGCGTCCGCCACACGCCTGGGCGGCTTCTATTTCGACCCGGACTGGCGCACGCAACTCACCAGGAACGCGACCGAGCGCATCGCGTTTCTGAGCGCGGACATGGGGATCGCCGACGCTGCCGTCGCCATTGAAGCAGGCGAACCCCCGGTCGTCGTGGATTCCGCCGCCGAGACCTTGAGAGCCGACCTGCTGGTGATCGGCCGCGGCAGTACACCGCGCGCTCACGGTCACCTGCCGACCAATGCGTACGCGATTATCCGCGGGTCCAAATGCCCGGTAGTGACGGTTTGAGCGATGTGCGGCGTCAGATGCCGGCGTGGCGTTTGAAAATCTGGAGCATGTTCTGCGACAGAGCGGAACGCGCCATCACCATATCGCAGCCGGCGTCCTGCGCCTGAACTTTCAACTCGCCTTGAAGGTGCGAAAGGTAGCCGAGCAGACTGATGCTTCTGGTTTCGACATCCCCCTTCAGTTTGGTAATCAACTCCAGCGGCGACACCGCCTCGAAATTGAGATCGAAGACAATCAGTGAAGGCTTCGCCTTGGCTTTTTCCAGAACTTCCTGGCCATCCTTCACAAACTCAAGGGCGAGACCGTTGCGCTTGGCAGCCTCGCTGATTTTGACCGAAAAAAACAGATCGCTGACCACTGCCAGAACTCGCTTGGGTTCCTGCTTCTGCATAGAGTTGTGATTTTCGAGAACTAACCTTTTGTCGTTGAAAACTTACGAGGGATGGGACGTTCGAATTTTATCATGAAAACTTACCGGCCACCCGCATTGAGTTGCTGGTAGAAAAGATCGTCGGCAGGATCCCCATCCGGGCGATGCTCCAGATACAGCCCCATCCAGCGGCGCGCGCGGGCCAGATCCCGCATATTACGAAACAGGTTTGCCAGGCTGCGCGCACAACGGGGGCGCGCCGGGTCGTGGTCCAGAATCACCTGGCATTGCGATTCCATGCTATCGAAAATCCGCGGGGAAGGCAGTGGGGTAACTCCCGGGGGCGGCTGGCGCATGAAGATAGCGGCTCCGGCATCGGCAAACACCATCTTCCATTCCTTCTCCGCGGGATCCGCCAGCGCGAGCGGCAAAACGTAAATCGCGCCGGAGTTCGCTTCGAAGGCGTTCATCACCACCACCTGGATGCCGTAGCGATCGAGCAGTTCTCGAGTACCCGGAAGATACTTGATCATCCCCTGGTAGTCGGCATAAACGCTCTCATTGAGCGAACGCCCGTCGACGAAAGATCGTTGCTCGGGCCAGCCCCGCCACATCAGGTATCCACCCTTCTCGAACGAATGGAACATGGGCTGGGTTACGTGATGGGCAAGTAAGAAATCGGCCGCGCCGGCGGGGTACTTCCACTCCGCGGATCGCAGCTGGAAAGCGCGGCCGCGGGCAAACGGAATCGCTACCGCGATCGCAAGCAGTGCGGCTATCGCCCAATCGAGGGAACGCGGCGCCACCCTTTTCCACGGCAGGTACGACGCAATCATGGCGGGACCAACCAATCCTGCGAGGTTGGAGTTTCGCACCGCGGAAAGATACGCGGCGCCAAAAAGCCCGAGCAGGACCCAATCCGCAACGCGCGTGCGCCGCCGCTGCCACAGCATCACCACCAGCGCGCCCAGTAAGAGCAGATTCAGGAACGAGGGCGGCCACAACGCCGGCTTCTGCCATTCGTAAATGCTCTGCGTCAGGTTGCTCTGCCGATATACCGCCAGGATATAAAGGGTCAGATAGCCGTTGGGGTTGAAGAACGCTGCCACCACACTCGCGGCGCTCACCAGCCACAATTGCCTTTCGCCGGGCTGCGGCGTGCCACGCAAGCGCTGCCACAGGGACTCCGCGCAATAGGCGCCCAACACCACGAAACCCATGATGTAGCCGCCGTGCAGGTTGGCCCACAGAAGAAACAGCGGGGGCAATACCCAAAGCCGACGCCGCGATTCCACCGTCAGCAGCGTGACCACGATCATCACGTAGGTGATTTGATACGGGCGGTCGGACGCGAAATACGAGGAGATGAAGGCGGTCACCGCGGCGGCCAGCAGCGCGCGGTAAAAGCTCCGCGTGCGGCGCCAGATCCAAAGGCAGGCGAGCCCGGCGAATGCCGTCATCAGTAAGGCGCGCAATACCACCATTCCGCCGTACCCGCCCGCCGCATACGCCAGGTAAATCACCATCTCGCCCAGCCACGAGTGGGTGATATTAAATGAGCGGACGATTTCTTCCCCGGGTAGCGGTTTCCCCAGGTAAGTCGTAAAACTGAACGGGTCTGGCAGTGGCAGGCGGTGGTGCTCCAGCACATACTTTCCCGCTTCCAGGTGGAAGAACGTGTCGGAGTCCGTCACCTCGGTGGAAAAGCAGGCCAGCAGCAGCAGTGCGGCGAGGCCCAGAATCGCAGGCCGCAGCCACGATGGCAAAGCCGCTGGAGAACCGGATGTCATGCGGGAAACCTCAATCTTACCAGCCATTATCCGGCTCGCGTGCCGTCGGGCACCGGCGCTTCGGGAGTGGCCAGCACGGGCTGTATGCCGTCCGCGAAGCCGAGATCGAACAGCATGCCGTGAGACACAATGCCGCGCATTTTACGAGGCTCCAGGTTGACCACGAACAGCGTCTGCCTGCCCACCAGTTCCCGCGGGTTGGCGCGCTCCTGCTTCATGCCCGAGAGAATGATGCGCTCATGATCGCCGAAGCTGACGCGGAGTTGCAGCAGTTTGTCGGAGTTCGGCACATCGTCCACCGCCAGGATGGTGCCCACGCGAATGTCGAGTTGCTCCAACAGGCCGGTCGTAATGTTGGGCTTAATGGGAGCGGGATTCATAGTAGTTCATCCATTGCGCGGCGCGCCCTTTCTCACCGATGAGCGCGTAGAAATCGGCGATGCCGCGCGCGCAGGCGGGGCGCCTGGGATCGTGATCAATTTGCTGCTGGCACTGTGTCTCGATGCTCTGCAGCGCTTGCAGGTTGGGAAGCGGCTGCGTGCCCGCGGGCGGGTTCCTCATGAACATCACGCTGCGTTCATCGGCCTGCACCAGTTTCCACTCGGTCTGTTTGGGATCTGCCAGCGCCGCGGCGAGCGTGTGAATGCGCCCGGTAAAGCGGTCGAAGCCATCCAGTACCAGCACCTCGATTCCGTACTGCTCCAACAGTTGATCGGCGCTCTTGCCACCCTCGGAGTTGGCGTAATAGAGGATGCGGTTGTAGTCGGTAAATGCCTGTTCGCTTAGTCCGCGAGGGTCGATGAAGTCGCGTTGCGCGGGCCAGAGCCGCCAGACCAGGTACCCCCCGTTCTCGTAGGTGTTGAACATGCGGCCGGTGACATTGTGCTGCTTCAGAAAATCCGCCGCGCGCACTGGCAGCAGCCATTCGGCAGCGCGCAACTGAAACGCCGTGCCGCCGCGCAAGGCGAACACAATCGCGACTACGAGCAGCCCCGCCGCGGCATATTCCGCAACCGCCGGAACCGCGCGCTTCCAAGTGGGCAGGTAGCAGCCCAGCAGCACGGCGCCGGCCAGCCCCATCAGAATCGTGTTCCGCACCGCCAGTAGCGAAGCCGCCGCAAAAACGAAATAGAGGAGCCAATCCACTGGACGCGTCCGGCGCCAGGAGATCGCCATCACGATCAGCGAACCGAACAGCACGAAGCTGTAACCGCTCGGCTCCCAGAATGCGGGGTATTGCCATTCGAGGTTGCTCGTCTGAATCCCGCTGCTCTGGTAGTAGAGGATAATTTCGAGGGCGCGCAGTCCATTCGGATTGATTGCGGAGGCGGCGATACTCGCCAGCGTCACCAGCCAAAGTTGGCGCTCGCCTTCCACCGGCTGTTTGCGCAGGCGGCGGAGCAGGGCTTCCCCGCAGTAGGCGCCCATCATCACCCACCCCATGAAATAGCCGCCATGACAGTTCGCCCAGAAGAGAAAGATGGGTGGGAGCACCCACACCCAGCGCCGCCGCTCCATGATTGCCATGGTCGCCGCCAACAGCACGAAAGTCACGAGGAAGGGACGGCTTTGCTGGAAATTGATCGCCACCGCGCCCGCGGCGATGGCCGCGAAGAGGCTGCGATAGAAGCCTGCCGTGCGCCACCACACCATCAGGCCTACCAGCCCGCAGAAGACAATCAGCAGCAAGGCGCGCCCCAACACCAGCCCGGCAAAACCAGTCGCCGAGTGGGTCGCGTACATCAGGATTTGCGCCACCCACTCGTGCGTCAGGTTGAAGTAGCGCGTCTTGGTTTCCAGCGCGGTCGCCGCCAGGTTGCTCGTATAAGAGAAGGGGTCGGGAACAGTGAGCGCGCGCGTTTCCACCGTATGCTTGCCAGTCATCAGGTGAAGCCAGATGTCGGTGTCGGCGGCCGCGCCCGAGAACCAGGCGAGGAAGAGCACTGCCGTCAGCGCCAGCAGCAGCGGCCGGATCCACGCGGGAGCCGCAGCCTCGACGGGCGGGTTCGGTTTGCGTTCAGCAGTTCGTGGCGGCATGGAAGGTTCCGCTGCGGAGCTGCTCGTCGGGCGTAAGGGCAGGCGCAGGCGCCGTGGTCGTGCGACTGGCGGGTGGCGAAGGCATGGGGGAACCCCTAGTTTAACAGGCAGGGGCCCGGCCGATTCGCTGCGACTGGCTATGGGGTGTGCGACTTCAAAGTTAGGAATCGTTTGGTTTCCATTGTTGAGGAGGCTGGACATTGAACGTTGCGGCCCGCCGATGGTGCCCAACTTCCCATTGGTGCGTGATCCTCCGAACTCTCTCCAATCAAGTAAACTGGCTGAGTCAGTTATGCCAATCGAAGCCGGCAGCCATTTAGGACCATACGAAATTATCTCGGCCATCGGCGCCGGCGGCATGGGCGAGGTTTACCGCGCGCGTGATGGACGTCTCGAGCGTACCGTCGCGATCAAAGTGTTGGCCCCAAACCTGTCCGGTAACCCCGAATATCGCCAGCGTTTCGAGCGCGAAGCCCGCACCGTGGCCGCGCTCAGCCACCAGCATATCTGCCCGGTGTACGACATTGGCGCGCACGAAGGCCTCGACTATCTCGTGATGGAATACCTGGAGGGCGAGAATCTGGCGTCGCGCCTTGCGAAGGGGCCTCTCCCCATTGAGGAAGCGATTCGCTACGCTATCCAGATTGCCGACGCGCTGGATCAGGCGCATCGCCATGGCGTGGTTCACCGCGACCTCAAGCCAGGGAACATCATGCTCACGAAGTCCGGCGCCAAACTGCTGGATTTCGGCTTGGCAAAGGCGTTCGAGCCGCGCGGGGGCCCTCCCGGCACTCTCACTTCGCTGCCCACCGCGACCACTCCTCTCACCGGACAGGGTTTGATCGTCGGCACGCTCCCATATATGGCCCCCGAACAGCTCGAGGGCGGGGAAGCCGACCCGCGTACCGATCTCTTCGCCTTTGGCCTGGTCCTGTATGAAATGATCGCCGGAAAGCGCGTCTTCGAAGCCCGCAGTCAGGCCGCGGTCATTTCCAGCATCATGGCGAGTTCCGCTCCACCGCTCTCGTCACTCAACAGCGCGGTTCCGCCCGCGCTCGATCATCTGATCACCATCTGCATCGCCAAGGATCCCGATGCGCGTTGGCAGAACGCGTCCGACGTCCTGCTTCAGTTGAAGTGGATCGCGCAGGGCGGCTCCCAGGCCGGTGTGCCGGCGCCCGCGGTGGCGGCTGCCAAAGGACGTAACCTCGCCCTGTGGTCCGCGTTGGCCGCCAGCGTCTGCGCGGCCCTGGTCTTGGCGGGCCTCCATTTTACGGAGCGCCCCGCGCCTCCGCAGCCCGCCGTGAGGTTCGCGATCCATGCGCCCGCGGAGGCTGCCGCTTACCTGGGCGTCGACACTCCCGTTTTATCGCCCGATGGGACGCGAATGGTTTTTTCAGCAAGCCGCCGCGCCGGCGGCCGGGTGCTGTGGCACCAGCCGCTCGATTCGCTGGAGGCCAAGCCGCTTCCGGGCACGGAAAGCGCCGTGTTGCCATTCTGGTCGCCCGACAGCCGTTCGGTCGCCTTCTATTCGGAAGCGGACAAGAAGCTCAAGAAGATCGACGTCTCAGGTGGTCCCGCGGTGACGCTGTGCGCCGCCAAGAATGGGAGCGGCAGCGGCGCCTGGATGGCGAACGGTTCCCTGATTTTTTACGACGACGCCAAGCTGATGCGCGTACCGGCCACGGGCCGCGAGCCGAAACCACTATTCAGCCGCGATGTGCCGGCCCCCAAAATGGTCCAGCTATGGCCCAGGGCACTTCCGGACGGCAAACACATTCTATTTCTCGCTCTCGGCACGCAGGCAACAGAGGGTATTTACGCGGCCGACTTGGAATCCGGGGAAGCGCGTATGGTCGTACCGGTGCGCTCGCTATTCGAGTATTCCCCGGATGGATACATCTTGTACGGCCGGCAACAGACCATCATGGCGCAGCGTTTTGATGCTCGAAAGCTAACCATCCAGGGGGATCCAATGCCAGTGGTGGATAGAGCCAGCCCGTTCAGTTCGACCTTCGGCCCTATTCCCTCAGCTTCGGAAAACGGAACCTTGGCTTATTCCCGCCCCGTGAACCGTGCCGCGCAGCTCCAATGGCATAGCCGCGACGGCAAGAAACTCAACTCGATCGAAGGAGCAAGAAACTATAGCCAGTTGCTCCTCTCTCCAGACGGACGGCGCGTCGCGGTGGAGTTGGAGCCTACGGAGAAGACTCCCAACCGAGCTCTCTGGCTACTGGAGCTCTCCACCGGCATTCTTTCGCTTTTCACTCCAAATGCCGATGCTCGATACACCGACGCGGTATGGTCTTCGGACAGCCGGGACCTCATTTATTTAAGGTTCCAAGGCTTTAAGCCTTCGATCCTGCGAAAACCGGCGGGTGGGGGAGCCGAGCAGGTCGTGATTTCGCAGGAAACCGCCTTGTACCCGGAAGAGTCGCTTCCGGACGGAAGCATTCTTGCCGTGAGCCAGAACGGCAAGGATATCGTTCGCATCCCGCCGTCCGGGGGCAAGCCTGACAGTATCTTCCATACCGATTTCGAGTCCGACGAGCCCCACGTTTCGTCTGACGGTCGATGGATCGCCTACACGTCTAACGAATCCGGTCAATGGGAGATCTACGTCGCCGCATTCCCTTCGTTTGGCAGCCGCCGGCAGGTGTCGAACGCCGGCGGAGTGGGACCCGTATGGCGCGCTGACGGCAAGGAGTTGTTTTATCTCTCGCCGGTTGGCGAGCTAATGTCGGTCGGATTCAAAGCCGGCGCGCAGCCTGAAACGTCAGTCCCTGCAGAGCTGTTCCAGACTCGACTCCGCGCCGACAACCGATATAACCAGTACACGATGACCGGTGACGGACAGCGCTTTCTGGTATACGAGCCCGTCGAGGAAAACGACCAACCCTACTATGTGGTCATGAACTGGACGTCTTTATTGAAGCGCTAGCGGAGCTGCCTCCCTTGGCTTGGCGGATTAAGATAGAGCCAGCCGCCTCTCATGATCAAACGTGTCGCCGTCATCGCTATCCTCCTACTGGTTGGGCGTTACTACTACTGGACCGTGATGGCGTCCGGCTATGCCCCTTCGTGGGGGTTGGATCTGCCTGGATACTACGACTATCTCGGTCGCGCCTTCGCTTCCGGCCATCTCTACGTACCCATCGATCCGGCCCAATACCAGATGCACGACATGGCGCTTTACCACGGCCGCTACTACCTCTATCACGGCGCCGCGCCGGCGGTGCTGCTCTTTGCGCCTTACCGCCTCGCTACAGGCCACGACCTGCCGGAACATTTTGCGCAGTTCGTTTTTTGCTTCGGCGGCTTTCTGTTCTTAGCACTTGCCCTGCTACGAGTGCTGCGCCTGGCGCGCGTGGAATCCGGCCCGGGGACGCTCGCACTCCTGCTCCTCATGCTGGGGCTCTGCACAGGCGTACCTTACTTGCTCGCGCGCGTCTGGGTCTACGAAATCGCGATCGCTTGCGGTTTCTGCTGCACCGCCGCAGGTGTCTTCTTTTTGGCCGGCGGCGTTGCATCCAGGTGGCGCGCGGCGTGGTGGGCCACATCCGGGCTGTGCTTCGGGCTGGCCATCGCGAGCCGTCCCCACCTGGGACTTGCCGCCCTCGTGACGTTTGCCGCCCTCCTCTACTACCGCACGTCGTGGCGTAGTCTGATCGCGTTCGCCACACCACTAGCGGCGGTGGGCGCTGCCCTTGCGATTTACAATTTTGCGCGTTTCGGCAATCCACTGGAATTCGGCCTTCATCATCTGATCACGGGTCCGGGTCTGAACCGCATCAAACTCGCAGCCAGGTTCGTGCCACTCGGCTTCCGCTACTTCCTGCTGGAACCGCCCGCCGCAAGCCCGGTCTTCCCGTGGTTCAGTCCCGCATCTCGCCCGGTCACGTTGCCCCCAGGATATTTTCTTGAGGCGACCGCCGGAGCCTTTTGGCTCGCGCCCCTCGCCGGCGCGTTTCTGCTCGCCATCCCGCGCGGCTTCCGATTCCCGGTGGCCGCCGCCGGCGCGGCGTCCGCGGGTATCGCACTGTTTCTGATCTCCACCGGATTCACGACGCAGCGTTACACCGTCGACTTCCTGCCGCTGGCGGTGCTCGCCCTGGCCGCGGGCTTCGCGCTCTCCAGTCCCGGCCGCCTCCGGCTCGCAGCTTTCGCTTTTGCGATGGTGTGCACTGCCATCGTGAACATGGCGTTCGGCATCTGCGGTTCCTACAACGAACTCGCCAGGAACCGGCCAAAGCGCTATGTCCGGCTGGCATCTTATTTCAGTCCGGTGGAGCGCTACCGCCCTCTCCTCAACCCTGGTTTCACTTTCAACTTCGACGGTCCTCTTCCCGACGGAAGAGTAGAACTGCTCACTCTCGATCACCCAGCCTACCGCTGCGTTTTTGGCGCGGAACGGCGGGATGGCAAGCTCCGGATTACATCGGAAACAGCTTCCGGCACTCTGGGAAAGGATCTGCCCGACCCCGGCGCTTCGACTCAAAACATTGGCATTCGCTACCGCGCGAACACCGTTGAGATCAGTCTCGGTGGCTCAGTGGTGCTGCAACAACCGCTGGCGAACCTGGTCGTCGCTCCATCCCAAGTGATCGCCATAGAACGCGCCCAGTTCAATTTCGATTAACCTCGCCCGGCGCGGTCACTGAGCCACCCGCCGGCAGACGCGTCCCGCCACGTTGCTTCACTGGAGCCAAATTTGGCTTCTGAATATCCTGGTTCTTAACGCTTCTCCTGGGCCGCGAGGAGGGTCGATGCGGAGGGTTGTTTGCGAGCTCGCAGGTTCAGGAACTCGACGAACACGGAGAAAGCCATGGCAAAATAGATGTAGCCTTTCGAGATATGCTGGCCCAGGCCCTCCGCAATGAGGGTGACGCCGATCAGCAAGAGGAAACTCAGCGCCAGCACCTTCACTGTCGGATGCCGGTCTACGAAGGTACTGACGGGCCCAGCCGCGAATATCATAAACCCCACCGCGAGCATGATGGCGACGATCATGATCGAGATCTGGTCCACCATTCCGACCGCCGTGATCACAGAATCCAGCGAGAAGACGATATCGAGGACGGCAATCTGCACCAGCACCGCTCCCAGGGTGACGGCGCGGCGGGCCGCCAGTTCCACCGCGGGTTCGCCTTCGACTTGCTGGTGAATCTCGTGAGTGCTTTTCCAAAGTAGAAACACACCACCGGCCAGCAGGATCAGGTCGCGGCCCGAGACATCGCGCCCTAAGAGGGAGAAGAGCGGCGCTGTGAGGCGCATGATCCAGTTGAGCGACAGGAGCAGCAGAACCCGGGTGATCATGGCCAGCGCGAGGCCGAGGTTGCGCGCGCGAGCCTGCTGGGAGGCCGGCAGTTTGCCCGCCAGAATGCTGATGAAGACGATATTGTCGATCCCGAGGACGATCTCGAGAACGGTGAGGGTGACTAGCGCGACCCAACTCTCGGGAGAGGAAATCCAGCCCATCTCCTTAGACTACAGGTTCAGGCGGAAATTTTGAGCTGGACGACAGGGGCCCGGGTGGACTATTGCGAATGTGGTCGCCCCTGCGCCTCAAGGGCAAAGGCGTGAGCGCGAAGGATCTCGTGGGCAGGAGGGAGGTAGTGGCGGAGGCGGAACAGAGACAGTTCCAATTTCAGGCGGGAGGAGAGTGTGGGGCAGCGCCTACAAGGCCTGCCCCACCTGGTTTTACTGGAACAGCAACGGTGCAAATTCGCGCAAGCAGCGCCGCCATGTCTGAAACTCATGAGCGGTCCGCGGGGATTCGTAGAAGTGGGCGTTGATGCCGGCTTTGGCCAGTTCGTCTACAGCGGCTTTGCTCGGGCCGCTGTTTTCGAGTTGTCCATTGCCGAAGAACACCACTTTGACTTGCTTCTTGAAAGCGGCCGGATCCTTGATTTCCGACATGGGGATGTTGCCGCCGCTGAAGAGGCCGATATAGGCAAACTTGTCGAGGTTGGCCATGGTGGTGGTATGGGTCTGCATACCGCCCATCGACAGGCCGGCCATGGCGCGGTTCGCGGCGCCGGGAAGTGCACGGTATGTTTTCTCGATCATGGGAATCAAGTCGGTGATCATCATCTCGCCGAAAGCCGAGGTGCTGAGCATGCCGGCGCCGCCGCCTCGTCCGCCGCCACCACCTGCGCCTCGACCGGGCGCTGCTCCCGGGGCTCCAGGTGCTCCAGGTGCTCCGCCTGGCGCCGCACCAGGGGCGCCGCCGGGCCCACGTCCAGGTCCGCCAGCCCCTCCCCTCGCTGCGGGCGGAGGTGCCGGGTGATCGCTAGGATCGGCCACCAGGCCCCGGCCAGCGAATACCGCGGCGCTCTCGCCCGGCTTGACCGCGTTGAGGTTGTCCATCACGATGATCATCGGCTTGGCCTTCTTTTCCGCGATCAGATTGTCCATGATGTAGTCGACGCGGCCCTGGTTGAACCAACCAGTCTCGTCTTCTCCCCAGCCGTGCAGCAGGTAGAACACAGGGAACTTCTTCCCTGCGTCGTAGCCCGGCGGCGTGTAGACGAAGCAGCGACGCCATTTATTGGTAACTTTCGAGAAATACCACTGTTCGCTCACGCGGCCGCGAGGCACATCCTTCGGCTGGTAAAAGTCCTGGTCCGGCGCGGGAATCTCAATTCCGGAGTTCCACCATCCGGAACCGAAGTAGGTGCGGGTAGACGGGTCCGCTACCGTCGCGCCATCGATATTCACGCCGTAATAGTGGAAACCTTCCACGGCCGGCTGTGCCGTGGTGCCGCTCCAGATGTTATCGGGTCCCTTGGTCAAGTTCAGACTCCCGACGCGCACAGACTGTGCGTTCGGCGCGTTCACGCGATACATCACGCGGCCGTCCGGAAAGATGCAGGGGTACTTGGCCTCCGGAGCGTTCAACGGGTTGGGTTTGCAGTCTGCCGGCGCCTGTGCCCAGCTCAGCCCTGCGGCGCCCAGCGCCAACAAAATCAGCATCGACTTCATACGTTCTCCTTAAAATAAAAATGCGCAACGCCAGCTGAGGCGCATTGGCCTCCGTGAATCCGTCGCATCGCACCGATCTGCTGTAGCTGTAACACGTGTACATAGTCATGTCAATCCATTCTTGAAAGCGCATACACGGAAGAGGCCGGCCCATCTGGCTAAGACGTACTGCCAGGCACTGGTCTTCGCGAAATCGGGCAAACTGCCGGATTCAGGGGCTCGGCCCAGGTTTATAATCGTTCGGGAGCTTCCTGCGTGGCTCATTTCGATCTGGTAATTGGTGGCCCGTCAGCGAAGTCGAGCCGGGCGCGTCGGTCGCCTTCGCCGACTCACCCAAAGCCCGATTCCATACGCCGGCTGCAACGATCGGTGGGGAACCATGCGGTCACGCGGCTGCTTGCGGCGGGCCGCATACAACCGCACTTGAAGACGAGCCAGCCAGGCGAGGATAGTGAGCGTGAGGCCGATCGTCCAGCGGAAGACGTGGTGCAACGCAAGTCGCTGCAAGACGCCGAGGCGCAAGGTAAGGCCGGGAGCGCTGCCGCCGCGCCTGGGGCTCCAGTCGACGCCGTAGACTTGCGCGGGCAACCCCGCGGCGGACTTACTCGCGAACCGAATGTGCGGTCAGCCGGAGCGACGTCTTTCGGCGCCGGCTTCTCGTCGTTCCTTACTCATAATCATGGCGCATCGGGACGCCTCTCGTCCGGCCTCGACGCGGGTGGGGATCAGCCCAGCAGCCCCGCGGTGGACGGGCTGCCGGCGCGCGAGGTGACGCATGACGTACAACCGGGTTCGGCACTGAAGTGGGAAAGCCCGCCCGCCGCCAGTCTCCCTCTGCAAGGCCAGGCGGATGCCGGGGGATCCCTGATCCTCGATGACGGAGCCGCCACTGTGGCGTCCGGCCAAATGCGACGCGCAGATTTCCTGGAAGCACTGGAGCAGGCAGTGAGCGGGGTGGCAGACGATCGGCTCTCGGCGGTGGGACGCACTGCCAAGGACTGTCCTTATCTCCGCTACATGTTCCGCTTTTACGCGGCAAAGGATGTTGGCCAACTGCGCCGCGCGATTCTGCGTCATGCTCCGGAGACGGGGCGCGCGGCCACGGCAGGCGAGTATATCGCGCTGGTGAGTCAGCGAGTACGAAACGCCGTCGATACCTGGGTCGCGACCGGGCGGATTGAATGGCGGGCGCACGGGATGGAGGCCCCGGACGATCCGGCTCTGGTGCAGGCCGAACTGGGACCGGGGCGTGCGCTCGACGGCGGTATCCGAGCCAAAGCTGAGTCCGCAATGCAGGAGGATCTGTCGGGGGTCAGGGTGCACACCGGGGAAGGCGCGGCGTCGATGAGCAGTCGCTTTGGCGCCAGAGCATTTACAGTCGGTCGGGACGTGGCGTTCGCCGCGGGCGAATATCAGCCCGGAACTCCGGTCGGCGATGCCATAATCGCACACGAACTCGCCCACGTGGTCCAGCAGAAGGAAAGCCGTTCAGCCGCTTCGCAAGAGGGGGGCACGCCGGACCTCGAGCGTGATGCCGACCAGGCTGCCGGTGGCACGGTGATGGCGATCTGGGGCGCGGCAAAGGGCGCGGTGGCCGGCGTCGCGCGGAAGGTCAAGCCGGCATTACGAACCGGCTTGCGGCTCCAGAGCTGCCCCTCGAAGGAGAAAGGGCCGCTGCAGTTTTTCTTGAACCGTTTCACCATGGACGCGGACGGGCCGCTTCAAACCGACTCGCGAGACATGATGGTATTTGACGGTGATTTGGCGGACAAGGGGTTTCGTCCAGGAAAAGTACTCTTGGTCGCCACAAAGGAAATCACCTCCTCGGCAACCGCGGTCGCGAAAGGGGGAACGGATTTGGAGGCAAGTGCCTGGCAAGCGGGATATCTTCAAACCACGTTTAACGTCAAGATGGCGGCGACTTACAAAAAGCGCCGCGGCACGGCAACTCCAACCGGCCGTCCGCGGGCCGCCGCCGAAGAAAAAGTCTTCCTTGCAGAAGCGCCCGATCATACTCGCGATTGCGTCACGAATCACGTCGTCGATGAGCCTTGGTACAACGACCGCGGATACGCCATACGCCGTTTCGATGGCACGGAGCAGAGCCGCACGGCACAGCTTTCTGACCGCCCGAACTTCTTTCAGCCAGCCCAGACCGACGACGGTTACGACCTGAGCAAGATTTCGGGTCAGCACAAATTTGGTACCTGGTTCATAGTCGCGCCAGCGGCCGGCGGGACGCCTTACTTCTTAAAGTCGGCAACCTGGGAAGTCAACTGGGCGATGAGCGTAACGGTGGATGCGGCCGGAATTCCTACCCCTACCCCTGCTCCAGACAGCGGCAGCAAGAAGACGAACGATCCCGTGAGTGAATCGGGGCCGCGCGGTCCGCAGCTCAATGGCAGGGTCACGAACGACGCCATTGTGCGCAGATGGAAGACGCCGTGAACCCATTTCAATTTTGGGGCGGTCTGGGACTGATGTTGGGATCGGCACTGGCCGTGGTGGTGACGCAACAACGCGCGTTATCGATACCGGTGACCGTTCTGATGCTCGGCGTGTCGATTTGCGTCTTCTATACAGTTGCGATGGCGACGCGAATTATCCAGGATCGCGAGCGCCTCGTCTATTACCATCACGAGATCGCGATTCTGTTCACGCTAGCCCTGCTGCTGAGGGCGCTAGGCTTGCCGGTGCTCGCCTATCTCGATATTGCGGTGCTTGGACTGGGATCGTTTCTGGCGTTCGGCCGGATTGGTTGCTGGCGAGTGGGGTGCTGCCACGGCCGGCCGCACCGCTGGGGCCGGCCTCACCCTGGGGGCGCGGGCATGCCGCCATATGGAGCGGACGTGCTGCTGTTCCCTGTCCAACCGATCGAGTCTGCGTGGGTATTTACAGCCGTGATTGTGGGCGTGGCACTGGCGTTGACGTCGAAGCAGGCGGGAGAGGTTTTCACCTTCTACACGTTCTTTTACGGCGCGGGGCGATTCCTATTCGAATTCTTCCGGGGAGATCCGGAGCGTCCATTTTGGAAAGGCGTTTCCGAAGCTCAGTGGACGTCGTGGCTGCTAGTCACAGCCGCGGCGATTGGTGAGTTGGCGCATTATCTGCCGTTTCACACCTGGCACTTTGTGGAAGCCGCGGGCATGAGCGCCGCGGTGATCCTCCTTGTCGCGAACGACGGAGAGGTCAAGGCGCTCTTCCGGCCCGCCCATCTGTGCCAGCTATCGGAAGCCCTCGAATGTGCGCGGGCCCTCACGTCTCATACCGGGGCGCTGCACGTCGCAACCACATCCCTGGGACTGCGTGTCTCCGCAACCAGAATTCAGGACGGAGTGCGCCGCCGGGAAATGATTGCGTACTCGAGGCCGGGGCTCGAATTCCCGGCGCAAGACGCCCGCCGCTTAGGGCAGATTATCGTAAGACTGCGGGGAAGTCCGCCAGCACAGTTCCAGCAAGGCGACGGCGTGTACCACGTGATCCTGACGTAATTTATGCACCGGCTCGATAGATCGTTCGCGCGTCCCATTCGTCAGAGCCCGGCGTCCTGTCAGCACGCGTCTGGCACAGATATGAGCGGCGAGATTCGCAGCATGCGCGCATGGCCGACCCGCTCGCCGAGCGGGTCATTTTCTCCGGGATCCGAGAAGACTTCCGCGACCAAAACGGTCAAAGGGACATCTTCCTCAAACATGCCGAGACTAAGCAGCGCCGTGGACACACGGTCCGCTTCGAATACGGCCTCCCCGAAGAGGACGGGAATGCCGAGGCGCTGTGGATCGTCTCCCCCACGCGGCGCGAACAACTGCGTCCGGGCCAGCATTACGTTGCGCCATGCCTGTCCATCCGCCTGCTGCACTCGCGCGTACAGGACGGCCCACAGGTCTGTCTTGGGTCCGCCGGGCTGGAGACTGGCGCCGTCGAGAACCGGCCGGGCGAAAGGCGCTCGGATGAGGATCCGGGTCTTGCTGCGCGCGGCCTGGCAGACGAGCGGCGGGGGAGGATGCTGTACACCGGCGATCCGCAACATCGGGCCAAAGCGGCCTCGCGCGGTTGACCAGCGGCTGCCCGTGTGTCCAACCCGAACTTCGTAGACAAAGAAGCCGAATAACTCCGGCGAGGATTCCTGAAGGTCGCGTGGAAGCGGAACCAGGTAATTTCCCTCTCCGGCCGGCGAATCCTCAAGCCGCTGCATCGCGGCGAGGCCGTTCTGATCGCTTGACTGGCCGGTAGTAATCAGGCGCATCCACTCCGGGTCGATGGGCAGCGGTGTCTCGAGCGTATCCGGCAATATCAGTTGTCGCTCCAGCAGTGCCGCATCCGGACCTACCGCCAGGACACGCACATAATACGCGTCGTTCGGATCGGCGGGCAGACCCAGGAACTGGAACCACAGCATTCTCCGCCGCTGCGATGTTGACGAATAATCCCCGGCCGCCTGGTAGGCCGAAAGGGCGATGCCGGCCGACAGAATCCGCGGCGTTTGAGACGGGGGCGTCGTGATCGGGAGTAAGACTGAGCGCCCGACAGGGTCCCCGGGTGGGAGTTCCTGAAACGCCGGCTCAAACACGTAATCGATCGTAATCTCCGAGGGGAACGGGATCGGCGGTGGCTCGACCTCGCCTGGCAGTGGGATTGGACGTTTAGGTTTGGGATCGTAGGCGTCGAAGAAGATTAACTGGGTCGACTGTCGAACCGCAGCGCGCGGATCAGGCGGTAAGCCGGCCACTGACTTGGGGCCAACCACTCTCGGCAGTCGCATCACACCCACCAACTCTACCTGGTCCGGCCCTTCCGCGGAGTGGACTGTGCGGGTGACGCGAATACCCCCTGCGTCCATGCCATCCCAGCTCCAATCACGCTGCACCTGGAATTGCACGACGTTGATCCAACGCTGCAACAAGTCTGCCGGAGACGAAAACGTGATAGCGGACGATTCCGGGGAAAGCGTGTGCCGAAGCTCGGCGCTACAGCCCAATACCGTTCGGTGGCCGGGCCGGCCGGACAACGTCAGTGCGTTCCGGTCGAGACCGAGTTCCGTCGCCAGCCGCTCTGCCGGGGGCGAGACGGAGTTATCAGGGGGAGGCGGCTGAAAGAAGAAAGACCGCAATGCGGAAAGTGCATCGGGGTCGGCCAGCAGATCTGGTTCTTTCGTGGCGTTGGCGCGAAGATCGAGGTGAACCGGCGTGCCGCGACGGAACTTCTCGTCTGCAAAATAGCCAGGCTGGTCGCGACCAACGCCGACGAATGTCAGTCGAAGGTCGCGCGCGGTTGGTAGCTCGAGCGAGCCATTGTCCGGCTGAACCGCCTTAAGGGTCAGTAGTGAGGGATGGTTTTGAAAGTCAAGTTCAAGCTCCAGTTGTTCCGCGTCGAAGGAGCGGGTGGTGCGGTACAACTCGAAGTACCCGGACGTGCTCGGATCCTGTCCTTTGCCCGGCAACGCATCACCGGCTAGCGCTTTGACCAATACCTGGACTTCCAGCGTTAGAACGTCCGGGTCCGGAACGCTGACTTCGCGTGTAATCCCAGGCTCGGCGGCCAGTTGAAGCAGGTCGTTCTCAAGGTCGACAAAACTTGCCCGGCTGGTGAACAGCGCCTCGGGGTATCCGAGCCTGGGCCGGCCGATTCGGATCTTCCTCGAGGCGGGACTGGGCGCTGTCAGGATTTCCACCTGGCGCGGCTGACGGCGGCGTTGGAAGGTGATGCGGGCAATCGAATTGCGCGCCGGCTCCGGCGCTGGCACGCCAGCTTCGGGACCGCCTCTCGTCAGGTCCGCAAGGCGCACACGGAATTCATAGGTCTCGCCGTAGTGCAACGGGACGGCCTTATCGTCCACCGGCACAAAGATCTTCTCGCGATCCAGTAAGTGCGGCGGCGTCTCCGCGCCCTGAACGCCGGGCAGAGTATGAAGTCTTGCGAGGTCCGCGTCGGTCAGGGCCAGTGAAGCTCCCCGCCACGTCGCGAAATAGGAGGGCAGCCAATATGCCGCATCCTGCTTCAGTGAAAGCTGGGTGGGGGCAACTTCGACGATGCCCTCGCCCTGGAAACTCCCGAGGGAAAGATCTTTCAGCTTCAGATCTTCGCGGCTTTCAATCCGCAGCAGCGAATTCCACGGGTCGTTGTTGCCGGCCAGACGTACATCCACCCGGTAGCCCGACACGCCGTTGGGCGCATCGATTTCCAGTTCGCCCGCGGGGGTGACTTGCACCTGCCTGTGCAACCATTCCGCGATCTGCTCATCCTCCCAGGCAAGCTGAATGGAATCGCCACCATCACTGCCTTGTGTGCAGTGAACCTGCTTGGCAATGCCATCGTCATAGAGCTGCGCTTCGCGGGCTACATCGTCGGCGACGAAGGCCGCAGGCGCGCCCGTAACGGGAAAGAGGACGGCCGCGAAAACCGGCCGGGCAATCGTCAGCTTGGGAATACGGGCTGCATAGAGTCCAAGGAAATCTGCTTCGCCTGCGTAATCACTGTTGGGATCAAGATCGATATAGACCCACCCGCCCGAGGCGAAGAAGGCCGGATCGTCCGGCGTAATTGTTGCCTGTCCGACGAGCCCTAGGGCGCTGGCCAGCTTTGGCTGTCGTAAAGCGAAAGCCATCAACTGCCCCCAGGTAAGTTCGTCCGAAGGCGGGGGTGGCGGATCTTTTGGCTGGTCCAGTGAGCCCTGATGCAAGGCGCATTGGAATTCCGCCGCATCCGAAAGTAGGGATGAGTGCTGGCGGTTCCCGATCAGGGTGCGATAGCTTTCCGTCATTGGTTTGCGGAAAGTGGCCTGGGGACGTATGCGCTTCACCAAAGGCTTAATCTTGAATTGATTTGCAAGTTCGAGGAATAACTCCGCCTTTTGGGTTGGGGGCTCGTCGAGAACCAAGGGCTTCACGCCTGTCACATCGGCCGGCGACGGAAGCCGGTCAAGGCTACCGATCATCTTGGCTCCGAACAGGACGTTGGCATCGGCAAACGATGGGAGGCCTGGCCGCAGCGGCTCATTCGGGGGGCCTTTAGGCAAACACAGAAATCGAAGAACCAGCGAATTGCCGTCCCACGCTTGTGGGAAGGTCAACAGGCTTAAACGCCGTGGGGGGCCCATGGGCATAAGTGATTCCTTTTAAACCGGGAGCGCGGCGGGCAGGACCGCCAGGCCAACACCCGGAATCAACCCCACTGCCAGGAGCGGGATTTCCTGCTTGAATTGAGTCTCGAAGTCGACTTCCTCTTCGAAGAAGATGGCGACCTGTACGGTTGCGGCCACACGAATCTGGGCGGAAACGGTGACGATCGTCGGGCTGTCGCGATGCAGGCTGGCCATGGCTTCCACGCTGAATGAGAAGCCGATCAAGCCCGCCAGCAGTTTCGCCCGCGCCTCCAGGCCGAGCAACACTCCGGGATCGAGGGTTTCAGGGATCAGCGTGTAGCCGTACTTTATGGTTACCTCCACTTCGAGCAGACCGGGAATGAGGTTCCCGCCGATGGAAGTCACCACGCCAAGCGCCAGTTGAATAATCGGACCGCCGGTTTCGCGCAATTCGATGGAGAACCTGAAAAAACCGCCGGCATACAGCAAGGGGGGAAGGATACCTTGCTGCACATCGCCTTGAAATTCGAGCAACAGGCGGGCCCGTTCCACGCCGGTAAGCGCGGCTTCCAACTCGCCTCGGACCAGAAACTGTCCGAAGAACTTGCCCATTCCGATGTCAATGCGTCCATCGGGCCCACTGCCAACCCGAAATAGAAGATGCATGTGGACCACGAACGACGGCGTTGCGCCGCTTCCCGCAGTTACCGAAACGTCGAAGTTAAACGGCAGGTTGGCAAGGTTGGCCAGCGAGTCAAGCGTCTTCTTCAATTCTTCCAACGCGCCGAGGAATAATAGCTTGGGCTCCAGCAGCTTGGGCAAGCCACCGGCGACCGTCTGATACGTGGATTTGATTTGGAAGATATTCCCCAGATCGGGAAGGTCAAGATTCAGGACCGAGACGGGGGACTCGACGTGAAATGCGGCCTGGCTTGCGGAGTCGATATTGATCTTGACGGGACCGGCTTCATAGTCGCGATTGATTCCCCATCCCGCTCCCTCCATCAAGTCGGTGAGCGGCTTGGCGGCGACCGTGAAGGTTTCGTTGTCGATCCGCCACAGATTTTGAGGCGTGATCTGGAAACCGGCTACTTCATTCATCCGCAAGCCGAGGTTCGGCCGTGGAAACAAGCCGCTCGACTGGACCAGGGAGTAGGGATCGGCAAGCACGGGGGAAAAGTCGAACGAGATCCGTCCCGGCTGTCCGGGATCGATCTTCGGCACTGCGAACAGCGCACGGCTGGTCTCAGTCGCCATGAGCAGCGCACACTCCAGACGCGGTCTCTTCTGCCGGGTGTCCGATGGCTCGCGGAAGCGGTACGGGCCCGCTCCGTTGCGGACGATGGGCACGCCGCGGGTTCGATCGACCGGCGTTACCTCGTCGCTGGCCCGGTCCAACCGAACCACGCTCCACTGTCCCGCGTTCGGAAGTTTGGGAGTGCCGACGACGGCAACCGCGAACCCTATCGTGAGTGCCTCATCCAGTGCAACGTCGGAGGCGATGCTTGTGATCTGCGCCTCAAGCGTGTTCCCAATGCGGACGGCGCAATCGACGGGGCTGGTGATCGCCTTCACACGATCGAACAGACGCTTCAATTGAGTTGCGTTCAGTTTGGGTGGATTGGGCGGAGCGCCGGGCGGCGGCGTGACGGGCAAGATCTGAATGTAGCCCGGCCGGTCGTAGATGGGAACCAGTCCTCCAAGCGCGCCGTCGATTTCGACGTCGGCGTCGAAGAGCACCGGCTGCATCGCGGCAACGTTGTCCAAGGGAAAGATTTCGCCAACGATCCGGATGCGCCGGATGTTCCGGAAGGCGATGACAGCTCCTTTTTCGAACGCTTGCGGACGTGTGAACAATCCCGGTTCGATAGCCACCCAGCCGGTGTCCATGCGAAATACTTTGCCGGAGTTGTGCCGTTCAAGAATAATGGTGCGCACGGTGCGGGCGCCGCATTCGTAAAGGATCGATCGGAATTGGATGACTTCGTAGGCGGTGCGGCCGTTGAGAACACGGAATTCGACTTTCGAGAAACTGGCCTCTTCCCGAGGATCCAACCATTCGCTGAAGGTGCTGAGGCCGTAGCCGGAGAGGTCCACGTATTGCAGGGGAACGAGGGTGCGGAACGCGTCGTTGAGGGCGTCGCGCAGGTCGCCCATAACACTCGTGAGCGCGGTGGGATTTTGGGCCAGGTTCGCAAGCTGACGCATCATGCCTGGCATGGCGCTGGATGGGAAATTTGTACCAAGCTTGCCGCCGGCACCAAACAATCGCACTTGCCGGGCCGACGTGAATTCTCCGAAAGCAGGCTCGTTGAATAGTGTGAAAGTTCGGAACGAGCCGTCATCCTCTGGAATGTTGATTTTCCGTTGATTCAACCGCGCCATTGCGCGTAATCCAAAGGGTAGCGAGAACAGCGCGGCGGCCGGATGCTCGCTGCGTATGGCGGCGAGGATCTCGTCCGAAAGTGCCGCGGGCAAAATGGGGACCAGCTTGACGTCGTTGGCGCCGATTAAAGTGGGACCGCCGTTCGATTGCGATGCCGCGACCCCATCGACGTTCACCACAATGTTTTGGTTGGGATTGGCCACCACGCGGACGGGCTCCCACAGAACCTGCGGCTGCATCAGCAGCCGTGTCTTGTTCAACCCGAGCGAAAGGCGGTTGTCGATAATCTTCGGATCGTTGTCGGAGGGCGATTCGAGTGCGACGCCAAAGAGATGCTCGCGGCTGGAAAGATCGAGCAGGTAAAGAAACTCGTTGTTGGACTTCAGATGGCCACGGAAGGCTTCATAAACAATGCCCTCATCGGGATCGTCCAGACGCTGGAAACGGGGCTCCGGGAAAGTAACCCGACGTTCGAGATGCGCGGAAAGGGCAGGGCTGTTTGCGTCTGCCCAGGGAAGATCGACTCGCAGCGCACGTTCCACAACCCCGTCAAATTCGGGCGTCTCGAGATTCGCGGCGTAAGGATCGGGCAGTGTCGGTATTGCGCTGCTTACGTCGAAATACATCACGGCTTTCCCCGAAGGCAGCGCGGGAGCCGTATCGAACATGGCCAGCAAAGCAAGTCTGCGAGGGGAGCGAACCAGGAGGTAAAGATTCTCAAGCGCGAAGCCCGCGAGCTGGGTTAAGGCGGGAGCGGGAGCGCTGGCACGCACGTGAACGAGAAAGGTGGACGACGTTGAAATGAATCCGAACACATCGATGGGCGTAGCGTAAGCGAAGGGCGGACCGTCGGCCTGGCGGGGCAGATCCCACTTATTGACGCACGATCCCCCGACCACCGCCGCGGTATCCAAGCCGCCGCGCTCACTGCGAAAATTCAAAAGCGTGATCGGCTTCTCCGCGAACCGCAATTCTGAAACCGAGGTCTGCCAGAGTTCCAGATCGTAACGTGCGCCGGAGTTGGGTTGGAGCGATTCGAGTTCCACTCTGTCGGCGTTGGCCGTGAGAGTGGTGACGAACCAGTTGAATGGATTTCCTTGTTGAGCGGCGAGCGTCGAAGTCAAGCCTTGGCTAAAGGAAAGGACGAGCGATCCGCCATGAGCGGCTTCGCCGAGCCGTTCAGGAGGTGTTTTTGAGATTGGGATCGCCCACCGCGCCCTGTCAGGCTCAGATGCTCCCTGGAACTGCGCCACGCGCGAGCGATTGCCCGCGACCGACCATTGTGGTTCGGCCACCGTCATCCCGAAGGAGATTTGATCCCCATCCATAAAGGGAGGTCCCGCCGGCGTCAGATTCAAATCGGAGCCAAAACCGGAAAGCAATGCGTCGCCCGCCAGCACCGTCGGCGTATCCCGCTGCACTCGGAGGCTGGCCGGCAATCGCAACTTGAGAGCATCCGCATCTGACCCGGCATCGGCTCCCGGCGCTGGAGTTTCCGGCTCGACGGTTAAAGTCCATACGGTCGCCCGCGGGGCAAGAAGTACCCCTTCGCTCCGAACAACAGGCAGATCGAAGTGGAGCGTTCCGCCCGCGATTCGCAATCCGACGAAGTCGGGAGCATCGGCCACCAGGAATCGTGAACGAATCCAAACAGTCCCGGCAGGAAGTGTCCAGTTGAGATTGTCGGCAGCGTCAGATGTCGAGTCGGGAGGGATGAGCAACCATAATTCACCAGGCGGCCCGGCGGGCGCCCCTCTCTGGTTGACGGCAAGGAACGTCCGTGATTCGAATGCGAGGACACGGCCCAGACGGCCCGATTCCTCAACGAACGGACCAAAAGTCTCCGAAGGCTTTTCGGCGCGATTCGCGGAGGAAGGTGTCCTCTTGGGCAGATCTTCGAATTCGAGGCGGAGTCGAAGGCCGGCAGCTCTCAGTACAATCGCTCGTTCCGTTCCAGCCCGGATGGCTTCAAGTATTACCGGATCGTTTTCGCCTGGCGGGATCACCGACTGCAGCGGATCGTCTGCAATCGCCGAGGTGGCGATGGCCCGGAGTGTGTCAGCGATGGCTTCGGGCGGTGTGCCCGGAGGAAGCTGCGCAGTTTGCCGGAATTCCGCAAGCTGCTCAATGAGTGGTGTCACGGCAGAGTCCCTCTCCGCTCGGACAGAACAGAGTCCAGGCACGAGGATAGTAACACGGGCGGGCGAATCCCGATCCTCCTTCTTTCCGCTAAGACTAGATGCCGGATAAAATTCGCAATCGTGCGTGAGTTGGCATACGTTTCCGCTGGATGGCAATAAGATTGTGCGGGCCTGTGGACTCCTGCTGTCGTATTGGCTACGTTCCTGGGAGGGCGACAATCGCCGCATGGGCGTTCAGCGGTTCCTGCTGTATGTTCACGGCGGCCTTATCGTTGTCGGAGCAGTCTTACTGTTACAAGCCGTCAGGGGTTAGGCTCAGACGACGCCGGCCACTGGGCGGAAAGGAGTAAGTCGGCGTCGGTAATTGGGCGGCATTCTTAGCGTGTAAGAAGATTAGGAGCGAATGGTCGGCAAATGGAAAATTTGACCTTCCAGCCCGGCCAGCGCCGGTCAACTTCCCGTTTGTGCGTCAGGAGCAATGCGGAAAGAACGGTCAACGGGTGGCAAATGCTGCGTGACAACCCGTTGCCTATATCCCGACGTTGATCAGAGACTCGACAGAAGGCGGTTGAGCCGGAGACGATGGATCCCTCGCCCCTGCGCCACAGGACCCGACATATGACTTGATCGTCGAGTTCCAGGTGAACCCTCGCCCCATCGATGCCGATTCTCTCGTATGCTGTAGGCTGTGCGTTACGAAGAGTACGCGCCGTCCCCGGATTTGAAAAGGTGGATCACTTGCCATTGGGTGTTTGCCGTGCCTCCGGATGTCGGTCCGCTCCAACATGTCGCCCCGCCCGATGGCACGGTCACTTTCGCCTATGTAAGACGGATCAGGACGGTCATCCTGATTGGTCCCGCCCTGGACGCGATGAAGCGCAGAGTGTACCCGGCCGACGAAGTTTGGGGTGTGCGCTTCGAGCCGGGCGTGAGTGGAGCACTGCTTGGGCTGGATATTCCGAAGATCAGGGGAGTGGTGACGCCGCTGGATTTCCTTCTGCCGGGCTTGGCGGCGCGGCTCAACGATCGGCTGTGTAAGGCGCGGTCGGCAGAAGAAGCAGCGGGTGTATTCGAAGATGTGGTCCATGGGTTGAATCCGGCGGAACTGGACTCTGCGATCGTAGGGGCGGCGCGCGCACTGGTGGAGTCCACCGGGTCCACGCCCATCGCGAAGCTGGCAACGGACGCCCATTTGAGTGAGCGCCAGTTCCGGCGGCGATTCCACGCCGCGATCGGGCTCTTGCCGAAGGAGTTCGCGCGCGTGCGGCGGGCGCGTGCCGCCCTGGTACAGATGCTCTCGGATCCCCACGAACGCCTGACGGGGGTTGCAGCGGGGGTCGGATATGCAGATCAATCGCACCTGACGCGGGAGTTCGTCACTGTCTTCGGTGGACCGCCCACTTCGGTAGCGGAACGGCTGAGGAGAATTCATCATCAAAATGCGTGGTAAACCTGTCCGAATTATTCAAGACTTCGCGCTTTGCGATGGCTATACTTCCCTCATGTATCGCGTTCTTCTTTTCGTCATGGCCGCGCTCTCCCTTTGTGCGCAATCGCAATCCGACCCCGGCGCACAAGTAGCGGAGATGAAGAAGGTCGGGTTCCTTGAGGGCATGTGGAAGGGAGAAGGCTGGCTGCTGATGGGCCCAGGTAAGCGGGAGGAGTTCGTTCAGACCGAGCGGGTTGAGTACCAACTTGGGGGCCTGGTGCTCGAAATTGAAGGAGTCGGACGCAAGGCATCTGGAGAAGTTGTGCATCACGCGCTGGCGACCATAGCGGTCGAAGCAGACCTGAAAACCTGCCATTTCCGGTCTTATGATTTGCAAGGCCATTTTGTGGATGCGCCCTGCCACCTGCCGCAGGCGGGCGTGTTTCAGTGGAGCCTGGAACTGCCCCAGGGACAGACGCGCTATACACTCCGGCTGAACGCAGCGGGTCAATGGCATGAGGTCGGCGAATTCTCAATTAACGGCAAAGAGTGGCGCAAGACATTCGAGATGACGCTCGACAAGGCGAGATAGTTTTGCTCAGAGGTTGGCATGCATCCCAATATGATGCTGCCGACACGACGCTTGCCTTCGCTCACCTCCCGGTTGGCGCCCCGCACAACTAATCACCCAAAGCCACTTGAACGAAGACCGCGCGTCTTCGATATGCAGCGGGTCAACCGATAGATCCTCCCTGGCGTAGCATTTACCGATAGCTCCAGGATCGTCGTCAACTGTCAAGGCAAAGCGCCGGACCGGGTTGATTGGTGTGGTAGACTGCCTGCGAACGTTTTGGGGGGAGTACATGAAAGCGCCGATCCTTTATCGAATCGCAGCTGTTCTTCTGTTGCTTTTTGCTGCCGGTCATACACTTGGTTTTCGGCAGTCCGATCCCACATGGGGAGTTGATACGCTGCTTGGCTTAATGCGGTCAATTCACTTTGACGTACAGGGTTTCAGCCGGACCTATTGGGACCTTTTTGTCGCGGCTGGCTTCTCGCTCGGAGTGTTTTATCTATTCGCGGCGGCATTAGCGTGGCAGCTTGGTGGCCTTCCGGCAGAGACTTTGGCGGTCATGCGCGTCACCGTGTGGGCTCTCGCTCTTTGTTTCGCCGCCATCACGGTAGTGAGCTGGAGATACCTCTTTATGATCCCTATCGTTTTTTCGACGGTGATTACGGTGTGTTTGACTGCGGCGGCGTGGCTCTCCGCGAAAACAAGCTGAAGCAGTTTGTTCGGGTTGGTTCCAGCCTGGCGTGGTGAACCGCACATGCGAACCCGCAACAGAGACCGGTGGGGCGTCGTTCCCTGTCACCGGCTGGGAGACCCGACGAAAGTGGTATGGGGCTGCGTGCGCCCATCGCCAGTCCTGCCAGTCCTTCGAGGCATGCCGGGTTCATTTTCGATCATCCGACTCTTCAAACGGAGCGTCCCGCGGACCGGCAGTACAGGCAACGCTCGAAATCATCCAACCCATGGGTGCGGTAAGTCCCGGGCAATGGGAATGCTGTATTTGTCGCCATATCGGACTGTGGCCCGCGGCGACTCGAACCGATGTTCTAACTGGCCCTTCCTGCCTGATAGCCAAAACCCGAAATGGAGGCCGAATAGACCATTACCTTGCCAGGTGGTCACACGCCCGGCGGGAAGAGGACTGCGCCTGCTTTTCGGGGTAGACGCCAAAATCCCGCCGGACCGAAAACGGTACGGCGGGATCGAACTTGCCTGCAATGGCGATTACTTGTTGATGGTCGTCTTCTGCGGTTCGCTGATCTGATACCCGGAAGGAGGCTGGAAGAGGTACGCGCCCGGTTCGCCGCGGCGGATGTTGGTTAGACGGAACGTCTCGTCGCCGTTGCGCGGATCGCTGCGCTTGCTGCTCACCATCATCTGCAACTCTTCGGAGTACCAGCTTTCGTTGGTGGTCTGAATCGCACGGTCGTTACCGATCGCGCCTTCGGGAATGGTGCTGGTTTCTCGCATGCCCTCGGCGCTGACGCCCTCAATTGTCTGTTTGCCGAGCGATTCGCCATTGCCACTGTGCCGCACACTCATCCGCGGCGCGGCGATCGCGGCTTCGAAGTTGCCGGAACGCACTACACCACCACCGCCGCCGCCGGACGACGCCGAACTGGTCGCTGTGGCGACTCCAAGCGTAGCGCTTCCGTCGGTCGTGATGACCCTGCGCTCGTAGGTGAACGTCTGCGGGGAACCGGTCGCCTTGGCTTTCGCCATCATCTCCGCCATTTGCTTCTCATCCATCGGCATGCCGTTCACCGAGATGGTCGCGGGACCGCCTCCACTGGAATGGATGGAGAAGGTCGAAGTGACAGGTTCGGCGTGCACCATCGGCCTGTCTTCGCGGGTGAGGAAGACTAAGTTGCCGGTGGTCATGGTGAGTTTCTGCCCCGTCATTGTCTTGGGGTTCAGCAGGTAGGTGACGTTGGCCACCGGGTCCGTGATGGTGATGTTTTCCGGCGTGTCGCGCCGGGTGCGGCCTTCGCTATCGCGATACACCTGGGTGCGGTTCTCGCGATGAATGCGGGTGCCGTCGGCCAGCATCTGGTTGCTCTCATTCACCTCTTCGGCCGAGTACGGAGCCCCCTTGACGGTGTTGCCGCGGACGGCGCCAACCGTTCTCAACTGCACCTCTTCCATCTTCATGTTGGCCTTGGCCGGGCCCGAAGCCTGTGCCACCATGTCCTGCGCGATCAGCTCCTGGGCGATCGCCCCTGCCGCCAGGATGGTGCCCGCGGCTGCCAGTTGTATCAGTCGATTCATGTGATTTGCTCCTTTAATAACGGGTAAGATTTCGATTGTTTGCCTTGACCAGGCGGAACGCGCGGGCGCGCCCGTCGGGTCCAAAAACTACGTCCGCCTGCAGGTTGCCGGGCTTCACGTCCACCCGCATGATGACGCCCGATTCGAACGGCTCGTCATCCAAGGCCACAAAAACTTCCTCCGCCGGGGACGGCTTGCGAACACTGCGGACGGTCCGTGACGCGGGCACAACGCTCATTTCGGAGCCCAGCGCCGCTACGGCGGCGGGGGGAGCCGGTGGTTCGTCGTGCACCGTCACAGGCGCCGGGGAAACGGCCGCAACCTGCGGAGCCGGTTTGGGCTTCAGGTAGACTGCGAGCGCGAGACAAGCGGCCAGCGCCACCGCGTAGGGCACCCAGCGGTGCTGCTGCGCAGGCTTGCGAACGGCCGCCATCGCGGGGCGCGCCGCCAACGGCCCATGCTCGGGCAACAACTCCATCAGCGCCGATACCCGCGCCGCCCGCTCCGACAGTTCCGTGCAAAGGGCGTCACACGCCGCGCACTCGCCCAGATGCGCCGCCAACTGCTGCATATCTCCGGTGGACAATTCGCGATCGAGGTAAGCCCGGAGTTCGCCTTCCGGCCAACACTGCGTCATACATTTTCTCCGTAACGCGCGCGAAACCTGCGCTCAAACTCCGCTTCCGCCCGCGCCAGCGTGGTGCCGACGCTCGCCGTCTCGAGGCCCAGCGAAGCCGCCAATTCCCGATAGGCGAGGCCGCTGGCGCGCAAGAGCAGCAACTGCGCATCCCGCGGCTTCAAGGTCTCCAGCACGGCCCGCACCCGTAAGCGGCGCTCTTCGGCGAGCATCGCCTCCAGCGCGCTGGGGGCGGAGGCGAGTTGCGTGCCTTCCAGCCCCGCCGTTTCCTCCCGCTTGCGGCGCCGCGAATTCATGCGCAGGGCGTCGAAGCCCGCGTTGGTGGCCACCCGGTAGATCCAGGAGGTGAGGTCTTCGCGGCTTTCCATCAGCGCGGGGCGCTGCGACAGTTTGTGAAAAACGTCCGAGGCGATTTCCTCGGAATGGGCGCGGTCGCCCGTGAGGCGGGTCAGCATACCGACAATCCGGCCATAGTGCTCACGGAAAAGGGCTTCCACCGACACCGCTACCCGCCGGTCGCCGATGGCGCCGGCTTGGGCCGGGCTAAGCGCGATTTCCTCAGGCTGCACACCCGTAAATACGTCGTCCACCTCGAAATTGTGACAGGAAATGATGTTGCGCTGCTACGTCTGGCCGCGCCTGGTCCCCGCCGGGGCCGAATTGCTGCCGTGATTCCCCCTGGTGAGGTCACAATGGGAGGTATGATTTCCTGCCGTAACCTGACGCGCCGCTTCGGGGATTTCACCGCCGTGGACGGGCTCAACCTCGAAGTGGCCGCCGGAGGCATCTGCGCCTTCCTGGGGCCCAACGGGGCCGGAAAGTCCACTACCGTCAACATGCTCACCGGGTTGCTGGCGCCGACCTCGGGCGAAGTGGTGGTGTGCGGCCTCAATGCCGCGCAGAATTCCCTGGAACTGAAGCGCCGCATTGGGGTCCTGCCCGAAGATCAGGGGCTGTTCGACGATCTGACGGTGGAAGAGCACCTGCTGCTCACGGGCGATATTTACGGCATCCCGCAGCAGGAAACGCGCAAGCGCACTACGCAGTTGTTGCATGCGCTGAGTCTCGAGCACGGGCGGCGCACGTTTGCCGGCGCCTGCAGCCACGGCATGCGCAAGAAGACTGCGTTCGCCATGGCGCTGCTGCCCAATCCGCAGGTGCTCTTCCTGGACGAACCGTTCGAGGCTATCGATCCGGTGACTTCCAAGATCATGCGCGAACTGCTGCTATCCGTCTCGCGCCACGGTGTCACGGTGTTCCTGACTTCGCACATTCTGTCGATGGTGGAGCGCGTGGCGCACCAGATCGTCATGATCCGCAAGGGCGTGAAGGTGTGGGATTCGCCCGTCGGCGAGTTGCCGCAATCGCTCGAAGATCACTATTTCGACCTGGTGGAGACGCCTGTCATCGAGGAACTGGAATGGCTCGGCCCATCGCGATCCTGAGGGCGCTCGCCCTCGCCTACCGCCGCGACTGGACCGCCTTTCAATCGCTGGCCGGCAACAATTTTTTTCTGATCACTGCGTTCCTGTTGCGGCAGGCGGGAACCTTCGTGTATCTCATCATGGGGCTGGTGCTGCTGTTTCCGCTGAGCACAGACCCGCTGCGAAAGATACCTCCGGCGCGGCTGGCCGAATGGCCGCTCACGCGGCGCGAGCACTGGGTGCTGCGACTGGTCAGTCCGTGGATCAATCCGCTGACCTGGATTCTCGCGGGGGCCGCCCTTTGGGGCGCGGGACGGACGATTTCGGTGGGCTTGCTGGCCATGGTCGCGGCGCTGTTCATGGCGGCCTTCGTGCTCTCCGCGGTGCCGCTGCCCGGCGGACTGGGCAAAGGCGGCGGGCTCTGGCGGCGCATCCCGAACTTCCCGGGGCCGCTCAATCAACTGGTGCGCAAGAATGTGCGCGAGATGCTCTGCACGCTGGATTTTTATTGCGGGCTGATGTTGTCGCTGGCGATGCTGGCGTATCGCGTGGCTGGTCCGAAACTGCCGCGCGAGGCGTTCATGGCGATGACGGTACTGGTGGTCGGGTCGATGTCGAGCTACGCGCAGTGTCTGTTCGGCCTGGACGGGGACGGCGGCCGCCTGCGCTACCGTTTGCTGCCAGTGCGCGGCTGGCACTTACTGCTGGCCAAGGACGCGGCGTTTCTGGTGGTGGTGATTCCGATGACGCTGACGGTGGCGGTGCTGCCGGGAATCGGCGCGGCGCTGGTGGCGCTGGCGGTGGGACACGCTCCGGCGGTGGAGCATGCGCGGCCGCAATCGCGCTGGCGGTTCACCACGGGCGGCGGGCTGGGCAATGGCCTGGTGCAACTGGTGGCGCTGGCGATGACGGCATCGGCGATCGATCAGACGAGTCTCTGGTTCCTGGCGCCGGCGGTAGGGGCGTGGGCGATCTCGCTGTGGTGGTTCGGGCGGGATATCGATCGGGTACTGAGGTAGCTGCGAGTGTTCGCGCCGACTGAAGACGGCGGCTGGCAGGAATGCCTGGCCCCACAGGCTGTTCGCACGCGGGTGTACAGGAGAGTGGGAGATCCACGAAATGCCGGCCTGGCGTCTGCGCGTTCGAGTCTCACGAACTTAATTCGGCATGGGCTACAACGCTCCGTCGCCGTCGCAGCTCGGATTAGTCGCGGCTCGGATTGGGTCGCGGCTCGAAGTTTGCGGATCGGCCCGGCGTTGCGCGGGCAGGTTACTTCACAAAGCCCCGTTCCCGGTAATACTTCACAGCGCCGGGGTGCATGGGGATGGTCTTGCTGATGGCGACCGTCTGCGGGTCGTAGTACCAGGGCTCCAATTGCACCTGGAAGAGATCGCGATGCTCGTCGAGCGCTTTAGCGACCGTGTAGGCGAAATCGTCCGGCGCCTCATCGCGCACGTAGATGAGATGGTTCGGGCGCATGACGGTGGGAATCGGGCGGGTGACGCCGCGGAATAAGGCGAGGGGCACGGTGCCGCGCTGATAGCCGGGCTGCTGCGCCATCTTCGCGATCAGGGGTTCGTCGAAATCCAGAAACACCAGGTCGTTCAACTGGCTGACCTCGTACCACATGCGCTGTTCCGGCGTATTCGCCAGCAGTCCCGTGCCGATGAACACGTCGGCCGACGCCCGCTTTTCGCGTGACGAATTTCCGGGCATGCTGCCGCCGCCCCTGGCTTTCAGGTCGTCGAGCTTGATGCCGTAATAATCCAGCACGATGGAATTGTTGGTGCCCGCAATCCAGGTGGGTTCCTTGCGGTCCTTAATCTGGCTCAGGCTGGTGATGCCAGATTTCCGGCTCGCCGCCGCCAGCATGTAAGTCGAGGTGCACACCACGGCAATCACCCGGTAGTTGCGGCGCTGTTTGTTGTCGGCCGCATAAGCTCCGGTGCCGTTCCATGCATCGATGAGGTTCGACTCACTGGTGGCGCTGATGTCGGGCACCGCGTCGGGCGGCGGCTCGATGTATTCCGCATTCTCTTCGGCTCCCGGCGGCATGACCGGCTTGGTTTTGTCGGCCATCTGACGCGGGCCGAAGTTGGACCAGCACACCCAGCAGATGGTTGTCTGATAGCCATAGAAACTGAGCGCGTCCGCGGTGACGCGCGCCAGAATGCCCCACGGGCACGCCTTGCAGGCGCCGGCGAACACCGGCTTTTTCGCCGCGATGGTGGGGGACACACCGGGACGGACTGCGGATTCCGGCCGTTGCGCGTAGCTGGAAGTGAGGGCGATCAGGAGCGCGAAGACCAGGTAGGGAAGCATGCGTCGGATCATGATAGGGATATGCTACTCCTATCGCAGGCGGCGAGGGATGAGGGATCAGTTTTCAGTTTTCAGTTTTCAGTTTTCAGTTTTCAGCCCCGCCTCCGGCGTCGCCGGATTGAATAGCTGGGAGCGCAGGGCGTGGTCCCGCTTGTCACAGGCCAGCTATCAGCTGTCAGCTGTCAGCCCCGCCTCCGGCGTCGCCGGATTGAATGACTGGTGACCTTTGGCAACGCGCTGTGTCGTGTCTGCCACGGGGAGTGCGGACTGTACGGAGCGCCAGCGAAGCCGTCAGGGAAGTTCGCGCCGCCTAAAGGAGGCGGCAGGCAGGAATAGGAATGCAGCCCCACTTGGTGAGTTGCCGGATTGCGCAGTCTCTGGTTCTTGCGCTTTGAGGAAGCCCAGCGCGGAGCCCGCGACCTACTGGCGGCGGGCCAGTACCTTTTGCGCTTCGCCCATGAGGGCTTCCGCCTTGGGCAGGTTCTCGATGGCCTTCTGCACTTCGGGATCGTCCACGAACTGGGCGCGATCCGAGGTCTTTTTGTCGAAAGCGCGCAGGTAGAACTCGTCCCGGACCTGTTCGGCGAGCCACGTCCGGTCGCGAGTCCACTCGTCGTCGGTGAAGGGGAATTCCTTGCTCTTGAGGTAATCCTTGAAGCGCGCCATCAGATCGTTATCCGGCATCCAGGCTTGCGGCACCGAAGGTTTCGCGGCGCCGAAATAGGTGGAGGCGAAACGGTAGATCACCGAAGAATTGAAAATGCGGCGTTGGAAGATGCTGAGCTTGGGCGGCTCGTACTTCTCGTCCGGCGTGATACCTCCGCCGCCATACATCTTCCGGCCGGTATCGGTGCTCTTGACGTCGTCAGTATTCTGCGTGGCCTTGCGCGAATAGTAGTAATCGAAGAAGGAACCCTTCGAATAATCGCGCTGGATGAGGCGGCCGCTCGGAGTGTAATAGTGAGCGATGGTCAGCAGGAGCGCGGCGCCTTCGGTAAGCGGGAACTGCGCCTGCACCAGGCCCTTGCCAAACGTATTCTCGCCCATGATGAGGGCACGGTCGTGATCCTGCAGCGCGCCGGAAACGATCTCTGAAGCGGAAGCGGAATTGCCGTTCACCAGCACCACAATGGGATATTTCTGGGCCAGCGGATTGGCCTTGGCGCGGAACACCTGCTCCTTCTCGGCGCGGCCGCGGTGCGACACCACGACTTGTCCATCGCGCAGGAAGCGCCCGCTCAGGGAAACGGCTTCGGTCACCAGACCGCCGCGATTCTCGCGCAGGTCCAGGATCAGGCCCTTGACCTTCGATTCGTCCAGGCGCTGGAGGGCGCTTTCCACGTCGCGCGCGACATTCTGCGCTTCGAAGCTGGTGACCTTGAGGAACGCGATGCCGGGCTTCACCCAGAAGCCGTCCACCAGGCTGGTCTCAATGCCGCCGCGATTGACAGTGACGGTCACCGGGTCGGTTGCGCCTTCGCGCGAAACGCTCACCTTCACGGGACTGCCGCACTGGCCGCGCAGCAGCTCGGCCACTCCGGCGGAATCCTTCTTCGTCACGTCTTTGCCATCCACTGCGACAATCGCGTCGCCGCGGCGCAGGTCAGCCTTCCACGCGGGCGAACCCGGGAAGGGCTCCATGGCGATTACTTTGGTGCCATCCATGGAAATCAACATGCCGATGCCGCAATACTGGGCGCGCTGCTTGCGCTGCATGTCCTGATATTCGGTGGGGTCCAGAAAATTGGAGTGCGGATCCAGCGTGCGCAGCATGCCGGGAATCGCGCCCTGGTAGATCGCCTTTTCCGAAGAGACGGGATCGGCGTAGTTTTGCTCCAAGAGCGACAACGCAGTGGTCAGGCTCTTGAAACTCTTGTCCAGATCGTCCTGCGGTGTGGCCGCGCGCGCGCGAATGCTGGGGCCGTAGATGGGGGCCAGAACGGTGCAGGCACCGACAATCACGGCCACTTGAACAGATGTCCGAATCTTCATGAAACCCCCTCGGGGCGGCAAACTGCTGCCCCTTTATCATAACTCGTTTTGGAGGACGGCTACGCGCGGGCGACGGTGCGGCCGTGACGCGGGCCGGTAACGGTAGGACGACGTGGTGCGGGCGGTGGTGCGGGCGGTGGTCCGGGCGGCGTGCGCGGCGGTAGTGCGGTGGCGGTGGTGCGCAGTCGAGGTAGTACGATGTGGTGCGGGCGGTCGTGCGGGCGGCGGCGCGGGCGGTGGCGCGGCCGTGGCGGTGCGGCCTCGACTGTAGTGCAGCGGTGGCGGTGGGGCGCAGCGTTGTTGCGCCGGTGGTACGCGCGCGCTGTACTAAGCTGAAGTCTGTGCCCCACCGCGCGCATCGCTTCCTCGTCAACCTGCTTCTAGCTTCGTCGGCGAGCGGCCAGATGCTGACCGTCGATAGACCGCCACAACCCGCGGCGCGACCGCTGGGGTCTGGCCCAGGATTTATCGGCGACCATTTCACACTCGGCGCCAAAGGAGAGGTCTGGGGCATCGACGCGATTCGCGTGTGGATTGCCTCTCCAACTGTGCCCGGAGCCTACCAAAAGGTGGCACTGTTTGGCGGTATCGAAGTGCCCCCGGCCCAGCCCGGGGCGCCCCTCGAGCCTGAGTGCGATTGTCACAGTCTGACGATCATACAGACGCTGCCGATCCCTGCCGGCACGCCGCCGGCGGCCAACGGCCAGGTGGACTTCAAACAGGTCCGGTGGTCCGTACCCGGCGGACAGCAAATTCAATTCGGAGTGATGGGGGTTCCCCGCCTCGCCACGCCCGGCCGGCCGCGGACGTGGAGTTTACAGACCACCACAGCGGGAGGCGAGCATGCACTCAAGCGTTTCGACGCCAAGGGGAAGCTACTGGGGGCTTGGGAAGGCGACCCGAAGGACAACGGGCTCGCGGTTCAAGTGTGGGGACATGTGACGGCCGCGCTGGCGATCCGCTCCCTCCGGCCTGCCATCGAAGTGGCACTGCAAGGCAGCGCGACTTTCGATGTGAAACAGGCCGATCCGGCCAGCCTGCGCTTCGGACCGAAGGCGGTGACGCCGCTTGCCTCGAACCTCGTCGATCGCGGCGGCCAGCAGGAACTGGTGCTGCGTTTCCCCGCGGCCGATGCCGGGATTCGACCGTCCGACTTGATCGCCTGTCTCAAGGGGCGGATGAAGAACGGCGTTCCGTTCGAAGCCTGCGAAGGTCTGGCCGGGGTCCGGGGCAAGTAATCGCCCTACCGTTCGATGAATACCGGTGGTGGGCGGGCGCGCAGGAGCACACACCAACGCAAACGGGGGGAGGCCGAAGCCTCCCCCCGTGGAACAACCCTTACCGATTCCAGTTACATCAGGAAGTGGTCGTTGCTGATGCCACCATCGAAGTTGTTGTTGATGGCGTCGATGATCGCGTTGAGTTCGGTGATGGTGAGGCCGTAGGGCAGAGCCGAGGTCTGACCACCGAGAACTTGATTGGCGAGGGTAAGGACCTGCGCGACGGTCTTGCCGGCGAGTTCACCGGAGGCGACCTTCAGGCTGGAGAGTCCCGAGCGGGTGATGCCCTTATTGGAGAAGTCCACGCTGAGTTGCAGGGAGAGGACCTGGCCGGCAAGGACGCCTGCCGCCGATGACGTAGCGTTGGTGGCGCTGCCGTAAAGCGTGCCGGCCGTGCCGTCCTGGGGCAGGAAGTTGGCGATGGCGGAAGCGCTGGTGAACTTCAGGTAGTATGAGCCGCCGATGGTGACGCCGGAGGTGCCGTAGACCTTGGTCCAGTTGTTAACCAGCAGTGTGCCCGGGTTGTTGCCGGACGGGGTCGCGCCCCAGCCGCCCTGAGTATAAGTAGTGAAGGCGCCGCAAACGATGGTGCCCTTGACCAGCAGGGTGCAGGTCGCGGTGTCGCTGAGGCCGTTCGCATCCACCACCTTGGTGGTGAAGGAGTAGGTGCCGGAGGCGTTCGGCGTGCCGCTGATGACACCAGTGGTGGCGTTCAGCGTGACGCCGGCCGGCAGGGAGCCGGAGACGAGGGAGAACGTGTACGGTCCGGAGCCGCCCTTGACCGAGAGTGTGGTGGAGAAGGCGACGCCGAGGTTGGCGTTGGTGCCGCCGCAGACGCCGCACTGGAGGTCGACCGGGGAGACGATCACGATGGTGCAGACCACGGTGTCGTACTTACCCTTGGAATCGGCCACTTTGAACGTCACGGAGTACGAGCCGGCGGTGGTCGGGGTACCGCTGATCACGCCCGTGGCGGTATTCAGGGTCAGGCCGGCCGGCAGGGTACCGGAGACCTTGGAGAAGGTGAAGCTGGGCGTGCCCCCGACGACCTTTAGGGTCGAGGAGTAAGCGGTGCCCGCGATTCCCTTGGCTGCGCCGCAGCTGCCGCACTGCAGATCGATAGCAGAAGCGCCGATGACGATGGTGCAGATCACCGTATCGCCGGCGCCTCTGGAATTGACCACTTTGAACGTGATCGCGTAGGTGCCGGCTGTGGTCGGGGTGCCGCTGATCAGGCCCGTGGAGGAGTTCAGGGTCAGGCCGCCCGGAAGGGTGCCGGAGTAGACGGAGTAGGTGAACGGTCCGTAGCCGCCGACCACAGCGAGGGAAGCGCTGTAGGGGCTGCCGGTGGTGCCGTTGCTCTGGCCGCAGGCGCCGCATTGCAGATCGATCGGGCTGGTCTGCACGGTGATGGTGCAGCTAGAAGTGGTATCGGAGACGCCCCTGGAATCGACGACCTTGGCAACGAAGGTGTAAGTGCCGGCAGTGGTGGGCGTACCGCTAACCACGCCGGTGCTGCTGTTGAGGGTCAGGCCCGCGGGCAGGCTGCCCGAGTAGATGCTGAACACGAAGGGCGAGGTGCCGCCGGTACGTGACAGGGTAGAGGAGAAGGCGACGCCTACGGTCAGCTTGGCGCCGCCGCAGAGGCCGCAATCCAGGTTGAGGGAGGAACCGGCAATCACGATGGTGCACTGGGTGGTGTCGGACGAGCCGTTGGCATCGGCCACCTTGAAGGTGACGGTGTAGGATCCGGCCACCGACGGAGTGCCGCTGACGACTCCGGTGGAGCTGTTCAGCGTCAGGCCTGACGGCAGGGTGCCGGAGTAGACGCTGAAAGTGTAGGGCGCCTTGCCGCCGGTGACGGCGAGAGCAGCGGAGTAAGCCGTACCGATCTTGCCTTGGGCTGTGCCGCAGATGCCGCATTCCAGGTTGACCGACGTGTAGGCGACCCCCAGGGTGCAGGTGGCGGTATCGGAGTAACCGTTGGCATCGACCACCTTGAAGGTGATGGTGAAGGACCCGGCCACCGTCGGCGTGCCGCTGACGATACCGGTGGAAGTATTCAGGGTGAGGCCGGCCGGCAGGGTGCCGGAGACGACGGAGTAAGTGTACGGCTTGGTGCCGCCCGTGGCGACCAGGGTTTCGGCAAACGTCTTGCCGACGTACGCTTTACCAGAGCCGCAGAGGCCGCAATCCAGATTGACCGGAGAGGTTTTGACCACCAGCGAGCAGATGGAAGTATCCACGCTGCCGTTGGCGTCCACGACCTTGATCTTGAAGCTGGAGCTGCCGGCCGCGGTCGGGGTACCGCTGATGACACCAGTGGCGGTGTTCAGGGTGAGGCCCGCGGGCAGGCTGCCGTAAACCACGCTGAAGGTAAAGGGAGCGGTGCCGCCGGTGACCTTCAGGGTGGCGGTGTACGGGGTACCGACGTAAGCCGCCGACGCGCCGCAGGTGCCGCAGGCCAGATCGATAGGCGGTCCGACGACGATGATGGTGCAGGTGGCCGTATCCGTCTTGCCGGCGGCATCGGTTACCACGGTGGTAAAGATGAACGTGCCGGCGGCGGTCGGGGTGCCGCTGATGACACCGGTGTTGAGGTTGAGCGTAAGACCGGCGGGCAGGAGGCTACCGGCGGCCATCGTGTACTTGAAGGGACCCGTGCCGCCCGAGACGGCGAGCTGAGAGGAGTACGCCACACCAAGCTTCGCCTGGTTGGATGCGCAGGTACCGCAAGTCAGGTTGACCGGAGTCGGAGGCGTGACCGGCGGCTGCACGGTCACCGAGCAGTTCACGGTGCCGGTGTTACCGGCGGAATCTTTCACGGTCACGACGTAGGGGAAGGTGCCGGTGCCCGTCGGGGTGCCGGAGATGGTGCCCGTGCTGGACATGGTCAGGCCGGCCGGCAGTCCGGTGGCGCTAAAGGTGTAGGGAGCGCCGGTGCCGCCGCTGCCGATCATAGTGACCGCGGTGATGGCGGTGTTCTGGTAGGCGGTGATGGCCACGCAGGTGGCGCTCGGCGCCACCTTGACGGTCACCGAGCAGTTCACGGTGCCGGTGTTGCCGGCCGAGTCCTTCACTGTCACCACGTAGGGGAAAGTGCCGGTGCCCGTCGGGGTGCCGGAGATGGTGCCCGTGCTGGACATAGTCAGGCCAGCCGGCAGTCCGGTGGCGCTAAAGGTGTAGGGTGCTCCCGTGCCGCCGCTGCCGATCATCGTTACGGGCGTGATCGCCGTGCCTTGTACCGCGACGATGGTCACGCAGGTGGCGCTCGGCGGAACCTTCACTGTCACCGAGCAGTTGATGGTGCCGATGTTGCCGGCCGAGTCCTTCACGGTCACGACGTAGGGGAAGGTGCCGCTGGCGCCGGGCGTACCGGAAATGGTGCCGTCCGAAGCCATGGTCAGACCAGCCGGAAGTCCGGTGGCGCTAAAGGTGTAAGGGGCTCCCGTGCCGCCGCTGCCAATCATCGTTACCGGCGTGATCGCCACGCCTTGCACCGCGACGATAGCCACGCAATTGGCGCTCGGCGGGGCAAGTACCGTCACGGAGCAGTTGATGGTGCCGATGTTGCCGGCCGAATCCTTCACAGTTACCACGTAGGGGAAAGTGCCGCTGGCGCCGGGCGTACCGGAAATGGTGCCGTCCGAAGCCATGGTCAGAC
>JBDTMZ010000147.1:0-172653 GCA_039934035.1 Candidatus Solibacter sp. | reverse complement strand
AGGGGTGGGCCAAATTAGACGATCAAAGTGGGCCAAATTAGATGAGCGAACTCATCAACACACTGAACCCGCCGGAAAAGCGCTTTTCCAGGTTCACGGTCAAGGCGTTGTAGTTGGTTTTGCCCTGCGGCGCGTAAAAAGGCAAGTTGCCCAGCAGTGGGGTGGCGATGCGCCGGGATTGTATCGAGGAGTTGTCGGTAGGCAACGCGGGAGTGGCATCGTTGATCTGCGTGTTGAGGTAAATGTGCTTGCTCTGGTTGCCGGTGTAGCCAACCTCCAGCAGCCAGCCCGGCCGAAATTCGTGCTGGACGCTCAGGTTATACATGAGCGTCATCTCCGGCGGCGAGTAGGGGTCGCGGATGGATAGAAAGTCGCCGGGAGGGTTGTTCAGCGCCCGATTGAAGGGCGTTGACCCAAACGCCGCCTTGTCTATGAATATCGTCGGATTGATGCCATCGCTGGTGTTATTGAGGACCAGCCTCGAGGGCGGGTTGACACCGAGGATGTTGCCTCCGACCTGTTCCGGGAAGCCGTAGAAGACACCGAAGCCTGTCCGCACCACGGTCTTGTTCGAAAGCTGGTACGCGATACCCAGGCGCGGCGCCCAGGAGCCATGAATGGGGTAGACCATTCCCCTGTTCAGTTCGGTTGCGCGCCGAGTGGTCATGAAGGGAAAGAGAGTATTCGCCACAAAGTTGTAGGTGGTGTCATCCACGCTGTGCGGCACTACGATTACAGGGTTATGGTATCCGGGGCCCGTCAGGACGCTGGCAACCTGGTCGCGCGCCTCCCAACTGGGTGGATTGTTGAAGTAGCGGATTCCCAGTGAGAGGGTGAGCTTGGAGGTCACAGCCCATTTATCCTGCGCGTAGGCCTCGATGTCCCTCCAGATATCCTTCTCATGGACAATGTTGCCGTAGGACGCGTCATTGGCTACGCCAAGCAGATAGTCTGCAATGGAATTCCCGGAAGTGGGGAAGCCAATCTGCCGGGTGTATATGCCCGTGAAATTCTCTGCCCCGTGGCCAAAATTGGAACTCCACTGATTGTGAAACAGCTTCAACCTGCCGCTAAAGCCGAATTTCAGGCCGTGCTTGCCGCGGATCACGGTCATGTTGTCGGAGAGTTCGAACTTATTCACGAACTGGAAGTACGGACCGCCTGCGGCGGCGCTGCCGATCCCGGTGTAACCGGTAATCCCCTGGAAGGCAAGGCTGCCCATGTGCGGCCCCTGGAATGGGAAGGGAATCCCGTATTGGCCGTTATAGTCGATGTCGGAGCCCAACAAATCCCTGGTGCTGACGGTGCGCGTATTTCCCAGGGTTAATTCGTTGATGGTTGTGGGGCTGAAGATGTGGGTCCAACCCGCCGAAATCTGATAATTCTCGGTGGTCGTAGTCAGCCCGTTGCCCGCGCCGCCGCAGATCGGCAGGGCAAAAAGACAGGCCGCCGTCTGCAGCCCGCTGGTATACCCGACATGGCTGTAGATGCTGTTTTTGGACGAGTGGGTCCAATCGACACGGCCCAGGTAGTTCTTGTTGTCCACGGGAGCGCTGATGCTGACAATGTAGTTCGGCGATCCGGGAAGCACGGGCGCCGGCACCATATTGATGAGCTTGCGGGACACCGGATTGATCATGCTGTCCGGGATGGCGTTTGCAGGGAAGGGATCGCGGACCAGCGTGCCATTCACGGAACGCAGTGAAAAGGGATTAAAGATCTGCCCGGCAGAGACGGTATTGCCCGCCGCGTCGGTGCCTACCCGAGCGCCCAAGGTCGAGGCGAAATCTCCCCTCTTCTGCGCGTCCGTGAATACGGTGGTCGAGTTGGTATTCGCCTGGCGCTGGCTGAGTACGTCGTAGTTCAAGAAGAAGAACAACTTGCTCTTCACGAAGGGACCGCCGAGGCTGGCCCCGTAGTTGTTGCGGTTCAATTGGGGTTTTGGCGCCGTGGGAAGCGCAAAGAAGTTACGCGCGTTCAGCGAGCGGTTGCGCAGGAACTCGTAGGCATTTCCGTGAAACGAATTGCTGCCGGATTTAACAGTCGCGTTTAATACCGCTCCGGAGAACCCGGCTGTATCCGCGGTGAAGTTGCTGGTCTGGACCTTGAATTCCTGTAACGCGTCGATGGGTGGGCTGAAGGCCACGCCGCCCGCGATGAGGTTGGTGTTGTCGGCCCCATCCAGAAGGTATTGCTGCTGATTGGTGCGTAAGCCCCCGATGTTCAAAGGACCGGTGGGTCCGCTCACCGTGGCGGGTGTCAGGGACGCCAGCTGCAGCCAGTTGCGTCCGTTCAACGGCAGTTCCACCATGGTCCTGTTGTCCACGACCTGCCCCATGACGGCATCTTCCACCTGAAGCAGCGGGGTGGAATCCGTGATTGTGACGGTATCGCTCACCGCGCCAACCTGTAGGGTGAAGTCGATCCGAAGACGGTCGGCCACACGCACTTCGACAGCCGGCCGGACAGCGGTACTGAAACCCTTGGCCGCCACGGAAATGTCGTAGACGCCGGGGTTGAGTTGCGGCGCTCTCCAGAAGCCAGTACCATCGGTCACTGCCGTGAATGCAGCGGTGGTCGCGTTATTCTTGATGGTCACTTCGGCACCGGGAACATTGGATCCGCTGGGATCCATAACCGTCCCGATCATGCTGCCAGTCTGTTGCTGTGCTGGTAACAACACGGCAAACATCAGGCCAAGCAATGCAAAGTTGAAGGTTTTACAGATCGTCGCCCGCACCATAGCTCTTGCCTCCTCACGCACCCGGTAAGAAACATGTCTTTACAGGTAACGTGAAAAACACCTCACAAAATCGAGTGAAGTGTATAGCAGCTGTCCGCTATAAGCAAGAGAAAAGACTGCGCGTCGTAGTTGGTTAACGGCGTTTTCGTACGGTCATCTCAGGAGCATTCCTCAAGCCGGGGTTATTTAAAGAGGCGGAGGTCGAAGGCGTCGGCCATGGCGCGGTAGCCGTCGTCGCTCAGGTGAATGTTGTCCCCCGAATTGAACTCGGCCCGCAGCTTGCCTGGGTGTTGCGGATCGCGTACGGCCGCGTCGAAGTCCACGACCGCGTCGAAATTGCCGGGCTCGCGGACCCAGCGGTTGACTGCCTGGCGGATGCCCTCGGTTCTTTCATTGGCTTGCCGCACACCCTCCTCCGGCAATACGGTAGCGCCCATGACTTTCAGGCCCGCCATGTGAGCGCGCTCGATGATCTGGCGGTATCCCCAGATCAGGTCGTCGGCTGTCAGGGCACCCGGGCCGTCCTGGCTGCCCTGCACATTAATGTCGTTGACGCCTTCCAGCAGAATCACCCACCTGACTCCCGGGCGGCTCAATACGTCGCGTTCGAAACGCGCCAGGGCAGACACTCCCGCGCCGTCCTTCAGCACCTGGTTCCCCTGGATGCCCTGATTCACGACGCCGATGTGCCGGGTGGCCTTGTTGGTGCCCAGGCGGTGGGCGAGCACCGAGGGCCAGGCGCGCTCGGCATCCACGGTGGCCCCCTGCGAGTCGGTGATCGAATCGCCCAGGGCCACGATGGCAAACGCGTTGGCGGGCGCGAGCACATCGACACTCGAGAGCCACATATAGGCAGTCATTTTGGCGGACTCAGGCAGGTTCGTGTGGGCGGTGGTATCGCCCGGTGTGATGTACATGGTATGTAGGCCAAGCCGGTGGTTGCTGGCCGCGCTGGTCTCGTACGGCAGATAGATGGAAACGGCGAGTTCGGTGAGCGGCGCAACCTCCAGGTCCACCGGGTCGCTCACCACCAGCACGCCGCCCGCAATGGTTACCGCCCATTTCCCGCCGAAGGTGAGGGCTCGATCGGTGCCTTCCACGGTAGCGCCGCCGCCTTTGTGAAGCGCGACATGGGCAGCGCCAATCTGCAGCGGGTTCGCGGTGGTCATATTCGAGAGTTCGATTCTGACCCGCCGGCCGCCCATACTGGTGCGCAAGATCATGCGGACGCTTTGGTCCGTGAAAGAGGTTGGCAGAGGAGCGGGACCCCGTCCACCGCGGCCCGCCGGGCCTCGTCCGGCTTGGGGCGGTCCTGGGGGAGCGGCATTCCGTCCGCCCTGCGGCGCGGCGTTTGGCGCGCCCGTGTTCGGTGGAGGCAGTTGCGGTGGGGGCACTTGCGGTCCGAGCGCGCCGGGGCCGCTGCGGGCGGTGCCGCCCATGGAACTGGCGGGGGCCAGCGGTTGGGCGGTGGCCCAGGTGGTCACCCAATGTTCGCCCGCCCTGGCGCCGCCGCGGTTCTGTGCCGGCGCTACCGGCAGCAGGATAACGGCGCCAGCCAGAAGCGCTGCCACGCAAGACCTCAATCTCGTCATACCCATGCTCACTTCCTTCCCGATTCCGCTGCTTTTCAACTCTGGCTGCGCTGCCCTGCCCGGCCTTTGTGGATGGTGCGCCCGGAGCGCGGGCCGGCATCGCGCCTCTCGCCGCACTCCGCCGGTTCTGCAAAGCTGCCTTGATAGCTTATCCCCGTTCACCCCGTCAGATCATCGGAAACGGATTCTATAGTATTTTGAGGGCACAATCAAGCGGATCGGCGGTTCGTACCGATTCTCGCGGAGCTTTGCCCTGGCATAAGATTACCATTGGAGTTGACATGGGCGGGAATTACTGATACATCCTAACTTGATCTGACATTACATATAAAGCGGTAATGCCAGGATAGATTTAGGCCACGGCGATTGGTGCGAGCAGGGGCCAACGGCGAAGGCTGGGACTCTGGGAGAGCGCATGGAGACCCGCTAAGCAGTCTCGCACCTGCGCGGAGACTATAAGATTCTCGATTTGATGGAAGCTGAGGTGAATCGCAAATGAAACGTACCCTTCTGATTCTGATTGCAGGCGCGGTGCTGATTGGGAAGCCCGGGCACGCCCAACTGGCGGACGAGCTCAATGTACCTGCGGCCAACTGCTGCCTTCTAAACACCGCGAAGTCGTTGGCGGACCAGTTGCAGGACTGGAATCAACTCGGCCGCTTTCGGCTATCGAACGAGGAGTTGAAGAAACGCGCGCCGGAAGCGGGGCGTGTCGTCTTCATGGGAGACTCCATCACGGATCTTTGGAAGCTGGAGGAGTCCTTCCCCGGCAAGCCGTACGTCAATCGCGGAATTGGCGGGCAGGTTACTTCCCAGATGCTGGTCCGCATGTACCCCGATGTGATCGCGCTCAAGCCGGCCGTCATGACGCTGCTCGCGGGCATCAACGACATCGCCCGCAATAATGGTCCGTCGACGGCGGAAATGATCGAGCAGAACATCATGGCGATGACGGAGTTGGCGCAGAAGCACGGCATCAAGGTCGTGCTGTGCTCCATCCTGCCGGTGAGCGATTACCCGTTCCTGGCGCAGCAGGCCGGTGGCGCGGCGGCCCCCGCGGCCCCAGGCGGCAGAGGGCCTGGAGGCCCGGGCGGCGGACGAGGGATGAGGCAGCGAATGACGGTGGGCCATCCGCCCGCGGACATCCTGAAGCTCAACGCGTGGATGAAGAGCTACGCCAAGGAGGTCAACGCGATCTATGTGGATTACTTCTCGGCATTCGTGGATGACAAAGGTTGGCTGAGGGACGGACTTGCCGGTGACGGCCTGCATCCCAATGCAGACGGCTACAAGATCATGGCGCCCCTGGTGTCGGCGGCGATACAGCAGGCGCTGCGCTAGAAAGGAGACTGCAGGTTATGAAGCCGGCATTGTGCTTTGCCTTGTTGAGCGTGATCTTGCCCGCGGCGGCCCAGCAATCCCCGGCGGCCCCGCCGGGCGCCGGACGAGGAGGCGGATTCGGCGGCACTATCGAGTTGGGTCCCGATGACAAACCCGCTTTCCCCGATCCGCCCGCCGGATTCAATGTCAGGCGGGACAACATCCCGCATGGCGAGATGATGGATGTTCAATACGACTCAAAGACGCTCGGAACGCGGCGCCAGATCCGGGTCTACCTACCTCCCGGCTATTCGGCCGATCGGAAGTACCCGACGATCTATCTGCAACACGGCTTGGGCTGGAACGACTTGGAATGGCCCCAGGTCCGCCACGCGGATATCGTCATCGACAACCTGATAGCCGACGGCAAGATTCAGCCGATGGTGATGATTTTTCCCAATGGCGATTCCAGCATGACGGCGGCCACGATCGCCGCGGCGGGGGGAGGCCCTTGGATGGGCGGCGGCATGGGCCCGGGTCGCGGTGGCCCCGGAGCAGGCGCCGGAGCCGCACCGGCAGCTCGTGGTGGAAGCGCGGCAGGCGCCGGTGCGCCAACTGGTGCCAACGCCGCTGGCGGCGGACGCGCCGGAGTGGTGATGGAAAACTGGCTGACGCCTTACGAGAACGACTTACTCAAAGACATCATCCCCTTCGTTGAATCCCGCTACTCCGTCTATCGCGATTCCGAGCATCGCGCCTTGGCCGGTCTGTCGATGGGCGGAGGGCAGGCGTTGAACATCGGCTTGGCCCATCCCGAGACGTTTGCCTATGTCGGCGGGTTCTCCGCGGCTCCCGACACCAAGGCTCCGCCCGAACTGGTACCCGATCCGGCGGTGCCCAGGAAGCTGAAGGTGCTGTGGCTGGCCTGCGGCAACAAGGACGGCCTGATCCGCGTCAGCCAGGGAGTTCACGCCTACCTGAAAGAAAAGGGTGTGCCCCACATCTGGCACGTAGACGGAAATGCGCACGACACCACGGAGTGGGAGAACAATCTGTTCCTGTTTTCCCAGCACATTTTCAAGTAGGCAACGACGGCAATCCGGTCCAACTAAGAATGCAAAAAGGAAGAAGGCAGGGCGATGAAATCAATCCGACGATATGGCATGCTGGCTTGCGGCCTGTACCTGGGGCAAGCCTTGACGGTAGCGAGCTTCGCGCAGGCTCCAACGAAATCCGCGGGGCCTGATCCCATGGTCTCGGTGAGCACCGGCCAGCTTCGCGGCGGCCTGACTCCGGAAGGCGTGGCGGTCTTTAAGAACATCCCGTTTGCACAACCTCCCGTCGGCGACCTGCGGTGGCGGGAACCGCTGCCGGCGAAGGCGTGGACAGGTGTCCGCGATGCAACCGCTTTTGGGCCGATGTGCAATCAAAGCGGCAACAAGCACTTGCCGCACAGCGAGGACTGCCTGCAGTTGAACGTGTGGACGCCGAAGTGGCCGATGACCTCGTCGCTGCCTGTCATGGTATGGATTCACGGTGGCGGAAACACCGCCGGATCGGGAGTGGAAGCCCTGTTCAACGGGGAAGTGCTGGCCCGCCACGGCGTGGTGTTGGTAACTGTCAATTACCGGCTCGGCGCGTTTGGCTTCTTCGCCCATCCCGGACTGACCAAAGAGTCTCCCCACCATGCGTCCGGAAATTACGCGCTGGCCGATCAGATTGCGGCGCTGCATTGGGTGCAGGAGAACATCGCCAAGTTCGGCGGCAATCGCGCGAACGTCACGATCTTCGGCGAATCGGCGGGCGCCAGCGACGTGAACGCGCTGATCGCCTCGCCCCTTACCAAAGGGCTGTTCGTGAGGGTGATCGCGCAGAGCGGCCCGATCGGCACTCAGTTGTCCCTGTCTGAATCGGAGAAGAGGGGCGTGGAACTTGCCGCCAAGTTGGGCTTCACCGGGGAGGACGCGCTGGCGAAACTGCGCGCGCTGGGCGACACGGAATTGATGGAGAAGGCCGCACAAGGAAGCCCGGCGGCAGGACCGGGAATGGGTATGGGAATTAACGTGGACGGCTGGGTGCTTACCGAGCCGGCCCAGAAAACTTATGCCGAAGGACGCCAGCAGAAGGTGGCATTGCTGATCGGCAACAATTCCCAGGAGATGCAGCCACGCGGCACGCCTGGCGATATCCGCCAGATGATTTCGCAACGCTACGGCCCCCTTGCCGATCGCGCGCTGGCGGCGTACGGCGTAAACGGCGAGGCCGACCCCCAGCCCGATCCCGAGAATGGAACCGTGATGCTGCAGTTCACCACCGATAATTCGTTCCGCTGCGGCACGGTCCAGGAACTGATCTGGCACACCGCGGCGAAGAATACCGGCTATCAGTATCAGTTCTCGCGCACCGTGCACGGGCAAGAGGCGCAGGGCGCACCGCATGCTTCCGAAATTCCATTTATCTTCGGGACGCTGCCGGTGTGGCAGAACATGCGGAAATACAACGACTCGGATCGGGAATACGCGCCGATGATGCAGGCATACTGGACCAACTTTTCCAAGACCGGCGACCCCAACGGCGGAAAGCTGGTGAAGTGGCCCAAGTTCGATCCTGCCGCGCGCGCTTATTTGGATTTCACCGATGCGGGTCCGATAGTTAAAGAAGGACTGCGGCGTCAAGCTTGCGATGTGTTTATGGAAAATCAGAAGCGCCAGGCTCCGTAGGCAAGGGACAGGCCGGGAGGCCTATCCTACGTAATGTTCGAAAGGGGAACAGGCCATCGTTTTATGTGGCCTGTTCGCTTCGAAGCGGGGAGGACGGACGACGAAAGACGATCGTAGGTCCCACCCGGAAACGGACAGGTCGTGTCAGGCTAATTCTTCGGTAACAGGTCGATGAGGCCGTCGACAATGGCGGTCTCGGCGCAACCCGGCTTGAGCCTGGAAGAGAGGACTTCAAAGGTGTAGTATGCGTAGGCGGCGTCGTTGGGGATATAACCGGTGTTGCCGGGTCCATTGGTTACCGTGACCATCATGCTGCGGTAGGGCGATTCCTTCTTGAACCGCATACCGATCGGGCTGAACACTTCGGCCGCAACTCCGCCGAGAGCGATGTCACCGATCATGAGGATACTCAATCGCGCCCCTGCCGGATCGCCATCTTTGTATTCTCCCGGGAAGCCGGCTCTGCCCTGGTTGATCCTTTGCCTGCCCGGGCAACTGAAGTTCTTTTCGTCTCCGTAGATGCGGGTGGCGGATTCCATGCGCGGAATGCCCATGCGCACCACGTGGAGCACTTCTTCGCCCAGCATCTGCCCATAGGTGAGGATCATCTGCTTCTGCTGGTTCATCAGCAGCGCAGTCTTCGGGTCCTTCCGATCCATGCCCGTGCCGCCGGGAGGCATCGCGTTGCGGATGTCCTGGCCTTTTTTCGCGTAGTCCTTGATGCGGATTTCACGAAGATCGTACGTCTGTTGGAAGAAGATTGGATCCTGATCGCCTTCGGCGCCCGAAGACCAGAGTGCGACGGTGTCGCCGCCGAGAGACTCCTCGATGTACTTGGAAGTAGTGCCGGGGAAGTCTCCGCTGACCAGATCCAAAGTACCCACGGTGACCGCGTGACAGGCGTAGTTGTAGTAGACGGCGATCGGGTCGCCGCTGGGCGTTTCGAACTTAAGCACGGCAACCGTCTTGTCGGACGGACCTTCGTAGTTGGCTCCCTCCCACCAGGTATGAGTCTTCGGATCGATCATGTTCCGGTTGGCGTTGATGTAGGACACGCCGGTTCCGTACCCCATGCGCGCGGGCTGTAACTTGCTGTTGGCGGCCTTCAGGGCCTCGAAGATCTTATCCCCTATTCCCGTGACTCTGCCAATGCTGTGGGAATGCGTCCCGCCTGCCAGATTCTGCTTCACCGGTATGCCCAACTCCGCTTCCGCGCGCTTCGCAACCGCTTCATAATCCCTGGGCGGATTGCCGGGCACCTCGACGAGTGCAGCCTTGGTCCTGCCGTTATCGATCACGATGGCACGCACGTAGATATGGTCGAGGATGCCCAGCGAGGTCGCAGGCAGTTCACTCTGCGCGGGTGTCACATCCACTTTTGCGGCGCCCACCTTCAACGAGGATTGATTGGGCTGTGCAAACGTCGCCGCGCTGAAGACAAGCACGGCCGCGATTAACTGCGATTGAATTTTCATAGGATTGCCTCTTTGCTCTCTTGGAGCGTCATCTCGTCTACGGCCGCGCATGCGAGTTGCGGGTCAACTTGGAACACTTTACACTTCTCGATTTGAAATCAGTATATTCGGATATTTCAAAACCTGTCAATCCTTTGCGGTCAGATGTGCCTAATAATGTTGCTCAATTGGTATTGTCATCTGGCTCTCTAGGCGGCAGGCCGCTGCCTGGATGCCCGTTCCCACGAAACGGACTGTTTTGGTGGCTGGACGTGCGTGAACTCGGTTGCCCCCTGCGTCCCGGGAAATGTATCATCAACTCGTGAGCAATGATGGTCCGAAGTATAAGCAGATCTACCAGAGTCTGAGGACGGCGATTGAGAGCGGCACATACGGTTCCGGATTTCGGCTGCCTAGCGAGCACGAACTGGTGCAAACATTCGGAGCATCGCGCGTCACCGTAAGTCGTGCGCTGAGGGAACTTCAGGTCGGCGGCCTGATCGACCGCCGGGCCGGGTCGGGAACCTATGTCCGGCCTTCCGCCGCGAAACAGCACGCGTTTGGCTTGCTGATTCCTGAATTGGGGCAGACCGAGATCTTCGAACCGATCTGCCAGGGGATGGCCGCCGCCCACGAAGAACACGATCACGTCCTGATTTGGGGCCGGTCCCTGGCGGGCTCCGAAACCACGGAAGCCGATGCCAAAGACGTGTGCTCCCGGCTGATTTCGAACCGGGTGTCGGGAGTGTTCTTTGCGCCGATAGAAGCGAACCCGCGGAAGGATGCCATCAACCGGACCATTGCCGCCCTGCTGAGCGACGCAAAGATCCCGATCGTACTGCTGGATCGGGACATCGTAGACTATCCGCAGCGAAGCAAATTCGATGTGGTGGGGATCGACAACCGGCGAGCCGGCTGCGTGGCCACGCAGCACCTGATCGACGCCGGCTGCAGGCGCATCGGTTTCATCGGGCGTCCGCACCTGGCACCGAGTTGCGTAGCGCGTTACAACGGCTACCGCGATACCGTCACGCACTCGTCCTTGCCTCTCGGCCCCGAGTTCGCGGAGCGGCTGGATCCGTCCGACCAGAGCATTGTGGCGAAGATGATGGCACGGCACAAGCCGGACGGAATCGTATGCTCCAACGACCGCACGGCGGCCCTGCTGATGCGGACCTTCACCGAATTGAAGATTGTGGTTCCAGACCAGGTCCGCCTGGTGGCGTTCGACGACGTGAAGTATGCAAGCCTGGTCACCGTGCCGCTGACCACGATCCACCAGCCTTGCGATCAACTGGGCGCGGCGGCGCTGCGAGCGATGGTGCAGCGAATCGAGTCGCCGGACATGCCGGCGCGCGATATCCTGGTGGACTTTCACCTGGTGGTGCGGGAGTCTTGCGGCGCGCGGATGGGGCGCGATCGAGCGGCCTGCTAGCTGTCGGGTTCCACAGGAATGTGTCGGCGTGCCTTCCTGGGTAACGCCGCAGCCGCTGGCGCGCTTCATTGATCCTCCAGGGGACGAACCCGACCAAGAGTCTCCCGTTTTTTCCTAAGCCCTTTCCTGTTTGTCGTTTGGAAGAACATGTCCTGGGACGCCTGAGCGTCAAGCTGTCCTTTTACAGAACTGAGTTGCCTCATTTTGTCGAGACATTTATGGGTCAGCTTGAATGGATTAGGGCCCCCGTTTGCGACGCCGTGGTATAGCGGTTCGAAACGCCCCAGTCTAGCCTAGCTCCGGATTCAGCGGCCCAAACGTTGCTAAAACCCGGCTGCGTGAGCCCGCGCACCGTTCGATTCCACGCGGATGGTTGAGGCTCTCGAAATGCACCAATTACCGTTAGCTCACAATGCGCTAAAGGTCTTTGCGAGTTTAGCTTGGCCAGTGGGCGTGGGACGCGCGGGGATTCGCCTGAAGCCCTCGCGTCCACTAACCCGGCCGGATCGTTTCGTGTTCCGGAAGCTTCCTGTTGGTGATCGCAACTGATGGTACAGATCGCGTGTCGGATTCGCCAGAGAATTACCGCTTGACAGTGCGATTGTGCCGCGATATAGTCCAAAACAAAGTAAATCTCGCAAAAGTTGTAGCAAGGATATAAAGTCAGATTTAGCTTTGCTGAATGAGAAATGCGGAGGCTCCAGCCCCGAGCGTGAGCCAGGAGCGAATCGTTCAGGCCAAAGATTCGGACCACTGCGCTCAAGTGCTTTGCTGCAGATCGGAGAAAGTCCATGAAGACCCAACAGAGTTGCCAACTATTCGCAGGTGAGAGGTACGGAAAGAGTCTGACCGTTCTCGCCTTGCTTCTTCTTCTGATTGCCATCCCGGTTTGGGGGCAGATCGACCGAGGGACAATTCAGGGCCTCGTCAAAGACGCCTCCGGGGCTGTGGTCCCTGGCGCCAAGGTCCAAGTCGTAAGGATCGACACCAACAGCACTCTCGAACTGACCACGAACAATGACGGGGTGTATATCGCGCCGAATCTACCTGCGGCGGTCTACCGCGTGGTCGTCGAAAAAACGGGGTTTGGGACCTTCAAACTTGAACCGGTCGAAGTGAAACCGCGAGCACAGGCGAGCGTTGACGTGGTCCTGCAAACCGGCGGCGTAAATGAATCGGTCACTGTCACCGCCGATGCACCGCTCCTCGATACCGCCGCGGTGAACAACTCAGCGGGGTTCAAGGACAAGATCATCGAGGAGCTTCCGATGATTGTGGTCGGGACCAAGCGGGACATTACCGGGTTCATTGACAATTTGCCGGGCGCGAACAACACCAACACCTTCGTTCCCACGGTCAACGGAGCGACGGTTGGGGCAACCGAAGGGTTCATCGACGGCGCCCGGGCGAGCGAGCGAATTCAGAAAGGCGCGCTCTCCGAGAATGGCCCGTTCCTGGAGCAGGTGGGTGAGGTGACTGTCGTGACAGGGGCCTTCAATGCGGAATACGGCGGCTTTGGCAGCTGGTTTACCAACGTGATCATCAAATCGGGAACGAACACGCTCCATGGCAGCGTCTTCGACCATCTGGGGAACGACGTGCTGAACGCGCGTTCCTTCTTCGCGAAAGCGAGGACTCCCTTGCGCCAGAACGAAGGCGGCTTCACGCTCGGTGGCCCCGTTGTCATTCCTCACGTCTACAACGGCCGCAACAAGACATTTTTCTTTGGTAGCCTGGGCCTTTTCTATGCCCGCCAAGGGGCTGCAGGATTGCTAGCCACGGTCCCCACACCGGCCATGCTGGGCGGGGACTTCAACGGTTTGACGGCCGCCAACGGCACGGTAATTCCCATCTTTGACCCACGGTCGACACAACCTGACGGCAAGGGCAGCTTCGTGCGCACGCAGTTCCCCAACAACGTCATTCCGGCCGATCAGATTACTCCGATGGCGAAGATCGTCTCGTCGTATATTCCGGCGCCGAGCCTGCCGGGCCACATCAATAATTTCTACGACCATAGGGCGATCACCTGGCCCTACTACAACACCACGACCCCCCTCATCAAGATCGATCACAGCTTTTCCGATAAGCAGAAACTGATGGGCAGCTACACACACCAGACCCGGCCCCGGCTGCTTTGGGGCAACCCCGCGCCTGGACTCGGGCCGCAACCGGTTTGGGGGCAGCCACAACAGAATCCGCTGGACCAGATCTACGATCAGCAGTCTACGTCGTGGAAGATTCGCCTCAATCACGACTACATCATCAGTCCCGCATTGGTCAACCATTTCACCGTAGGTCTCGACCGTGAGTTCAACATTGGGCCTAACGGGACCACCGGTCAGGGGTGGGATAAGAAGTTGGGAATCACGGGGATACCCCAAGACAACGGAGCCTTTCCGGCGCTCTCCTTCAACGGTGGAACGGCATCCCCGGCGGCGATGGGGCGAGGCTATGACGTACGGTTCTTTGCCTTCGACTACACCTTCATCGAGAATCTGTCCTGGATTCGTGGAAAGCACTCGATCAAGATGGGAGTGGAATTCGATCGGGATCGGATCAACCAGTTCCAGGCGAACAACTCGCAAGGGAGTTTCACCTTTTCCAACTCGCTGACGAGCCAGCCCAACGCGGGCGCCAACTACGGCGCCTGGGGTAGTTCGGTGGCCAGTTTCCTGTTGGGCGCTGTGAGTCAAGCGGGCGCGTTCATCCCTACCCAGACCGGGTTGCGGGATTTCAGAGTAGGCGCGTTTGTGCAGGATGAGTGGCGCGCGACGCCGAAACTCACCGTATCCTACGGCCTCCGCTGGGACTACAATCCCTCGTTTACGGAAGTGCAGAACAAGATGTCGAGCTTCCAATCCAATATTGCGAATCCTGGTGCGGGGGGACGCATGGGCGCTCTCGCATTTGCCGGTCAACCCGGTCTTGTCGGACCGTTTTTTTCGACCAACTGGAAAAAGGGCTTTGGGCCCCGGTTGGGCTTCGCGTACCAACTCGACTCTAAGACGGTGATCCGGGCGTCCGGCGGGATCTACTACCAGAACGCTCCCCAGCAGCTCATTACGACACCTTTCCATGCCGGGTTTAACGCGCAACCGAGCTTCACTTCGGCTGATGGTTTCACGCCGCTCTACTATCTGAATACGGGAACCTTCCCGCAGAACTTCCAGCGGCCGCCTTCACTCGATCCTTCGTATCTCAACGGGCAGGCGATTAATTATCTGGTGCCCAATGCCACGCGGTTGCCGCAGACGGTGAACTATACGTTCTCGATCCAGCGCCAACTGGGAAAAGACCTTTCCCTGGAGGCTGTTTACCTGGGTAGCCGAAGTACGCATCTTGGATTCACCGCCAACTACAATTACATGCCCATCTCCGGCTTGAGCAACGGCACGCTGCTGACGCAATCGATCACTTCGCCGGCCGCTGTTGCCGCCGGCTTTACGTCCCCCTATCCCAGTTTCGTGAATCAGCTGGGCGCGAATACGGTTTACCAGTCGTTGCGGCCGTATCCGCAGTACACTTCGGTTTTATCCAGCCCAGGCGAAGGTTCGGGGCAGCAGAAATTCAATTCGCTGCAAACCAAGGCGACGAAGCGCCTTTCTCACGGACTCACGCTGTTCGGCTACTTCACGTGGTCAAAGAGCTTTTCCCTGGCCACCGCCCAGTATCCGGGCACGCGGTTCATGCAACTCGACCCCCTCGCAGCGACGTCGTTCAGTTTTAGTTGGACCTATGAGCTGCCGTTGGGTAAAGGAAAATCCTTCTTGAACGGTGCTTCGCGTCCAGTGAACGCGGTGGTTTCTGGCTGGAAGATCAATGGCTTCGTGAAGTACAATTCCGGACTCCCTCTCACTATTAACGCCGCCGCCGGGAACTTAGGCTCAGTCGGCTATTCGCAGTGGGGAAATGCCGTACAGGGCGTCTCTCCGTACATCACGACCAAGCCAAGCGAGTTCACGCCCACCAGCAAGTTCCTGAATTCAGCGGCTTTCACGACCAGCACCGGTTTCAATTTCGGGAATCTGAATCCAAACCTGAGTTGGGTTCGCGGGTTCTGGTTCAAGGAAGAAAACCTCACGATTGGCCGTGTCTTCGCGCTCAAAGAGAGGGCTAAGCTGGACTTCAGCATGGATTTCTCCAATCCGTTCAATTTCCACCGCTGGGGCGCTCCGAATACGAGCCTGACCTCGGCAGCGTTTGGAACGGTAAGCAGCGTCGGGGCCGGCCGGACGGCGCAGGTGAACGCCGCGCTTCGATTCTAAACGGGAGGTTGGGCCTTGACGGGGGACGCATGCAGCGGGCTGCGTCTCCCGCAGACTATTGGCTCGATTCGGCAGGCCGGGAAACGGAACCGGGCCACTGAAGGCGGGCAAATGCAACGAGCAATCGCAGAATTGTTTCCTGGCATTCCCGCTGTGCGGCCACGCTTTGCCAAAAGCGCTGAGCGGCACAATCGTTGGCTCAGGCAATGATTCAAACGGCATTATCTGGGTTCCAAACAGAAGGTACGATATGCCCTATTCGGTCGTCTGGATCGAGACGTGCCCGAGCAGGAACTGAATCTGGTCCAGCTCTCCGCCAGCAAGGTGGCACAGCCGACCGCAGGTGCTCCGGCTATGGTGGCGCCGCTACTTGCCTGTCAGCACGGCAGCCAGAAACCGGAGCTCAGATTCCACTTCCGCGGGATCGGCCACCGTATCCGCGATTTCCTGGCGAAAGAGTTCGCGGTACCTCTTGCGAAGCCTGTGAATCGCGACTTTGAGCGCTCCCTCCGAGGTATTCATTTCAAGCGCTAGCGCCGCATACGACGCATCGGACCGCCCGAGTAGAAAAACTTTCAACTGGTCGAAATGCTCCGGGCGGCCGTGACGAACGAACTCGGTCCGCAATTTCTGCACGACTTGGTCGAGCACCGAAAGCGCCCAGCGCCGCTCGAAAAGTCGCTCGGGGGTCTCATCGTGCGCAGGCTCGCGTTGGTAGCGGTCTTCGCCAGACGAGAATTCGAGCGAGACAACCGCCCCGCCGCCCCGTTTATGCGCGCGCCGGCGATCTTCTTCGTCAGCGACAAAAAACTTCAAGGAGGTCAACAGAAACGACCGGAACCGGCCCTTTTCCGGGTCAGCGCGATCAAGATATCGCCCTTCCAACATCCGGATAAAGAAGTCCTGCGTGAGGTCCTGCGCCTGATCGGCAGCATAGCCGCGGCGGCGCAGATAGGCGTATAACGGATACCAGTAGTTCTCACACAGAGCGACCAGAGCTGATCGGGCTTCCTTCCGATGCGGATCGCCGGCGGCGAACACCATGGTCCACCGGGTGGTCGGAAACTGGGATGATCCCGGCGACGTGTGCATGGTCCGCTCATTCATTTTCCTTGCCTCTAAACAGCGTAAGGAATCGGACGCCAAAGGTTACAGCGCGGGCTAGAGCCTCGCGTACTCTGCTTTGGCGCTTTTCAGGATCGGGACATCGGGATCGGCTTCCCGCCAGACCGCCAGGAAAGCCTCATAAGCAGCCTTCGCCTTGAGTTTGTCTCCCGACAACACGAACACTCTCCCGAGTTGCAAATGCGCCAGTGCGCCGATTGGATCCAAGCCCACAAGGCCTCGATGATTGAGGATCTTCTGAAACTCGGCTCCGGCTTCGGCGTTCCTGCGCGCACCCGTGAAAGCTTGGCCCCGCACGTACGCCGAGTGCAAACCGCCAAGAACGGGATACAGAAAGTTGAGGCCATTCACCGCGAACTCATAGGTACGCGTGATTTCCAGCCGCTCTACGCTGTCCGCAAACTTGCCCTTTCCCTGCGAGGCCAAGGCGCGCAGGACCGGCGTGTATGTAAATTTCACAAAAGTATCTTCCGGGAATCGCTTCTCCAAATCGCTGGAGAGAGCCTCGGATCGCGCCGAGTTTCCCGGCAGCGCCAGGGCAAGACCAGCGGCGTATTCGACATCCCGGCCCGTGGACAGTTCGAGCGCGGCCATGGCGGCCGTCCGTGCTTCGGCGGAATTCCCGCAAAGGGCCTCCCACACGGCTCGGGCGGCGATGAAAGTCGCGGCGACTTCCCCTTCCCCTTCTTGCAGAGCCAGGTCCACAGCGCGCCCGGACGACCGCCGCGCAGCCCGTAAACGGCCGGAACGGGCAAGAGCGAGTGCCTCCGCGTGGACGATCCAGTGTTCAAGCGCACGGTTTCCGCTTGCCGAACCTGCAATCCGGTCCATTTGCTCCCGGTCTCCCTTTAGCGCCGCGAGGTTGTATTGCAGGATGCTTAGCGAGGGCCTTTGCACCTTGCGCGCGGTGGCGCGCTGAAGCGTGTCTTCAGCGGCGGGGAAACGGTCCGTGTAAAACTGGGCCAGTGCGAGATTGGAATACGGGGGTGCAAGGCCGGGCTCCGTCGCAATTCCGTCCAGGGCGGCTTCCATTGTCCTTTCGAATCGGCCCGTGCCCTGCGTGGATATTCCGCCGAGCAGATCCTGGGCATTGGCGACCGTCGGGGCTCGCCTGGGATAGGTCTGTCTCCACAACTCGAGCGTTTTGTACGCCTTTTCCAAATTGCCGGTCACCTGCCGGTCATAGACGAAGTCGATGAAAAATCTCTCTCGATCAGAGACGTGATCGCGCAACAGCCACGCTTTGGTAGCGTACCCGGCGGACAGCGCCGATTCATTGCCACCGTTGCCGCCGTACCCCAACCCCAACTTCGCGTAAGCCATCGCAAAGTTGGGATCGATCTCAATCGCACGGAGTAAAAGAGGTATGGAATCCTGCCCCCAGTTCTCGGAGGACAGGCTCAACTTAGCCGCGGTGCTGTAGGCCTTGAAGGCTTCAAACGACGGTGTAGTGGCTTCGGAGAGCGGCATCGAGTGCTTCTCCACTGTTGCCAGCGACTCGCCCGCTCTGGTTCGAAATTTTCGCGACATCTGGCTGAGAGCATTTAAGACTTCCTCTCTCCGCGTGGCTACCACCTGCTGCTGATCTAAGATGTTTCCCGTGTTGCAGTCCTTCGCGCGAAGTCCCAGGACGTATTGGGTTCCAACACGTGCGATCGAGCCGTCCAGCACAGCCGCGCTGCCGGTTCGCTCGCAGACCTGCCGAGCGATCTCCGGCGTCAGCCTGGCGTCCTTGGGCTGTCCCATCAGAGTCAGCGTCTGCTGGACCGTTCTGTCCGCAATCAGGGCGAGATACGGCGACTGTTGAAGTTCCACGGACATTCCCTGGCGCAGTGTGTCCTCAAACACCGGATCGCCGGTTTTGTTGTCGAAGTCGGCCAGCACGATGGTGTCCTTTGCGGTCAGCTTGGGTCGTGCCGCGGAAGCACGCGCCAACGACCAGACCGTCACGCCGCTCAACAAAAGGAATGCCGCTCCCGCGGTTGTGCCAAGGACTGCCATTCGGTACCTGCGGAGAAGCTTGCGCGTTAAATAGATCGGGCCTGGAGGCGAGGCCAGCACGGGCCGGTCCTGCAGATACCTCTGGATATCGGCCGCCAGATCGGAAACCGAAGCATAGCGCCGCTCTCTAACTTTCTCCAGCGCCTTCATGGTGATGGCATTCAGATCGCCATCCACAAGGCGGCGAAGCGAAGTTGGGTCGGTCTGGCGGCGCCCGGCGATGTCGCTCGCCCTCGCTCCCATTGAAGCAAGCTTACGCGGCAGGGGCGGCGCTTCCTCCTCGCGAATGATCCGCAGCATTTCCGCTAAACCAGCGCCGCGCAGCGTGGCCGTTTCGAACGGTACAACTCCGATCAGCAACTCGTACAGCATGACGCCGAGCGAATACACATCGGAAAGCTCGTCGATGACTCCCGTCATCGTGTCCGCTTGCTCCGGGCTCGCGTACTCAGGCGTGCCGACGATCTGGCCGAACTGCGTGAGCAGCGTGTTCTCCACGGCCCACTTATCGGTCGCCTTGGCGATGCCGAAATCGATCACCTTGGGAACAGGCGTGCCGTCCTGCTCGGTCACCAGCACGTTCGACGGCTTCAGGTCGCGGTGGATCGCGCCTTTTTGGTGCGCATGTTGGACCGCACGGCAAATCGCCAGGAATAACGCAAGCCGGTGCTTGGCGGTCGAGCGCTTGCGATCGCAATACTCTGTAATCGTTGCGCCTTCGATGTACTCCATCACGAAGTACGGCCGCCCTCTGCTGGTCACGCCGGCGTCGAAGATCCGTGCAATGTTGGGGTGGTCCATCATGGCCAGCGCCTGACGCTCGTTGTCGAAACGGGCCAGCACCTGGGCAGTATCCATACCGAGTTTCACAACCTTGAGAGCCACACGCCGGCGGATGGGTTCGGACTGCTCGGCAAGATAAACGGTGCCCATACCGCCTTCGCCAAGAGGACCAACGATTCGATATCGGCCGAAATCGTCATAACCCGCCGCCGTTGCTATCGCGAGGGTCTGAGTTCCGGATTCTTCTGCTCCGGCCAAACTATCGAAAGCGCCCAGGATGAGACATTGCGGGCACAGTCCGGCGGGATCGCCGGAACCCAATTCCGCTCCGCACTGAGGGCAATTTGACATCTGGACCAAAGTCTCAGTGCTTATTCTAGGGTTTTTCCGCGGGCGCTGTAACCTTCACACCCCCGCTTCCTTATTCGTGCCAGGTGAGCCGAATTGGGCTGGCCAATCAACCAAAGGAAAATAACTATGGACCTTCACAACCTGCTAAGAGGGAAAACAGCTCTTGCGATGGCTCTCTGCGCCGCCGCGTGCTCTCAATTCAGTTCGGCCCAGGTCGCGCCGCCTGTGATTCTACAGATCGACCTGACAAACAACGTTGTGTATTTCCAAGACACCACAGACGTTTCCAAGTATGCCACGGATCCCAGCGTCACTACGCCAACAGCCATCCCACGAAATTTCTACAGGGTTGAAGGTATTGCCGACATCGTGGCCGTAAATGGCCAGCCAGTAAAGGGGACTTACGCCAACTCTGTCGCGGCCTTTGTTTTGAGAACGGCGCCTACTCCGGGTCAAGCAATCTCTGACACTGTGCGGCAGGCTGTGGGTGTAATAAGCTTCGAATTCTTGAGGAGCGACGGTACCCCGATCGGGACCATTGTGGCTGGCGGATTGCCTGCCGGTGATGCGCCGCCAGGATCTCCGGCGGCTGCAGGGGGAAACAACTTCGTGATCACTGGCGGCACGGGAGCATTTCTCGGCGCTCGGGGGCAGATGTCGGTGGCGCCCGCGGCGCCGGGAGTGGTTACTCAACGGAACGCCTCCTTCACGGAGGACCCTGCAAATCGCCGCCGCAATGGAGGCGGAACCGTGCGGTGGATCGCCCACGTGATCCCAATGGCACGCCCCGACGTTACTATGCTCCCATCGGGTCCCGCCATCACCCATTCCAGCGACTTCTCTCTCGTCACGGCGACCAAGCCGGCAACGCAAGGGGAGATCTTGTCGCTCTTTGCGACGGGCCTCGGTCCGGTGATCCCGAGAGTTGACCCTGGCCAACCGTCCCCATCGAGCCCTTTGGCGGTTGTCAACTCACCGGTCGAGGTGATCGTCAACGGAAAGGCGGCCGAGGTACTCAGCGCTGTGGGCTACCCCGGCTCAGTGGACGGATACCAGGTGAACTTTCGAATGCCTCCCGATACGGCAAGGGGACCTGCAACCATTCAGGTAACCGCGGCGTGGGTTTCAGGAGCGCCAGTGAGTATTCCGGTGCAAGAACGCCCGTAGCAATATGGGCGCCGGGGAGTGGCGGGGCCGGTAGACCTTCCACAGGCATGCCGGTTCAGACCCTTGCACAAAATAATTCCATCACGGTGACCCTTTTTGGTGCCACCTCCCGGATTAGGTGCAGGAGAACTACTGTCATGAGATTTTCAGAGTCCCAAAGAGCAAGGGAGTTTGGTATGAAGAAGGCAAGACGAACAGGGCAGGGCTACGCTCAGCTCGGCGCAATTCTCGTCCTGTTGCTGACCGCCTCGGCCGCAAGGGCACAGGGGCCGCCGTCGAATTGCTCCCAGGCAACTCTCAACGGGACGTATTCGTTGTCAGGCAATGGCACGATCGGGGCTGTCGCGGTTGCCACACGGGGGAAGGTCATCTACGACGGGCACGGGAACGGGCAGGCGACGTTCACGCAAAGCACGGGAGGCTTCGTGCAGAAGTTCGTCGCGGTCCCGGGCGTCTACGCGGTGAACACCGACTGCACAGGATCGAAAACTTTCAACGGGACGACAACCTACGACTTCACGGTCACCCCGGATGGCCGCGAGATCACTTGGATCGTGACGAATTCCGGCGCGGTCTTCGCGGGAACCGCAGTCCGTCAGGACAATTCCGGAGCTCTCCATGTGACGAAGGAGTGTTCGCAGTACACGGGAGCCTCGGGTAGCTATTGCACGATCACGTCCTCGAACCTTCCGGCGATTAAGGTGGGCTCGAAGGTCATCTATGTCCAGGCTTTTTCTGATACCGGCTTTCTTGCCACAGACATCTTTCTCGACGCCGGGGCCGGCAATATGGCGGTCGGCCATTGCACGATCGATGCGGCCAACTTCGGACTGTGCACGTTCTCGGACGGCGCCGGCCAGTTCGCGGGCTTCCACGCCAGTATCGCTGTCTCGCCGTTTTCTTCGTCGGCCACAGAAGTGAATTACCACTGGGAGGGCACGTACACCTACAGTGTTCGCTGAATCGGGATGCGGCAGTGATTCCGCTGGGCGGCGCCACGGCAGAACGTGTAGACGTCAAGAGTCGGCCGCGGATGGGTCGGGGCCATTGCCAGGAAGCCCACGTTCACTTCTTTAACAGCCCCTGCCAGTTGAGCACCAGGGTGATGGGGATTTGACCGTTCTGCGGGACCTGCAGGGCACCTAGCAGAATACGCTTGCCATCCGGGGTAACGTCCCAGCCGTTATCCGGGGGACCTTCGAACAGCCGCCGAGGATCGCCGGGCTCGAAGGCCCCGCCATCGGTTTTCACTGCCACGGCTATCTTGGATCTTCCCGGTAGCCGACTCTCAAAGAGGATCTCCTTGCCGTCTGCGCGCCACCTTGGCCAGCTGCCGCCGTCCCTGGATACCTGCCACTTGCCCTCCCCAAGCGCCGGCGCGCCGGACGGCCCTGAAGCAGTAAACGGGCGGACAAAGACATCACCGCCGGTCTCGGTGGAAGCGTAGGCGATCCAGCGCATGTCGGGCGAGAAGCGGGCACCCCACTCGTTGAAGACGGTGCCCAGCAAGAGCACGGGCTTGCGATCGCCCTGTAGCGGCAGCACCCACAGATCGTACCCGGTCCGGGGCGCGTTTGAGATGTAGTACAGGAGGAACCGCCCGTCGCGCGACCAACTTGTGGGGGTGAGACTCCTCCCTGGCTGCTTCAACAACTCAGTCTCCTGGTCCGCCCCGGAGGATGCCTTTTCATACAGAGTGTCCTGGAGGTTGCCGGCCGCGAAGGCGATGCGGCTGCCATCCGGCGACCAGACGCCCAGCCAGCCGGCATTCTGCCGAAACGTGAGCCGGGTGCGCAAGCCGCGAACCAGGTCAATCGTCCACAGATCGCCTGGCGATTCACCGCGAAGGATCGAGGAAAACGAACCGCGTTCACGAAACACAGCGCGCGTTCCGTCCGGCGATAGCGAAATCCCCGTCTCGGAACCGGGTTGCCCGAGCGTGCTAGAAATCTTCCCGTACCGGTCCAGCCAAGTGAGCTGAGAGCGTCCGCGGCCTGCTCCTGCCTGGTACGCCAGGACGCCGGCAGGAGAGACCGAAAAGACTCCGGTGTTGTACCAGGTGGTGGTCACGTGCGCGGCCATCGGAAGCGGATCGGCGTGCAATTGCAGGCGACTGGCGTCGAACGGTTGCGCCATCAGCGTACTCCCGCGCATGAAAAAGAGGTAGCCGTTTATGTAGGACGCGGCAGAACTGCCTGCCAGAATACGCTTAGGCGATTGATCCCCAGGTTTGGCGTCCAGAGAACTGGCGTACACGCCCTCGACCTCGGGCGTTCCCGAGCGGAAATAGATAAAGTGCTCGCCATCGGGCAGGAAACTGGGCAGCGCGTGGTACAGTTCTCCCCTCGATGCATCCACCTCGGTAATCGCGGTGGCTAAGCCGCCCGCTTGCGAGATCCTCCACAGCGGGCCGCCTGAGCCCCTGCGGGTGCTGCCGAAGACGATTACACCGTCCCGGTTCCAGGCGCCTGATCCGGCGGCGTCCGTCGGCACCGTGCACAGCGTCTGCGGAGGACCGCCGGCAACATCGATCTTCTTGAGTTGGTTCCCGACAGCGAACCCCAAGTACCGGCTGTCTGTTGACCAAAAAGGAGACCCCCCGCCCTCTGTGCCGGGCAACTGCCTCCACTCCGGCGTATCCAGATCGCGAATCCACAGAAAATCCCGGCTTTCCGTTCCCGCGAAGACCAGCTTGCGACCGTCGGGCGAAAGCGAAACGTAGTCGCCCAGGTTCGTGTTTTCGGGCAGGGGCGATTGCAACGTGATCATGCGAGGAGGCGGCTCGGTTTGCGGCCTGAACGTCCAGCCCGCGAAACCCACGACGATCAGGGCCAGCAGAGCCGCAACACCCCGCCACGGCCGGAGCCTCATCGCCGGCGCTTCCGCGTTTCGGGCGGCGTCGGGCGCGGTCTGTGCCATCCACTCCAGCGCGTGCTTCACCTCGCGAGCCGATTGCCAGCGCTTGTCGGGATCCTTTTCGAGGCACGTTGCAATCACCCGTTCGAGGCCAACCGAGGTCAGCGGTTGCAACTCATGCAGCGGACGGGGTTGATCCTTGAGAATGGAGGCCATGAGAGTGGGCCGGCTCGTGCCTGTAAAAGGTCGCGTCCCGCCGATGAGCTCATAGAGGACCACGCCCAAGGCAAAAATGTCGCTGCGGGAGTCGGCCTCCTTGCCCTCGATCTGCTCCGGCGCCATGTATTCAAGCGTGCCCATGACGGACCCTTCGCCAGTCAGCGGCGTGGCCCCGGGGGCGTCGGCGGGCGGGGCGATCTTGGCTAACCCGAAGTCGAGAACCTTTACGCCGTTCTCGCCCACCACGATGTTACCGGGCTTGAGATCGCGGTGAGTGACGCCCTTTCGGTGCGCCGCGTCGAGCGCATCGCAGATCTGCGAGGCGTATAGCAGAGCTTTATCGAGCGGGAGCGGTCCTCGCAGCGGGTCGCCACTGACGTATTCCATGACGAGGTAATTCGGTCCGACGTCGTAGAGCGAGCAGATGTGGGGATGGTTCAGCGCCGCGCTGGCTCGCGCCTCGCGTTCGAAGCGCTGGCTGAACCGTTCCTGGGAGACCTTGATTGCAACCTTACGACCCAGCCGGCTGTCGGTAGCTGTGTAGACTTCCCCCATCCCTCCTTTTCCCAACGGCCCCAGAATCTCGTATGGCCCCAGTCTTTCGCCTTGCTGCAAGATTGTGTGGCCCGGTGCGAGGCTCTCGACACCGGCCCATGCGGCGTGGTCCACCAGTGCCCCGGTATGGCCGTTGTGCGCCAGCAGCAACTCCAACTGGCGGCGCAGGTCAACATCCTCCCGACAGGCTTCGGCGAGGAATCCATCCCGCCGCACCGGTTCCTGCTTCAGGGCTGCATGGTACAGCTCCTCGATTTGCCGCCAGCGTGTCGGGTCCATGGTCTCGGGTCGTTACGGACTTCCGCGGCTTGGCTCGCCAGCCAGTGCGGCAAACAGCCATGCCTTGGACATTTTCCAATCACGTTTGGCCGTTTCCGCGGAAATTCCCAGGACCTCGGCGGCCTCTTCGACACTCAATCCGCCGTAGTATCGCAACTCCACGACGCGGGTTTTGCGGGCGTCGATCCTGGACAACGATTCGAGTGCCTGGTCCAGGGCAAGCAAATCGATTCCGGGCGCCGGCGTCCCTACCATCGCATCGTTCAGCGGCACTTGCAGCGCTTTGCCGCCGCGCTTGGCATAGCCGCGGCGGCGCGCATGGTCCACCAGAATTCGCCGGATGATTTGCGAACAGAGCGCCAGGAAGTGCAGGCGATTTTCGCAGCGAATGCCGCCAGCTCGGATCAGCTTCAAGTAAGCTTCATTGGCCAGGGCGGCTGACTCCAGCGTGTGGCATGCGGGGCGCCACCCCAGGTGCTGCCTGGCGATTCGCCGCAGTTCCGGGTAGACGAAGGGCATCAGGTTGCCCAGTGCTTCTTGCTCGCCGCGGTTCCAGGCATCGAGCAGCCCAGTGATGTCCGGGGGACCTTGGGGAATCATATCGGTTGAAATGTTATCACACTACCGTCCATCCTACGGTGGCCGTTCCTCGCGCCTTTAGCCGTTCGCGGAACAGCAGTAATAGGGATTTCACTCATGACGAAATCTTCAGAATCTCCAATCATAGCGTTTGCCAGTTCCCGCCCACTGCACAAAAAGTCGGCGTCCCGTACACTGGCCCAAGAACGGCACTCTGAGCGATGGATCCTGCCTTGTCGCGTGGCGTTTGCCAAAACCGTCCGCCGCGGCCTGTGGTATCGAGTGGCGATTGATTCCTTTCCTGGCCAGCCTCGTTTTGCGGCGTCAATTGCATGAATCCGGGGGCATCAGGCAATCTGACTTCTTTCTTTGAAACCAGTTGGAGGACCGGACCGCGCTGAAGATCGCCTGCTTAGCGGCCGAGCACAAACGGTTTGCTGCTGAAGCCGCCGGCTTTCCAGACGATGGTCAGCGCACCAGTTTCGGTACCTGCCGGCAACTTCACATTGATTTGATTCACGCCTTCGACGAGCCCTGGCGCGATCCCCACATACAATACCTGCGCATCCTGCCCGTTGACGGTGACGCTGGACGGCAGGGTGATTTGCGGCAGCGCGTCTTGCGACAGACTGCCTCCGCCGGTCCCGTAGAGGGTGATGACGCCGGGAACGCTGGAGACAGCGGCGAAGATGCCGGGCGAGGCAGGCACCACGGAGAGCGCGAGGGCGGTGGAACCCAGTTGCAGAGTGGTGGCCGGCCCGGCCACGGAATAGGGAACGGTGACATTCATCTGGTTGAGGGAGCGATAGACGATGGTGGCGGGAACGCCGTCGAAGGCGACCGCCCCGGTGAGATTGGAACCGAAGATGGCCACGATTTCGCCGGGCGACACGGCGCCGGGAAGGAAGGTGGCGGCGTGGGTGACTGCGTCGATGCGCGGCGCTGCAATGACGGCGGAGGCGCCGCAGGTTTCGCGCAGGTTGTGCGCGCGGGAGCCGTCCGCGCCAATGCCGGCGAGCAATTCCTCGAAGGTCTGGAGCGGCACGGTGTTGCCGCTGCGTCCGACGGCCGGAATGAGGGCGAAGCTCTCGGCGGCGCTGGCGGTGAAACGCGGATCGGACGAATCGAAGGCCAGCATGCCCGGGGAGACTTCGGGGGCTCCGCTGGCAATGCACAGCGAAGGATGGTCGAACGGGGCCTGTTCGAAACGCACGCGGTCGTCACTGAGGGCTTTCATGAAAGCGACGAGCGCGGTCTGGTCGGCGGGGGAGAGTCCGATCTGCCCGATGCCGGGGCCGAGATTGCCGCCGGCGGGGAAATCGCCATTGCGCGCATAGAACTGCATTACCTGTTCCAGGGTGGCTTGGCCGCCATTATGGAAATAGGGTCCGGTGAATTCCACATTGCGCAGGCTGGGGGACTTGAAAGTGCCGGCGGCGCGGGTGGGCGATGGGGCGAAGAGCGGCCGGCCGAAATCGTCGTTGGCGCCGAATCCGGGATCTTCGGCGAGGGGAGAGACGCCGGTGCGGAAGAAGCCGACGTCGTCGGGATCGTTATTGGTGGTGGCTACATTGGCGGAATTGCTGAAGGAGGCGGCGGAGAACTCGGCGCCCTGGTGGCACTGCGTGCACTGCGAGCGTCCGCCCTGAAAGACTTGCATGCCCTGCTGCTCCAGGGCGGTCAACTGCGCGTTGCCTTCCAGGAATTGATCGAGCCGGGTATTGTCGGAGACCAGCGTGGCCTCGTAGGCTTGGATGGCCAGGCCCCAGTAGAGGGCGAAGTTGGCTTCCATCTGGGTGAACGGACCGTCCACCAGGCCGGCGCCGTTCCAATAGAGCGGGTGGAAGGCAGCCTGCACCAGGGCGGTGTAGCTATAGGCGGGTTGCAAACCGTAGCCGGAGGGATTCGCCATACTGCCCAGAACGCTATCGTCTGGCGCCACCAACTGGCCGGCGAGCGGTGTGAGGCGCAGCAACTTACGCCCGAGCAAGGGCCAGGAGCGGCCGTTGTAGGACATCTCGGAAGTGTTCATGGGCGGCCCGACGGACTGCGAGGCGAGGCTGGCATTGTTGATGGCGACGGCCTCGCGGACCAGTTGGCCATTGCGAAAAGCAACGGCATTCAGGGCGGTGTCCGAGGCGCCGAAGGGGGTCTGGCCGGTGAAGAGGCGACTGGCGCGCCCGTCCCAGAAATTGCGCACCTGAAACACGGAATTGATTACCGAAGGCGCATTGCGGGTGCCTACCTGCCGGACGCCGAGTCCGCCGACGGAGAAGGCTCCGCCCGCCACATCGACGCCATTTTCGGAAGACTTGCCGGCGTCGAGCGCGAGGAAGGTGCGGCGCACCACGCCGGGCGATCCGGCTACCTGCCTCAGGTCGCGGACGACGGGCGAGGCGTTGTTGCCCACATTGGTGAGTTGGTGGAAGGGAAAGCTGGCCGGGTTCACGGTCTGGTTGGCCGCCACCGGGCCGCCACCTGCCGCCGGGGCGCTTAAGATGTTGGTGGTGCGGTGGTCGGCGCCGGCGTGAAAGTGACAACTGGCGCAGGCGATCTTGCCGTCGCTGCCCACCTGGGCGTCCCAGAAGAGAGCTTTGCCGAGCGCGACGAGCGATGCCTGGTCCCTTACATAAGTGGCCAGACCCGCAGGTTGAGGCACGGGAATCTGCTTGAGGGAGACAAGGGGGCCACCGCGTCCGGCGCCGCCGCCTTGTCCCCAGGCGGCCGCTGCCAGCACGGTGGTAAGTGCGAGGAGCGCGATAAGTTGACGCGCGCCACTTACAGGCTGCTGCATAAGTCGCGTAGTTATCCGGTGATTCATCCAGTCTTCCCTCTCCTAAGAGTGTGGCCGCCTAGTGGCACGTTGGGGGCCAACCGTTCGCACTGCCAGCAGCGAAGGCGCGGCCCACCGGAGTAGTGTACGGGGCCGCTTCCGATCGCAGGCAACCACAGGAGATATTGAACCACGGGAGGGCGCCGGCGCGGCATGATTCTTGGTGGAGAGTTCAGCCGGGTGCGGCGGGGCTGCCGGGGAGGTGCGGCAATTTGTCCTGTTTGCGGCAGAGGAAATGGCAGGACGGTCTCCCCCAACGTCTTGCCCATTTTCGCCCGCGACGCCCCCGGCATAGTTACACTATCGGGATGGCGGACGTGGTGATCGAGGAATGGAGGCCGGGGCAGCCGGGCTCGCCGCAACTGGAGAGCGATCTCGACGACTTGGGCGGGATTCTCCACGCGGTGGTGCAGGGCGGCGCGAGCGTGGGGTTCGTGCTGCCGTTTTCGCCGGCAGAGGCGCGGTCGTATTGGACGGCCAAGGTGCTGCGCAGCGTGCGGAACGGGTCGCGGCGCATGCTGGTGGCGCGCGTTGGGGAGGAAGTGATCGGCACCGTGCACCTCAATCTGGATACCATGCCGAACCAGTCGCACCGCGCCGAAGTCAGTAAACTGCTGGTGCATCCCAAGGCGCGGCGGCAGGGCGTGGCGCGCGCGATGATGCGCGAATTGGAGGCGATGGCGCGGGAGTTGGGGCGGACGCTGCTGACGCTGGATACGCGGAGCGGGGATAGCGCGGAGCCGCTCTATCTTTCGATGGGATATGTGTTGGCGGGGGCGGTCCCGCGCTATGCGCAGGCTCCCGGCGGCGCGGAGTACGAAGCGACGAGCATACTTTATAAGTTGCTGTAGCGGGACTGAGGGAACTTTTCCGCGGCAAACCTCGTCTGACCTCGGCAAGGATGGTTATGAGCAAACTCCGCTTCGCCGCTTTTCTACTGCCGCTCACTCTGTGCGCGGCCGATTTTACCGGGAGTTGGGCCAGCGCGCCGATTTACCTGATCCTCAAACAGGACGGGACGAAACTGAGCGGCAGCGGGGGTCCCACGGCCAAAGACCAGCAACTCTTCTTTGAGAACGGCACGGTGGACGGCGATCGCGCCAGCTTCACAATCGGCAGTTTCCAGGTCGCGGTGCAGTTGAAGGACGACGAACTGCGCGGCGAACTCAATATGGGGAACGGCACGCAGGCGATCTTCCTGAAGCGGGTGACTGCCAATGCGACGCCGGGTCCGCGGACCTTCGAAGTGGCCAGCGTGAAGCACGCCGAGACGCAAGGTCAGAGTTACTCGTCGTCGATGAAGTTGGATCCGGGGCGGGTCACCATGACCAATGTCAGTCTGACGAAGATGCTTATCGAGGCCTACCAGGTGAAGGCGTATCAAATTTCCGGGCCGGACTGGCTGGCGAGCGAACTCTACAATGTCACGGCGTCGATGGCGGCGGGCGCGACGCGGGACGAGGTGCTGATTATGATGCAGAATCTGCTGGCCGACCGGTTCAAGGTCACGCTGCACCGGGAGATGAAGGAGATGACGGTGTATGCGCTGGTGCTGGATAAGGGGGGGCACAAGATGAAGGAAAGCCAGTTCGGGAAGAGCAGCACGTCGCTCTCGAACGGCACCCTGGGGGCGGATGCGGTGCCGATGCGGAATGTGGCGGTGGTGCTGTCGCGCCTGATGGATCGTCCGGTGCTGGATATGACGGACCTGAAGGGATTCTACTCGTTCAATCTGACGTTTACGCCCGATGAAGCTCCGGCGGCGCCGGGGACGGGGGTGGTGGCGGAGAGTCCGGTGGGTCCGTCGTTGGAGCGGGCGGTCAGGGAGCAGCTCGGTCTGCGGCTGGAAGGGCGGCGGGCGCCGGTGGAGATGCTGGTGATCGATCGGGCGGAGAAGATGCCTACGGAGAATTAGGGGGGATGGCGGAAGAGAAGTATGGGCCGCCGATGAACGCCGATGCACGCCGATAAGAAAACGCAGATGAGAAGATGCAGATGAGAAGATGCTGTGTTCATCAGTGTTCAGAACGTCTTATCTGCGTGCATCGGCGTGCATCGGCGGCCCCTTGCTTTTACATTGCTCAGCGACTGGCCACCCTGACCAGCGTGAGGCTCAGTATGTGGCGCTCGGCGAATCCGGCAGCGTCATTTTCGGCCGGCTGGCTTGCAGTAAACGGCACTCCTTTTCCCGGAACTGGAAATCGTCTCCCAACAGGTCCCGTACGCTGTAGGCCTCCTTGGCGACGCCCATCGACCCGTGGCGGACCGTGTTAGCGAAGATATGATAAAGTTCGTGGGCCAGAACGCGTGCCAGCGCCCGTCCATAGCGGATTTCCCGATCTTCCGCATGGAACGAAAGCAACGAGGACTGCGCAAATTCGCGCACACGGTCGCAACTGACATCGGTGAAAGGCAAAACCTGCCCGTCGCTGATATGCGTCCAGCCCAGGGCGCCTTCAAACCTGCTGTGGGCGTTGATGCCCGTTATATCGCACCTGCCGATAAACGAGGCGACTGCCAGTTCGGCGGACACTTCGTGCCCCGCGGTTGCCAGATCCCGCCATTCGAATTGCAGCCCGATCGGCCCCATGATGGCGCTCAGTTCCTGCTGCAGGGCATTCAGGACGGCCGGCGGCGCCGGCTGCTGAAACTTAAAGTACAGTGCGATGGGGGCAAACGTTGCACCCCGTGTTTCGCTCCATGCCGGGAGGACTCCGGCAAGAAGACAAAACCATGCGAGTTTCAATTCAAAAGGGCCTCTTTTACGTAGAAATACCGGGACGATGACGGTCGATCACCAATTCCGGGTGATCATGAACCATCCGGTTGGCCGTGTGGCACGCGAAACAAAGTGCCGACGCGCTCTCCAGGGTCACAGTTAACTTATCGGCAGGAATCTGATTCCACTCCACACTCACCTGATTTCCGATCCGCAGCGCGGGATGACTCCCGGTCCAATCGATCGGTCCGATCGGCTGCCCGCAGGCGGCGCAGTCCCTGTCGCGATACCAGTTCGCGATAATGTTCCGAACCAGGCAATCCGCACCGGCTTCGCGGATCTGGCTCACGCATTCCTGCCCGCATCCCGCTTTTTCCGGCCAGCGCGAGCACTCGCTGAGCCGCAGTTCTGGAGCCGACCCAACACCGGTGAGCATCGCACGACCGGCCTGGAGCGACACCCCCGCCGGACTGTGATTCTCCGGGCAAGTCACCAGCCGCTCACCGCGGGCCTTGAACCAGCTCCGCGCCAGGCGCCAGGCCAGAAGTCCCGCCACCAAAACCACCAACCAGCCAATAAGAGATATAGACATATGAATCTCCGATTCGGCTGATGCACGGCGACCACCGTTTCAAAAACAGAGGTTGAATTTATGTAACTCTTTATAGATGAGCGAAGTTTTTGGATTTCTGCCGAAATGCCAGACTTCCGGTAGGCCCCGCGTTGTGGAGTTTTCCACAGCATGTGAGTCGTTTCGCGCTTTTCCGGGCAACCCCCAACCCCGCCGTCACGTCCTAAGCATTGTGAGAAGAGGACTTAGGGCAATCTGGATCCTGTTAGTCGGTATTTCCCTGGCGGTCGCCGCATACAGCGATTACACCAGTGCCAGGCAGAAATTCGACGCCATCGAGGCCGGCCGCATGCGTCCCGGTTCGCGGCTGGTTCTCACCTATCCCGAATTGAATGCCGTGGTTACCCATGAAGCTCCGGCGGGCGTTCGCAACCCGAGGGTCTCCAGCGCCGGGAAGGATCTCGCCACCGGTACCGCCCTGATCAATTTCGCCCGGTTAGAGCGCTCGGCGGGGCGCCAGCCCGGTTGGCTCATGTCCAAGCTCCTTGACGGAGAACGGCCGGTGACGGTCACGGCTCGCATCCGTTCGTCCGCGGGCCGCGCCACGGTGGATATCGAACGCGTGGAAATCTCCGGCATCACGATCGACGGCCGCACCCTGGACTTTCTGATCGAAAACTTCCTGACTCCGATGTATCCCGATGCCTCGATCTCGCGCCCCTTCGAATTGGGGCACCGCATCGACCGGCTCGATATCTCGCCCGCCAACGTCGGCGTGGTCATTCGCTAGCGCCGGCCTGACGTGCGCGGCTCCGTTGATTCAAAGACTTGCGGAGCCGCGACCGTAAGGGAGCGATTCTTATCACGTGCTCCTGGCTAGACAAAATAGGCGCACCGTATCGTGGAACGGATCGTGGACGGGGCCAGCCTCCTTCACGGGTGCCCCGGCGTGCGGCGCCAAGCCGGATTTCAGCCTGCTGACCGGGCCAGCCTCCCATATTAAGTAGCTTCTGGCGCCGGCAGAGGCAGCTCCTCGCACTGCCCCACCGGCATCTCCGGGAGCCAGCGATCCAGCATTTCCGCCAGCCGTTTCAAATCGACCGGTTTGGCCAGGTAATCGTTCATGCCGCCGTTCAGGCATCGCTCCCGGTCCGACGCCATCGCACTGGCCGTGACAGCGACAATCGGCACCTGCCGCTGCTGCGTCGCCCGTATGTGGCGCGTAGCCTCCAGGCCATCCATCACCGGCATCTGACAATCCATTAGGACCAGGTCGTACTGGTCCTTGCCGATAGCCTCGATGGCTTCGGCGCCGTTGCTCACCGCGACCGGAAGATGTCCCAGCCGCCGCAACTGGGCCATGGCCAGCTTCTGATTCGTGGGGTTGTCCTCCACGACCAGAATGCGGCCCGACCGCTTCCGCGCCTCCGGCAACGTTGCCGGCAGCGTGCTCGCAACACCGGCTTCCGCCGCGCCTGCCCTCCCGCAGCGCACCGCGAACCCGAACGTGGAACCCGCGCCTTCCCGCGACTCGACCGAGAGTTCGCCGCCCATCAGCTCCACCAGCTGCCGGCTGATCGCCAGCCCGAGTCCGGTGCCGCCGTAACGCCGCGTCGTCGAGGCATCCGCCTGTACGAAGGCGGAAAAGATGCTCCGCACCTGTGCCGGGGAGATCCCCACTCCGGTGTCGCTCACCGCAAAGCGGATCGTGGTCGCGGTGGCGTCCGCACTCTCCACTTCTGCTCGAACGGTGACCTCCCCGCGCTCCGTGAACTTAACCGCGTTGCCCACCAGGTTCGTCAGCACCTGCCGCAAGCGATAGACATCCCCGCGAATCAGCGCCGGAACCGCCGGTGCGACCCGGCACTCGAGCCGCAAACCCTTGTTCCGCGCCGGCACGCCGGCCAGGCGGGTCACCTGATCGAGCATGGCGCGCGGATCGAAGGAGACCTCTTCCAATACCACCTTCCCCGCTTCAATTTTCGAGTGATCCAGCAGGTCGTCGATCAGCGTCATCATGATCTGGCCGCTCGATAGTGCGACTTTCACCAGGTCGCGCTGCGCCGCCGTAAGCGCCGTCTCCTGCAGTAATTGCAGCATGCCCATCACGCCGTTCATGGGAGTGCGGATCTCGTGACTCATATTGGCCAGGAAATGGCTTTTGGCCTGATTGGCCGCGTCCGCCTCTTCCCGCGCCTGAATCAGCTCCCTCTCATAGCGCTTGCGCTCCGTGATCTCTTCCGCCAACCCCACCACGCGCACCACGTTGCCCGCCGCGTCCATTACCGGAAATGCCTGGTCGCGGATCCATTTCTCCGAACCATCCGGCATACGCAGGCGGAACTCCGCGACAACCGCCTTTTTCACAACCTGCGCCTGAAACATGTCGTCCACCGCGGCGCGGTCTTCCGGATGGACGGCATCGAGCCAGGACAGGGGATCCCGATGGGCGCTTTCCAGGCTCCTGCCCCAGACCTGCTCGTACGCCGGGCTGATGTATTGCACTTCGTACGTTTGGGGGTCGACGATCCAGAAAACTTCGCGGATGGTCTCCGCCAACTGGCGGAATTTCTCCTCGCTCTCGCGCAGCGCCTGGTCCGTCTTCCGCCAGGCAGTGACATCGCGCAACACCGCCGAAACCGCTACGATCTCTCCGTCACGGTTGCGAATGGGAGAACCGGTGACGGACACGTCCAGTTTCCTGCCCCCTTTGTGCCGGCATACGCCTTCATATTGCGATACCACGCCGCCCGACAGCACCTGCTGCATGAAGCGGCACAGGCCCTCCGGGTATTCCACCAGCAGGCCAGCGGAGCGGCCGATCACTTCCGCGCCCACATAACCCGAAATCAATTCGGCCCCGCGATTCCAGGTGAGCACCTTGCCTCTCGGGGAAAGCGCGAGAATCGCATCCTCGGAGCTTTCCACGATGGCCGCCAGCACGCGCTGCGCCTCCTCGGCGGCCCGCCGTTCGGTGACATCCCGCTTGAACGCGATGTACCCCGTGATCTCCCCGGACTTCCCCAATACCGGGGCGATGCGCATATCCTCCCGATAGGTGGTGCCGTCCTTGCGGCGGTTCACCAGTTCGCCCTGCCACACTTCGCCCTTGCTGATCGTGCTCCACAGCCGCGCGTATTCCTCGCCCGGCACCAGCCCGGACTTCAGGATGCTCGGCTTCCGCCCCACAGCTTCTTCCGGGGTATAGCCGGTAAGAGCGGTGAAGCCGGGGTTTACGTACAAGATCTCGCCGGCTGGATCGGTCAGCACGACACCATCGGCCGCGTGTTCCACGGCCAACACCAAAGTCGAACTGTCAATACGTCTGAGCAAACAACGATCCCGGTAACCATATCGGCAGGTATCGGGTCGAGGATTAGGGTAAACATTAGAGCAAAGGACGTGAGTTTTCAGCGAACATGCGTTTACGGCGTAACAAACCAACCCGTGAACGCGATTTGGTGGGGAACAGCCGCCTCGGGGGTGGATCGCCAGTGAAGGACGGCCCGCCCTATGTGCCTGTCAGAAGGTCGAGTCTGTATCTGCACTTTTGGCGCTCGCCTTCTTGATACATATCCACATCCGGCGGCAAGTCGATGATCTCTATCAGGTCGGCTCCAACGAAATCACAGGTCCGCCGAGAAGGAAGATTCTCAGGATTACAGGTGATCCACAGCTCAGACAATCCGTGGCGAAGAGCCAACGGCATCACTAGCCGGAGCGCTCGCGGCGCGCGGGCGCTCGCAATCAGGGCCACTGCGGACGCCCGAAGGTTAGCTGTCGGCCTGCGGCGACTTCGAACAGGAGACGCCGGATACGGTCATTGTGGGGGAAGTTGGGAACGCACTTAAAGGCAACACTGGCCGTCGGAATTGCGCCCAAAGCTGACGCCCGGCGCTAGTCGCAATGCGGAACGGCGGGTCGAGCTTATAATATAGTTCGGAATCCGTTTATCTGAGATGGACGAAGGCGATGCCGCTCTGAGAGAGTTCCGAGAATTCTATGAAATCATCAGCGTCGACAGTTCACCGCGCGGTCCGGGTTTGGACGCTCGTGGCCTTGCTCGCGGTTACTGCGGCCGCTCCGGCGGCGCTCGCCCAGACAGGACCCGCCATACCCGCTTTTTCAGCCTTGGACGACGTAATGCAGCAGGCGCTCGCCCGCTATGGGGTAAAGGGCGGAGCCTTGGCGGTGGCCAAGGCTGGCCACCTGCTCTTCGCCCGTGGCTATGGCTTGGCGGATGCCGAAGCGCAGACGCCGGTCCAGCCCGATTCTCTGTTCCGCTGGGGAAGTATCGCCAAGACCCTAACCGCCGCGGCCGTCGTGCGCCTGCTAGAAGACGGTAAACTCGATCTCGACACGCCCGTGTGGGACATCCTGAGTCAATACTCTCCCTACAACGGGAAGTGGGGAGACAGCCGCCTCCACAACATCACGGTACGTCAACTGTTGCATCACACTGGCGGCTGGGACCGGGACCAGAGTGGCGATCCCATGATCGGCGACCCCACCGCGAATGCGTCAAACGCCACGCACACCAGTTTCCCGCCCTCTCGGGACACCATGATTCGCTACATGCTGGCACAGCGATTGGATTTCGATCCGGGATCGCGCTTTGCGTACTCCAATTTCGGCTATATGCTCCTGGGACGCGTCATCGAGAAGGTAAGCGGCCAGGCATATGAAGCCTATGTTCGGGAAAAGGTCCTCGATCCGCTTGGGTTAACTCGCATCCAGCGCGGCAGCTCGCACCTGGCAGGCCGGTTGCCGGGCGAAGTCAAATACTACGACTATCCTGGCGCGCCAACCGTCAACTCATGTGTCTCCGCGGCACGGGAAAAGCAGCCTGCGCCGTACGGACTTCTGGATATGGATTTGAACGACGCCGACGCCGGGTGGATCGGCTCGGTGATCGATCTCGCCAAGTTCGTCTCGATGCTGGATGGCACGCGGCCCCGGGCGATTTTGAGCCGGCAAGGATTTGCATCCATGGTGGCGGAGACTCCCCGCAATACCTGGGTGCCGGGTTCGCCCAACTGGTATGGCTTTGGCTTGTTCGTTGTCGCGCAGATGGGCGGGGTGACCTGGTCACACGGCGGTGCCGCGCCGGGCACGAATACATGGTTCTACCGCTTTGCGAATGGCCTCTGCTATGCGTTCGTTTTTAACGGCGCCACTCAAGATCATGCTTACCCCAACGCTTACACCTCACAGCCCATCTGGGACGCATTAGCTGCCGCGACGGTCTGGCCGAATCACGATCTGTTCCCGCAGTACTACCCGCCGAGGATAGCGCCCGACGGTGTGGTCAACGCAGCGTCCTTCCGGGCGGGAGCGCTTGCCTCAGGATCCTTGGCAACCATTCTGGGAGTCGATCTGGGAGGACAGGACTCCGACGTGACCGTGGTGGTGAACGACGCCAGCGGCATTGAACGGCCGGTGGAGGTCACTTTCAGCGGGCCCGGTCAGCTCAACACCGTCCTCCCCGGCGAGTTGATGGCTGGAGACACCAAGTTTGTGGTGCGGAGGGAAGGGTGGCCGGCCGTGGAGGTTCCACTGCGCCTTGCCGCCATAGGCCCCGGGGTGTTCACTTTGAATCCGGACGGGCTTGTAGCGGCATCGCTGGTCCGAAGCAAGCCGGATCAGACGCAGATCTGGGAACCCGTGTTCCAGGTCGATGCCGGCGGGAACATTAGCCCCAAGCCGATCGTGTTCGGGGCCGACGGCGAGTACCTCTCGCTCGTAATATACGGTACCGGCGTGCGCGGTTGGAGTTCGACGGGGATGGTCACCGTGCACATCGGCGAGTTCATTCTTCCGGTATCCTACGCAGGACCGCAACTGCAGTACAGGGGATTGGACCAAGTCAATGTCATCCTGCCCAGAACCCTTGCGGGAGCAGGCACGCTCAATGTTCGAGTAGATGTAGACGGAATGACCAGCAACACCGGGTCGGTGATGTTCCAGTGAATCCCTGTCGGGCTGGATTCCCACCGGACGATTCCTGACGTCAGTTTATCTGAACAAAGGCTCATGACACCGTGCGCTTGAGCCGGATAACAATCTTCGCCGATATGCGTAAACATCCCCCGATGCCGCCGAGCCAAGCTCAGCGCAGCCAGGCGGTCAACGCCATGAAGCTCCGGCCCGGTAGACGCCACCGCGCGTAAAAAACCCTACCAAATAGCCGGCAACAGCCTGTGTCGCACCCTGTGCGCATAATCGGCATAACCATCAAGCTCGCTGTGCAGCGTCGCGTCTTCCATGATCGTCCGTAACACGATTACTGATGCTGTAGCCGCCGCTGGTACGAGCGCCCAATAAGAACCGAGAATGAAAGGTGTCACCAGAGTAAATACGGACATGCCGGTATAGCCCGGGTGCCGGATGAATCGATAAGGTCCCCCATCGACGACCGTGTGCCCCCGATCCTTCTGAATGCGAACCACGGCCGAAAAGAACCTGTTGGATCGCATGGCCCAGGTGATGAGAGCAGCGGCAAGCACGGCCGCTGTCAAGCCTGCGGGGAACGCTGAGGAAGACACGCCGTGCGACCATTGAAACCGGTGGTCCAGTCCGGCAGTAATCCACACCGCCATGGGCCCCAGCAGAACCGTGATGCCGACCAGCACCTTATCCCAGCTCTTACCAGCCTTGACCTTCCTCCGTTCGGCGGCCAACTCCGGATCGCACCCGACCGTAAATGCCACGCCCGCGGCGAAGGAGAGTCCCAGAAGAACCCATGCATTCGACCAATCCAGACGGCCGGCTGATCCGAAAAGGCAGATTGCCATGATCGTGAGGCTGAAGCAAGCCGCAACCAGGCGCTTTGCGTCCGTAAATCGCATCACCCTATTCCTTTCAACTATTTTACCGTTTAAGACCTTATATTCTATAGCGTGTCGCGGACCATCATCAAGCGCACCGGCACGCTGCTGGGTGGTTACGCCAGCGATGTCTACGATTTGCTGTATCGGATCGAGGCTGGCAACATGGTTGCACGCGGCTATGAGTGGGGCGAACCGGGGTTGCGTTCGTTCGCAGAAACCTACGGCGTGTTGGAGACGACCATCGAGCCGTTAGACAACAGTTGCTCAAAGGCGCGTGTCACCAAGCAGATCAAACGCAGGCCAGGCGCCTCGTAGTTGCTATTCAGTGAGTTTTTGATGGGTCTTGCGGCATTCGTCTCGTGGGATGACGTTTCGTCGGAGCTGCCGCCGTTCACCGAACATGTAATCGGCGTCTGCAGGGACGCGCCGCTCCAGGCCGCATACCAGAGCCTGGAGGCGCAAATCAAGAATGCCATCAAAGAACACCATATGAACCATTCGGTAGTGGGCGTCGGGTTGAATGCCCTTCTTCTATACCCGGACCACCCATGGAATATCGGCGACCTTTATGGCTACGAGTACGATCACGAAACACAGCGTCGGGAACGATTCCTAATCGCCCAGCCGGAGGACTTGGATCAGGAGTTTGTGTACGCCAAGGAAAGGCGCCTGGTTGAGCTCGTGAAGGCGGAGTTGCAAATGGGTCAACGCTGCTGCCATGTGTATGCTGTCTATAACGCCGCGCTAGCTCCCGTGGTTGCCCTTCGCCCGGCCGGCGGACTCGAAACTCAATGACGCACGCTTGCCTTGCAGGTCCGCGGAGCGCGCCATCCGTTCTACAAATTCTGCTTGCGGCAGCTTTCGCCAAGGACGGGCGAAAACCAGCTCGCCGCCCGGTCCCGCCTTGCGCGCTTACTGTACCAGCTGTACCGCGGCCTGCCAGAAGGCGGCGCGCTGCCCGGCCGTATCCACCACCGTCACCTGGCAGTTGTATCGCCCGGGCTGCAGTTTGTTCAGCGCCAGGCTGAAGCCCAACGGTACGGCTTTGGATTTCGGGTCCATGCCCTCTGTCACCGGCAGCGGCGCCGTTTCGAACGCCTTGGTCTGCCCGCGATAAAAGGTCACAAACGCCACCAGCGGCTGCTGCGTCGTCTGCCCGCGTTGATACGCCTGAAGATAGACAAACATGTCCCGGCTGCGGCTGAAGACGCGCGTCACACTGGGAATCAGCTTCTGCCCCCCCTGAATCAGCGGATTCACCAGCGCGGCGGCCTTATCCTTGTTCGCCGTGAAGAGTGAATCCTTCATATCGACGCGCTGCCCGCTGAGCACCACCGAACTGATCGGGATGCGCTTGGCCTCTTTATTCAGATTCGGCACCACGAACTTATTCATGTAAGTCCCCATGCGCCCCGTTTCGTCGTCGCGCGCCAGAAACTTGATGCCGTAAGTGCCCGGCAGCAGCGTGAAGCCGGTGTCGTACTGAATGGGCTGTTTCGACAACTGCGCGGCGGTGGCGCCCGACAGCTTGATATCCACCTTATCGCGCACGTTCGCTACCGTCACGTTATATTCGTCCTTGACCTCGCCGATGAAATCGATCAGCGTGTGTTCCGCCCCGCCCTTGCGCGCCAGCGCCAGTTCGCTGCCCGGTATCTTGACCACTACCGGCACGAAATACTCGGCCGAATTCAGCTGGAAGTAATTCACTTCCATCGCAATCGTAAGTTCCGTGATAGGGTCGCCCAGCATCAGGGCATCGATCAACTGGCGCTCCTTGTCCACCTGCGTGAACTTCTTGAATTCCTTGCCCGCGTAGTAACCCTGCCGGTAATCCAGCTTCAGGCTGGCATCCGCCATGGTGATCTTGATGCGGCGGAAACGGCCGTCCATATTCGCATTGGCCGAGTAGTAACCAATAATGTAGTAACTGGTGATCGCCTTCTGCGCATTGACCACGCCCTGCGACAGATCGTTATTGTCCAGCAGCGCCTTCCCGCCGGTGTCGGCGGCCAGCGCGTAAAGCGTATCCTGCGATTTCTGGAAGTTGTTGTTGTTGGCCATCGCGCCGCCGCCGGAATACATCGCGATTCCGCCCTGCGACCCCCTGGTGGCATCGCCCATCGGACCCTGCGCCACCAGCCCGCGCGCGTCCACCGGGTAGAAGGAAACGTTGGCGCGAATCGCCGCATTCGTGGTCGCCGCCAGCTGCGCCTGATTGTCGATGCCGTTCAGCCGCAGGCCGCTCGCGAAGTACACCAGCACTTTCTTCTCGTTCAGCGTGCCCAGCATCTTGACGGCGGTTTGCAGGGCCCCCAACTGCCGGTCGGTGGTGAACAGATTGAACTCCGCGTCGTCAGACCCGAAGGCCGAACCGACGTCGGCCGTATCGTCGTTCTGTCCCAGACCGTCGTCGGTGATGAAGAGCTTGGTGATGGCGGCTTCCAGCTCGTCTCTTTTATCGGTGAAATCCTGCATCACCTGCACGCCCGTGCCGCTGAATGCCATGATCGCCATCAAATCCGCCTTCTGCATCTGGTTGCGGATGAACTTCAAAGCGGAGGCTTCGGCGCGCACCTGGTCGGGCACCGGCATGGCGCTCATGTCGAAATAGATGGCCAGCAGCCGGCGGTCGCGATAACGAATGTCACCCGGCCTTTCGGGCGTAATCTGATGGTTGGTCACGCTGGCGACGGCCGACAAAGCCGAAGCCGGCGCGGCCACGGCCGGCGTATCGTCCGGGCGCCGCTGCAACTCCGGCGGCGCGATATCCTCCAGCTTCTGGAATTCGCAAAAGCTGATGGTCTGCGGTACGCCGTCTTCCGTGATCGTGAAGTCCTTGGCGGTCAGCCCTTCCACCGGATTGCCGTTCTTATCCTTCACGGACACGGTTTCCACCACCAACTGCGTGCTGGATTCGAACTTCACCAGCCCCGTGCTGGGGACCGCTGCCCCCGCTTGCGCGGGCGTCTGCGTGGCTGGCTGCGTCGCCTGCTGCGCACTTGCCAGCAGCACGAAAATCAAGGTTAAGGATATGGTCTTCATGCTTAGAATCTCCACCGCAGGGTGCCCTGCAGATTGCGCATCTGGTTGGCCGTGTTGGGCAGTCCGAATTGCGCGCCATTGACCACCGTGTTCCACCCTGGATACGTCACGCGATTCAGCACATTGGTGGAATCGAAGCGCAGATCCAGATTCTCCGCGAACGTCCGTCCCAGCGACGCGTTCAGCGTGAACTGCCCGGGACCGACAATCGAGTTGCGCCCCGCATTGCCCCACTGCCCCGCTTTCGGCGCCGCATACGCCGCCGGATTGAGGTGCCGCCCGCCGACTTCTTCCTGCACCGAAATCCCCGTCACGTCGGGACGCAGCGGTCCGGTCACGCCAGTGCCCTTCACCGCCGTCAAATAGACGGGCGATTGCGGCAGGCCCGAACCCACCGTCATGTTGGTAACCAGCGTCCAACCCTTGTACGCCGCGGCCCTCCAGCCGTGCAGCAGCGCTCCGCCCTTCACGCCCACGCCCGACGAAAACTGCGTTTGTAGCGTGAACATGTGGCGCTGATCGAAATTCGAGGGTCCGCGCTCCGCGCTCAAATCCAGCCAGTTCTGCGCGATCATGCTGTTCGTATTGGCCTTGCCCCCCAGAATTGCGTTGTCGAACGAGCGCGAATAGGTGTACTGGCCCGTCGCCGTCAACCCGTTATGCAATCGCCGTCGCAACTGGAAGGTCCCGCTCTCGCGCGTCGAATTGCCGTTCGACGTCACATAGGTGTACCCCGACAGGCACGTCAGGCACGGCGCGATCACCCCCGCCGGATAGGTGTTGGGCAGAAACGCCTGCATGGCGCGGGTGCCCTTGATTCCGTTATACGTGACGGTGGCCACCAGCGCCTTCGGCAGATCCATCTGCGCCGACGCCTGCCAGTTCTGCGCATTGCCCACCCGGAAATCGGGGTCGAGCGCGAACGTGTTGGTGGTAATGTTGGGCGCCGCGTTAAAGCCATCCGCCAGGGTCAGCGGATTGATAATGCTGTTGGGCACGCTCAAGCTCTTCGACAAGGGCGATTGCTGCGCCATCTGCGTCGCCAGCGAATTGTAGACCGACGTATTGAGGGTCATCCCGTAGCCCCCGCGGATCAATAGCGACGAACCGAAAATCGGCCGCCACGACAGCGCCAACCGGGGCTGCAAGCCGCCGTAAGTGGGACGCACCAGCGAATCGGGATAGTGGCGTCCGGTCACCGGCCCCACCGGATTGCTGGCCACCACCGGCGCCTGCCGGGTGAACCCGTCGGCGATATCCAGATTCACCAGCCGCCCGTACTTTTCCACGATCGGGCTGGAATATTCCCAACGCGCGCCCAGGTTCAGCGTCAGCCCCGCGCCCACCCGCCAATCGTCCGTGATGTAGCCGTCGTACGAGGAGTAGCGGAAATATTTATCGGCGTTGCCGAAGGCGATGTTCGAGGTGTCGGGCACGCCCAGCAGGAAATCGGCGAAATCGCTGCCGCTCGATGCCACCGCCGCGCCGTTCTGCGTCGCCTGCGTATACGCGCCCGTGAAACCGAAATTGCCGCGCGGATTCTGCTGCCCCAGGTAATTCAACTGAATGCGCCGCACATCGCCGCCCAGCGTCAGGTTGTGCGGGCGCTTCAGCCACATTACCTGATAGCCCAGCGCGGAGGTCTGATTGCGCGTGAAGCTCGAAATGCCATCGCTCAATCCCGCAATGCCGCTCGAGAAACTCAGGCTCGGCGGTCCCCAGTTCACCGCTTCCTGATTGTTGCCCGTAATCCCCGCCGCGCCCGATACGTTCGTCCTGTTCGCGAAGAACGGCACGTCGTGAATCGATTGCCGGCTGTACGTCGCAGTGGCAGTCCCGAACACGTTGCGCGTGAAGGTGTGCCGCCAACTCAGGCTCAGGTTCATGCCGCGCGTGCGGTTGGTATCCGTGAACGCGAACTGGTTGGGATTCTCCGCCCTGCTGCTCTGAAACCCGAAGCTGCCGTTGAGCGAGTTCTTCTGCCCCCAGCTCTTATTGATGCGCGACTGAATGGCGTCCGAATTTGCGATGCCCACCAGCGGGATCTGGAAGTTGTAGTGCGACGCCGCGAAATTCGGCGCCGGGTAGAAGCCCAACAGCGCCGCCGCCTGGGGAGAAATCCGGTTGCTCGGAATGATCCCGTTCGGGAAAGGAGCGCCCGTGTCCGGGTCGATCGCCACCACCGGTTGGCCCAGTGCATTCACCGTCTTCGAAAGGTCGCCCGAGCGTTCCGCGGCGGTCGGCATCAGCGAAGTCTGGTTGCTGGCGTTGCGGTTGCGCGCGCCCTGATAGTTGAGGAAGAAATTGCCGTTATTGGTACGGAACAGGTGCGGAATGGCCAGCGGCCCGCCGAATGACGCGCCGTATCGTATATGGTTGTAAGCGGGCTGCGGCGTATCCTGGCCGGTAATCGAATAGGCGCGCGCGTTGAGCCACGAGTTATCGAACACCCCCATCATATCGCCGCGATAGGCCCACCCCGGACCCTTGCGGAAATTGCCGATCGCGCGCCGTTCCACGCCATTGGAAACGCTGCCGTTGACCAGCAGCGCATCGTTGGCGCCATTGGACGCGGACGCCTCGTCCACGCCGCCACCTGCAGGCGGAGCCGGCTCGTTGGCAGGCGCGGCGGACGCGTTCGCGTTCAGGTCCGCGCGCTGAAAGCCCGGGCGCGCGTTGGAGGCCGCCGTCGCCGCGGCCAGTTCCTCTTTGGAGCCTTTCTTGGGCGCTTTGCCGCCCTTGCCGTTGGCCGCGGGAGCCGCAGTCGCGGCGGTAGGTGCCGGAGCCGTGCCCGGCGAAGCGGTGCCCGGCGCGACCGACGTGGCGTTGGTGGCAGGCGTGCCGTTGGCCGTCGGCACCGCGGGGATTCCCGGAGGTGGCGGCGCGGACGCCTTGATTTCGTCGAACGGCAGCAGTTTCAGTTCCCATTCGGGACTGGGCGCATTGGGCGCCACCGCCACTTCCATCTTCGCCGGCGCGAAGGTAAGCATCTCGACTTGAAGATTCCACACCCCGTCGGGCAGGTCGGCGAAGCCATACACGCCCGATCCGTCGGTTATCGCCACCTGTTTTTTATCGCCCTGGATGGCGGTGACGGTCGCCCCGGGAACCGGCAGTCCGCCGAATTTTACGATTCCGTGATGTTCCGCGGCCGCCGCCGGAATGCATGGTGCCAGCGCCAGGAAGATGGAAATAAAGGTATTTAGGATTGGTTTTGGTGCCATTCGCTTCTCAATAACGACGTTTCATAGGGAAGAACATTAGCGAAAAGGACTAGTTCGGCGCCTATTGCCACATATGACGAAGAAAGGGGCCGTTGCGTTCGGTCCAGTTTACGCTTTTTCCTGACGGGCCGCCGGAGGCGGCAAGGGGGCACACGTCTCCCGCAAGTTCTGCCTGCTCATACGGTTTGAAACGACAAGGCAGGCCACTTTGTGACACTAGCCTTCGCTGGAGCTCTTCAGCTTCATCAGGATTTCGCCGATGGGGTCAAGAAGTTTAGGGTCAGGTTCGACGCCGGCGGCTTCCGCAGCTCGGACAACCAGCCCACCGGGCTCCGGGCTAGTTTCCGGTCGGCGCCTTCTCCACGCGGTCTACCACGATCATCTCCACCGGTGCTCTACGCGCCTCCAACTTCAGTCCGGCCTTTTCGATAGCCCTGAATAGCCCTTCCCCGAAAGGATCGGGCGGGCGGCCGTCGCTCCCAGCACGCCCCCCTTCCGGAGGCCCACTCCCTTTACGTGCACCGCCCTCCGATGGCGGGCGATTTTCCGAGGCCAGGTAATAGCTGCCCTGCAAGTTGGTCAGATCCACGACCGGACGATCCAGGTGCGGCGCCAGCATTGCCGCCAACGCCGGCATGGTCAGCTTCAGGAAATCCCATTTCATAACTCCACTCGAGCCTCTGCCGCCCCGCATGGGGCCATATGCTCCACTCGTGACTACAAGGTCGCCGTTTTCCAATTGTCGGGCGTCCCCTTGTGGCGTGTACAACGGGTTGCTGCCGGCGGGCTCGGGAACGAAAGCTTCGGCTTCTGCGCGGGACCTTTGGAGTTTCGATCCGTTCTTGCCCACGACGAGGGCGAAGACAGACTGATCTTTGCTGTCGCGGTGGATAGACAGTTTGAATCGCTCGGCGAGCAGCGCCTGAAGCATTTCAGGAACCTGATCTTTAGATACGCCGTCCGGGATTTTCGCCGCGATGTCGAATCTCTGCGATCCCATCCAATCCGGTCCGGACAACTGGTGTGGCTTGATGCGATAGGCCGTGACAACTAAGTTGTACAGAGACATGAAACGGATGTCCACCCGTGAGCCAACCACCGACAGACGCTCGCCGAAGGTGCACGGACCGATGCAGAACATGAGGTCCCTCGCCGGCTCGACGGCGGTCTTCACGGATGCAACCTCAAAGGAGGAGGTTTGCGGTTCCGGCGTAAATGGCGCCGCCGATGCTTCGGCTACGGTGCCATGGCAGAGACCGATCACCAGAGGGCCAGCCAAAACTGCGACTCCGGCAGTGGCGAGCAGAATCTTCTTCGCCCGATTCAACTCTTGCCCCGTGCGGTTGGTCATGATCGTCTCAATCCTTCGCTTGAGATTGGCGCCCGTCACTCCAGATACGCAGACGAGCGGTGATTCTACGTAGAGCTTGCAGACGTTGAGGATCGCTTCTGCGTAGATACGGGGCTCGCTGCCAAGGCTTAGCACTCCTTCGTCACAGGCTCGTTCACGCTCGTCGACCATTCGCTTACCGATCCACCACACGACAGGATGGAACCAGAAGAGGGTTTCCACGAACATATGGATCGCCGCGTTGCAAGGCGCAACAGCGATACCGGGCGACCTCTCTCGTGTCTTTTTCCCCGCGTGAAGGGCAAAGCGCGAACGCGATCGATCCAGCCGCTAAAGTCCCCATCGGCGTTAATCGGCGGACCCCCTCGCCTTGAGACACGTCGACATCGAAAACGATTTGGCCGCCGATGAACGCCGATAGGACGTTCTGGTATGGGGCCACCGTGGCCCTGCATCCTGTGCGGCCAGGTGCGCCAGATTCGCCCTGTAAAACACGACGGCCGTGGGCTCGAGCGGGCTGCGCGCTATAATCAGGGGCTGTGGACCCTCAGCTCGAAGAATATCGTCAACAATTTGAACGCATTGCAGACGAAGCCAGGGAGCTGACGTCGGGCCTGACCGAAGCCCAGTTCAACTGGCGCCCGGCGGCCGGACAGTGGTCGATCGAAGAGTGTTTGTCGCATCTGGTCTCGGTGGGCGCTGCGCAGATCGAGGTGATCGATCCGGCAATTACTGCAGCGCGCGCCAAAGGCCTGACCGGCAAGGGGCCGTTCGAGTATCCCGCGTGGGAGCGGTTCATCGTGAGGGAGTCCGAGGCTCCGGTGCGGCACGCCATGTCGTCGCCCAAGCGCTTCCTTCCCATCCACGGCCAGCCCATCACTGGGGTGCTGCCCACCTTCCTGCACGTACAGCGTCAACTGACCCATCAGATCGAACGCGCGGACGGGTTGGATTTGCGCAAGGTGAAAGTACCCACACCGGTTACCAGACTGCTGAAATTCAGTCTTGGCGGCACGCTGGCAGTGGTGGCGGCTCACGAGCGCCGGCATATGGCGCAGGCGCGGCGCGCATTCGAGCGGAGGGAATCGGCTGCTACGCCACAGCCGCGCTGAGTTCGGTGGCATCCCGGAAGACCATATGCATATCGGCGGCGGTGAGTTGCGCCAGCATGTCCCGCGCATACAGCTCGTCCCGCGGGACGCCCCTTCAGCGGCGCACCAGAGCGGCGTCCATGAGAACCCATGCGTCCGGATCCAGTTCCACCGTATCGGGCGCGCGTTCGGCGGCGAGCGTCACGCTTTGCGACGCCGCGGTCAGTTCGATGCGGTGCACGGCCGCGGCGCCGGCCGACCGGACCACCACGTCCAGAGGCAGGCGAAAGGGCTCGCCCGGTTGCGTCTGCGTCAAGTCCAACTGGATTGCCCGGGCAGCGGGATCGTAGCGCCAGGAGCCCTTCACGACGGGCGAGCCGGCGCGGTACAGCCACTGGTGGAAGAACCAATCGAGCGGGCGGCCGGAGGCTTCTTCCATGACGTGTTGGAAATCCGCGGTGGACGCGTTGGCATCGCGAAAGCGGCGGTAATATTCGCGGATGCCTGCCCAGAAAATCTCGGTTCCGACTACCGCACGCAGCGAATGCAGGACGAAACCGCCCTTCTGATAGACGAGTTCCAGGGGCGCGCGGCCGTCCTGAATCTCGGGCAGATTGTCGTGCACCACGGCCACGCCGGGGGAGTGCTTTTCGAGGCGCAAAATCGTCGCGCGCGATTTTCGCATGGCGGAGAGAAATTGATCGCGCCCCTGATAGAACTCAGCAGCCAGGGCGGCGAAATAGGTGGCGAAGCCCTCGCTGAGCCAAGCGTCGTCCCAATCCTTCTCAGTCACCGAATCGCCAAACCACTGGTGGGAAATTTCGTGGGCGACCAGCGAGAACGCGGGCTGCGGCGTGACACTGCTCTCGCCGTAGAAAATGGCGCTGGCGTGTTCCATCCCGCCGCCCAGTCCGGCCACTTCGACGCCGGCCAGTTTTTCGTAAGGGAACGGGCCGATTTTGGAGGTGAAGAATTCCATCGCCTGCCGCGTGGGATTTTCGAAGGTGGCGATGCCATTCTCGCGGTCGCGGGGAAAGACCCAGGTCTCCAGCGGCACGCCCGCCACCGCGCCAAAGCGCCGTGAGACAAACTGCGCCACGCCGATGTTGTTCAGCCACGAAGCAATGGGCACGGACTCGCGCCAGTGCGTCAACCTGCGCCCGTCACCCAGATCGCGCACCTCGGTAAGCGCTCCGTTGGCCACCACCTGGTACTTCGCCGGCGCCGTGACCAGGAACTCACTGGTGGCTTTATCGGACGGGTGGTCGATCATGGGCAGCCATTGACGCCCCAGGGTGGGCCAGTTCCAACTGAAGAAAGTACGCTCGCCGAATTTGTTCGGGCCGATGTGGAGTCCGTTGGCGGGCACGCCGTGATAAGTCACGGTGAACACGCGCCGCTCTCCGGCGGCAGGCGCGACGGGCAGGGTGATGGCCAGGCGGTCGCCAAGTTGCTCGAAGCGGCACGGGGCGCCGGCGCATTCGACAGCAGTCACGGTCATGCCTTTGCCGTCGCGCGGGGCGGCGAGATCGAGGAAAACCTGCGTCACGCCTTTCTGCAGGAAGCGCAATTCCGCCGTGCTTTGAGCCGTGATTTCGTCAGTCAGGTCGGAGAGCGTGATGGTGAACGCGTAGTGCAGCGCGTCGATCGCGGGCTGGCGCGGATAGCTATCCGCGTGCGCCAGCGCGGCGGACAGCGCCCAGACCGCAGCCCACACTTTCGACCACCGTGCGAGTAACTGTGCGGGTAACTTTGGCATTACGCCTCTATCGAGTTACTATACGGCAATTCGCCTCATGGTCCCCACCTGGAAGCTCAACGCGTTGCAAGTGCTCGGCCTGGCGGCGGTAGGGATTGTGGCAGGCACGTGGCTCAAGCGCCGGCTTCCCTTGCTGGACCGTTTCAACGTTCCTACTCCGATTGTGGGTGGCATGCTGTACGCCATCGCCGCGCTCGCCCTGCACGACCGCGTGTTGAATCTGGATGCGGACGTCACGCTGCGCGATCTACTGTCCATCGCATTCATGACGACGATCGGGCTGAGCGCGCGCCTCCGGCTAGTGAGGGAGGGCGGCATCAAGGTGGTGTGGTTGTTGGGCATCTCGAGCCTGGGCGCCGCAGTCGTTTCTGGTGGTGCCGATTCTCGGTGCGTTTCTGATCGACTTCACGAATTCGCTGATCATTACGGCGTTCGCGAACTGGCTGCGGTAGGGAGCACAGTTCTCGCGCCAAGTCACCAAGTCGCAAGGAAAAGCATGACGGACACTCATTTTGGGTGGAGCTACCTTACCAGACCAGTTTGAGCTTCTTGCGTCCCTTGGGCACATTGCCCATCAGGATCTCCTGGCTGTTGCGCGCCACCTGCCCATCGCTTTTGCCGGCGCGCTTGTAGGAGCCGTCCGGCTGCATGCGGCGTGCTTTCACGTTGTCGACCAGATACACGGCGAGAATCTCGTCGCGCACCCGCCGCCGTAGTTCTTCGTCGTCCACCGGGAACAAGATCTCCACGCGGCGATTGAGGTTGCGCGGCATCAGGTCGGCGCTGCCCAGATAGATCTGCTCTTTGCCGCCATTGCGGAAATAAAAAATGCGGCTGTGTTCCAGGAAACGCCCGACGATGCTGGTGACGCGGATATTCTCGCTGACGCCGGCAATTCCTGGCTTGAGACAGCAGATACCGCGTACCAACAGGTCGATACGTATGCCGGCCTGGGAGGCGTGGTACAGGCAGCGAATGACACCGGGGTCGACCAGCGCGTTCATCTTGAAAACAAGATGCCCCTTGCCGTCCTTGGCGTGCTGCTGAATCTCGCGCTGAATCAGGGCTTCGACGCCGGTACGCAGATTGACGGGCGCGACCAGCAGCTTCTGATAGTCACGCTTGGCGGAATATCCGGTGAGGAAGTTGAAGAGGTCGATGGTGTCGGCCGTCATTTCCGGATTGCAGGTAAAGAGGCCGACGTCGGAATAGAGATGCGCGGTGACGACGTTATAGTTGCCCGTGGCGAGATGCAGGTAAGGCTGGATGAGATTACCTTCGCGGCGCAACACCAGGGCTGCCTTGCAATGGATCTTGAGACCCAGCAGGCCGTAGACCACGTGGCAGCCCGCCTTTTCCAGCGTGCGCGCCCATTCGATGTTGCTCTCTTCATCGAAGCGCGCTTTGAGTTCCATCAGCACCGCCACCTGCTTGCCTTCTTCGATGGCTTCGAGCAGCGCTTCCACCACAGGCGAATTGCGGCCCACGCGGTAGAGCACGACTTTGATGGCGAGCACGTTGGGGTCCCGCGCCGCCTGCCACAGGAAATCCACCACGGGCTGGAAGCTCTGGAAGGGATGGTGCAACAGAATGTCGCGCCGTTTGATCATGGCGAAGATATCTTCGTCATCAGTGGGCTTGAACTCGGGAGCCGCAGTGGGCAGGTAGGGTTTGTACTTGAGGTCCGCCCGGTCGAACTGCGCGACGGCGAACAGGCGGCTCAACCCCAGCAGCCCTTTGCAGCGGTAAATTTCCCCGCTCTCCAATTCGAGATTGCTCTTGAGAATGGAGAGGATGTGGTGCGGCATCTCCTGGTTCACCTGCAGGCGCACCACGCTGCCGAATTTGCGCTGGCGCACGCCTTCCTCGATGCTCTCCAGCAGGTCATCCGCTTCCAGTTCCTTGATAGCGATATCGGCATCGCGGGTGACGTGGAAGGGGTGCACTTCGACAATCTGCATGCCCGGGAACAGGGCATGGAGATTGGCGGCCATCACTTCTTCGATCCATACATGCGATTCCTGACGGCGGGCCCGAGAGCGCTTCTTTCCGTTGGACTGCAAGGGCACGAGCGGGGAGAGCGAATCGTCGGGCACTTTGATGCGGGCGAAGCGTTGGTTGCCGCCGGAATCGCGGATCAGCACCGCGAGGTTCAGGCTGAGGTTGGAGATGTGCGGAAAGGGCCGCCCGGGGTCGAAAGCAAGGGGAGTCAGGACGGGGAAGATGATCTCGTCGAAGTACTTCTTGCAGACGGCGATCTGCTTGGCGTCCAGTTTACTGTAAGGGATGATGTGGACGCGTTCCTCGGCCAGGGCGGGAAGCAGTTCCTTTTCCAGGCACTGATGGGCTGCCTCCACCAGGTGTTTGACTTCGCGGCGGATGGCGATGAGCTGGGCGCTCGGGCTCATGCGGTCGGGGCCGAATTCGGCGATGCCGGCGTCGAGTTGGGCATTGAGGGAGGCGACGCGGACCATGAAGAATTCGTTGAGGTTCGACCCGACGATGGCGAGGAACTTGATGCGTTCCAGCAGCGGATTGGAGGGGTCGCGCGCCTCTTCGAGAACGCGCCACTGGAAGCTGAGGAGGCCGAGTTCGCGATTGACGTAGAGGCTGGGATCGTGGAGGTCGGGCCCGGTCGAGTGCGCCTTCTTCGATGGCTTGGGGGCTGGTGCTGCCGGTTTAACGGTTGTGCGAGCGGCCATTCCCTCTAAGGGTAGAACAAACTCGTCATCGAAATGTTACAGAGTGGAGGTTCGCCGGGGATTGCGCTTGCGTACAATGAAGGCGTGGACGGACCCGCGCAAAAATCGAAACCGGCCTTCGTGATGCAGCGTTACGGCAGGCTCTCCGAAATGGACCGCAAATTCGATATCGAATACTGGCAGCGGCAGGGACCGGATGCCATTCTCGATGCAGGGTGGCAGATGGTAGTGGATGCGCACCTGGCGCGCGGCGGCACGATGGATGAACTCAGACTTCGAAGAACTGTTGAACATATTCAACGAAAACGAAGTTAAGTATCTGATCGTTGGCGGGCACGCCGTGATGTTGTACACCGAACCCCGCTATACGAAAGATCTCGATTTGTGGGTGGATGCCACCGCAGAAAATGCCGCGCTAGTGTTTCGTTCCCTGCTGGCCTTCGGCGCGCCGCTCGCCGGATTGACGGCGCAGGATTTTGGCGACGAAGGCTGGTTCTACCAGATGGGCATGCCGCCGGTTCGCGTCGATATTCTGATGTCAATTGACGGCGTGACGTTCGCCGAGGCCTGGCGGAACCGCCAGGCAGGGAAGCTGGGTAAGGTTGCGGCCTGGTACATCGGGCGGCAGGAACTGATCCGCAACAAGAAGGCCTCGGGCCGGCATATCGATCTCCACGACGCGGAGCAACTGGAGTAGGGAGTCCTACTTTCCCCACGCGGCGAGGGCATCCACCTTGGCCCGGGCGGCGCCGGAATCGATGGAGACGACGGCGAGCGCCATGCCTTCGAGGAAGGTTTCCGCCTGACCAGCGGCCACCAGGGCGGCGGCCGAATTCACCAGCACAATGTCGCGCCGCGGACCGCGTTCGCCCGCCAGAATCGCATCCGCAATGGCGCGATTGTCGTCGCGATCGCCACCGCGCAAGTCTTCGGACGCGGCGGTGTGGACGCCGAAATCCGCGGGCTCCAGTTCGCGCCGCTCCACTACGCCCTCACGAATTTCCCACACCGATGTGGGACCCGTCGTGGTAATTTCGTCGAGCCCGTCCGACCCGTGCACCACGAAGCCGCGCTGCATGCCGAGCGCGGCAATCGCGCCGGCCATCAGTTCCGCCGCGTGCAGCGAGGGAGCGCCGATCAGTTGCGCGTTGGCTCCCGCGGGGTTGGTCAGCGGACCCAGCAGATTGAAGACCGTCCGCATCTTGAGATCGACGCGTACCGGCTGCGCGTGCTTCATCGCGGTATGCACGGCAGGCGCGAACAGGAAGCCGATGCCGGCCTCGCGAATGGCGCGTGCCGCCTCCGCGGGCGGCAGGTCGAGGCGGATGCCCCACGCTTCCAACAGGTCGGCGCTGCCGCACTGACTGGAAATGGAGCGATTGCCGTGTTTGGCGACGTGGACTCCGGCGCCCGCCACCACAAACGCGGCGATCGTCGAGATGTTAAATGTATGCGCGCCGTCGCCGCCGGTGCCGCAGGTATCGAGCAGCGTTTTGCCCTGGAGACCGACGTCGACCGGCACCGCCATCTGCCGCATGGCGCGCGCAAAGCCTACCAGTTCATCGACGGTTTCCCCCTTCATTTTCAGGGCGATCAGCAGGGCGGCAATCTGCGAGTGGCTGGCCTCGCCGCGGAGCACGATGCCCATGGCGGACTCGGCATCGGCGGCGGACAAATCTTCTTCGGCGACCAGACGCGACAGGAACGGCAGGAGGGACATGATATATTTGTTTTTCGTAGGCTAACACAAGCGATTCCATGAAAATTCACGAGTATCAGGCGAAGGCCATTTTGGCCCAATACAATGTCCCTGTGCCACGCGGTCAGGTGGCGTACACGGTGGAAGAGGCGGAAGCAGCGGCGAAAGCTCTGGGCGGATCTGTGGTGATCAAGGCCCAGATTCATGCCGGCGGACGCGGAAAGGGTGGCGGCGTCAAGGTGGCGAAAGATGCCGTGCAGGCGCACGAAATCGCGCGCCAGATCATGGGCATGACCCTGATCACGCACCAGACCGGTCCGGAAGGCCGGGTGGTGCAGCGCCTGCTGGTGGAAGAAACGCTGCCGATCGAGCGCGAACTCTACCTGGGCATCGTGCTCGACCGCGCGCAGGGTAAGCCCGTTTTTATGGCCTCCGCGGCCGGCGGCATGGATATCGAAGAAGTGGCCGCCAAGACGCCGGAACTGATTCTGAAAGAGACCATGGAATATCCGGGTCTCAGCCCGTTCCAGGCGCGCAAACTGGCATTCGGAATCGGCATTCCGGCGGCCAGCATCAGCGGCGCGGTGGCGGCGATGACCGCGCTGTCGAAGGCCTACTACGCCACCGACGCGTCACTGGCGGAAATCAATCCCTTCATCCTGACGCAGGACGGCAAGTGCTTCGCGCTGGACGCCAAGATCACGTTCGACGACAACGCCAACTACCGGCATAAGGACCTGGCGGAATTGCGCGACCTGAACGAAGAAGATCCGCTGGAAGTGGAAGCCTCGCGCTATGGCCTGAATTACATCAAGCTGGACGGCACGGTGGGCTGCATGGTGAACGGCGCGGGACTGGCGATGGCCACGATGGACATCATTCAGTTCGCGGGCGGCTCGCCGGCGAACTTCCTGGACGTAGGCGGCGGCGCCAATGCAGAGCAGGTGAAGAACGCGTTCCGCATTCTGCTGTCCGACCCTCATGTGAAGGCCGTATTGATCAACATTTTCGGCGGCATCCTGCGCTGCGACACGCTGGCCACCGGGGTGGTGGGCGCGGCGCGCGATCTGGGCATCAAGGTCCCGATCGTGGTCCGCATGGAAGGCACGAACGTGGAATTGGGGCGGCAGATTCTGCTGGAATCGGGCTTCAACTTTACGGTCGGCGAGGACATGCTGGACGCGGCGCAGAAGGTTGTGAAGTTGGCCGCGCAGTAAGGCACGGGAAGCCCAAGAGGACATCGATGAGCGTACTGGTAGACAATAATACACGACTGATTGTGCAGGGCTTTACGGGCAAGGAAGCGACCTTTCACTCGCAGCAGTCCATCGCCTACGGCACCAATGTAGTAGGCGGCGTGGTGCCCGGCAAGGGCGGCCAGAAGCACCTGGACCTGCCGGTGTTCGACACGGTGGCGCAGGCGGCGAAAGAAACGGGCGCCAATGCGAGCGTCATTTTCGTGCCGCCGCCGTTCGCGGCCGACGCCATTATGGAGGCGGCGGACGCGGGGATCGCGCTGGTGGTCTGCATCACCGAAGGCATTCCGGCGCTGGACATGGTGAAGGCGTGGGAGTTTCTGCAAGGCAAACAGACCCGCCTGATCGGGCCCAACTGCCCGGGCATCATCTCGCCCGGAAAGTGCAAGATCGGCATCATGCCGGCGTCGATTCACAAGGAAGGCAACGTGGGCGTGGTCTCGCGCTCTGGCACACTGACCTATGAAGCGGTGGGCCAGTTGACTAAGTTGGGCATCGGGCAATCCACCTGCATCGGCATCGGGGGCGACCCGATTATCGGCACCACCTTCCTGGATGCGCTGGAGCTATTCAACAACGACCCCGATACGCACGCCATCATCATGATCGGCGAGATCGGCGGCACTGCGGAAGAGACGGCGGCGGAGTACATCAAGCAACACGTGAAGAAGCCGGTGGTGGGCTTCATCGCGGGACAGACGGCGCCTCCGGGCCGCCGCATGGGACACGCCGGTGCGATCATTGCCGGCGGGTCGGGCAAGGCGTCCGATAAGATGGCGGCTATGGAGGCGGCAGGCATTACCGTTTGCCCAACCCCGGCCGATTTAGGAAAGAAAGTTCAATCGCGTTTATCACTATGAGTCTCGAACGTACGTTTTCGATTATTAAACCTGATGCCACGGCAGCCGGAAAGGCCGGGGAAATCCTGGCCGTCATCCAGAAAGCAGGTTTCAAGATTATCGGCCTGCGGATGACGCGGCTCTCCGATGCGGAAGCCAAGGCCTTCTACGCGGTGCACAAAGAGCGCCCGTTTTACTCCGGCCTGGTGAAGTTCATGACCGAGGGTCCGATCGTCGTGATGGCGCTCGAACGCGAGGACGCCATCAAGGGTCTGCGTGAAGTGATGGGGGCGACCAATCCGGCCAACGCGGCGGATGGCACGATTCGCAAGCTGTTTGCGACCGATATCGAGCGCAACGCCATTCACGGGTCGGACGCCACGGAGACGGCGGCGCAGGAATTGGCCTTCTTCTTCCGGACTTCGGAACTGCTGTAAATCCAGTTAGTAAGTCGGGGGGCAGACCGCCGCAAGCGGCCTGTCCTACTGAGGCACGAAGTGGCAATCATCGTCGGATTTGTCGCTGAAGGGTCACCCGGGGAGCGCCGTGTCGCGATGGTCCCCGGCGCGCTGGCTGTGTTGAACAAGTCGGGCGTGGAGTGGATGATGGAGCCGGGAGCGGGAGCGGCGGCAGGCTTCCCGGATGCGGAGTATGTAGCGAAAGGCGTGCGGCTGGCTGCCCGCGAAGAGGTGTTTCGCGCGGCTGAAGTTCTGCTGCAGGTGCGTGGTCCCGGAGCGAATCCCGAAACTGGTGCGACCGATTTACAGTTGCTGCACACCGGTCAGACCGCGATCGGTTTCGGCGAAGCGCTCAGTGCGGGCGAGGCGGCGCGGGCGCTGGCCCAACGCGGCGTCAATTTCCTGGCCATGGAACTCATGCCGCGCATCACGCGCGCCCAAAGCATGGACGCGCTCTCCAGCATGGCCACAGTGGCGGGCTATAAGGCGGTGCTGCTGGCGGCGGACAATTTGCCGCGCATGTTCCCGATGCTGATGACTGCGGCGGGGACGGTGGCTCCTGCGCGCGTGCTGGTAATCGGCGCGGGCGTGGCGGGCTTGCAGGCGATCGCGACGGCTCGCCGGTTGGGCGCGGTGGTCAGCGGCTATGACATTCGCGCGGCGGTAAAGGAACAGATCGAGAGTCTGGGCGCGCGCTTCGTGGTGCTCGAAGTGGAGGCCGGGGGCGCCGAGGATAAGGGTGGCTACGCCAAGGCGATGGGCGAGGAATTCTACGCGCGCCAGCGGGAACTGCTCGGCGCGGTGCTGGCGCTGCAGAGCGTCGTCATCACCACGGCGGCGGTACCTGGGCGCAAAGCGCCGGTGCTGATCACGCGCGCCATGGTGGAACAGATGGAGCCCGGTTCGATGATTGTGGACATCGCGGCGGAGCGCGGCGGCAACTGCGAACTCACGCGGCCCGGGGAGACGGTGGTGCATGGCGGCGTTTCCATTCTCGGCCCGCTGAATCTGCCCTCCACGATTCCGTATCACGCCAGCCAGATGTACGCCAAGAACATCGCGACGCTGCTCAAGTACCTCGTAAAGGATGGCGCGCTGGCGCTCTCGCGCGAGGACGAAATCGTGCGCGAAACGCTGGTCACACATGGCGGCGAAGTGGTGCATCCGAAAGTTCGCGAAATGTTAGGACTGTCCGCAGGCACGTAAATTTACTGCACGAGGGGTGCAATGCCTTCTAGTCTGGAAATGGGTCTCTACGTCTTCATGCTGGCGACCTTCGTCGGCCTGGAGGTGATCCGCAAGGTCTCTCCACTGCTGCACACGCCGCTGATGTCGCTGACCAATGCGATTTCCGCCATCAGCGTGGTGGGCGCCATCCTCATCATCAGCAACGAAGAAGCCACCACGCTCAGCAAGGTGTTGGGCTTCATTGCCATCACCGCGGCCACCACCAACATCGTGAGCGGCTTCCTGATTACCGACCGCATGCTCAAGATGTTCAAACGGCGCGAGGAGAAGAAATAATGGGCGGGCTGGTGAATTACATCTACATCGTCAGCGGCGCCCTGTTCATTCTGTCTTTGAAATGGATGAACTCGCCGGCTACGGCGCGGCGCGGCGTCTTTGCGGGCGAGGCGGGCATGCTGATGGCGATTGGCGGCACGCTGATCGGGCACCACGCCAATTGGGAGTGGATTCTGGCCGCCCTGCTGATCGGCAGCGCGATCGGCGTGCCCATCGCGTACATCATGCCAATGACGGCGGTGCCGCAGCGGACCGCGATGTCGCACGCCTGCGGCGCGCTGGCGGCGGCGTTGGTCGGCACCGCGGAGCTCTATCAGCGCCAGCCTCATGCCGCCACCGAACTGACCACCTTCGTCATGGTGGCGCTGATTGTCGAAACCCTGCTCGGCTTCCTCACCTTCACGGGTAGTCTGATGGCGATGGGCAAACTCCAGGAGATTCTGCCGTCGCGCCCGCTCGTCTACAAGAATCAGAACGCGATCAATTTCGTGCTGTTCGTAATCGCCGTGGGCCTCGGCGTACGCCTCATCATGGTGCCCACGGACACCGTGCTGTTCCCCATCTTCGCGGGACTATCGCTGCTTTTCGGCGTGCTGCTGATCCTCCCGATCGGCGGCGCCGACATGCCCACCGTGATCGCGCTGTTGAACTCGTATGCCGGACTCTCTGCATGCGCCATGGGCTTCGCGCTGGACAATAAGCTGCTGGTGATCGCCGGCGCGCTCGATGGATCGAGCGGCCTGATTCTCTCCATCATCATGTGCAAGGCCATGAACCGCTCGTTCACCAACGTGCTGTTCGGCGCGTTCGGGCAGGTACAGACTTCCGCCGTAAAAACGGAGCAGCGCCCGTTTCGCTCGGCCAGTCCGGAAGAGGCGGCCTCGATTCTGGAAGCAGCGTCCAGCGTCATCATCATTCCGGGCTATGGACTCGCCGTGGCGCAGGCGCAGCACAAGATTCGCGAGCTGTTCGACAACCTGACGCGGCGCGGAGTGGACGTGAAATTCGCGATTCACCCGGTGGCCGGACGCATGCCGGGACACATGAACGTCCTGCTGGCGGAAGCCGACATCCCTTATGACCGGCTGATTGAGATGGACGACATCAACGGCGAATTCCCGCAGACCGATGTCGCGCTGGTCATCGGCGCCAACGACGTGACCAATCCGGCGGCGCGCACCGACAAATCGAGCCCGATTTACGGTATGCCGATTCTCGATGTGGACAAGGCGCGCACCGTGATGGTGATCAAGCGGTCGATGAACCCCGGATTTGCAGGCATCGATAACGATCTGTACTACATGGATAAGACGCTGATGCTCTTCGGCGATGCCAAGGCGTTCGTTGGGGAGATGCTCAAGGAACTCCCGGCGCCGGTCGCCGCGAAGTAAGGGGGCTTCATTGCCGGGCCAGCGCTCGTACGCGGGGCACCCATTTCATCAGGGCGTCAGAGATGTCTGACCGCCGCACCGGTTTCGAGATGTAATCGTCCATGCCGGCGGCCAGGCACCGCTCACGGCAGCCTTCCATGGCTTCGGCGGTCATGGCCACAATCGGCAGGTGTGCGCCCGTCAGTTCATGCCGGCGAATTGCCCCGGTCGCCTCGTAGCCATCCATTTCCGGCATCTGGCAATCCATAAAGATCAGGTCGTAGGGTATCGAGCGGCACATCTGGACAGCTTCGCGACCGTTGCCGGCGACATCGGGATGCAGCCCCAGACGTTCCAGCATGCGGATCGCGACTTTCTGATTGACCGCGTTGTCTTCGGCCACGAGTACCCGCAGCGCTGCGGTGGCGAAGTCGTGACCGGCCGGATTACTGTGCGGCTGTGGCCGCGCGACGGCGCCGCGATTCAGCCGCTTTGACCACGCGGTGGCCAGGGCGTTGAGAAGCTGGGAGTGACGCACCGGCTTGACCAGACAGGCATCCACTGCACTGCCTTCCATGCCGCGCACCTCGCTCCAGTTCCCCACTGAGGTCAACATGATCACCACCGGGTTGATCAGGGCGGGATCCGCTTTGATGGCGCTTGCCAGCGAAACTCCATCCATGCCGGGCATCTGATAATCCAGCAGCACGAAGTGATAGGGATCTCCCTGCGCGCTTGCCAGACGAAGCGCCTCCAGCGCCTCCTGGCCGGAGGCATAGCTGCCGTTGCGCATGTGCCAGCTCGTGATCTGATCGTGCACCACGCGGCGGTTGACCTCGGTGTCGTCCACAATCAGCACGCGCAGTCCGCGCAGACTCTCTGCCGGCACCGGCTCCGCGTGCGGCTGAGCATCCAATTGCAGCGGCAGCGCAAACCAGAAGGTGGAGCCACGATCCACTTCACTAGTCACCCCGACCTCACCGCCCATCAACTCCACCAGTTCTTTGCAGATCGCCAGGCCGAGGCCAGTCCCACCATACTTGCGGGTGGACGAGCGGTCCACCTGGTTGAATTTTTCGAACAAGGTGCCGATCTTGTCGGGCGGGATGCCGATACCGGTATCCTCGACGGAGATGCGGATCCGAGCGCTCTGCGCCGTTTGCGATTCACACTTCACGCCGATTAAGACGTGCCCGGCGGATGTGAACTTTACTGCGTTACCGACGAGATTCGTGACGATTTGCCGGATTCTGCCGGCATCGCCGACGAAGTGCCGGGGAAGAGCGGCCGGATACTCAAGCACCAGCGCCAGCTTGCCCTCTTCGACCTTCGGCGCCAGCATCTCATTGACTTCCTCAATCACCAGCCGCAAGTCGAAGGGGAACGATTCAATCGCCATCTTGCCGGCTTCAATCTTGGAGAAATCCAAAATGTCGTTGATGATCCCCAGCAGGTTCTCGCCGGAGCCGCGCACGGTCTCCACATACTCCCGCTGTTCGTCGGTCAGGCCGGTGTCGAGCAGGAGACCTGTCATCCCGATCACGCCATTCATCGGGGTCCGGATCTCGTGGCTCATGGCTGCCAGAAACGCACTCTTCATCCGGGAGGCTTCTTCCGCTTTTTCCCGGGCTTTCTCGAGTTCGCTCTTCTGCAGTTCAATTCTGGCAGTCTGAGCACGGACCCGGTGGTGCAGTTGCCGGATCCAGAGCAGGGAAAGCAGCCCCACCGCGCCCAGGGCGAACAGCAGTTTACCAAGCGGCAAGCGGCGCCACCAACTCGGCTCCGAGACCACCCGCACGTCGTCAGCCGAGCGCAGGGAAACGGTAGTCGCTACCGGGAATCTGCGCCCTTCCATCCAGCGGTGCTCCACTCTTCCGGTGACTTCGATGACACTGCCGCCCGGAATCCCGGTGGGGCACTTTCCATCGCTTCCCGGCAAGACCGCTTCCCATGGCAGCGAATTGTCCTGCATGCGCAGGATGCAGATCCCGTGGTTGATTACGATCTCCGAAGCGGTCCCCGAGACTCGTACGATCTGGTTATCGAGTTCGCCGAGAGCCAGCTCCGACGTGCTCGCGGTGCGGGGCGGGAGCAGCTTACCGGCACCCGCCTCGCGAAGCTGCGCCTCGTCAATGTAAAAGATCTGCCGCGCTCCTCGCGCCAGGCGGCCGAGAATCTCATATCTGGTTCCGATCCGGAGGGTATCCGGCGTGGCCAGCTTCACAGTGATCATGCTGAAACCGTCTTCGATGGTCGCTGTGTTTACGTCATCCACATAGGTCAGGATGCCTTCCGTGCGGAAATAGCTCTTCGGCGTCTCCGACCCCTGATGAGTGAGCAGTTTTGGCAGGGGGATCTTCGGCAGCGATTCCCAGCTCAGCTTAGCTGTTCGCACCGGACGAATATCTTCCACCGAGCGAACCACCAGCCAGACATCGTGACGCTGCTTGTGAACCATGCGAGATGGAGTGACGATGCCGCGCACCACCACCTCCGAATGAATCAGCCGCTTCAGGTCATGGCCGCCGGGCACGTCGAGCATGACTTCAAACTTTTCGCCATGGCTTTCCAACTCGAGTTGATGAGCGCCGAACTGGTCTTCGCGGCCGTCCAGGTATAAGGGTTGGATACTCAGGAGGCGGCCCCCGACCTCCGCGAACAAATTGTCGAACTCGTCACTATGTTGGACTGCGGACCACGATGGCAGCGATACCGGCGCCGGCATGCTGCCGGAACTGATCCGCGTGATCCGCTTCGGATCGATAACTGGTGCGTAAGCGCCGCGTGCCGAATTTCCTTCGATGCGCACGACGTCCCCTGGCGTCAACTTCCAGGGACTGGCCGGTACGACCAGGATGTAAGCACCGCTGCGGCCGTCCTGAACGAAGAACTGGAAAAGGTCGGGATTGTAGAGGGTGACCGTTGCCGTGAGATCGCAGGGTACCCCCCTGCCTGCCACCTCATCATCCAGGCCGGCGAGGTCGCTCAGGCGGTGAACGATTTGCGGGGCCGCCGCTAAAAAGGCCGGTACCATACAAAGCGCTCCCAGAAGGACGCCAGTCCGGATGCGCGCGCTTGAAATCATAAGGTCAATCAGAGAATGTGGCCCCCTTTAGAACTCGTTGGGACAGATCTCATTGGACTTATCGGCAGGACCGCGTCAAAACATGAGGGTATGGACGGCGGGGCATTCCATGGGCGGCCGATGAACGCCGACTGAAGCAGATAAGGACACAAGGGCGTTCTTACCCGCGTTCAACGGCCGCCGATATCCTGGCAACGAAGACGGTGGGCCGCCGATGAACGCCGATGCACGCCGATAAGAAAACGCCGATAAGAAAACGCAGATTGGAAAACGCAGACAAGAGAACGTGGATAAAAAGATCCACGTGCATCGGCGTCCATCCGCGGCCCCAATCTTGAGTTGGCAGCGACCTCCTAGAACGGAAGTTTCGGTCCGCCCGACAGAATTTCGAAATCCGTCGTGCGGATGGCAAAGGAGCCCGCCCCGTCCAGACCTTTGAGTTCCAGCTTGTAGCTGCCGGGCTGAAGAGTGTCGGTCGGCACACGCAATCCGGCCGCTACTACCGGACTGCCTGCCTTCACGAAGTTGTCGATCAGCACATTGCCCGAATCCGCCTTCACTTCCTGCGTTTTGGAGTCCAACACGCGAATCTGCACCGCCACCTGCGGCCGTTTTTCCTGCAGCAGCGCGCCGTCGTACAGTTCGAAATACATGTAGACCTTCTCGGCCGCGTTGAATTGCGACGCACCGGTCGGCGTGAACTGGTAGGGTCCAGCTACCAGCGGGGCGCGGCCTTCCAGCAGGAGATTGTCAAGCGTGGAGTCGGCGTCGGAGGATTTGGAGATCGTCTTACTGAAGACGATGCCGCTCATGGCGAAATCCTTCGTCTCATACGCATTGATGGCCAGCGGCGCTTCCAGCTTGCCGTAGCTTCCCTCGCCCGCTTCGAAGACCAGTTTGAAATTATAGTTGCCGCTGGCCACATCGAACTGGTTTTCATAGTGCATCGGCCTGTCTTTGAACGCGTTGACCTGCGTCTGCGAATCGAAGTCCAGCACCACCGCATCGCTGAAGCGCGCGCCGACGCTGCCATCGGGCTTATAAGCGATGCCCAGCAAATTCACGTTGGAGTGGAATTTGCCTTTCACCTTTTCGAACTTGAAGGACTGCGCGGGAATCTCCACGGCGATGGCCACCCGCGCCGTATTGGCGCCGGTATAGAAGAAGGGCGCTCGCATGCTGGCGGCGACCGTCCCTTTCTCCGCCGCTTCCGCCTTGCTCTGCAGGGTTTTCTCCACGGGATTGCCGGCCAGCACGTCCTTCGATTTCACATTGCAGTAGCCGGCGCGCGAACGCACCTGCGTGCCGCCGCGATCCACTTTCACCTTCAGCGTGTGGCAGCTTCCGGCGGCCGAATCCGGCGGCGTGTAGCCGACGATGTAATAGGCATTGAGTTCCTTGCCGATCTTTTGCAGGCTGGCCACCAGATCGTTGGAGTTGTTGATGACGAAGCCGCCCGTCCCGTCGGCCAGCATGTACATCACCTGCTGATTGTCGGAGGCGTTATGGGTATCGGGGATGCCCAGGCGATTGTTGTTGCCGAACGGATCGTTGCGGTTGAAAGGGTCGTTGCGATTGAACGGATCGTTGTTGTTGGGGTTGTTGTTGTTGTAGCCCCCATTGTTGTTGGTGGGGTTCCCGTTGTTGTTGCCGTTACCCGGAAAGCCACCGCGCCCGGGCGCGCCGCCCGTGTTGCCTCCGCCGGCGCCAGCGCCGGTACCAGCGCCCGGAGTGCCCGTGCTGCCTCCGGCACTGCCCGCGCTGCCACCCGTTGCGCCGCCGGGCGTGCCACCGGTGGTGCCGCCGGGCGTCCCGCCCCGTCCCGCGCCCACGCCCGCTTGAAAGAGCGCCACGCTGCGCAGCAACTGCGCCGGTGCCAGCGCAATCCCGCTCGCCTTGAGAGCTACTCCCGGCAACGCCGGCGGAGCCTCGAGCGCCGCGCGCCCCCTGCCTCCGGGCATCGCCGAAGGACTGTCGAACCGCATGCCGCCCGCCACACCGCGTACGTCGATCGGATAGACCGCCACATTGGCCTTATTGCAGGTATCCACCGCGGCCGTGACTTCGCTTCGCGCCTCGTTGGTCAACGGGAATCCGGAAGTGAACAGTACCAGACTCTTGCGCCCCGGCACGTCGCTGAGGTTCTTGGCCATGGTACGCAGCGCCAGCACCATGCTGCGCGCGTTGTAATCGCCCAGCCCCGGCGCGCCCCCCATCCGGCCCACGCCGCCCAGGCTCGCAATCTCAGCTCCGGGCACCATCCCCGTCGGCCGGATACTGCTCACCACCTGCTTCAGCTTGTCGAGATCGCTGGTGAAATTCTGCGCGAGCTGCAAGCCCACGGTGAAGTTGGCCACCGCCATCAGGCGGTCGGGACCGGCGTTGGAATCGATGAACTTTATGGCCGCCTGCCGCGCCTGCACTTGTTCGCCCGCCGCCATCGTGGAGTTGTCGAAGAACAGCACGATGTAGCGCTTCTGGCCGAACGGGCTGTTGGGGTCGGAGCCGGAGGAGAACGATTTCAACTGCTGTTCCTTGTTGTCCTCCCAGACCTTGAAGCTCTTCAGCTCCAGATCGTCGACATACACGCCCTTCTTGCCGGTGACCACCACGTCCACCAGCACCATCTTGGTCTCCGTGCGAATGACCGCGGGCTGCGACGGTTGGGCCGGTTGCGCCGACTGTGCAAATGCCGAAGCGGCCATCAACCACAGTCCGCTCACTGCCATCGTGTTCTTGAACATGGTCTTCTTGAACATGGTTTTCTTGAACATGGTTACACCTCTATTCCGGTATTTCGACGGCCCCGTTCTGCGCCGTCATTAACTGCCCTTCGGCATCCCGCACCACCAACCGGACCGCATACGTGCCCGGCTTGACATCGAAATCCGACTGGATGTTCAGACCGCCCTCCAGCCTAGCTTTGAGCGTCGCATCGAGCAGACGCAGTTCCACCGTTTTCTGAATTCCGGAGGTATAGATGCCATTGCGGTCGAACAGGCCGGCGACAATCGTCAGATCGTTGCAATTGCGCTCGCCGTCGCGCCGGAAACGCAAATTCTTTACGTCCACCTTCGCCGACAGTAAAATGCGCCTCGCGCCATCGTTGCCCTTCACGACCTGGGTACGCAATTCCACCGGCAGATCTTTCATTTCCTCTCGCGAATACAGCGCCGCGTCGATTTCGCGTTTCGCGCCGTCCGCCGGCGTCTCCGCTTGCCGCGGCGAGTAATAGCCCCGGCGCGCCGAAATGTTCACATCGCGCACGCCCTTCAGCGACACCTTCAGCCCGTGATAGGCGCCGTCCGCCTTCAAATCCGGCGGCGAAAAACCGAGCAGGTAGTAATACTCCGGCACCGCCGCCAGACGCTTCAGGCCGCCCTCCAGATCGTTCGTATTCTCCACGAAGGTGCCGCCCGTGCCAGCGGCCATCTCCGCCATCACATCGGCACGCTGGCGGCTGGCATCGTGATCCATCTTCTGCAGTACCCGCTCCACCTCGGCAGACGTGGACCGGCGCGCGATATCCGGCAAATCGGTGTACAGCCCGCGCGCATCCAGCGCATTCACCAGCACGTTCGCCCGCGCCGCGCGGTCAATAATCTCGCTCTTATCGATGGCATGCTCCGCCAGCGTCACAAAGCCGCCGGACACCATCACAATGGACCGTTGCCCTGGCATGGTGGACATGCGGCGCACCAGTTGATCGAGCACCCGTAACGCACCACGCGTATCGAGATCGCCCACAGTCATTTCGCGCGACGCGGCGGAGCGCGCGCGGCGCTCCGCCGTCTCCGCGTCCGGAATCTGGGCGCAGCGCATCACATCCGCGATCACGGCGCTCAAGGCCTCCTGGTTGCTCTTGTTCTGTATCTGGTCCGCCATGTAGTAAGTCATCAGCGGGCAGCCGAGCATCCCCTGCCCCACGGTAGGATGCACACGCAGTTTGTTGAGCGCGCTGTTCAGTTTCTCCCGGCTATCGGTGAACTCCTGAAGATTCTGGCCGGACGACGTGAAGATCGCCACCCGGTCCGTAGTGCGCAAACTGGTTTCGATCTGCCGTTTCGTTGCCACCCGGGCCGGCAACAGATCGCCTGCCTGCATATGAAGGTCGTCGAAGTAGTAGGCGATGAAGCGTTCGGGCGCTTCCGTAGAGGGCTTATCCGCACGCGTCTTCGCAGGCGCCACAGGCGTCGCCGCACGAGCGTTGACGCTGGTTTCCACCAGGCGGCCTGGCGCGCTCTCCATGGAAAAGCTGGCGAGCTGCTGCAGTTTCCCGCGGTCGAAGAGCTGGAAATCTTCCGCTTTCAGGTTGCCGACCGCGTTGCCTTTCTTATCGCGGACCACCACGGGGACGGCCACCACACTTACCTTCGATTTGAAAATGAGCGGTTGATCCGCCGGCGGGGTCTGGGCGACAGCGATGCAGGCGCAGCTCAACAGCAGCGAAGCAAGGCGCGAGGCATAGCCGATCATATTCCACTCATTCGGGCGAGACGCACGGAACCACCAGTAATCATATTCTAATGCCACGCCGGTCACAATCAATCCGAGGACATCAATCCGAGGAGAGCGGCTCGAAGCGCCACCAAGCGCAGGGAATCGCGCCTCAATAAGGGATGTCGACGGTGCCGTTCTGCGCCGTCATCAACTGCCCTTCCGCATCCCTGACCACCAGCCTGACCGAATAAGTACCGGGCTTCACATCAAAGCTGGAGCGGACGGTGAGGCCGGTGCCCAGCCGTTTCTCCACGGTCTCGTCCAGAAGTCTCATATCGATGCGTTTCTGGTTCCCCGTGGCATACACGCCGTTGCGGTCGAAGAGCCCGGCCACGATGGTCAGTTCGTTGCAGTTGCGGTCGTCCTCGCGACGGAATTTCAGGCGCTTGACCTCAACCTTCACCAGCACCGAAATGCGCGCCTTGTCGTCGGTGACCTTGAAGAACTGTGTGTGCATCTCCACCGGGATGTCGGTCATCTCTTCGCGCGAAAACAGCGCCTCTTCGATTTCCCGCTTGGCCGTTTCCGCGGCATTTTCCGAATGGCGTGGCGCGTAGTAACCGTTGCGCGAGGCCACGCCGATGTCTTTGACATTCTTCAGCGTCACCTTAAGCGCGTGGAAAGTGCCGTCCATCTTGAGATTCTGCGGCGAAAAGGAAAGCAGGTAGTAGTATTCCGGGGCCGTGGCGAGTCGCGCGAAACCGCCATCGAGATCGTTACTATTCTGAAAGAAGCCGGCGCCGGTTCCCGCCGAGAGTTCGGCCAGCACGTCGGATTGGGCGCGGCGAGTTTCCCGCTCCATCTGCTGGATGACCCGCTCGCTATCGAAGTTGGACGTAGCGCGCCGGATATCGGGGGTGTCGGTATACAGCCCGCGCGCGTCCAGCGCATTAATCAACACATTGGACCGCACCGCGCGGTCGATAATGTCGGATTCAATCGACTTGTGTTCGGCCAGGGTCACGAACCCGTTCGAAACCAGGATGATCGAGCGTTGTCCCGGCATGGCGGCCATGCGGCGGATCAGTTGCTCCACCACGCCGAGGTTGAGGCGCGTCTCGTGATCGCCCAGGGTCAACTCGGATTGCGCCGCCTGCTTGGCGATTTGCTGCGCGCGTAGATAATCCTGCTGCGGGTCCAGGTTCATGCAGCTGATGACGTCCAACGTGGAGGCTTGCAGCGCCGTGGGGTCGTTCTTGTTCTGAATCTGGTCCGCCATGTAATACGTCATGGTGGGACACCGGCTCGCACCCTGGCCTGTAACCGGCCGCATGCGGAGTTTACCCAGCGCTGCATGCAACAGCGCTTTGTCGTCCGTAAAATCCTGAATGGTCTGCCCCGAGGTGGTGTAGATGGCGGCGCGGTCCGTATTGTGCAGGCCGCTGTCGATGTGCCGGCCGGCCGAATCCCGGACGCGGGCCAAATCGCCGAACTCCATGTGGATGTCGTCGAAGAGGTAGGCGATGAACCGGTCGGGCAAATCTTCGGGCGGTTTTTCGTCCAGCAGGCTTTCCGGCGCTGCAGGCTTGGCGCCGTTGACTTTCGTCAGGCGGTTGCCGGCGCGTTCCATCGAAAAACGTGCGATGAACTGTGGCTTGCCTCGATCGAAGAGTTGGAAATCCTCCTGCTTGAGGTTCCCCACCGCGATGCCCTTCTTGTCGCGCACCACCACCGGCACTACCACCAGATTCACACGTGTCCGAAAGACGGCCGCTTCCTCGCGAGTGGACATCTCCGCGGTTGGCTTGGAAGGCGTAGCGGGAGCCGCCGGTTTCTCCTGAACCTCAGGGGCGGGAGCGGATTGGGCCGAGGCCGCGCACGTCCACAACAGGGTTACGGCCGCGGCGCGAAAGGCAGACACGTTCATACGACACTCCCAGGTAAAAGTCATGATAAGCCAATGGCGCGGTAATCACAATCGAAGTGTGGTAAAACTCGCCTGCTTTGAAGCCTTTACGCACCTGTTCCCGATCTGTTATCCTCCCCCGTATGGGTAAAAGAGGTTTACTTTCGCTAGCGCTATTCGTGTCCGCGTGCGCCGTTACGTTCGGACAAGGCACTACATCTCGCGTGCTGGGGACCGTTATGGATCCTACGGGCGCTGTCGTCGTGGGAGCATCGGTAAAGCTTACGAATGAAGGAACCAGCCTCGCTTTCGATGCCAAGTCCTCTTCCGCCGGTTCCTTCACGTTTGAGGCTGTGCAGCCAGGGAGTTACCGGCTGGACGTGGAAATCAGCGGCTTTCGTAAGTACACGTCCAAAAGTAACCTGGTAAACATCGGCCAGCCGACCACGTTAAACGTGAGGCTGGAAGTGGGCACGACGGTAGAGACCGTGGAAGTCCAGGCTTCGGCGGAGGCCGTGCAAACCAGTAACTCCGGTAATTACGGCAACCTGATTTCCAGCCAGGCGGTGAAAGACCTGCCGATCGTGGGCTCGCGCGGGCGCAATCCGCTCGAACTGGTAATCACCCAGCCCGGTGTGGTGTCCGGCGCGGCCACCGGTGGCGGCATCCACGTGCACGGCGCGCGCGACCGCTCCTGGAACTACACGCTCGACGGCATCGACGTGAACGATTCCAGCCAGGGCGGCAGCAACACCACCTCTTTCCGCGTCAATCCCGACATGCTCCAGGAAATGCGCGTGCTCACCGGCAACGGCACCGCCGAAAACGGGCGCAACAGCGGCGGACAGGTGGCCATGGTCACGCGCAGCGGCAGCAACCAGTTTCACGGCGACGCCTTCGAGTTTTACCGCACGCCGCGTTTCAATGCCAACGAATGGGAAAGCAATATCGACAACCTGGGCAAAGCACAGCTCCAGCAGAATATTTTCGGCGGCAGCATCAGCGGTCCGGTGATTAAGAACAAGACGTTCTTCTTCGGCCAGGTGCAGGCGTTGCGAGCGCGCAGCAGCCGCGGCGTCACGCGCACGGTTTACACCGCCAACGCCCGGACCGGTCTGCTGCGCTATGTGAAAGGCGGCCGCAACCAGCCCGCCGGGTCCAGCACGGCTTCGGTGGACGCCGCGGGCAATCCCCTGCCCGGCCTCAATATCGGCACTTACAATATCGCGCAGAACGATCCGCAGCGCATCGGCTACGACCCCACGGTCGCCGCCGAACTGAAGAACATGCCGCTGCCCAACAGCTTCACGCAGGGCGACGGACTCAATACCGCCGGCTACGTTTTCAGCGCCCAGGCGTCTGAGCGGCAGCACGACCAGACCATCAAGATCGATCAGATTCTGAATACCAAGAATGTCGTTTATGGCCGCGTGGTGTGGGGCCGCGACGACAGCCTTTGCGACGTGGTGAATGGCGGACAGCCAATCTTCCCGGGCGGACCTTGTCAGGTAAATACGTTGCGCGGGCCGCGGAATTTCGCGGTTAACTGGCGTTTTACTCCTACCAGCCGCATGACCAACGAGTTCGTGGTCGGGCAGAACCGCTACGATCCGATTTTCGGCCAGCCCGAATCCATCGACAAGATCACGTTTCTCAGCACGCCCGTAGACAACGCGCAGCAGTACAACTTCGGCAACTCGCGCGTGGTCAGCACCTGGCAGGTGGTGGACAACTTCGCCTACTTCCGCGGCGCGCATTCCTTCAAATTCGGCGGCAATTTCCGCCGCGTGCGCGAGGAAGACATTCGCGGCAGCGTGGCCGGCCTGAATGCCAACGAGGAAGTGAACTTCTCTGCTTCGATTAACACCGTGGATCCGGCGACCTTCGGCCTGCCCTCCGACCTCAATACCGCGTTCGACCGCCCGCTCTTCCAATCGCACATCAACTATCTGTTGGGCCGCGTCGGAGAATTTCACCGCGGCTTCGTGGCCGACGGAGATCAATGGACCAAGAGCACCTTCCTGTTCGACACGCGCTATCCCGAATACGAGATGTATGCCCAGGACACCTGGAAAGTCCGGCCCAACCTGACCGTGGATCTCGGGCTGCGCTACGAAATCCGCCTCTCGCCCAACACGCCGAACGACAACATCCGCGTGCCCAACCAGCCGATGGTGGCAGGCGCCGCGCCCAGCAACACCGTCACCTGGGTGCCCGGCAAGCTGTTCAAGAATCAACTCGGCAATTGGGGCCCCTCGGTGGGCTTGGCCTGGGATCCTTTCGGCACCGGCAAGACGTCGATTCGCGCCAATTACCGCATCGCCTACGACCGCATCAACAACTTCGTGGTCGCCTCCACCATCCTGGTGAACCTGCCTGGCGCCGCTTTCGCGGCCATCAATACGGATTTCGGCCAGGGCGGCGGACGCCTCGCCAATCTGCCGGCGCTCAACCCGCCCACTGCCAAACCGAGCGCCCTGTACCAGCCTGCGGCGTTCTCTTCGGCATCCAACACCGTGGTGGATCCTAACCTGCAAACGCCTCGCACCCACCAGTGGGCGCTCAACATCCAGCGTGAAGTGGCGCGCAACACCATCGTCGATATCGCCTACATCGGCCGCCGCGCCACTCACCTGCTGGGCGCCTACAACGTCAACCAGACGCAGATCTTCACCAACGGCTTCCTGGATGCGTTTAATATCGTGAAGGCCGGCGGCGAATCCACCCTCATGAATACGCTGTTGAGCAAAGACACGAGGTTGAACGCCGGTGAGACCGGCTCCCAGATGGTGCGCCGTTTGAACGCTTCCAGCCTCACTCTGAATTCGGTGGGCGCGCTGGCGAGCTCCATCGCGACCCGCCTGCAGAACGGCGTTTCGGTGACCCAGCTTTCCGCCAACCAGCCCTTCGTGCTGATCCCGTTCCCGCAATTCTCCACGCTGAACGTGCTGGATTCGAATGACTTTTCCACTTACCACGGCCTGGAAGCGCAGTTGACGCGACGCCTCTCCCGCGGTATTTCCTTCAACGTGGCCTACACCTGGTCCAAGTCGCTGGACACGCGCAGCTTCGACCCGACCATTACGGTGGTCGGCACGGCCGCCACCTCCACCGCCGCCGACACTCCGTTCGACATCAACAATCGCCGCCTGAACTATTCCTACAGCGACTTCGACCGCCGCCATGTCTTCCAGTGGAACGTTGTGGCCGAACTGCCCTTCGGCAAAGGCAAGCACTGGATGCACAACGCCAGCGGTTTGCTGGACCACGTGCTGGGCGGTTGGGAAGCCACGGGCTTCGGCCGCGTCACCAGCGGGCGTCCGTTCTCGGCTTTCGCCGGTACCAATACGGTGAGCAACGTCAACCAGTCGACTGCGAATTGCAGTGGCTGCGGGCGCGGCGATGGCTCGGCTTTCACCGATTCCGGCACCGGCCTGCTGTGGTACTTCGACGCCTCGGACCGCGCCAAATTCTCGGCACCGGGCGCCGGCCAGTTCGGCAATACGGGACGCAACTTCTTCATCGGACCGCACTGGTTCGAAATCAACGCTGCGCTGCTGAAGCGCATGGCGGTGACCGAGCGGGTCCGCCTGGAGTTCCGCGCCGATGCCACCAATCTGACCAATACGCCGAGTTTCGGCGCGCCGACCACGGACATTTCCAGTTCGATCTTCGGCCGCATCCGCAACACGGTCTCCAGCAGTTCGCGCAAGATCCAACTCGGCGCCAAACTGCGGTTCTAGGCAGGACAGGCTCCCGGCCTGTCCCTTTCGCTACCGATCAATGGCCTCCCGCCGGAACCACCGGCGGGAGGCCATTGTTTTCGCGGAAGGAATATCACGCTATCATCGTCTTATGAGCGGGATGTCTTAGTGAGCGGGATGGTTCTGGAGGGTACGGAACACGAGTTGATCGAGGCCTGCCGCCGCGGCGAGCCGGACGCCTTTCGTGCGCTCTTCGAATCCCAGAAGGACAAGGTTTATTCGATTGCGCTGCGCTTCAGCGGGGACCAGGCCCTGGCCATGGATATCGCCCAGGATACGTTCCTCAAGCTGTTCTCCTCGATGACCAGTTTCCGCGGCGATTCCTCGTTCAGCACGTGGGTCTACCGCCTGGTGGTCAATAGCTGCCTGGACTACAAGCGCCGCTCCTGGCGCACCATTCCCATGGCGGACGAATTCCTGAGTGTGCTCCGGTCGCCGGGCGATACGCTGCACGGCTTGATGCGCGCGCAAATGAACGATCGCGTGCAGCAGGCGGTGGAGAAACTACCGGCCGACCAGCGCATCGTGGTGCTGTTGCGTTACACCGAGGGGCTAGCCTACGACGAAATCGCCGAGGTGCTGGCCTGTTCGGTAGGCACCGTTGCCTCGCGTCTGAATCGCGCGCACAAAGTGCTGGAGCGGCGCTTGTCGCACCTGAAAGGAATCTCGTATGTCTGATTGGCTGGAACGCGAACTGGCGCGGGGCTTGACGAAGGTGCCCGTTCCCGATGCGCTTGGCGAACGTCTGGGACTGGTTCGCCCCCGGCAGCGCAGCGAGGTACGCGGCGCGTTTCTGGCTGTGGCCGCCGCCGTGTTTGTGATTGTCGCGGGTGGCTACGCCGCCAGCCAGCCGGCGCTCGATCTGTACCGCTTCACGGCGCATGATGCTGCCGCCGGCCGGCCCATTGAGCTGGCTTCAGCCCGCACGGTTTCGCTGGTCTCCTGGAATCCGCGCGAGGGGAATCCCCGCGAGGGCGCCAATCGCCCCCTGAGCTGCGATGGCGGCGCGGGAGTCAGCGTGCCGCTGCGCCGAGGGAACACGACCGCTCTGGTCGCCCACCATGCCGGGTCCGAGGAACGCATGCCCTCCGCCGGCGATGCGGGCTGCGGCTTCTGCCACAGTCTCTGAATTGGCTTCGTTTTTCACTCTCTGCGGCTCGCTCGTGCTCCGCTCCGCACGTAGCACCACCCAAAAGAGGTTGTCATCGGTCCGGACTTCTGCTAACGTGAAATCAGCAGGGAGGGACCTATGTCCGGGACACTTGTTACCCCTGGCCTCACCACGGGACACGCGCCTTTTGTAGAAGCCGCACGCTCTCGCGGAGACCTTTATATTTCACAGGCTTACGAGCTATATTCTGAAGAAAACCATGAGGCTTGGCGCAAGCTTTTTGCCGGCCTGGATCCGAAGTGGGAACGCTATGCCAACCCCCACTTCCTAAAGGGGATCGCCGCCCTTGATTTGCCCCACCACCGGATTCCCCGCCTCACCGAAATCAACCGCCGCCTCGAGCCCCTGACCGGCTTCCAGGCCAAACCGGTGAGCGGCTACGTGCCCGGCTTCGTCTTCTTCGATTGCCTGCGCCGCCGCGAGTTCCCTACCACCATCACCATCCGTCCGGGGGACCGCCTGGAGTATCTGCCCGAACCCGATATCTTTCACGACATCGCGGGGCACGTCCCCATGCATACCGACCGGCGCTTTGCCGATACCTTAGTGCGTTTCGGCGAATGCGCGGTCACGGCGGCCCGGATTACGGCGGACATTCCCGATTACGGCGAGCGCGTCCGTCGCCTGACCAGCATCATGCGCGCCATGTCGCGCTTCTTCTGGTTTACCGTCGAATTCGGCCTGATGCGCGGCCCAAAGGGGATTTGCGCATACGGCAGCGGGCTGCTCAGTTCGTCGGCCGAACTGGAGCACGCCATCGATTCGCCCGAAGTGCAGCGCTTTCCGCTGCAGTTGGAGTGGGTGATCAATCAGGTGGCGGAGATCGACCACTTCCAACCGATTCTGTTCGTAGTGGACTCGTTCGACCACCTGTTCAGTGAGGTCGATCGCTTCGAGCAGTGGATGCTTGAGGGTAAGCTCGATAACGTCGCACCCGGCTTGCCCGACATCGCGGAAAGCGATCTGCGCAGTTTCCTGGAAGCGGTGTAGGACGGGCTGGGCCGCCTGTCCACCCGCACTCCGTTACAGCCAGTTTCAGTCCAGGTAATTCTGAATATACACGTCGTGGGCGAGGCGCTCAGCGCGCGCCTGCCTCTGCACGCGTATGGCATCGTCGCGCGTCATGCGTCCGCCCAGCGCCACCAGATAGTAACCCTTCTTCTCGCGCGGAGAGAACACGCCCGCCTTGAGATCGGGATGCTTCTCATTGACCTGTTTCACCTTATGGCGCGCAGCCTCCTCCGAGCGGTAGGTGAAGGCGATCACTCGCCACATGGCCTTGCCCGGCGCGATGCGCGAGGCTTCGCCCCTGGGAGAGGGCTTCGACTCGGTGACCACCGGTCGCGACGGAGCGGGAACGGGGGAGGACGCGACAGGAGGCACAGTCCGAGGCGGCGTCGTCGTGCTGACGGGCGTCGGAAGCGGAGCTTGCGCCGGACCGTCGGGTGAGCGCCAGAAATTCCACCCCAAAATCAGCAACACCACGGCGGCCGCACCCACGAAGATCCAGCGCGGCGTGCGCCTGGCGACGTGCGGCGATTCTTCCGGAGAAAACGGCACTTCGTCGGCGGGGCGCGATTCCCTGTAGGGCGAGTTGCTGGATGCCGGTGGCAGCGGAGGAGCGAACACAGCGTCCGCTTTGGGTTCGGAACGCAACAGCGGCGCGGCAGAAACCTCGGGCGGTTCTCCCAGCGCCTCACGCAGAATTTCCTTGCGTTTCGCCGTGGGTGAGGGCGAGACCTGGTCCCAGAAAGCCGCCAGTTCGCGGCGGAACGGCATATCGGCCGGAACTTCCCGCAGTCCGTGGGTGCAGACCTTGATGTTCTCGCCGACGGCCACGACGTGATCGGGATCGAGTATGCTGACCGCGAGTCCCTGCGCTTGCAGGTAACGCATAGCGCTCAGCGCGGCGCCGAGGACTTCGCGCGCTTCCGGTTCCGAAAGCGGGCCCTGGCGCAGCGCGGCTGCCAGCGTGTCGTCTGCCCTTTCCAGGACGGCGTACAGCACGATCTGGCCGTCGAGTTCGGCGCGGCCGAAATCCAGCAAACGGCGCAAGTGGGGATGTTCCAGCCCCTTCGTGCGCTGCCACAGGCCGAGTTGCGCACTCCCGTCGGCGTCGGTCTGGGGAACTAATTTGACCGTGACGCGTGCGGCGTCGGGCCCGGCTTCGGTGCCGCTGCACGCATCGAAAATTCCTGCATTGTCTTCGCTGCTCACCCATCGCGTGAGCAGATAATCCCCGGGCAGAGACACGCCTTCCCAGCGTTCCCGCAATTCACTCATACCTTCTATCATGACAACTCCGGAAACACCCCGGGTAAGAAAATGATCAGACGCCGCGCCGGGTTTGTGAGGTGACGTCCTTCTACGGGGCAGGTTACGAGATGGCCTTTCTCACCGCCTCGAGCAAGGTCGTCGCCTCCACTGGCTTCGGCAGGGCGGCCGCCGCGCCGAGATGCCGCGCCACCTCCAGGAAGGAGCCGCCAAAAGCGCCGGAAATCGCGATCACCGGCAGTCCGGGTCGCCGCGCATGCAATTTACCCAGGACTTCGAGGCCTTCCTGCTCGGGCATGACCAGATCGGTAATCACGAGGTCCATCGGGGCGTGTTCCACTTCCAGCAGACCGCTCTTCCCGTCGGCCGCTTCCACCACGGCGTAGCCTGCGCCGGTCAAGATGCGATGCAACAGCCCGCGCACGGCGGGATCGTCATCGATGATCAGAATACGGCGCTGGCTGACGGTGGCCCGTTCCAGCACTTGGCGCACTTTGGCATTCAGTTCCGGCGCGCCGAAGGGCTTGCGGAGGTATTCCAGGCCCGGATCGAGCGAGCCTTGCCGGGCAATCACTTCGGAGGCGTAACCCGAAGTGTAGAGCACTCTCAGGTCGGGACGCTGCGCCACCAGGCGTTCCGCCAATTGGCGTCCATTCAACCCCGGCATGATCACATCGGTAACCAGCAGGTCGATCCGGCCCGCATGTTCCGCGCTGACTCGCAGCGCCGCTTCGCCGCTGGCGGCTTCCAGGAGCCGGTAGCCCGCGGCCCGCAGGATGGAGAGAGTGAGGCGGCGGACATCCGCCTGATCTTCCACGATGAGCAGAGTTTCATGACCGCGCGCGGCCCCGCCGGCAGTTGCTGGTGCCGGGAGGGCAGGGGCCTCGGCTTGGGTCAACGGCAGCCAGACGTCGAAACGCGCCCCGGCGCCGGGAGCGCTCTGCACGTCGATCCAGCCGCCCGCCTGCCGCACGATTCCGTAGGCCGTGCTCAGCCCGAGTCCCGTACCGGTACCCACGGACTTGGTGGTGAAGAAGGGTTCGAAGATGCGGGCCAGCGTCTTGCGGTCGATGCCAAGTCCGGTATCGGCTACCGAGAGCACCGCATAGCGGCCAGGCGCCCTATCTCGACGGGTCTCATCCGCGGAGCCGATTTCCTTCTCGGAGATTTCGATCGTGATGCTGCCGCCGCCGGGCATTGCGTCGCGCGAATTGATGACCAGGTTCATCAGTACCTGACCGAGTTGGGACGGGTCGGCCAACACATAGCTGGCATGGGCGTGTACCCGGCTGACCATGCGGACGTCTTCGCCAATCAGACGGCGCAGCAGTTGCTCCGAATCGCGCACCACCTGGTTGAGATCCACGACGCGCGGTTCGGCAATCTGCTTGCGGCTGAAAGTCAACAACTGCTGGGTCACGGAGGCCGCGCGCTCCCCGGCGGCGCGGACTTCGGACAGACTCTCGCGAATTTCGTCGTCCGGCAGTTCGCCAGAGAGCAGCATGTCGCAGTAGCCGTTGATCACGGTGAGGTAGTTATTGAAATCGTGCGCCACGCCGCCGGCCAGCCGGCCCACGCTTTCCAACTTCTGCGCGTGGCGCAGTTGCTCTTCCAGACGGGCGCGATCTTCATCGGCGGCGCGGCGCGCGGTGATATCGCTGAGGAAGAGCAGGGCCGCGGGACGCCCGCTGTAGATGATCCGGGTGGCGGAGACGCCGGCCCAGAAGGGGTGCCCATCGATGCGCAAGTAGCCTCGCTCGACGGCTTTCGGCTGCAGTTCGGCGGCGACTGCCCCTAAGCGGAGTGCCAGTTCTTCGCGATCCTCGGCCGGGACGCGGTCCAGCAGCGATTGTCCGGCCAGCCCGACCTTGGCAGAGGCGCCAAACAGGCGCAGGGCCTCCGGGTTGGCGTAGAGGATCCGGGTCTCTTCGACCACCAGAATGCCGTAAGGAGCCCCTTCGACCAGTTGCCGGAAACGCGTTTCGCTCTCCGACAGTTCACGCTCCGCGTGCTTCCGGTCGCTGACGTCCCGGAGGATGGATTGTTGGAGCATCTGGCCGTCCATGGGCACGGTGCGGGTGCTGACTTCCACGGGGAATTCGCTGCCATCCCGCCGCCTGTGCACGGTTTCGAAGACCAGCGAACCGCACTCCCGCGCCAAGTCCCATTGCCTGGCAAAAGTTGCCTCGCTCCCCGACGCCCGTAACTCCCTTACATGCCTGCCCTGGATTTCCCCAGGCTGGAAGCCGTATACGCGGGCAACGCTGTCATTCGCTGTGAGGATCACGCCGTTGGGGTCCATCAGCAGGATGACGTCGTTCGCCAGGCGGCTGAGCGAGCTGTACTGATCGCTCATGCGGCGGTGGGCCGCCTCGGCCTCGAGGCGCGACTGATACTGGGCCAACTGTTCGCGGCGCCAGAGGAACCACAGCAAACCGGCGGACAGGAGGATCAGGGAAAGCGCCGTGACCCCGAGCAGCAAACTGCGCCGCCGCAGCGGTTCGGTGGCCTCCCATTCGTCAATCTTAGCGATCAGAAACCAGGGAGTATCGGGAACCGCGCGCATCGCGGCATGAACCGGAACACCGCGATAGTCAACGCCCGTGACCACCCCTGTCCGGCCATCGGTGGCCAGCACTTCAACGGCATTGGGGCGTTCGAGCGGGACGCGCTGCCGCAAGGCGGCCTGTGGGTTGCCCCGCGTACCGGTCAGGAACAGAACGGCATCTTCTTCGCGGCGGACCAGCAGAGCTTCTCCCGTGCGAGTCGGCAGCGGCCAGGAAAGCAGCGGTTCGAGGTACTCGTTGGCGTCGATCGAGAGCAGGAGCCCCCCGAAAATGGGCTGGCCGGGACCGTCGCGTAGCGGAATATTGATGGCGGTGTGCGGCAGGTGGGTCCGTTCACCGACGTCGAAATCGCGCTCCACGGTATCGGCTGCCTCGATCACCTGTCGCATGACCCGCCGCAGGTGTTCCTGGTCGCCGAACTTGCGGCCCTCCCAGAGGATGACCTTGCCATCGGCGTCCACCAAGACGGCGCCGGCGTAGCGGAGGTTGGCGCAAATGGAGCGCAGCCTCTCCTGCAGAACGGCCACTTCCGCCGGCGAGGCGCGACCGCCGATCGCCCGTCGTAACGTGTTGACGGCAAAGGTTCCTGTGGAAATAATCCTGGCTTGGCCACGGCGTTCGCGGCGCCACTCCACAATCTGGCGGATCTTGCCCTCGAGGGTGGTGATTAGTTGAGCGTGCAGGGCGCGATCGGAGACTTCCTTCTGTTCGACGTAAAAGCGCCAGGTCACCCCGCCGATGGAGGCCGCAACGATCGTGAATAGAAGGGGAAGCAGGAACGGTGCCAGCCTGGAGGAGGGTAGCACGCCTCCGCCATCGCGACGATTGGGCATCAAGCTTGGCCCCAGCATAACAAACTATCGTCAGGAGACTGGTAGATCTTTAGTTTTGGCGCTTAAACCTAATTTTTTCAGTAGCTTTACTGCTTCCGCCCGCTCCGCGGGCGTAAGTCCTGAGGTGGCTTCTTCGAGGGCGCGCACGTGGTCGGCAAAGGCGCACTCGATCAGTTTCCGGCCGCTCTCGGTCAGATGAACGACGCGGGCGCGGCGATCGGACTCGTCAGAGCAGCGCTTGACCAGGTCTTTACGCTCCAGGCGGTCCACCGCGGTGGTGATCGAACCGCTTGTGAGGTGAATCATGCCACCGATGGTGTTTACCGGAGTGGGACCCTTATGCAGCAGAGCCTCAAGGACCGCGAAGTCGGAGAAGCCTAGCCCCAAGGCACGGATGTGCCGCACGGCATGAGAGCGAATCGATTCATAGGCTTTCCAGAGTACTAACCAAAGGTGAATCCCGCTGGCGTCCATATGGCTTCCTCCGAGCCTAGCATTATTCACAATGTTCTAAAGATAGACTTGCGGCAGGTCCAGGACAAGCGCGTGTACACTCCCGCCCTACGATCGATATAATCCACTGAAAAAAAAGGGTTAAAAACGCCGATTCTCAGGTTAGAGTAAAAGTATTGGAATGAGTAAGGCCACTAATCTGCTGTCCACCAGCAATAATTCGGGGCGGTCCCTTGACCTTTCCCGAGTGTTATTGGTGCATGGCGATCTTGCGTCCCGCTTAGCCCTGCAGACCATCCTTCAGGCAGGCGGCTATTGCGTGGATGTGGCTGCATCCCCATCGGAAGCGATGTCTAAGTTGGACGAAGGGCGCTATTCGCTGGTTTTGACCGATTCCAATGTGCCGCGTAATATTCTGGCCTACGCCAAGGTGAAGGATTATCGCCCGGCCACGGCGCAGGTCACCTCCTACGAACCTCCATCTTCCAAAGGGCGGACGTCCCGCGGGGCGCACCATATGTCGATCTACACAGAGAATCTGCCCAACCTGCTCACCGAGGTTGCCGAATTGATCGGGCTGCGCGCATCGCGCCGGTACCGCGTGCTGCGGACCGCGTAATTCTCGCCCCTCTATTTTCCCCAACAAGTTACGTAAGGCTAAACACTTTCGGCCTGCCCCGTCACGGGTGCAGGCCGAAAGTTGAAACTGGAGCGTAAAGCTTTATTTGCCGCGACCGCCACCACCACCGCCGGCGCCGCTGGCCGCCGTTCCGGCCGACGAAGAGGTGCTGGTACTGGAGGCAGGCGCCGCCGTTGGGGAAGAAACCGACGGCGCGGAAGTCGCGGTAGACATCGCGCCGGAATACCCGCCGGAGGTCTGCTGGATCCCGCCATAGCTGCCGGAATTTCCGAAACCACCCCCTCCCATGCTCGGAGGCTGCACGGGCGGTGGAACGTAATACGCCCGCATCACGTTGTAGGGACTATAGTAACGGTATCCGTAGGGGCTGTAGACATTGCCGGAACAGGGGACGTAGGTAACGGTGCCAAACCACGGGTTGTAGCGCCAGCCGCCGCAGGGGTTGTTGCAGGGACTGTTCGAAGGTACGTTGACCGCGGCAAAATTGCTGCCCGGCGCGCAGCCATAATCGTGCACCTGCTTGGCGGAGGAAGTGTTTGCCATGGCGACCAGCTCGGCGCGGCGCTTGGCCCAGTTGTCCAAGGGGTCGGTGGCTTCTTTGTCGAATTTTTCTACGCTCGCGGTATTGGTGTCCATCACTTTGCCGGAGCCGACGAGGGTACTCTGACCGTTCCTGGTGACACCCAACACGCCGTCGAACACCTTGATGCGTGACTGTTCGACATCGAAACGGTACAGCCCGCGCTTGGTAATGACCGCCGTCGTGTCCTTCATGACGATGGTCAGGTTGTTGTCCTTATTAACGTCGGCCACTTCCAGGATGTGGGTGCCGCTGAGCAGGTCCACCCGGGTATCGATCAGGCGGGTGGTCAGCATTTTGAGGCTGGCATTGTCGCCAACCCGCAAAATCGAACCCAATGTGAGCAGGACTTCGGCCCGCCCCTCTTCCGTCTTCAGGACGCCATTCTCTTTGATTTCAGTGACTTTGGTTTCGGACTGTTTGACTTCCCGGTCGTCCACCAGGACGTGTCCGATGACGTAAGAGATCACGCCGCTTTTGGCGGAGATCACGGGTTGAGCCACTGCGGGAAGTACCGCCAGCGACAGGAGAGATACCGATAGTAACGCAGGCGAAACCAGTCTCATCGCATCCTCGCTAGTCCTACACCTATAGATTGGAGAGTTTGCCCCCCGTTGTCAACCGGGAGCAGGAGGGATCTTTAGAGCTATTGGGTATTCCCACAATTATTCGGTACTTTCACAAATTAATGTTACAAACGAACAATCTTGGATGACTGCACGCCCTTGAGGGCGTTGCGCGTATCGACGATGAGGCGGCAGCGTTCGACCAACGCGGAGTAGTCGAAGGCGGCGTGGTCGGTGATGATGATGACGCAATCGGCGTCCGCCGCGGCGCTTTCGGGCAGCGCCTGATGCACGGCGTTTTCGAGGTGCAGAGTGGCAACGTGGGGATCGCTGTAGGTAAGCGTGCCGCCGCGGCGCTCCAGCAGCATCATCACATCGAGGGCGGGCGATTCGCGCATATCGGCGATATCTCGTTTGTAGGCGACGCCCATGACGTGAATTTTGGAGCCCTTGACCGGCTTGCCGGCGTCATTGAGGGCATTTTGGACCTTGTCGACGACGAAGTGGGGCATCTGTCCATTGATGTAGCCTGCCAGATCGATGAAGCGCGCTTCGATGCCCGCCTGTTTGGTTTTCCAGGAGAGATAGAACGGATCGATCGGAATGCAGTGTCCACCGAGCCCGGGACCCGGGTAGAAAGGCATGAAACCAAACGGCTTAGTAGCCGCCGCATCGATCACTTCCCAGACATTGATACCCATGCGGTCGCACATGATCGCGATTTCGTTGACCAACCCGATATTGATCATGCGGAAGGTGTTTTCCAGCAGTTTGACCATCTCGGCCACCTGGGTGGAACTGACCGGCACCACGTGTTCCAGGGCCTGCTCATAGAACAGCCGCCCCATTTCGGTGCAGGCCGGCGTGCAGCCGCCTACCACTTTGGGGATATTGACGGTCTGGTACTTGGGGTTGCCCGGGTCCACGCGTTCCGGCGAAAAACAGAGGAAGAAATCCTGGCCGACCTGCAAACCGCTCTTGGAGAGGATGGGCAGCACCAATTCATCGGTGGTGCCTGGATAGGTGGTGGATTCGAGGATCACCAGCAGGCCCGCGTGGAAGTATTGCGCGATTTCGTTACTGGCCGAGACGATGAAGCTCATGTCCGGGTCTTTGGTTTTGCGCAGCGGGGTGGGGACGCAGATATTGATGGTGTCGAGTTCGAGCGCGGCGCGGAAATCGGTGGTGGCGCGCAATTTGCCGGCTTGGACGAGGGGGGCAAGCACGGCGCTCGGGATGTCGCCGATGTAGGAATCGCCCTCGTTCACGCGGCGGACTTTTTCTTCGCTGACATCGATGCCAGTCACGGTGAAGCCGGCGCGGGCGAATTCGACGGCGAGGGGCAGGCCGACGTAGCCCAGGCCCACGATCCCAACGCGGGCACGGCGGGTACGGATCTTTTCAGCCAGGATTTGCGCTGTGGCGGCGGTCAGGGAGTCGGTAATGGGCTCGGTCATTCATCCAGTATTTTCGCATACCCTTCGCCATATCGCCGGGTATTCGCGCGCCCGAGGCTATTCCAGGGCAATGCGTACGGCATCGGTCAACTGTTCGCTGGTGAAGGGCTTCTGGAGGTAGGCCACGGTGGGATCGAGAATTCCATCGGGGCACATGATGCGGTCGGTATAGCCGGACATGAACAGCACCTTAGTCTGGGGGCGGAGTTTCTTCAGGCGGTCGGCCAGTTCGCGGCCGTTCATGCCGGGCATGATGACGTCGGTGAGCAGGAGGTGGATCTGGCCGTCATGGCTCTGGGCCAAAGCGATGGCGCGCGCGGCGTCCTCGGCCTGGAGGACGTCGAAGCCCATATTGCGCAGGATGACGTCGGCGAGCCGCCGCACATCGGCCTGGTCTTCCACCAGGAGCACGGTGCCGGCAGCCTGTATGGCGACGCTCGGGGCGGAGCGTTGCTTGTCCGGCTCGGCTGAGGCGGTGTGGCGGGGCAAGTAGAGATCGAAGGCGGAACCGCGTCCGGGCTCGCTCGAGACGGTGAGATGGCCGCCGGCCTGGGTAACCACGCCGAAAACGGTAGAGAGGCCGAGCCCGGTCCCTTTGCTGACGGATTTGGTGGTGAAGAAGGGTTCGAAGGCGTGCCGGCGCGTGCGGTCGTCCATGCCGATTCCGGTATCGCGCACGGAGAGGCGGAGGAAGTCGCCGGCGGGATCGGCAGCATTACCGGTCTCGAGGGTGAGGACACCGCCGCCGGGCATGGCTTCGCGGCCGTTGATCACCAGATTCATCAGCACCTGATGCATCTGGCCGCGATCTGCCTTGACGGTCCAGGCATCGGGATCGAGGCGCACGTCGAGTTCAATATCCTCCCCGATGACGCGCTGCAACATGCCCAGCGATTCCTGAATGAGCTGGTTGACGCTGAGGGGACGGGGCTGTCCGACCTGCTTGCGGCTGAAGGCCAGCAACTGCTGGGTGAGTTCGGCGCCGCGCTCGCCGGCGTTATGGATTTCGTGCAGGCCGGAAAGCACGCGCGGCGGCAGGCTGACATCGGCCCGCAGCAGATCGCTATAGCCGAGGATGACCATCAGGAGATTGTTGAAATCGTGGGCGATGCCACCAGCGAGGCGGCCCAGGCTTTCCAGCTTCTGTGACTGGAGCATCTGCTCTTCGAGGCGCTTATGGTCTGTAATATCGAAGAACGAGACGATGACGCGGGACCAATCGCCGGGAGAGGGCGGCAGGGAAACGATCATGGTGACGGTCCGCATCTCGCCGCGCACGGATTTGGTTTCGAACTCGGTGCGAAACATCGAGTTATTTTCGGCCAGGGCGCCGAGTTCCTTGCAGACCACTTCGTAGGCGGCATCATCGAAGATGCCGGTGAGATCGACCATCAACTCTTCACGGGTAGCGCCGTAGAATTCGCGCGCGGCGGCATTGACGTCGAGGACGCGAATGCGGCGCACACATTCCTCGATATCGGGGCGGTGGGCCATCAGGTGCGCGCAGATATCGGTTACGCCGCGCGCTTTCAACTCGTCCAGGAACTGTTTCACGCGGGAAAAGTCTTCTTCCCACATCGGGAACGGGGAATTTTCGAACAGGGAGCGATAGCGTTCCTCGCGGACACGCAGCGTCTCTTCGGCCATGCGGTGGTGGGTGACTTCCCGTTCCCTGCCCTGCACGCCCACCTGGCGGCCGCCCTCATCCAGAATCGGCCCCCAGGAGGCGGTCATCCACTTGACGCGCCCGTCGCGTGTGATGAGGCGATACTCCTCGTCGTGGAACGAGAGTCCCACGAAGAGGCGGTCCCAATAAGCCAGCATGCGATCACGGTCGTCCGGGTGGACCCAACAGATGAACTGACTTTTTTCGAAATCCGCGGCCACGTATCCGGTGAGGGAGAAGACGGCCGGATTGACATAGGTAAGAGAGCGGTCCATGTCATAGGCCAGAACCATCTCGCTGAGGTTGCGGGCGATGGAGCGAAAGCGGGCGTCGCTATGATGTAGGGCGAGCTCCAGTTTCTGACGGGCCTCGCGTTCGCGGGCCAGTTGAACTTCCAGTTCCCGGATACGGCTCGATAAGTCTGACATGACGCGTTTCTACAATCATAGCGCCCGGTGAAAATGAGAACTTAGGTGGGCTCAGGAGCGGATTAGTGTAACTACGCGGGCCGCAAAGCGAAGGAATACGACGCTGGCGAACGCTGGTTCGCGCCGCCGGAAGGCGGCCGGTCCGAGCGATGCTCGGATGGATTCGGCAGAGCCATCCCGCTCGCGGTCTCGCGCTTCGAGGCCGAGAGGACGGGCCACAAAAACCGATGGCCCATCCCACCTGGAAAAGCCACTCTCTGTCAGAGCTGCGCTCGGATGGACTATCCCACTCGCGCGGTCTCCAGAAGCAGTTCGCGGCAAGAGCTTGTCGCGAGTGCCGTGCCCCGTTGCTTCGGGCCGCCTGAAGGCGGCGGCAGCCTGAAGGCTGCCCCACAACGACAAAAGCAGCGAATCACGCGGTCACAACACTAACGCCATTGGCGCGTGGCATTACGCATTTCCTGGCGGAAGTGGCGCATCTCGCGGGCGAATTCGGCATGTGCCTGACGCATGCTGTCGCGCCACTCGCGCTGCGCCTGCAGCATCTCACCGCGCACTTCGTTGCGCGCCTGCAGCATCTCGCGGCGCACTTCGCTGCGGGCCTGCAACATTTCGCGCCGCACTTCGCTGCGCGCCTGACGGACCTCGGCCATGGCCTGACGGGTCTCGCTACCGCCGCGCCACTGCCAGTCCGCCAAAGCCGGCATGACCGCTAGCAGGGCTAGAGCTATATATTTCATCGCGTCACTCCTTTACTCATATCGCAGAGCCTGAATCGGGTCAATCGTACTGGCGCGGCGCGCAGGCAGGAACCCGGCGCCTGCAGCCACCACGACGAGCACCACCAGCGCGGCAGCAGCTGACAGGAAATCTGTCGCTTTAACGCCGAACAACTGGGTGGAAACGTATTTGCTTAACAGTAGCGTGGCGGGAACGCCGATTGCGAGCCCGGCGCCGAGAACCTGCAGGGTCTCGCGCATCACCATCCACACGACTTGCGCTTGCGGCGCACCGAGCGCCATGCGGAGTCCAATTTCCTTGGTGCGGCGAGCCACCATGAAAGCCATCACGCCGTAGAGCCCGAGCGCGGCCAGTACGGTAGCCAGCACACCAAACGCGGCGGAGAGCACGGCAATGAGACGCTCGGTGCTCAGCGTCTCGTCGAGCTGGTGTTCCAGGGTTTTCATGTCGTAGACCGGCATGAGGCCGTCGAGTTCCTGCACTTTGCGGCGCAGGACGTTGAACAAGCTGCGGGAATCCTGCGAGGTGCGCACGTAGAAGGCGACGCCGGCCGGATAGTCGGTCTGAACGAAGGACACGAACACCTGGCGGTGAACACCTTCGCGGGGACCTTCGTAGAGGGAATCTTCGGCGACCCCGACGATCTCCATGTCCACTTTCGAGCCCGGTCCATCGCCGAAGCCCACGTGCTTACCCACTGCGCTCCGATTGCCGAAGAAGTGGCTGGCGAACTTGCGGTTGACGATCGCGACGTTGATTTTCTTACCGATATCGCGATGTTCATCGAAATCGCGGCCTTCCAGCAGAGACACGCCCATGGTCGCCCAATAGCCCGGCGATACGCCGTTCATGAATGCCTGATTGTCCTCGTTGTCCTTGTTGACGTGCCCTTCCACCGACATGGTGGAATCCCATTCGTCGCCGCTCAGGACCGGCACCATCGCATAGCCCGCCGACTTCACGCCCGGGACGGCACGAATGTTCGTCAGCAGGCGCGAGTAGAAATCCTGCATGCGCGGGACGGAGTATCCGCTGAGCGAGGGGTCCACCTGAAAGGTCACGAGATTATCGAGCTGGCGGAAGCCGGGGTTGGTCTGCTGAAGATTGGCGAGCGTGCGCACAAAGAGACCGGAGCCCACCAGCAGGAGGAATGAGAACGCCACCTGCGCGGTGACCAGGGTCTTGCGCAGGCGCACGGAGCCGCCGCTGCCGGAGACCGCGCCCACTACATCCTTCAAGGTATTCCAGAGATCCACGTTGAGGGACTGGATGGCGGGCGCGAGGCCAAACAGGATACCGGTGAACAGGGCGAGCGCCGCGTTGAAGCCGAAGATGCGCAAATCGGGTTCGGCGCGCAGCATGAGGGTGGAGGCATCGCCCGGCAGGAAGTGGAGGAGGCCGCGAATCATGGCGACCGAAAGGAAGATGCCGACGGCGCCGCCGGCCGCGGAGAGCACGAGACTTTCAATCAGCAGTTGGCGCAGCAACTGCCAGCGCGAGGCGCCGACCGCGAGGCGTACCGCCACTTCCTTCTGGCGCGACACGGCGCGCGCGATCATCAGGTTCGCCACGTTGAAGCAGGCGATGAGCAGCACGAGCCCCACCATGCACATCAGCACGGTGAGCGCGGTGGCGTAATCGCGGCGCATCTGCGAGTAGCCGTTGGCCGCGGGCTCCATTTGAATTTTGCGCTGCAGGAAGCGGTCGCGATTGAAGGCGGAAATGCTCTTGAGTTCCTTCTGGGTAAGTTCGTCGCGCAGGACCTGCACGAGCAGCGGCTGGAGCGACGCCTGCGCCGATTGCACGGTATAGCCGGGCTTCATTCGCGCAAACATGTTCACCCACTGGCTGCGCCGGTTGCCGATTGAATCCCAACCTGGCGTCATCAGCGGCTTCATTTGAATGGGGATGCGGAGTTGGACGCTGCGGGCCGGATCCATGCCGTGGAAGCCCTGGGCAGAAACCCCCACGATGGTCATCGGGTAATCGTTGACCACCAGTTTCTGCCCGATGACGCCGGGGTCGGCCGCATAGCGCGATACCCAGTAGTCGTAGCCGAGCACCACGGAAGGATGGCCCTTATAAACGCGGTCGTCCTCTTCGGGCGAGAAGACGCGCCCGAGATGGGGACGCACGCCCAGTGCCTGAAAGTAGTTTCCAGAGACGAGCTCCGCCTCGACGCGTTCGGTCTGTCCCTTAAAGCTGAGCGAGACGGGAATGTTGCGCCTGCAGAAGACGCTGGAAAAAGCCTGCGCCTTCCGTTGGAAATCCTGATACATCGGATAGGAGGCCATGCGGCCGCCGCGGTTGTCGCCCATGTGCGGCCCGGTGGTCCAGATCATCACCAACTGTTCGGGCTGAGCGACCGGCAGCAGGCGCAGTATCAGTTGATCGATCAGGGTGAAGATGGCGGTGTTGGCGCCGATGCCGAGAGCCAGGGATGCAACGGCTACCAGGGTGAAGAGGGGGCTGCGGCGGAGGCTGCGCAGCGCAAACTTGAGATCGTGCGTAAATCGGGCCATGGCTTACCAGGTAATACGGCGCGGCGCGAAAAAAGTTTGCAGAATTTGCGAGTTTCGTGTGGGAAACTAGCCAACACACTGGAGAATGTAGTATTTCTTGCCATCCTCGCGCGCAATCTGTCCCACAATCGACCACTCGTGTCCGTCGGCGATATAGATCTTACGGTAGGAGTCGTACTCGATGTCGGGCGCCTTGCGCAGGCGCTGCTGCTCGACTTCCCGGGTATCTCCCGGAGACCAGGAATTCTTGGCGATGTTGAAGGGATTCATAGCGATTAGCTGGCGCGAAAGATCGCGCAGGTAGAATGACGCGCGCTACTTCTTCTTGCCGTTCTGGTAGGCGCAGGTCGCGTTGTCCTGGTGCACGTAGTAGGTCTTGTAATTCGACGCCTTGGGGTCCATGCAGCCCGAGAGGTTGAGCAGTTCGATCTTGCGGAACTCAGTGGGGTGGCTCTCGCCCTGGAGCGCGATGTAGCCCTCGCCGAGCGGTGCGCCATCCTTCTTCACCGCCGGGTCGAAATGATTGACGCTGCCGCCGCCGATCTGCAGGTTGTTGTACTCCAGCACCACTTTGCCGTCTATCAGGTGACGGACGTGCTCGCTGCCGAGCACTTCCGCTTCGACGCGTACCCACTGGTCGCCGCGGAAGGTGGGCGAGGTGGAGTTGATGCAGTGGCTCTTCACCATTTCGCCGTTGCGGAACACCTCGGTGCCGGGCGAGCACATGTTGGCGGTGCTGCGCTCCCCGGTGGGTCCGCCGCCCAGCAACTGCACTTCGACGGAGATGGGGAAATCCTGATCTTTGCCCATGGTTTCCGGCGGCTGGCAGTGAATCATGATGCCGTTATTGCGCAGCGCCCACTCCGGTCCGCCCTTGGACTGCTCGCCGGTGAAGCGATATTCCACGGCCACGATGTAATGCGAAAACTTCTGCTTGTAGAAGATGTGGCCGAATTTACCACCAAACTCCGGGTACTGATCGTAGGCAGCTTTGAAGAGCCCGTTTTCCACGCGGAAGGTGTTGCCGTAGTTCTCGCCCAATGGGTAGCCGGTGATCTTCATGACCCAGCCATCCAGATTCTTGCCGTTGAACAGTTGGACCCAGTCCTTGCGGTTGGGGTCGTTCTGTCCGAAGGCACACAGCGGCATGAGGGCGAGGGCGAAGGCCGCCGTTCGCAAGCAGCGGATCTTGAGCATCATGTGTTATAGCTTACTCTCTTCACGGCCCCGCGCTAACGGAAGGCCGCGGCGGCGCGCCAGAATGGTAGCTATTGAAGGAGGGTAGGCCGATGCGGTTCGCGTTCCTGCTTCTTTTTCCGATCCTGGCGGCGGCACAGGAAGACCATTCGCAGCACCAGCATCCCGTTGCCGGATTGGGCAATGTGGATTTCCCCACGACGTGCAACCCACCGGCGCAGCAGGCGATGACGCGAGGCGTGGCGATGCTGCACTCGTTCGGCTATGAGGAGGCGCGACGCACTTTCGGCGAGGCTGCGAAGGCAGATCCGGCGTGCGTTATGGCGCACTGGGGTATCGCGCGCACGTGGTATCACCCGGTGTGGGCGCCGCCCACGGCGGACGAACTGAAGCAGGGCGCGGCGGCGCTGGACTTGGCCACACACAATCCAGCGAAGAGCCCGCGCGAGCAGGGATACATCGATGCGCTCGCGGTGTTTTACAGAGACTGGCAGACGGTGGATCATATCACGCGCGCCAGGAATTATGAGAAGGCGCTCGGGGAGTTGAGCAGCAGCAATCCGAAGGACGATGAGGCGGCGATCTTCCATGCGCTGCAGCTTGTGGCGATCGGCTATCTGGACCCGACCGATAAGACGTACGCGTGGCAGAAGCGGGGCAGCGCGATTTTGAACCGGGTGCTGCCGAACCATGCCGACCATCCGGGCGTGGCGCACTACATCATTCACGCGGTGGATTATCCGTCGCTCGCGGAACTGGGGCTCAAGGCGGCGCGCGCTTACGCGGCGATCGCACCGGATTCACCGCATGCGCTGCACATGCCTTCGCACATCTTCACGCGGCTGGGCATGTGGGACGATTCGATCGTATCGAATCTCGCGTCGGCGAAATCGGGGGTGGCGCAGGCGGAGCGACTGCATGGACGCAGCGGGTCTTTCGACGAATTGCACGCGCTGGATTACCTGATGTACGCCTACCTGCAGGAGGCGAAGGATACGAGCGCGCAGAAGGTGCTGGCGCGGATGAGCGAGTTGAAGCAGCTCGACGAAAATCAATTCGCGGCGGCGTACGCCTTCGCGGCGTCCCCGGCGCGCTGGGCGCTGGAACGGCACGATTGGAAGGCGGCGGCGGCGCTCCAGACGTCGCCCACGTGGTTCCCGTGGGATCGCTACCGCAATATGGAGGCGCTGGCGCTGTACGCCAAAGCGATCGGCGCGGCGCGCGCGGGCGATGTGAAGGCAGCACGAGCGGCGACGGCGCAGGTGGACGCGATCCTCAAGCAACTACCGGCGACGCGCGATTACGATTGGGGCGGATCGCTGGGCGCGCAGTGGGAAGCGGCCAACGCATTGATCGCCTGGGCGGAAGGGCGCAAGCAGGAGGCGCTGCGCCTGCTGCGCGCGGCGGCGGATCACGAGGACGCGGTGGACAAACATCCGGTGACGCCGGGCGCGCTGCTGCCGGTGCGCGAGATGCTGGCCGATCTGTTGATGGCGGAGGGCGTTCCCGGGGCGGCGCTGCTGGAATACGAAGCGGTCCTGAAAACGGCACCGCGGCGCTTCAATGCTACCGCCGGCGCGGCCATGGCAGCGGACAAGTCCGGTGACAAAGCGAAGGCGCGCGCCTACGCGACGCAACTGCTGGAAGTGACCAGGGAGGCAGAGGTCCAGCGGCCCGAGATGAAGTGGGCGCGCGCGTATACGTCCAACTGAGGCGCTACGTCGAGTAGTAGACGCGCACGCCCGGCGGGAAGACTTTGGTGCCCGCGAGCGTCACCCCGGGCAGGCTGCTGAAGTGGGCTTCCTTCAACTCCGGCAGCGCCGCGAGGTACGGCAGGCCGGCGTCGGTGGGCCCCTTGCACTCGTAGAATTCGATTTGTTCCAGCGTGCGAATGCGGCCGAGGATCTCCAGACTGACGTCTGTGATCCGGGTGAGCCCGGCGTAGTAATAGGTCAGCGGCAGATCGACGATGTGGCCGGTGGCGATATCGCCGGTCTCGCGGCAGTACATGCAGGTGAGGCGATCAATCTGGCGGCAGCGGCCGATGTGGCGGAAGCCTGCGTCCGAGAAGCCGATGGGGGTGAGTTCACGAAGCGAGGGGAAGTCGGGAAGGGTGGCAAGCGCCGCATCGTCAACGTTCCTGCACCCGATTCCGAAGCCGCGCAGCGCGGGCATTTTGGAGAGGGCGAGGAATGCGCGAGTCTCGAAGTGAGGACACTCGCGTCCCCAGATGGATTCGAGCGTTTGCGATTTGCTGAGCGCTTCGAACCCCTCGCGGGTGGCGACGGACTCCTGAATGCGCAGGCGCCGGAGATTCGGAATGGCGGCGAAATGGGGCATCGCCTGGTTACTGCTGAGTTTGCCATCGCAGCCGAGGACGGCGAGATTCGGGAGGGCGGTGAGATGGGCGAACCCGCCGGAGGTGATGCCGGTAACATGCCAGAAGAGGTCGAGTTCGAAGACGCCTGCGAGGCCGCTGAGTCCGGCGAGGCCGGCATCGGTGAACGGTCCGTCGAGCAGCAGGCGGGCGGCACCGGAGGGTCGGTCCTGCGCGCCGGGCGCGAGCGGGGGACCGTCATAGTTTTTGAGGCGCGGGAAATTGTGCAGCAGCGGCAGAGCGGCGTCGGTGGTGAGGCGGCCGGTGCTGAAGTCAGTCAAGCGCTCCAACCCCTGGAGTGCCTCGATAGCGCCATCGCCGGTCAGGGAGCCCATGAGATTCGCCTGCTCCAGTTTGGGACAGTAGCGCAAGTTGGCGACACCGGCATCGGTGAAGCCGCGCTGCCAGCACATCTCGAAACGACGCAGATTGGCCAAGTGGCGGAGCACTAAGAGGCCGCGGTCCGTCAGTTTCCCGCCGGGATGCCCGCTAAGATCGAGCCGTTCGAGTTGCGGCATGGCGGCGAGATGCAGCAGGCCCTCGTCGGTGAGTTCGCGCGAGCCGGCGAGATTGAGGCTGACGACGTGATCCAACTGGGCGATGCGACGGAGGGAGTCGTCGGTCATCATGCCGTTGCCGTCGACATGGGAAATGCGGCGGTCGCGCACGACGCTGATGAAATCATCCCAGTCGTCGGGACGCATGGGGCGCGGGCGCAATGCGCTCGCCCATCGGGTCGATTGAGAAGGGCGGGACTTGGGGCGGGTTGCCTGCCGCAGCGGCTGCGAGCAGCGCCGTAAAATTTCCGAATCCCGCGTCCTGCGCGACGATCAGTTGCGCCTCTTCCGGCTTCACGGAATTCTTCGCAACGCGTGAGGATCGCTGGCGGAAGGCGTAATTTCTGCGCCAGATTTCGGCTTTCAGATCGTCCATGGTGAACGTTCGCTGGTAGTGGCGATTGAGGCGTTCCAAGGCAGCGGCGTCGCCTTCGTAGGCGGCCACGAGATCCTGCGCGGCCTGCCGGTAGGAGTCCGCCGAAGCGGGACTTGGGGCGGCGCGCGGTGCATCGATGAGCGCGGCTACCTGACGCATGCCGCGCTTACGGGCACGGTCCGCGGCGGTGTCGCCATCCCGCGCGTCGCGGAAGTAGGGGTCGGCGCCGTGTTGCAGGAAGATTTTCACGATTTCGAGGGCCGCCGCTTCGTCATCTGGCAGCCAGAAGAGGGGAGTGGTGTGGGCCACGATTTTGGCCAGGGCGGGCTCGGCGGCCAGCACGTCGCGCATCCGGTCCACCGCGCCGAGGGGGGTGAGGCTCCAGATGTCGCGGCTGTGCGGCGTCAACAGTTCGACCATACGGGTGTGCCCGTAGTAGACCGCCATATCGATGGGCGTGTTTTCGCTGCGATCGTAGGGGTCGACTGCGGCGCCGCGCGACAGCAGCAGCGCCGCGACTTCGATGGCATCGCGGGAGGCCGCGACGTGCAAAGGACGCTGCCCGTCCTCAATTTCGATCGGCGTGCCGAGGTCCAGCAGGTAAGCCACGGCATCAGCATTATCGCCGCGGGCGGCGGCGAAGATCGCCTTCGGCGAGCGCAGGTACTCGGGATGCAGCGCGAGCATGGCTTGCACGGCGTCGCGATCGAGGCGTAGACACGCGGCGACGAAGCGCGTTTCGTCGTCGAGAGGGACGTCGACCCGCTGCGCGCCGTAGCGCAGCAGAAGTTCGGCGATCTCCAGGTGCCCGAGCCGCACCGCGTATTCGTAGAGGCTCGACTGCGGGAAGCGCGGATCGGTCTCGGGCGGCGTATTGGGGTTCGCGCCGTGTTCAAGACACCATTGCGTGAGTTCGCGATCGTTGTGCTTGACGGCTTCGCGCAGGTGCCAGCGCGCGCCGGTGCCGTAGCCGCCCTGATCGAGCATGTGCCACTCGGGATCCTGCCAATCCGCGGCGCGGCCCGCCTTGTGTGAGAACTCGTGCATCAGCTTCACCCACCACAGAGTGTCGCCCTGGAAGTGAATGTTATAGATCACCTGCGAATCGTAGGGCTCCGCGCCGCGTTCGAGAAGCAGGCGCGCCAGTTCATCGCGGCGCGGGTGGGGGGGACGGCCTTCCTCGCCTTCGCCCACTACACCGGTGAGCGGCGTGTAACGGCTGTCGCCCGCCATGTAATGGGCATTCGGATCGGCGCCGTGATCGAGCAGAAGCTGCGCGATCTCGACGGCATTGTCGTTGGCGGTGGCCAGTGGCAGGCGGGTGAAGCAGAGGTAGAGGAGCGGCTCCCAGTCTTTGGCACCGAAATCCCCCAGGAAATCGAAGTTGCGGCCGGCGCCGGAACGCTCGCGCCCGCCGGAGGCGTGCTTGCGATTGGCGGCTTGCGGATCTTCGCGCAGGATACGCGCGACCTCGTCGCGGTCTCCACAGACAACGGCGGTGTACAGATTGGCGCGCGCGATTTCCGGATGGGCCGTCAGAAACCGCATGGCCGCATGGCTCGCCATACGGTGCGCGGTGCGTCCGCGAACGTGGTGGTCGGGGCACGCGTATTCGAGGAAGCGGTGGACGGGCGACGCGGTGTCCACGGGCTCCGGCAACGCGGGTTGTGCGGCGATGGCGCGGAGGGCCTCGGTCAAGGCTTTCCAATTTTCGTGGCCGTAGACGCGGGCCAGGGCGTGCTGCACGGCTCGCAGGGTTAGTGTAGGGGGGGCTTTCGGATACGCCTGCTCGAGACGGCGGCGGGCTTCCGGATTATCGGCGCGCAGAGCTTTGAGCCAGCGCTTGGCATCTTTCTTGAGGGAGTCGAGCGTGGTCGAGGGGGGGAGCTTACGCTGCATATACCTTCCTTCCGTAATTGCCCGGATTCCGCTTAAGTCAGGGCCGGATGAAAGGTCCAAACCCGGTATTCGTAAAAAGGGTGGGAACAGGTTCCCTTGCCGCGGAAAGGAGGCGCCCCCGAGCGCGCTGTGGAGTAGCGTCTCACAGGAGGCACGCGCTGTCAATTTCGGAGTGGAGCCCTGTCGGGACGCAGTGGACCGCACCGGCCAGGGGTGTGCGGGGTATCCTCAGCGCACGAAAGGTGTTCCGCCCGGTACAATTTCAAAATGGCTGTGAAATTGACGAATCAGGTAGTGCTTGTATTAGGCGCATCCAGTGGAATCGGGCGCGAGGCGACGATTTTGTTCGCCCGGGAAGGCGCGCGCGTGATGGCTGCCGCGCGACGCGAGGAACGCCTGCGCGCCTTACAGCAGGAGTTGGCGGCGGACGGACACAAAATCGAGATTGCGACCGCCGACGTTACCAAGGTGGAAGAGCTGAACGCCCTGGCGAAACAGACCGTCGAGAAGCTCGGGCCCATCGACATTCTGGTGTACAGTTCCGGAGTCAATACCAAGGAGCGGTACATGACCGTGCTGACGCCCGCTACTTGGGAAAACATGATTTCGGTGAACATGAATGGGGCGTTCTATGCGACACAGGCGGTGTTGCCCGCCATGCGCGAACGCAAGTCGGGACATCTGATTTACGTGGCGTCGATTTCGGGACTGCTGGCTGACGTGTCGGGCGCGTCGTATCAGGCGTCGAAACGCGGCGTGGTGGGCATGGCACACGCGATTCGCGTGGAGGAGCGCGCCAACGGAATTCGCACCTGCGTGATCTGTCCGGGATTGGTGGATACCGAACTGTTGGGATATCGTCCGGTGCAGCCGACGGCGGAAACGCTGGCGGAAGCGTTGAAGCCTCAGGATGTCGCGGAGGCGATTCTGGCGGTCGCGAAGTTGCCGGCGCACGTCACGGTGCCGGAATTGCAGATCATGCCTACCAAGCTGTAGAGCGGGCGACCCCGCGTAGTCCGCGGGCAGACGAGATGGCACATCTTTGTGCAGGCGACTCAGGTAGTTCGCGCCGCCTGAAGGCAGCCAGGAATGGCTGCCCCACTTAGAGCAGAAAGACGCCTTCCGCGGTAATCTCGGCGGGACCCGTTAAAAAGATATCGCCTTCGAACCGGAGATCGATCGGGCCGCCGGGCGTGAGCACGCGCACGGGCGAAGTCACCAGACCGCGCGAAACCGCCATCGCCGCCGCTCCGGTGGAACCGGTGCCGCTGCTCGGCGTCTCCCCTGCCCCACGCTCCCAAAAGCGAACGTCAATGGTGTGCTCGTCCACCTTCTTCACGAAGGACACATTCGTCCGATTCGGGAAATGCGGATGATGCTCGATGGCATGCCCCATCACGCGCCAGTCGAAATCAAAATGTTCCACCGGAATGGCGCATTGGGGATTGCCGACCCACAGCAGCGTGACGTCGCGCGGACCCCAGGAAAGCTCCAGCGGAAAGTGCAGGTCGCGCACCTCGGCCTGCCCCATGTTCATCTCGAAGAGGTAATAGAGTTCGCGCCGCTCCAGCAGGCGCAGGCTTTTGATTCCCGCGCCCGTGCGTACGCGCACCACGCCGGCGGCATGCCCGTGGCGAATCAGAAAAGCGGCGGCGCAGCGCGTGCCGTTGCCCGACATCTCGGCCAGGCTGCCGTCGGAATTGTAGAGCTGAATGGTGCCCTCGGCGTCGGGATCGGCAGGCGGGTCTACCAGCATCCACCCATCGGCGCCCACGCCGGTATGGCGATGGCAAATGTTGCGCGCGATTTCCGCGTGATCGTTGGATACAGTGTCGGGAGCGTCGGCGCGCCAGGTGAACAGGAAATCGTTCTTCGCGCCGTGCGCTTTGGTGAACGGGATCTTCATCTAACGAATGGGCTCCACTTCCACGGCGGTGCCGTAGGACAGGACCTCGGTGACACCCTGCATGATTTCCGTGGCGTCGTAGCGGGCACCGATGACGGCGTTGGCGCCGAGTTCTCCGGCGTGCTTCAGCATAATTTCGAACGCATCGCTGCGGGTCTGCTCGCAGAGGTTGCTGAAGAGCGAAATGTTGCCGCCCACCAGCGTCTGGATACTGGCGCCGATGGTGCCGACGATAGAGCGCGAGCGCACCACGATGCCGCGCACAATTCCTAAATTGCGCTTAACGCGATAGCCGGGAAGTTCAAATGCGGTAGTGACGAATTCGTGCGGTACCATGCGGTCTCCTTATGTATGGCGGAATCAGCGCCGGTATATCTCAATCACCGGCGCGTACGGGACGATAACGGTCTTCTCCAAAGAATAAACGATCCCGAGGCGGGCAGCGCGATTGACGGCCGATTGCGCGGGCGCGCCGCCCATCGTCACTACCCACGGCTCGCGCAGGAAAAGCTCGGGTCGGATGACGGCTGCGTCGAACGGCAGTCCGTTATCCGGCGTGAAGGTGTCGCGCAGCGGGATGTGCAGGGTTCGGTAAATTCCGCTAAGATCGCCGAACCCGGTGAGAATGCCGGTGCCGGGAATGTAGCGGGGGCGCAGATAGTCGGCCGCCTGGCGGGTCCATTCGCGGCGCGCTTCGGAATTGACGCGCGATTCTTCCCAGGTGACCCAGGTCGAAGGCGAAGGATGAATCACCCACGGCACGGCGGCGGCGAGCACGGCAACGGCGGCAAGCGGTCCTCGAAGCACAGCGGGCGCGATCGCGACCAGGGCCGCTCCGGCGAAGGCGAAGAGCGGCATCACGGCGAGTCCGTAGCGGCTGTTGTAGTAGGAGAACGGTTTCAGGATGGGAAGGAAGATGGGCGTGCCGGACGAGTGCAGGCTCCACACGAAGAAGGCGCCGGGGAGGGCGAGCAGGAGCAGGGGCCAGAAGGCGCGGCGAAAGAGCGCGGCCACGGCTCCGGCGATGGCCATGACGGGCAGGCAGGGACCCGCGCAGAGTTGTGCGGCGGTGCGGTAATAGAGGAACGCCTCGCGCCAATCGCCCCTGCCGGGGTACGGCGCGTTGCCCTGAATGGCGCGCGCGGAATAGGGTCCGCGGTAGAAGGCCAGCGGATCCATGGTCAGCCACCAGTTGTGAAAGAACCAGAAGAGCGGTCCCAGCGCGGCGATCAGGGAGAAGGCAATCGCCACGGTGAAGCGCTTGCGTTTGGCGGTGAGCAGAAAATAGAGGGCCGCGAAAGGCAGAACGAACCAGCCTTCGTAGCGCGTCAACGTGCCGGCGCAGGCAGCAATTCCCGCGCCGGCGACCGCGCCCCAGCCTTGCGTATCGTGGAACCGCACCGAGAAGTAGAGCAGCCCCAACAGGCACGCCGCGAACAGCGATTCCGTCATCGGAATGGACTGCAGGTACAGAACGTTGGGATTGAGCGCGAAGAGCGCGGCGGCGGTGGCGCCGGCGGCAACGCTGTCGAAAATCCGATGAGCCGCGCCGAACAGAAACATGCCCGCCGCGAGAAATGCGAGCATCGACGGAATCGCGCCCGCCACACCGCTCCACCACATCGCGTCGTTGCGTACGAAGGGCAGCATGAGCCAGTGGGGTAATGGCAGCCACACCGTACCCACCTGATCGTAGCCCGGGGTGCGCGAATCCACCATGCGGCGTGCGATGTTGAGGTGCGCCTCGGCGTCGCCGTAATAGAGCAGCCAGCCGTTGGAGTAGAAGATGGCCAGCGCGGCGCCGCTCACCAGGAACAGCGCCGCGAAAACCAGCAGCGCGCTAGAACGAGGTGCAGTTCTTGAACTCTTGATAGCGGCCATCGATTTCTTCACGCGTCAGCGTGCGGAAGCGGTCCACGCCGAACCGCTCGCAGCAGAAACTGCCCATGACGGAACCATAGATGACGGCACGCCGCAGGTCGGCGAAATCGATATCGCCGTTAGAGGGCGACACGCCTTGCCCGGCGAGGTGGCCGATGAAGCCGCCGGCGAAGCAATCGCCCGCGCCGGTGGGGTCGAAAACATCCTGCAGCAGATAGCCGGGCACCATGAAGTGCTCATTCTTGCGGAAGAGAATGGCGCCGTATTCGCCGCGCTTGATGACCAGCGTGTGCGGGCCCATCTCCATGATTTTGGCGGCGGCGCGGCGCAGGTTGTATTCGCCAGAGAGCAGGCGGGCTTCGGAATCGTTGATCAGCAGGAAGTCCCACTGCTTGAGGGTTTCCAGCAGGGCCGGGCGGAAATCGTTAATCCAATAATTCATGGTGTCGCCGCCGGTCAGCTGGACGTTGCTCATCTGGGCGCGCACGCTGCGCTGCAGGTCGGGCTGGATGTTGCCGAGGAAGAGATAGGGCTCGGAGCGGTAGCTTTCGGGCAGGCGCGGATTGAAATCGGCGAAGACGTTGAGATCTGTCTGCAGCGTCTCGCGATCGTTCATATCGGGCGAATATTTCCCGGCCCAGAAAAAGGTCTTGCCGGGCACGCGATCGAGTCCGGCGAGATCGATTTTGCGGGAGGCGAGGAAATCGATATCTTCCTGCGCGAAGTCTTCTCCCACCACGCCGACAATCTTCACGGGAGTGAAATACGCGGCGGCGAGAGAGATATAGGTGCAGGCTCCGCCGAGCATGCGATCGACTTTTCCATGCGGCGTTTCCACGCCGTCATAAGCAACGGATCCAACGACAATTAGGGACATGTAAAAGAGATTGTAGCAACCGGAGGGCTATTCTTCTCTCGACTGGCGCTCGCGGGAATCCAAATCCTGTGTGACCGGATCGTGCGGAACGATATCCTGCGAGAGATCTTCGGGCGGCTTGACGTGGGACGCCTGCCACCATCCGGCGGCGAACGCCGCGGTGGCGAGAATGACGGCGCCGGCCATGATGAGGTCGGGCTGGTGGCGGAAGCCCAGAGCTCCCAGACAGAGCGCGGTGCGCAACATCCAGGCAAGGTGGCGCGCGGGTTTGACGCGCCGGGCGCGCATCGCCGGCAAAGTCTGGCCCGCCATGAATGCGCTGCCCGCGCCAATCAAGGCGAGAATGGCGCGCAGGGTTTCGATGGGGAACACTGTATTAACATGGCGCAGAGCGTACGCCGCCGCAAGGGGTAATATACTTTCAGAAGAAGGGTTTCACACCAACTATGAAAACTAGAAAGATTTTTGCCGGCATGCTGGTGCTGGCAGTTGTGACGGGCGCTGCGATGGCGCAGCAGCCGAGTCCCGCGGCGTCGACTACGGCGACTCTCGGCGGGAAGGCAGTGACGATTAAATACTCGGCACCCTCAGTGAAGGGGCGCAAGATCTTCAACGGAGCAGGTGCGCTACAGCCCGACGGCAGCGTCTGGCGCGCGGGCGCGAACAATGCGACGGCGCTGCACACGGATGGCGATATCACCATCGGCAAGGTCGCTGTTCCGGCGGGCGACTACACGCTGTACGTGCAGTTGGATCCCAAGGGCTGGCAGCTCGTCGTCAGCAAGCAGACCGGCCAGTGGGGAATCAATCGCGATGGCAGCACGACGCTCGATACCACCAAGGAAGTGGGCCGTACGCCGATGAAGATGTCGAAGCCGCCGGCGCTGGTCGAGACGTACAAGATGACGCTCGCGTCGAGCGACGGCAAGAAGGGCACCCTCACCCTGGAATGGGAAAACGTGGTGGCCTCCGTCGACGTGGCAGCAAAGTAGCGATTACGAAGTAATGGCGGCAGTCGTCGAAAGGCGGCTGCCGTTTTTTTTGTGCGGGCTAACTGAACGGGATCTCGACGACGGTGGTGGCGTGGATCGGCAGCCCGTTACGCAGCGTGGGACGGAAGGTCCAGCGGCGCACGGATTCGACCGCGGCGGCGCGTAACTTTTCAGGGCCGGCAACGGCCTGCACCATGCTGGCGTGGCCGTCCTTATCCACCAGGGCCACCACGCGAACCGTGCCGCGCTGGCGGCTGCGGTTGGGGGGAAGGCTGCGCGCGACGGGCTCCGCGGGCGTCAGCGAACGAGTCACGTAACGCAGCGAAAATCCCACATCCACCTGGGTTTCGGCAAGCTTGCCTTCGAATTGCCAGCGATGCACCGCATCCACCGCGGCGGCGCGCAACAGCGGCGGACCCGCGACCGGCGTGGCCTGCGTCACGAGGCCATCGGCATTGATCGACACGTGGAGCTTCACCGTACCTTCCACGGAATCGCGCAGTGCCTGCTCGGGGTAGATGGGTTCCGGCATGTGGAGCACGGAGGCGCCGGCCTGCTCGCTGACCGTCATCACGGTAGGGGTGGCCCTGACGTACTCGGGCTTCTCGGGCCAGTTGAAAATCACCAGCAGCGCGACATAGAGCGCGGGCAGACCGAAGGTGATGAGAGTCCAGCGCAGGCGCGCCATGCCTACAGCATACTCTGCGGGATGGTCACTCCCAGCGCAGGGCGCGCACCGGGTCGACGCGGGTGGCACGGCGCGCAGGCACGGCCGGGCGCGCTACAACAGAGGAGCCGCGTTCAGGCGCGCCACCCAGGCGAGTTTCCGCTCCTTCAACAGATCCGCCACCGCCATCGGATGGGTGTCCTCGTCCAGTGTGTCGAGCACTTCAAACTGGAACGCGTCTTCACCCTGCGCATTCCACGCCTGCTGCAGCGAGGGCACGCGGTGCCCGTCCATGCGCAGCGAAAACCAGGCGGAATTGCGCGCGGCATCCAAATTGCGCGACACGCCCACCCATACCATGCCCGTCGCCGTGCAGCGCACCGCGTAAGCGCCCGCCGCCACTTTGCGCGTTTTGAACTGGCGCGCGGCATCCCGTCTCTCCGCTTTCGATTCCATGGCGTCTCCTAACTGCTCTCCGTACAGGCCACAGCGGCGAGCCGTCGCGCGTGGTCGCGGACGTCCGAGGGCCACGCTCGCGACATTTCTTCAAAGCGCGCGAGATTGCCGGCGAAGAGCGCGCGCGTGGCTTCTTCGAACCCGGGTTCATTGCCCGCCATCGTGGAGAGAAAGCGGTAGCAGGATTCCTGCGCGCGGCGCTTCCGGTCGGCCCCCTGATTGGCGTTGCGCGCCTGCTCCACGAGTTTGCGCAGGGCGACCGAAGCTCCTCCGGGCTGCGTGGCAAGCCACTCCCAATGCCGCGGAAGCAGCGTGATTTCCCGCGCCACCACGCCCAGCCGAGGCCGTCCCGGACGCCGCGCCTCTTCCGGCAATGCGCTCGCTTCCACAGCAGCGGACGCCTCCGTGGGCCGCCGCTCGACCTCTTCGGGCGTGCCGCGGAAATCCACTTCGATGACCTCGCTGGTGACGTCGTCGAAGATCAGGACCTGTGCCCAGGCGTCGCGGTCCAGAGCGAGCTTTGCCTGGCGCGCCACTTCCGGAAGTGCACCGGAAGCGACGAGTGTGGTGCCTGCGAAAGCAGTACAAGTAGTAGACATCATTTTTACCCGGATAAATTAATATTATCCGGATGAAACGGTGTAGTCAAGCACTTTGATGCTGGCCCGGTGCCAGGGTGGCGGCGCGGGAAATCATGCCGGCCAAGTCGTCGAAGGGCCTCTCTAACCGGCGGTGGCACCGCCTGCTTCCGGAGGCAAATAGCGACCCAGGCGCCGCGTACCAAGTCGACGGCGGCACAGAAGCCGGGCCGCCACACCGGAAGGTCGCGGTTCTCGATCAGACCCTGGTAGCGGCTCCTGCGATGAACCACCCGCGATGAGCGCCGTAGACCGCCCGATCCCCGGCGGCGGCACTCAATTCAGACCTCCCTATCCTTTCGCTTCCAGGAAGACTAGAATCTAGCTGGAGGCCGCATGGTAATTGCTTCGCAGCTACGCGTAGGTGCAGTGGTCCGTTTCGAAGGCAGCCCGTACAAAGTGATCGCCACGGAATATCGCCCGGGACAGGGCAGAATGTCCGGGGCGATGCACACGCGGCTGCGCAACCTCGACACCGGCTCGGTGTGGGAGCACGCTTTCCGCGCGGAACTAAAACTGGAAGAGATGACGCTCGACAAGCACACGCTGGAGTTCCTCTACTCCGACGAGAACCATGCCTATTTCATGGATCCCGAAACCTTCGAGCAGACGGAGATCCCCAACGAACTGGTGGGCGTGCAGGCGCGCTTCCTGGAAGCGGGCATGCGCCTGAGCGTGGAGTTCGTCGCCGGTCGGCCGATCCAGGTGCTGTTTCCCGACGTGCTGGAAGTCAAAATCGCCGATACGGCGCCCTCCGCGCACCAGCAGCAGGACACCAATTTCAAGAGCGCCAAACTTGAAAACGGAGTCGAGGTGCTGGTGCCGCAATTCGTCAAGACGGGCGATTTCATCCGCCTCGACGTCGCGAATCTGCGCTACATGGACCGCGCGAAACCACGCCCTAGGTGATATTGGCCTTTTTCATCCGGGCGCGGATCTTGTCTTCGATCGCTTTGGTCTCCTTGCTGGCCGTGACCGCCTTAACCACTTCGAGCGCTTCCTCCGACATCATTTTCAGGCGCGCCGGCTGGTCCAGTTTGTTGCCGGTGAACAGGTCCGATTGCGACTGCATGGAGCGCGCCGCCGCCAACAGGAACATATCGCGCGGCAACTTCACCTCGCCGCCCTTCATCTTTTCCTGGGCGGCCGCGGAATCGTCCGGCACACCCACCGCGGCGCAGACGCTCAGTAAAACGCCGCGCTGCATCATCGCCTTTTGCAGCAGTTCGCGCTCGGAATCCTGAATCACGATGCCGCCGCTGATGCGCTTCAACGCAGCGGGTTGGGTAACGGCGCCGGCGGGAAAAGCGAAGGCCAGCAGAACTTCGGTTTCCTTATTGGCCGCCAGGAACTTGTGCATGTCCTCGGTATATTGAATCGCCGTGGAACTGGCCACGCTGCGCAGCGTCGACACCTCTTTGCGGAACGGGGTGGGGTTGTTCCGGTTGGCGCGCGCACCGGCCTCGTACACGTCGGCCAGTTCAATATAGGCCTGCGCGAGTCCGGCGGAAATGACGACGTCCCAGGCGCGGGCACGCGCCGAGAATTCATTGTCAGTCGCAAGAATGCGCTGCAAATGTTCGCTGGTCTTCACGTAATCGCCGGCGCTCCACGTCTCTTTGGCCGCCGCCCAGAAGAAGCCGGGGGTGCCTGGTTGCGGACCCTGCGGGCCGCTGGAACATGCGGTCGCAAACAGTAGCAGAACGACCACGGAGAGCACCAGAGCAGCGGTCCTCGACGGGACCGGATCGCTGTTCGACGAGCGATAAGTTGACTGCACAGCCTGATTTTGGATAGCCACGGACTTACGTCTCCTTTAACGGACCTTCGCGTCCGATTGTTCTAACTCCTGGCTATCCCGTTGTCAATCCTACTGCAACCGTATCGTTAACTTATTGGCATTTGCGCGGTCCGCTGTAAGCTGCAGGGTCTGGGGTCCGGCCGGCATGGAAGGCGGAATCGGGCCGAGATTGATCTGGTCTTCGCCCCGGGATTGTCCCTGCGCCTGCGCGCCCAGCACTGGAGTTCGCGGCGCGGCCTCAGCCCTGCGCCATTTCCCAAAGCTTGCAGATAGTGCGCCAGTTGCGGCCGGTGCTGACGGTGGCGAGGCCGCGGTCGAACCAGGCGTTGGTGAGTTTGGTGCTGCCCACTCCGTTGGGACAGCGCACGTAGATTTCGCGGCCGATGACGTGGAAGGTGTCGCCCGGGGAGCGATCCGGATCGAGCGCCGCCACGGATGCCGCGTCCGGCAGGTCGCGGAGGAAAGCGACATACAAGTCCTTCTCCGGCGCGCCATCCGCGACGAACGGATTGCCTCGGATGATAGCGGCGAGTTCGTCCGCCGTGCGCACGATCACCGCCGGGCAGAAGCCAAATCGCGCCTCGATTGCCTTGGCGATCGCCATGCCGAGTTTGGGGGCTTTGGATGCGGCCGATTCGAAAATCAGATTGCCGCTCTGGATGTAGGTGCGAACTCGCTTGCACCCGGCCTGTTCGCACAGCCCGGGCAGTTCCTTCATCGGCAGCAGGTTGTTGCCGCCCACGTTGACCGCGCGCAAGAGAGCCACGTAGGTGGACAAATGGCTAGCCCAGGCGCGTGATCAGTTGCTGGATCTTGTCCTTCTCTTCCTTCACGGGATTGTATTTCAGCGATTCGCGCAGTTGTTCCAGGGCCTTGGTTTTATCGCCCTTTTGCTGATACGCCATGCCGAGATGGAAGTGATAGGTGGAGTGGCTGGGCTGCTTCGCCACCAGGTCTTTGAAGATATCGATGGCGTTATCGGCCAGGTTCTTCTTCAGGTAGATCCAGCCCAGGGTGTCGGAGATTTCAGGCAGCGTGGGCAGCAACTGTTTCGCGCGCTGCGCCTTGGTGAGCGCTTCGTCGAGGTCGCCGCCGGATTCGGCCATCAGGAATGCCAGGTTGTTCAGCACCACGGCATTGTTCGGGTCCAGCTTCAAAGTGGCCTCGTAGACCTGCTTGGCTTCGGGGCGGCGCTGCGCGCCATCCAGCACCAGGCCCAGGGTGCTGAGCACCACGACGTTTTCGGGCATGGTTTCGCGCGCCTTCTGCAGCGCCTGAATCGCGCCGTTGATATCGCCTTTGCGGCGGTACGTCTCACCCAGGCGAAGATAAATCTCGCCCTGTTTGGCGTCCTTGTCCATCTGGCCAAGCACTTTGTTGTAGGTCTGGATGGCAAAATCGTACTTGCCGGCGCGCACCGCGGTATTGCCCATGGCAAGCAGCAGGTCCAAACGGTTGGGCGCCTTGTCGCTCTCGGTCTGCAGCAGTTTCAGCGCTTCGTCCGTCTTATTCTGCGCCATGCTGGTTTCCACGATGCCCATCAAGCCTCGCGAGTTCGCGGGGTTCAACTGATAGGCACGGCGGAAAGCATCTTCGGCTTCCTTATAACGATTCTCCGCCAGGTTGACCACGCCCAACTGGAACAGCACGTCGGGCGAACCGGGGTTAGACTTCAACATGGCATCCAGCATCACGTGCGAATCGCCGAACTTCCTCTGCCCCATCAGGGCGGCGGATTCGATCAGGCGGGCGTTGACGCTGCCCGGGTCGATTTTCAGCACGGCTTCGGCGGTCTTCAACGCGCCTTCAAACTCGCCGCGGTTGACCTGCAACTGTGCCAGCGAGAGACGCGCCAGCACATAGTCGGGACGGATTTCGATAGCTTTGGTGAACTGCTGCCTCGCCTGCTCCCACTCGCCGCGGGCGCCATGGGCGCGGCCCAGGTTGTAGCGCGATACCGGGTTGTCGGGAGCGCGCGTGACTACCGCCTGCAATTCCGCCAATGCCTTGGCGATGTCGCCCTTATCCAGCAGGAACGTGGCAGCCAGACCGCGCGCGTCGTTATCGTCGGGGGTCTCCTTGAGAATCTGCGAATTGATTTCGGCCGCTTCGCTGCGCTTGCCCTGGCGCATCAGCACTTCGATGACGCGCTTCTGATAGGTGGATTTCTTCTTGGTGTCTTTGGCAATGCCTTCTTTGTATTCGCGGATTGCCGAATCGCCATCGCCCATGCGCAGGTAGAAATCTCCCACCGTCAGATACGCCTGGTCGAAATCGCGAGCGTGGCTCTTGATTTCGTTTAGCACTGTGACCATTTCTTCGCGGCGCTGCAAACCGGAGAAGTGCATGGCCAGCAGCGTCAGGAAGCCGAACTGTTTCGGATTGTTCTGGAACGCCGCGCGCAGCACCTGCTCGGCATCGCCGGGCTTGTTCTGGAACACATACAGCCGGTACAACTCGGTGTAGGCGTATTGATAGGTCTTGTCTTTTTCGGAAACGCTCCGATAGAGCTTCTCGGCTCCGGCGAAATCGCCCTTGGCGGCGAGTGAACGCGCCAACTGCATGGAGACGCCCTGCTGCCCCGGCTTGATGGCCTCCGATTTGCGATATTCCTCGATGGCGGCCGACAGGAATGTCAGGCCCTCCTCCATGCGCTTTTCTTTGTAAGCGACAGTCGCGCGGGAGTAGTTCAAATCGCCGATCAGGCGGTGAGCGTCATAGGAGTTGGGGTCGCGCTTGAGCAGTTCCTTAGTGAACTTCTCCACCTCATCCATGTACTGCTTTTCGCCCTTGGCGACGCCCAGATAGATCTCGGTCAGTTTGATGACGGCGTCCCAATGATCGGGCTGGTCCGGAGGAATCAGTTCGACCGCGCGCCGCAGCGAACCCACCGCGCCGCCGACGTCACTGACCTTCATCGCCACCAGAGCGAGTTTGTAATGGGCGGCTCCGAACTTCGGATCGCGCTTCAGCGCGTTCCGGTATTGGATGGACGCTTCCTTATACCGGCCTTTTTCGAAGTACTTGTTGCCGCTCTCCAGGTAGCGCTTCTTGACCACATTGGGGTCGCGGCTGCAAGACGTCAACCCGACAAGAACCGTCAAAATCGCAGCGACAAATCTGATGGAACCCATGAACTCCTCACAACAACTAACTCTTCTACTCTACGCCATAAGGCCTTTTGTTTACTATACAGAAACGCCAACGGCATGAAACCACAGTATTATACCAGTACCAGGAACCGGTACTGTGTCACCGCGACTGCCCACCGCGTGCCCGTCCGAACACCCTCGTACCGGGCCTAATCCACCGAGACCACAGGCACATTGTTGCCGGTCACCGGACTGCTCACTCCCCCGATTTTGAGCGTGATGGCCAGGGCATCGCCCTTGATGTGCGCGCCGGGAATCCGGCAGTTGATCTGGTAAACCCCGATCAGTCCGGGCACCAGTCCGCTCCAGTCCACGATGATGCCGGCCTCTTTGATCAAGGGATTGCCAAAATACAGATTGACCGGCGCGGTGACGGCCAGCGGCGAAGCAGGGGAAGGCGCTCCGCCAGTGACCCGCCCGCCGGTGGTGACGCCTAACCCGGTGGCGTAGAGCGTCAACCGTTCGTCCCGCTTGCCCGGGTGATCTTTTGTGACCCGCGAGCCGTCGGCATGGAACAGCGCCACGCCCTGTCCGTCGACGAAGACGGCGGGAGCGTACTTGGCGACGTTGACGTTGACGGTGGCTGACGCGGCCTGCCCGCCGAGGAAGCGGACGATCAGAGGATAGCGCCCAGCGGCCAGAGTCGGCGGCAGTTGCGCGTTAATCTGGCCGGGCGAAGTCGCCAGCAGCGGTAGCGGGGTATTGTTGAACGTCACACAGGCGCCGCCGAGAACCGTCGGCAGCGGGGTGCTCGCCGCGCTGGCCGCGGTCGCCAGATTCGCTCCGAAAATCGAGATCAGCCCGCCCGGCGCCACCGTCCCCTGATAGTTGGCCGTGTTCACAATGCCGTTGGCGGGAACCTGGGGAACCGTCGATGTGGACGCATTCAGCGGGATCACGCTCAGGCCGCTGGCCGTGAGGACGAAGGCCGTGGTGCCCGCCGAATCCAGCACCATGCTGCGCCCGAGAACGTTGGCCCTGGCTCCCCCGCGCGCCACCACCGCGGTCGTTTCAAGTGCGCCTGCCGTGGCGGTGGTGCGCGCATTGGTAACATCCACCACTTCCACCAGCCCGGTATCGGAGGGCGCGGCGGTCCCCGCGGCCAGGGGAATGCTGAAACGCGCGTAGCTCGATCCGCCCACTGCCGCCACGGCCGCCACCGGACGTCCGGTCGCCACGGCGCCACCACCAGGGGTGGGCAGTCCGCCGCCGCCAGTCGCGCCGGTGCCGCTCGAACCGATCGGCGTCAGCGCCTGGTTCAACACCTGGTCGTTGACGAGATAATATTGACCGTTGGGACCCGCCGCGATGGGGCCGTAATACCCCGTAACGGGCGTGGGAATTACGCTGCGCGCGGCCACGAAATCGTCATCCGCTGCGCTGTAAAGGAAGGCCGTGCCGTTGCCGCCCAGAATCAGCACGTAACTGCCTTCGGGCGACGACGCCATTGTCTGGGGAGCAGGAATGGAACGCGCCGCACCGAAAACCGCGGTATTGAGCGGGCGAGGCGTCACCTTGTCGCCGACGATTTTCCAGAGCGTGCCGTCGCTCATGATCACCTGCGGACCGCGCTGGCTGCTGGCCATCACCGCGGGCGTAATCAGCCCGAACGAGGCGTTGAAGGGAAGCGGCGGAAAGAGTACGCGCCCGGTGACGGCGCCCTTATTCAGGTCTACGACACTGATCTGCTCGCCGCCGCCGCTGGCCACGTAGAGCGTATTGCCATCGTTGCCGAATGCCATGGAGCGCGGCAACTGGGCCACCGGAATCGGCGCCAGGAACTGTCGGCGCTGCATGTCGAACACTTCCAGCCGGTTGAGGCCGGGATCGGCGATGTAGAGGCGCTGCCGCGCGGTATCGCCCAACAGGTCCGCCAGTCCGGTCGTGCTGGCGCCCCAGTCGATGGGCAGCACCGTGCCGCGCGCTTCGGAGTTCCGGTTGTTTTGGAAAACGCGCACCGTGGGGATGATGTTGACCGCTTCGGTGGCCTGAATCAGCAACTGGTCGGCGGCCGCGGTGCCCAGCGTGCGCGCCGCCACCGCGCTGAACTGGGCGGTAACGTCCGCGCCGTATGTCCTGGCCGTAGCGCGGACGGTGGCCGAGGTGGTTTGGGCGGTCAGCGCCTGCACGGTGACGGTGATTCGTCCGCCGCCGGCGTTGCGCACCGGAATGGTCGCAGTATTTTGCGCGGCGGTCACGCCGCACTGGTCGTTGGCCAGCAACGCTACGGCGGAATCCGGCATGGCGAGCGGCTGATTCTTCAGCGTGCCCATCGGCAGCACCATGAAGCCGGATTGCGAAATCGCGTACGCCGTCGCGCCGTCGCTGGTGATCACGATCTTGCCGCCCAGGTTCTCCTGCAGTTTGATGCCGAGTTGGATCAGCATGTTGTCGGTGCTGTTGACGGTGAGCTGCGAAGCATTGGTGGAGGACGCGGGAACCGTGGTCGGAACGATGTTGTAGGCGGCAAGCAGCGCCGAATTATCGGGCAGGAAGACGGCGCCGCCCTGCACCGTCTGGCTATTGAAGTTGGCGGTCGCGGGGAAGACGTAAGGTGAATTCACTACGCTCTGCTGCGCCAGCACGGCCAAAGTCCCGGTATCGAAAAGCAGCGGACCGCTGAGGAACTTACTGCCGTCCGGAGCCACGGCAAGCGCAGCCGACACGCCCGGCACGATACGACTGGAAAGCACGACGCTCGACGCGACATCGTACACGAACACGGTGCGCGTGGCGGCCTGCAGGTTTACACCGATGATCAGTCTGCCGTCGGGCGTCGCCTGCAACCGGCTCTTTCCCGCCAGATACATAATTCCGTTCGGCGGAGGCAGAGTGGGGGCAACCGGTGCGGGAGGCGCCACGGTCAAAGGCAGCGTCTTGCCGGTGATGGGATCGTAGGTGATCAGCACTTCCGCGCCGGTGCCGGTGCCGATCGTCGTGATCAGCACCTGCTCGCTATAGCCCACCGCCACGCCCTGCGGCTTGGCGTCCAAACCCTTGGAGACGGAGGAAAAATTGGCGGAATTCAGGTCGATGATGTCCAGCGAGGCTTCGTCGTAGCAAGCTACATAGAGGTAGCGCCCACTGCGCGACATGGCGAGGGAGAGCGGTGTGGCTTTGGTCTTGATGACGTTCGTCTGCCGCGGCGGACTGACATTGGTGGCGTACACCTCCACCGAATTCGAGTACGTGTTGACCACGTAGAGCCGCCGCCGGGCTTCATCGATCACCAGGTCCGCGAGCGGCTGCGCGTGGGGCACCACGGTGCCAAAAGTCGCGGCAACGCACGGAATCGCGCTCCATAAGAACAGCAGGGGCCGGAATACTGACATTGGATACCTAATATAACCCAAGGAGGTCCGGGAAGTTTCGTGATCGAAAGACCGCGGGAGGCGCCGGGCGAGATGATTTCGTCCCGGTGACTGCAGTCACCGACTTCGACCCGGCTAGCAGTCACAATCAGGACATGAACACACCGATCATGCCCTTCACCCCGGAACAGACCGTCGGCGAGATCGCCGCCCAATTCCCCGCCGCCGTGCGCGTTTTCGAAAAGTACGGCATCGATTTCTGCTGCGGCGGCAAACTCCCGGTCGCCACCGTCTGCGCCTCGCGCAGTCTGGATGCGGGACGCCTGCTGGAGGAAGTCGGGCAGGCGCTGGAGACTCCGGGACCGGACGGCACGGACTGGTTCACTGCGCCCATCCCCCAACTGGTCGACCACATCCTCGACACCCACCATCAATATATGAAAAAGCAACTCCCCGTCGTGGCCGCGCGATTGGCCAAGGTGCTCAACGCTCATGGGGAGCGCCACGGAGAGATGCTGCGCCGTATGTCCGGGATCTACGCCGCCATGAAAGAAGAGTTGGACGGACACCTATTGAAAGAAGAGATGGTCCTCTTCCCGCTGGTGAAGGCCCTGGCGGGCGGCGCGCCCGGCGGATCGTTCCACTGCGGTAGCGTGAAGAATCCCATCCGGGTGATGTGGATGGAGCACGAATCGGCGGGCGAGGCGCTGCGCGAACTGCGTGAACTGACGGCGGGCTACACGCTGCCGGAAGATGCCTGCAACACGTTCCGCATCCTGTATTTCGAACTGGAAGACATGGAGCGCGATTTGCACCGCCACATTCACCTGGAGAACAACATTCTGTTCCCGCGAGCGATCAAGTTGGAGAATCAGTAAGTTACGAGGGTCGCCTTGGGTACGTTTCCGCCGACAACGCGCGGCGGTGACGTGCCGGGGCGATCTTCTTTTCCCGTGTACGTTAGTTCGAGCCCAGTCCTGGCTCCCCCGTGATACCCCGTGATACGCCGCCCCACCGTCCGTACCGCTCATGATGGTATAATTCCAACTTATGGATGCCCCCTAACTCCCCGTGAGTGGAACCCTGTGTTCCACCGATTCCTGCCCTGCCGCTGTTTTTGAAGCGCGCGTATAGGCACACTTAAGTCTTTGAATCTAAGGAGTTTCCAGCATGCTGAAGTTGATTACCAGTGGTATGTTTGTTGTCGGAATGGTTTCCGTACCCGTAGCGCTTTCCCCGTATCAATCCCCCGCGCCCCCCGCCGATTACCGGAACGATCCCCGACTCGAAACCCTTCGCAAGTTCTTCCGTAACGCCGATTGCCCCGCCCAACACTACGCCTCCGCCTTCCTGGAAGCAGCCGATCATTATGAGCTGGACTGGCGCCTTCTGCCCAGCCTTTCGTATGTGGAATCGACCGGTGGAAAAGCCGCTCGCAACAACAATCTGTTTGGGTGGGATTCCGGGCGAGCGCATTTCGCCAGCCCGGTCGCCGGTATCCACGCGGTGGGCTACCGGTTGTCCCATTCCGACTTGTACAAGGACAAAGAGCTGGACAAACTCCTGGCCACGTACAATCCAAACGTCGAGTACGGGCGAAGAGTGAAATCCGTCATGCGACGGATCGCCCCCTCTGAGTGATCCCAGCGGACCCTTTGATCCTTCTAGGTGTTAAGGAACTGGACGCCCAGGTATAGGCCCCCAAAAAGAACCACGGAAATTACCAGAACCGCTGCCCAACGAATGTATCGGGTGCTGTTCGGTTCCTGCTCATCTTCCCTGATGCGGTCGGCGAGGCTGTCAAACATTGGAAACCTCCTAATTAGGCCGATATGAAAAAACTCAGGAAATAAACCTGAGCAGAGTGTAGACCTAAACCCGAAGATTTACCAGTGATCTTTCGGAGCGTGATCTCCGAAACCGCATAGTTTGTGCCAGAGGGGCTCGTTGGACGTTATTTCACAAACTCCGCGATGTCGTTGATCACCTCCGGGGCAACGTGGCCCGGTTTGGTGTATTCGGCGGGCAGACTCTTGCCCGTCCCGGCGACAAACAGGTGATTCAACGTCGGATAGCTCTTGGCCGCCACGCCCTTGGCGCTCCCAAGCCCGGCCTTCCAGAGGTTAAATTCGGCCATCGGAACCTGGTAATCGCGCTCTCCCTGGAGGATCAGCATGGGAATCGCGAGCTTCTTGGCATCCGCCACGGCATCGTATTCCTTAAGGTCGAGCCAGTAGACGATGGGCAGGCCGGCGAGCGGGGGCGAATCCTCGTCGGAGGTCTCCAGCTTCTTGACACGGGCCTGAAGCGCCTTGACCTGTTCCAACTGCGGCCCGGTGACGCCCATATAAGTAGCCTGGTCCACCAGCAGGTCTTCCTGGTGGCGAACATTGCCGGCCATGATGACCAGTCCGGCGACTTTGCCTGCCTGGGCCGCGACGCGCGGTGCCACGTAGCCGCCGAGGCTGTGGCCGAGCACATAGACCTTGGCGCCATTCACTTCCGGCTGCGCGCGCAGCAGCGCCACACCGGCCACCGCATCTTCCACCGTCTCATCGTCCACCGTGAACCTGGTCAGCGAAGCCATCTTCACGCGGTATTGCAGGGTGCGCTTTTCGTAGCGCAGCACCGCGATGCCGCGGGAAGCCAGCCCTTCGGCCAGATCTTTAAAGACTTTGCTGCCGCCCACGGTCTCATCACGATCGTTGGGACCGGAGCCATGCACCAGGACCACCGCCGGGAAGGGGCCGGCTCCCACCGGCACGGTCACGGTGCCTGGCAGTTTCCAATCGCCCTCGCCCACCGTGACGTTGCGTTCCTTGAAGCTCTCCGGCTTGCTGTAGTCCGGCCGCTGCCAGTTGACGCCGCCGGGAAGCTGGAAGAATCCGGCAATCTGCCCCGACGAATTGACGATCATACGGAAATTGATGTTCTGGCTGGTAAACTTCGCCGGGAACGCGACGATGGTGTTGGGCCCGGATTTGGTCACCTGCGGATCGCCAATGTTCTCGACTGCGCCGTAGGTCTTGATGAGCGCGCCGACTTTGGCCAGTTCCGCGGCCGGCAGGCCTTTCTGTACGTCGGCGGTGGACATCTGCAGAAACTCGTTGTACTGTCCGCCGAGCACCGAATCCAGCGCCTTGCGGGCCAGAGCGGCGGGATCCTGAGCAGGCTGGGCCGCCAGCATGACGGAGAGAAGCGGCAAAATGCCAAATGCGCGAATCAACATGACAACTCTATCGTACAGCGGGGAGGCTCGCCGTGCCCTGGGAACTGCGGAAGCAATTGCGCAATTCCCAGGGAATGAGGTAGCTGCCACCTGCTCCCCCCGGCGACTGAGTCTCCGCCGCCGCCACGATCCGCCGCACTCGTCACACGTAAAAAGGATCTGGAGCATCTCATTGACCCAGTCACGCGTGGCGATTTTGAGCCGCCGATGCACTGGACCTGTAAGTGCTTTCGCAGGTTGGAGGAGGAATTGAACCGGGCACAGGGCATCACGCCAGCATCCCCCGATGAAAGGAGTAATAACCGAAGAGATCATATTCAAGGCAGTCACTCGATGCAATCATCGTTGCCAAGAGGGGGAGTACGAAGAGTTTTTCCCCCACCCCACTCTCGGAGATTCAACTTGAAAGTTCACATCCACTTAGCAACCTTCGTCGCCTTCGCAGGTTCGTGTTTCGCGAGCCAGTTGTCACTCACACCTGGCAGCGTGATCGGAAGCAACGGCGAATACAGCGGGCAATTTACCGCGCCTTCCATCTTCAATCAACAGACCGGCATCATCAACGAGCCGGCTCAAGACGGTTCTTACTGGCTCAACTCGGATAATGGTCCTGTAAACGCTTATATCGTGATCGACCTGGGGGCAGCGTTTCACCTGGTTTCGTTCGACCTGTTCAATACCCATAACGCAAATTACGGCGATCGCGGCACCGGCGATTTCTCGATCGAAGCTTCCAACTCGATCGGCGCAGGCGTTTCCGGCTCCGTGGGTGCCGACCTGAGCGGCTCAATCGTGACGCTTCTCTCTGGCACCCTGACCGCCGCCGATCCGAATGGAGATCCGCTGCTGGCGCAACCTTTCCTTTCCTCGGACGCTGGCTCCTATCGCTACATCCGCTTTTCGCCACATACCGTGGCATCGTTCAATGCGTCCTGCTGCGGTGCCAACAATTATGGATTGAATGAAATGCGGGTATTCGATGGGCCGGTGACCGAATCCGCCGCCCCCGAACCCGCGTCCGTCGTCTTGTTCGGGCTGGGCTTGAGCTTAGTCGCAGTCGCCCGGCATCGCAAGCGTACCGCGTAAGTCGTTCCCCAATTGCGGCCAGTTTTTCCGCTCACCGCCCTTACTGGAAGAAAGCCTCGTGGCAGGTCGTCAGTTGACTTGCGGCATTTTCAGCCAGGGAGGTGAGCGGGTCGCCGTCCCCCGCTGTCAGCAGTACGAATCAAGCTCGCTCATCATTCCAGTTATTTGGTGACAGTCCCCCTTTAGGGGAGGAAGGTCAGTTTAGCCGCGGCTTTTGCAGCCGGCGGAGGAACCTTCTCAAAGCGGCAGTAGTTGACGCAGCCTTTGTTCTTGCAGGTAGTACAAACACGCTTCTGAGTCATTTGAATAGAGACTACGCCTGAATCGCAGCGCGGTCAAAAGGTCTTATGGGGTGAGTCGTGAGCTACCCCCGCGTGGGGGGATTTCAGGCTGGATTCCCCCTAAAACGCAACGGGCGGCGGCAGAACAAAGCCAATAAAGGGATGCCGGCGAACAGTACCGGCCGCGCACAGGTTCCGGTCCGCGCTATCACTGGTGCAATTCTTGCGGAACGAAGTGCCGGCTCACCCACTAACGAACCGTAACAGTACCGGCCGCGCGCAGCTTCGCGTCCGCGCCAGCCTTCCCGTTGCGGTCGAAGTAGCCTTCGGCCAGGACATGGGAAAGCGAGCCTTTGAAGAGCACGTAATCGCCAAAGGTGCTCAGCAGGCGCCAGGTCGGCGGGGCGTAGCGGTAACCGCCGCGATTGGCTTCGTCGGCGCCGGTCCACCAGGGCAGTCCGGAGCTGACCAGCACGTAGTGTTGGCCTTCGGACAAAATGAACAGTAGCCCGTAGTCGGCCGCGCCCGGGTCAAGCACCAGCGGAAAGCGCGGCTCGAAGCGGGCGATCACGCGATTATTGCGCGCCGTCCCGAAAAGCACGAGGTTTGCGCTCCGCACGTCTTCCTCGGTGACTTCGAGATCGCTCTTCACGGCGAACTTGAGATTGAGGCGCGAACGATTGCTGCTCCAAGCGGCGGCGCTCTCCGCATTGCGTCGCGTCTCGGGATCTTCCGCCGGGTAGACGTAAATGTGATTGCCGTTGACCGCCTCCACGATGGGTCCGGCGGGCCGCGAAACCGCAGCCGTGGCTTGCGTCCAGCCGCGCGCCGTCCGGCTGAACGAGAGCGGCGCACCCGGGCGCAGGCGAACGGCCGCGCCGTCGATCGAGACCTGCCGCGCCGCCGTTTTCAGCGTGAAAGCGTCGAGATTGCGTGTCTGCACGCGTACGACACCATCGGCTCGAGTGGCATCGAGTAAGCCGGTAGCGCCCGGCGTGAAGCCGTCGACTTGCGCCCAATACGCGGCGCCGTAGCGTCCCTGGCGGACCGCAAGCCGCACGCGCTCGGGGTTGGGATCGCGGCGATACTTGGCGAACCATTCGAAGATCTCGCCCCTGGCGTAGGCGGAATCCCAGGAATTGTGGGCCACGGTGGGGTATTCGATATATTCGACGGGGCTATCGAGGCCGAGCAGGCGCCGCTGCCACTGGCGCGACACTTCCGCCGGATTCAACTGGTCGAGAAAGCCATGGTAGAGGCGGACCGGCAGGTTCAGGGCATTGGGCGCAAGCTCCGCCGTGCCGGGAAACTCGTCGGGGCAAACGGCGGCCACCGCGGCCCAGACGTCGGGACGCGTCAGCGCCAGCCAGAGCGCGCCTCCGCCGCCCATCGACGCGCCGGTCAGATAGACGCGATCGTCGTCCACCGAATAGCGACGCTTGACGTCGGCCAGCACGTCGTAGACATCCTGCTCGGCAATTCCCTGGTATCCCATGGTGCCGCGAGCGAAGGGGGCGGCCACCAGGTAGTCCACCTGTCGCGAGGCGAGGGCGCTGGCGAGCGAGGGCAGCCCCAGCTCGCCCAAACGAAGGGAAATACCGAACGTCATTTGCAGGCTGGCGATGTGGTTGGAATCCTCCGGGTGCAGACTGATGACTACCGGATAGCGGCGTGCCGCGTCGTAGGTTTTCGGAACGTAGAGCGCGTAAGGCTGCTCGGTCTGGTCCACCGTGGAACGATAGCGCACCAGGTGTTGCGCTCCCAGAACGCTACATGCCGCCAGCGCAAACACTACCACCTTGAACATGCCCTAACCCCTCACAGCGTTTTTTGCCAGGACGGCAGCCAACCCTTGAACCACTCGCAAAAGGCCTCCAGCAGGCGCTGCCGTTCGGCGGACAGCAAAACCCGCTGTACTCCCAGTTTGACACCTCGCAGTCCAGTGGACACTTTTACCGCCACGGGAAAGGGAAATTGCGCCACCCACGCAAGAAACTCCCGCAACAGACCGTGGAGGCGTTCCACCTCCGGTAGGTTGCCGGCCAGCAGGGCGGCATCGAGGGCGACTACCAGTTCGGGCACGGCGCAGGCGGCTGCCGAAAGGGCGCCGTGGGCTCCGGCGCTGCGTGCCGCCGGGAAGCCGGCATCGTCGCCGGACAGCAGGGCGACAGGTGCGCCGTGGAGCGCACCGTTCCCGGCCACGGGGTCCACGATTCCCGCGAAACGGCCCGACGCCAGTAAGTGGCAGGCAGTTTCGGGGAGTAACTCAGAAGTAAAGTCCGGAGTGTTGGCCAGGTAAACATCGATTCCCTCGCCCAGTTGTCGGGAAAACTGGAGAAAGAATTCGCATAATTCGGGTTGCAAGTAGGGAAAAAAGTGGGGCGGTGGCAGCAGTACGCCCGCGGCCCCCCCGCGACGGGCTTCCCGGGCCAGTTGGAGAGAGTCATCCAGACCGATGGAACCGGCGCACGCATAGATGGGAACGCGGCTGCGCTTGACCGCCAGGTAGAGCAGGCGGCTGCGCTCTTCCAGGCTGAACGCGGGATACTCTCCGACGGCCGTAAACAGTGCGATTCCATGGACTTTCGCCTTACACAGGTAGTCGATGAGTTCAAAAGCTGCACCCGGGTCCAGGGCGCCTTTGAGGTCGCGCGGGGTGATGGCGGCGGCGATAATTCCGTGGTCATGCGGCATCGGCTTCACGCACCAGAACTCCGGTAATCATACGATAGCAGGGGCAACTCCCTATATCAGGCCATGCGGAACACAATAGTACCCTGGTAGTACAGACAGAACTTTTTCGAATTCTTAGTTTGAGTTGGAATAGTACAGGAAAACGAAGCCTATGACGCCCACCGAAATCACCTTCTTCGCCGTGACGCTGTTTCTCGCACTGGTGTCCCTGATCACCTGGAAGTATCGTCGCGACGCCACGAGAGCAAGACTGAATAACGGTTTGCGAGGTTACGTTGCTGCCGGTACGGCCAGGGCGCCCCGCCAGGGGTCCGAAGACAAGGAACTGCTCACGGCTTGATTCTATGACACCTCTCGCCCATACCTGCTACAGCTTTACGCTTTTCCTGACACTGGTCACCCTCAAACTATGGTGCGAGCGGCGGCACCGGGTTTCCCTGGCCCTTCGTTCCGGTGTCGCCCGGGCGCTTTCGAACCCGGTCTAAGTTCTTCTCGATTCCCTTTCCTACCTGCTATTTTCCGAAATGGCTGTCCCGGCATTGGGTCAATCGGGCACTCTCCGGTTAAAATGGGAGATTGCCTCTCCGATGCCCCTCGCCAGCAAATTAGCGTTTCAATTTGAACGACGCCTGCAGTTCCGGGGTCAAAGTCTGTTTCAAGCCAACTCGGTTCGCATCTCAGAGGCGAACCAGTCCCACCTCTATGGGGAAGTACAGGGCTCCAACCGCTACCCGGTGCGCCTGACCCACGAGGGCAATCGCCTGCTGGTCTATTGCGGCTGCTTCCACTTCCAGGATTTCGGGCGCTGCAAGCACCTGTGGGCCGCCATTCTCGAGGCCGACCGCAAGGGCGTGCTCGGCACGGCGCTGCAGACAAACTCGCTGCGCCTGTACCGCGACCGGGACGCGGAGGATGAGGCCGAGGATGAGGTCTTCGGGACACTGCCAGGCTTCACGCCGGTTTCCAAAACACCGGTGTGGCAGGAGTACCTCACCGATATCCGGCACAGTCTGGATGCCAGGAAGAGCAAGGCGCCGGCCTGGCCGCGCGACATGGAGATCATGTACGTGCTGGATCCGAACGCCAGCAAAGTGGCTAATGCGCTCGTGCTGGAGCTGTTTTCGCGCACCCGCAAAAAGAACGGCGACTGGACCACGCACAAGGAATTCCGTATCGCTCCCTCGCAGGTGGCGCTGCTGCCGGACCCGGTCGATGGCGAGGTAATCGCCGCCATTCTCGGCGGTCAGGAGTATTACATCTATACCTATGCGGCCGCCACGGGGGTTCCTGCCCGCAAGGCCGTGCCCTACCCGCTGGCGCTGCGCCTCATGCCGATGATCTCCGGTACCGGGCGTTTATTCATGCGCAAACCTTCGACGTCGGCGCTGGCGCCGCTGGCCTGGGACGAAGGCGAGCCCTGGAAGCTGTGGCTGGACGTGCGCCAGGACGAGCGCGACCAATGGAAGATCACCGGCAGCTTCCGGCGCGGGGACGAACGCCTGGAACTGGCCGCGCCGGACCTGGTGGTGGAGGGCGGCTTTCTTACAACCCAGGGCAAACTGGCCCGCCTGGACGATGGCGGCGCTTTCCCCTGGATCACGCGTTTGCTGGCGCTGAAGCAGATTCCCTTCCCCGACCGCGAGCGCGATCAGGTCATCAGCAACCTGCTCGAACTGAACGCCCTGCCGCCCATGGACGTAGATGAAGAGCTACGCTTCGAGGAACGGAGCGTGGCCCCGCAACTGGGCTTGCGCGTAACGCAGCAGCGCGAACCGTGGGGGGAAGATTACTTCCAGGGACGCCTGATTGTGGATTACGGCCGCGGCTGGACGGAGCCGGGCGCGCAGGGCCGCGGCTTCTGGCTGCCGGAAGAACGTGTATACCTGCTGCGCGACACCGAGGCCGAGGGCGCCGCGCGCGACAAACTCCGCGAGCTCGGGCTGCGGTCCACTGAACCGACGCACACCATGCGGATGAGCCAGAAGGCCATGCCCAAAGTGGTCCGCGAACTGATCCATGCGGGCTGGCACGTGGAAGCGGAAGGCAAAGCCTTTCGCCGTCCCGGCGCTACCCGGGTCGACGTGCGCAGCGGCATCGACTGGTTCGAGTTGCACGGCGAGGTCGACTACGGGGGGCAGACAGCCACCATTCCCCAATTGCTGGCCGCGGTACGGCGCGGCGATACCATGATCCAACTGGGCGACGGGACCTTTGGCCTGCTGCCCGAAGAGTGGCTGGAACGGTTCGCTCCGCTGGCCGGGCTGGGTTCGAAAGAGGAAGACCACCTGCGCTTCCGGCGCAATCAGGCCGGGCTGCTGGACGCGTTGCTGGCGGCGCAGCCCGAAGTCCACGTCGACGAGGTATTCGAACGGGTGCGCGAACGGCTGCGCACCTTCGACGGGGTGAAGAGCCTGCCGCAGCCGGCAGGCTTCGTCGGCCAGCTGCGCGATTACCAGTGCGAAGGTTTGGGGTGGATGTCGTTTCTGCGCGAGTTCGGGTTCGGTGGCTGTCTGGCGGACGATATGGGGGTCGGCAAAACCCCGCAGGTGCTGGCCGCGCTGGAATCGCGGCGCGTGGAGGGGCACGGCCCTTCCCTGGTGGTCGCGCCCAAGTCGCTGATGTTCAATTGGCGCGCCGAGGCCCTGCGTTTCACGCCGCAATTGCGCGTGCTGGAGCATACCGGGCTGGCGCGCGACACGGCGCAAATCCACGAGCACGATCTGATTCTCACCACCTACGGCACGCTCTTGCGCGATGCCGAGCAGATGGCGGCAATCCAATTCGACTACGTCGTGCTGGACGAAGCGCAGGCGGTGAAGAATGCCACCACGGCCTCGGCGAAGGCCGTACGGCTGCTGCGCGGCGCGCATCGCCTGGCGTTGAGCGGCACTCCCGTGGAAAATCACCTGGGCGAGTTGTGGAGCCTCTTCGAATTCCTCAATCCCGGCATGCTCGGGGAAGCGCGCGTCCTGAACATGGCCGGCGGACTGGCACGCAATCCGGGCGAAGACGCGAGGCGCATCCTGTCGCATGCGCTGCGGCCCTTCATTCTGAGGCGCACCAAGCAGCAGGTGGCGCGCGAACTGCCCGAGAAGACCGAGCAGACCATCTACTGCGTGCTGGAGGGCGCGCAGAAGAAGCAGTACGACGACTTGCGCCGCCATTACCGCGACAGCCTGCTGGCCCGGGTGGAATCGCAAGGCATGGCGAAATCGAAGATGCACGTGCTGGAGGCCCTGCTGCGCCTGCGCCAGGCGGCGTGCCATCCGGGCCTGATCGATCACCAACGCACCCACGAACCCAGCGCCAAGATCGACACCCTGCTCGATCAGTTGGAAGAATTGCGGCAGGAGGGCCACAAGGCGCTGGTCTTCTCGCAGTTCACCAGCCTGCTGGCCATCGTGCGCGATCGCCTGGACAAGGCGGAAGTGAAGTACGAGTATCTGGACGGCTCCACGCGCAATCGCTCTGAACACGTGGACGCGTTCCAGAACGACCCGGACTGCGGTCTGTTCCTGATTAGCCTGAAGGCCGGCGGGCTGGGCTTGAACCTGACCGCGGCGGAGTATGTGTTTCTGCTCGACCCCTGGTGGAATCCGGCGGTAGAATCGCAGGCCATCGACCGCGCGCATCGCATCGGGCAGACGCGCCCGGTGTTCGCGTACCGGCTGATTGCCCGCGATACGGTGGAAGAGAAGGTGCTCGAGTTGCAAAAGACCAAGCGCCAGTTGGCGGACGCCATCCTGGGAGAAGACAACAGCGTGATCCGCGACCTCAAACGCGAGGATCTCGAGCTACTACTCTCCTAACGCCATTTTATAGGGCAGCCTGTGGCACATGGCTCCAGCCTTGCGAGCGGGCTCGCCTCTGGAGTTTGACCATTCTTGTGGGGCCAGGCATTCTTGCCTGCCGCCGCCTTAAGGCGGCGCACCGCTTTACGGGACTCTTCGAGAAAGAACCGTAAGCGCCCGTAAGCGATCCTCCCCGCGGCCTTCTAGTGGAGGTTTAAGCTGGCCTTACCCGCCGGTCCGTTATAGACCAGTTCCAGCGATTTGAGGCTGGTAATCTTGCCGCGATAAGAGAAGAAGATCAGTCCGGCGACCGGGGTCGCGCGGTCGCCTTCAGGGAGGGTCATCTTGAGGACGCGCTGCTCCATCGCACGACGCTCGGCAAAGGGCATCTTGGGCGGCTCGGGCGGCGGTTCCCCTTTGCCTCCACCTTCATCACCCACGCTGGTCTGACTCTTCTTGGTGTTGATCGGCGGCTCCCATTCGGGGTCTTTGAGAGTGGGCCTAATCGTCAGGAAGGGCTGCGTGGATTCGGCGTTCTTCTTGCCGTTGATGCGCAGCGAGAAATCTTCGGCCGAGAGTCTAACGCGCGTACCGGGCGCTCCAAACACTCCCACTTCGACCACCACATACTCTTCGGTGGTGAGGGCTTTCTGCTCCGTATTGATGCCATGGCCGGAGAATTCCGCAGCCAATGTCACCGGGCCGAGAACAGCCTGCGCCTGGTATTCCACGGGATTGGCGCGCGGCGGCATGCCTTTGGTGGTTTCTGCGGCCGGAGCCTCTTTTGGGGGCGCGGCGGGGGGCGGTGCCTGCGCGAAGGCGCACACACCCATCAGAATCATGCAGACAGCGGATTTCATCACAGCGAAACGAATACTCCAGCTTTCAAACTATCATAGGTGGACCGTCGGCAGAAAAGGGCCGTCGCTCAGCGAGCGTGTGGGCCGCCCGTCAAGCCCGGGAATGGGGCGCCCGCGAGCGGAAGCCGGCGCACCCTGCCGGATGGTTGGGTGGTTCCAACAAAGACAGCTCATTCCGCAATCCAGACTGTGCGTTCAGTTACAGTAGAGCTGTGACTTTGCCGGTGAAATGAAGGCCACCGCCATCCGCGACCCGGAGCAGATTCGCTCTCAGGTCGAAAGCTTTCTCCAAAGCGCCCGCGAACCCGCCTTGCTGGAACCCGGCGAAGAACTGCTGCCGCTGCTGCCGGATAGCTACGCGTTGGAAACGCGCGGCTCGCGCCTCACTCTGCAGGCGTGGGACCGTACGCGCAACTGGAGCCGGCGGCTCACTGCCATCAACGAATCCACCAACGCGCGGATGACGCTCACCGTGGAACGGTTCGCGCGCCGCGAGGGACAGTTGTTCCTGCTCGATCTCAGCCGCCGCGGCGGAGCGGAGTTGAGCAAGCGCAGCGGCCGTCTGGTGTTTCGCGAGCGTTTCCGCCTGTTTCTGCGGCGTCAGTTCCCCGAATGGAAGCTGGCCGAAGTCAGCGCTGAGGCCGATCTGGAACACTCCCTGTCGCCCGCCTTCCCACGAGCCTACCTGAAGCACGGTCAGCATGGCTGGGGCGCGATCGCGTGCCCGCCGGATGCCGACCCCTCCGCGGTACTCAGCTTCGGGCTCATCTGGCTGACCTACCTGCGCACCCGCGAACGCCGCGTGACGCTCGAAGGCCTGGCGATCTATCTGCCCGCGGGAGTGGAGCGCACCACGGCGCTGCGGTTGCTCTGCCTGAATCCTCGGGCGGCGCGCTTCCAGATCTTCACCTACACGCACGACGACATTCTGGCCGGCGCCGACCCGCAGGACTACGGCAATGTGGATACCCGCCTGGAGCCCTGCACACGGCCCGCGCCTAATGCCGCTGACGCGTGGGAGGACATCGCCGCGCTGCCCGGCGTGGAACGCATCGGCAAGCACGATGGACGCGTCAGCCTGCGTGTCCGCGGCATCGAATTCGCCGAGATTGCCGCTGGCAGCCTGACCTTCGGCATCGAGCACCGGCGCGCCGCGCGCGACCATCACGCGGCCGAGATCGCGCGCCTGGCCGAGGAATTGAACCGGGTGCGCGCGCCGGGGGCCGACCGGGAACATCCGCTCTTCCGCCAGTATCCCGAAGCCTGGTTGGAATCGCAGGCGCGCGCCGGCATCGAAACCTTGGACGCCACCCTGCGCCGCGACCCCATCTACGGACAGGTGCCCGCCTTCGCCGGCGGCGAACGCGGTATTCTCGACCTGCTGGCGGTGGACCACAGCGGACGGCTGTCCGTGGTGGAACTGAAGGCCACGGCCGATCTGCACCTGCCCTTGCAGGCGCTGGATTATTGGCTGCGTGTCAAATGGCACGTCGACCGCGGCGATTTCCCGCGCCACGGCTACTTCCCCGGCATGGCACTGCAAACCGGCGCGCCGCGCCTGCTTCTGGTCTCTCCCGCACTGGAGTTTCATCCCACTACGGAGACGATACTGAGCTATTTCGCACCCGGCATTGAGGTGCAGCGAATCGGCCTGGCGGTAGAATGGCGTAGGGGGCTGCAAGTGCTGTTCCGCCTCAAGGGCGCGCAACGTCCCGACTAACTTCTATGCTCAAGCTAATGAAGCAAGCCAAGGCCGCACTCTCTTTGTTGAGCGCGGACGAAATTCAGAGCCAAGCCGCGCGCCCGCTGCACTTCGGTCTGGTGGCCGACGGCAGCAGCGCGTATGCGGAGATGGAGGAATTTCTGGTGCCGGCAGCGCTGCCGCGTGAAGAATGGCGACTGCGCATGGCCCAGGTGCACCGCGCCAGCGATGCCGATGTTCGTGCCGACGTCGATATCGTACTGTACGAACCGGGGCTTCCCTGCCCCAGCGGGTCGTACTCGTTTCGTCGCGACCATCCGGAACAGACCATCGCGGAGATTCTGGCCGACAAGGGCGATTTCGATCTGGCGTTGGGGCGGCAGTTTCCCGCGTTTCGCCACGCGGTGGTGGACCGCATCATCCATATGATGAGCCGCGAAAACGCGCTCTTCGCCGTGGCCACGGCGCTACCCAACGTGGTGCCGAGTTTCATCGAACTCCCCTGGGCGTTCGGAGAATTCGCATCCGACACCGCCTTCCTCACGGCGAACCAGGTGCGCATGGCATTCCAGATTGCCGCCGCCTGCGGCAAACAGGTCGGGCTGTCCCCGCAGAAAGCGGCTGTGGTGGGAATCGCCGCCGGAGCGTTCGGCTGGCGCGCCCTGGCGCGCGAACTGGCTGGAAAAATCCCGCTGGGCGCCGGGCTGATTCCCAAAGGCGCCATTGCCTACGCGGGCACCTATCTGGCGGGCAAAGGGCTGGAAATGGTGCACCTCCACAATGGCCAGCCCAGTTCGGCACAGCGCGAACAATATTACCAGGAAGGCCTGCAGCATGGCCGCAGCTTCGCGCGCACGCTGAAGCCCGGGGAAACTCCCGCGTAAACCTTTCGGCAATCCGGCGCGTCATAGAATGTGAGTAGCAGTGCACGAAGGAGATTTATGCGCCTGATTTATGCAGGAATGGCCTTATTCGTGGCCTCTTTAGGGTTTGCCGATACCATCACGCTGAAGAACGGCCGCGTGCTTAACGGCACATATCTCGGCGGCACCGCACGCACTGTGCGCGTAGACGATGGCGAGAATGTGCGAACTCTCGATGTCTCCGAAGTGCAACGCATCGAATTCAGCAGCGGGTACAGCACCAGTTCCTCCAGTGCAGACCAACCGACGCTGCGCCGCCCTGACTCGAGTTCCAGTGCCAGCTCCGATAGCGACCGGCCGGTGCTCCGCCGCACCGAGAACGTGATGCGGCCCGATGTCACTGCGACTGCTCCGGCGCCGCCGGTGAACGGCACCCTGCCCTCGGGCACCAACCTGGTCGTTCGCATGATCGACGCCGTGGATTCGGAAACCAATCGCGTGGGCCAGACCTTCCGCGCCAGCATGGATCAGCCCGTGATGGTGGCAGGCAATCAGGTGATTCCGCGCGGTGCGGATGTCACTGTGAAATTGGTGGACCAGCAGGATTCCGGCAAGATGACCGGGCGCGCGGGCCTTACGCTTTCCCTGCAATCTGTGAGCATCAACGGACGCATGGTCGATTTGAATACCGTCAGCGTGAGCCAGGAGAGCGGCTCGCAGGGCGCGAAGACGGCGAAAGTCGCAGGCGGGACGGCCGCGGTGGGCGCGATCATCGGCGCAATAGCCGGCGGCGGTAAAGGCGCGGCGATCGGCGCAGGAGCGGGGGCGGCGGCCGGTGCGGGATCTCAGGTGATTCTCGGCGGCCAGCGCGTACGCATCCCGTCGGAAACGCGTCTCACGTTCCTTCTCGATAGCGATACCCGCTTTTAATGTCACGTCCGACTGCGATTGTTACCGGCGCCAGCCGTGGAATCGGCCGCGCCATCGCAACGGAGCTTGCGAAGACTCATTCGGTAATTGCCACCTGGCGCGGACGTAAGGACGCGGCGGATTCGTTGCGCGCCGAGACCGGCTGCGATATTTTTCAGTGCGACATCAGCAGCCGCGAAGATCGCGCCGCGCTGCTCGCCTTCGCGCGCGAACGTTTCCCGCATCTCGATCTGCTGGTGAATAATGCCGGCATGGCGCCGCGCGAGCGCCGCGACCTGCTGGATGCCACCGAAGAGAGCTTCGACGAACTGATCGGCACCAACCTCAAGGGTCCACATTTCCTGACCCAGCAGGCTGCCCGGTGGATGATGGAAGCAGGAGCGGGACGCATCGCCTTCGTCACTTCCATCTCGGCCTACACCGCCAGCGTGAATCGAGGGGAGTACTGCATCTCCAAGGCGGCGCTCAGCATGACGGTGGCGCTCTACGCGCAGCGCCTGGCGGAATGCGGTATCCAGGTCTTCGAAATTCGCCCGGGCATCATCCGCACAGACATGATCGCCAAAGTGGAACAGCTCTACGAAGAGAAGATCGCCGGCGGACTGCTGCCGCAGCGCCGCATGGGCGAAGGCAGCGACATCGCCAAAGTGGTGCGCGCCATCGCCGATGGCCTGCTGGACTACTCCACCGGGCAAATTCTCAACGTGGACGGCGGCTTCAGTCTGCGCAGTTTGTAGCCCCGCGATTTGCGGCGAAATTCGTTCCCGCGCGCGCCACAAATCGAGTAGTCTTGTAAGCGTGACAAAATCGCTCCCGATAGCGCTCCGCGCCATTCCGCCGGCCCACATACGGCCTGATTTGTCCTTCCCCATGCGCCTTGCGCGCCCGATCTCATAGGCGGTTTCCACGATGTCGAGCAAACTCCGTTGGAACATGGCCGTACTGATCAGCGCGGCCATCGCGATCAGCTACTTCGACCGCCAGACGCTGCCCGTGGCCATCCAGGCTATTCAGCGCGAAATCCCCATCAGCAACACGCAATTCTCTCAACTGCAGGCCGCCTTCCTGATGGCCTACGCCCTGATGTATGCGGGCGGCGGCAAGCTGGTCGATATCCTGGGCACGCGGCAAGGCTTCCTGCTGATCATGGCGTTCTGGAGCCTCGCCTGCGCCAGTCACGGGCTGGCTGCCGGCTTCGGCATGCTGGCCGCCAGTCGCTTCCTCCTGGGCATCGGCGAAGGCGGCGGCTTCCCCGCAGCCACAAAAGCGGTTGCCGAGTGGTTCCCCGCCCGGGAACGCGCGATGGCCATGGGCATCATCAATGCGGGCACCGCGGTGGGCGCCGTCGTAGCGCCGCCCCTGATTGCCTGGGTGATCGCGACTCTGAATTGGCGCTGGGTATTCTTCCTGGCCGGTTCGATGGGCCTGCTGTGGACGTTTTGGTGGCTGCGCGCCTATTACCCCGCGGCGACCCACAAGGACCTCACCGAAAGCGAACGGGAAGAGATCGCCGAAGTGCTGCATGCACGGGTGCTCAGCGAACCCGCCATCCCATGGCTCCGCCTGCTGGGATACAAACAGGTCTGGGGCCTTGTCCTGGGTAAATTCCTGAGCGACTCCGCGTGGTACTTCTACCTCTTCTGGCTGCCCAAATATCTGTACGATGCGCGCGGTTTCGACACCAAACAGGTGGGCTATTACGCGTGGATTCCCTATGCCGCTTCGGGCATCGGCAGCCTTTGCGGCGGATGGTTTTCGAGCCGCCTGCTGAAGACCGGCCACAGCCTGAACTTCTCGCGCAAAATGGCTCTAGGCCTGAGCGCCGCGGTCATGCCAGTGGCGTATTTCGTGACCAGGACGCCCGTGGAACTCGCCATCGTACTCTTCAGCATCGCCTTCTTCGGGCAACAATCGTGGTCGACCCTGGTGATGATTGTGCCGACAGATCTCTTCCCCAGAAGCGCCGTCGGTTCGGTGGCGGGCATGGTAGGCTTCGGAGGCGCAATCGGCGGAGTGATTTTTGGGCTGGTGGTGGGCTACCTGCTCGATCACGGGTACGGCTACGAAACCGTCTTCGCGATTGTGAGCACGCTGCACGTGCTGGCCTTCCTGGTGATTTCACTTTGCATCCCGGAGGTGAAACCGTTGTTTGAGAGAAAAGGGTTTGAGAGAAAAGGGGAAACCGCGGTCTGATCCAAGTGGGGAAGCCGCGGTTTGATAAGAGGGTGAAACCCCCGTTGGAAGAAACGAGCAAAAATCGCTGTCCGAAGAAGAAAGAATATGACCCGTTTGATTCAGTTGGAGAACGCGGAGGGGCGCCGTCTCGGCGCCATTGCGGGCGACAAGATTCGCCTGCTGGGGACACATCGATCGGTACACGCACTCGCCTGGGCGGCGCTGGCAGCAGGGCGTCCCATCGCCGAAATCGTCGAGCAGGACGCAGCCGGCGACCCCTTGGATTACGAGCCCGTCTATCAGGGCAAAGGCGGATGGAGCGTCCTGCCCGCGGTGGACCATCCGGACGAACCGGCGCGCTGCCTGGTCAGCGGCACCGGCCTGAGCCACATCCGCAGCGCGGCCAATCGCGACGCCATGCATGCAGGCCAGCAACAGGTGACCGACAGTATGCGCATGTACCAGTGGGGTCTGCAGGGCGGCCGTCCGGAGCCGGGGACTCCCGGCGTCTCACCCGAATGGTTCTACAAGGGCAACGGCCTGACCCTGCGCGCGCACAACGCCGCCTTGGACGTGCCGGCCTTCGCCGAAGATGGAGGCGAGGAACCGGAAATCGCCGGCATCTACATCGTCGACGCGCAGGGCAATCCCCGGCGCATCGGTATGGCGCAGGGGAACGAGTTTTCCGACCACGAATTCGAGAGAAAGAACTACCTCTATCTCGCGTCTTCCAAATTGCGCGCCTGCGGACTGGGTCCGGAACTGGTGGTGGATGCGGCCTTCGAAAAGGTGAACGGCGAAGTGCGCATCGAGCGCGGCGGTGAATTGCTCTGGAGCAAGCCCATTTCCACCGGCGAAAGTGTGATGTGCCACAGCCTGGCAAACATGGAGCACCATCATTTCAAATTCGACATTCACCGGCGTCCCGGCGATATCCACGTGCACTTCTTCGGCGCCGACGCGTTCAGCTTCGGAGAAGGCGTGAAGCTCCAGGACGGCGACTGGATGCACGTGGGCTTCGAAAGCTTCGGCCGGCCGCTGCGCAATGTGGTGCATGTGTCGCCGGCCGCGGACGCCCTGGTCGAAGTCCGGCCCGTGTAAGTGAGGCGGAATTTCGGCGTTCGCTCTGGAACCCAGTGGTATAAGGCTCCGCCTTGTGCATCCGAGCGCAGCTCGGACGTCACTAGCTGGGTTTCCCTTCCCTTTCCACCACGGGTCACACCCGTGGCATAGAACTCTCCGTTTAACTCTGCGTTCTTTGCGCCTCTGCGTTGAACGCTGGGACACGGAACTTTCAGCCCTCCGCCCTCGATAATAGAAGTGTGCTCGAAGTGCGCCAAGGCGGTCTGTATTGCCCGGCAGGCGATTTCTACATCGACCCCCTCCTGCCGGCGGACCGGGCCCTGATCACTCACGCACACGGGGACCACGCGCGTATCGGATCGCGCACCTACCTGACGGCACGCGAGGGCGAAGAACTGCTGCGCGCGCGTCTGGGCGAACAGGCAGCCATTCAAGGACTCCCGTACAACGAGCGCCTCCGCATCGGCGACGTCACCGTAAGCTTCCACCCTTCCGGCCACATTCTGGGGAGCGCGCAGATCCGGCTCGAGCGCGCGGGCGAAGTCTGGGTCGTGTCCGGCGATTACAAACTCGCGCACGACCCCACCTGCGCCCCCTTCGAACCTGTGCGCTGCCACACCTTCGTAACGGAATCCACGTTCGGCCTGCCCATCTTTCGCTGGAGTGACCCGGACGAAACGCTCGCGCAGATCCGGCACTGGTGGCGCGAGAATCGCGAGGCGGGGCGAGCCAGCATCCTCTTCGCATACCCGGTCGGCAAATCGCAGCGACTGCTCTCCGCCTTGGACGAGACCGAGGGACCCCTGGTCTACTTCGAAGGCGTGGAGCGCATCAACCAGGTGTACCGCGCGTCCGGCGTGCCGCTGCCTTATTCCGCGCAGACGCAGGACTTTTCGCAGGCGCTGATCGTAGGGTCCGCCAACCTGCACGGGTCGCCCTGGGCGCGCCGCTTCGGCGCGGGTGCGTCCACCGCCTTCGCCTCCGGCTGGATGCGCATTCGCGGCGCGCGCCGCCGTCGCTCGCTCGACCGCGGCTTCGTCATGAGTGATCATGCCGACTGGCCCGGCCTGCAAACCGCCATCGCCGCCACCGGCGCGGAAACCATTTGGGTGACGCACGGCTATGTCGGCCCCATGGTGCGCTGGCTGACAGAACAAGGCAAGCGAGCGGTGCCGGTGGAACTCGCGCTGCCAGAAAGCCAAGCAGCAGACGCAGAGGTCGCGGAATGAAAGCCTTCGCCGAACTCTACGCCGCGCTCGACCGCACCACCAAGACCAATGCCAAGGTGGACGCGCTCAAACGCTACCTTGCCGTCGCTGCGCCCGAAGACGCGGCGTGGGCTGTCAATTTCCTGATCGGCCGCCGCCCCAAACGCCTGTTGGAATCGCGCAAGCTCGCGCAGTGGGCGATGGAAGAGGCGGGCGTTCCCGACTGGCTTTTTGCCGAGTGCTATCACGCGGTGGGAGATTTCGCCGAGACGATCGCGCTGCTGTTGCCACCGGCCGAACAGTCCAGTCCGCTGCCCCTGCATCATTGGATCGAGAATCGCCTGCTGCCCCTGCGCGATGCCAATGATGAAACGCGCCGGCGCACTCTCGCGGCCGCCTGGCGCGAGTTGGACGAAGGCCAGCGCTTCGCCTGGAACAAGCTGATCACCGGCGAATTCCGCGTCGGCGTCTCGCAAACGCTGGTGGTGCGTGCCGTCGCCGAAGCCAGCGGCATCGCGCCCGAGGCCATGGCGCACCGCCTGATGGGCGAGTGGCAGCCCACCGCCGAATTCTGGCGCGCCCTGGTGGCGCACGATACGCGAGATACCGACATCAGCCGCCCCTACCCCTTCTGCCTCGCCTATCCGTTGGAAGGCGATGTCGCCGCCCTCGGCGACCCTGCCGGGTGGCAGATCGAATGGAAGTGGGACGGCATCCGCGCGCAGTTGATCCGGCGGCAGTGGCAGACCTTCCTGTGGTCGCGCGGCGAGGAACTGATCACCGCCCGCTTCCCGGAGATCGACGCGCTCGGCGCCCAGTTGCCCGAAGGCACGGTGATCGATGGAGAAATCATGCCGTGGAAGGATGGCGCGCCGCTGCCCTTCGCGCAGATGCAGCGCCGCATCGGCCGCAAAGTGCTCGGGCAAAAAATTCTCGCCGACGTGCCGGTGGTGCTGGTGGCCTACGATCTGCTGGAAGTCAACGGCGAGGACATTCGCGAACGCCCGCTCGAATTACGGCGCGCCAGCCTGGAATCCATCGCTCCCCCGAATTCCGCCCTGGTGCTCTCGCCCGTAGTCCGCGAACCTTCCTGGGAGACACTGGGCGCTTTACGCCAGCAGTCGCGCGAGCGCAAGGTGGAGGGCTTCATGCTCAAGCGCCTGGGCTCTCCCTACCGGGTGGGACGTAAGCGCGGCGACTGGTGGAAATGGAAGATCGACCCGTACTCCGTGGATTGCGTTCTGATCTACGCGCAGCCCGGCAACGGGCGCCGCGCCAGCCTGTTCACCGACTACACGTTCGGCGTCTGGGATGAAGGCAAACTCGTGCCGTTCGCCAAAGCCTATTCGGGCCTGACCGACGAGGAGATTCGCGAGGTAGACGCCTTCGTCCGCCGCAACACGCTGGAAAAGTTCGGCCCGGTGCACGCGGTGAAACCGGAACTGGTCTTCGAACTTGCCTTCGAAGGAATTCAACGTTCGCCCCGCCACCGATCCGGAATCGCGGTGCGCTTCCCCCGCATGGCCCGCTGGCGGCGCGACAAGGCGCCTGCGGACGCCGATTCGCTCGACACCATCCGAAGCCTGCTGCCCCAGTAGCCGCTTTACTTCTTCACCGCGACCGTCTGGTCGCCATCGAAGTAGGCCAGATACTTGGTTCCGGCGGGCGCCAGGTTCTCTTTGCCGCGGCGTCCGGGAGGCTCGATGTTGCGCTCGTTTTTGTCATTGCGCCCGGGCACAGCTTTGATCTTGAGCTTCGTGCCGTCCACGGCGTCGGCGGTCGCGAGCTTATAAGTCGGCTTGCTGCCGCGCCCCAGTATTCCCTTTTTCGCGGGCAGTATCTCGCCCGTTACCGCGGCGCCTTTGGCAATCACCACAACCCCGTTCACCACGTAGTCCTGCGACGTCTGGAAATGCAAGGGGGCGCCGGGGGTGGGCTCGTTCGGCACGTCTTCACTCAGCACGATTTCGAAGGGCACGCCGCCAATCACGGGCACCGGATGCGTCGCGCCTATCGCGGCGGGAGGAGGCGCCGGCGCGGAGGGAGCGGCAGCGGGCGCGGGCAGGCCGGACGGCGCCGCCTGCGTGGCCGCGATCTTGGGATTGCGCATCACCTCGATCACCGCCGGCGAAACTTTGGACTTCGACAGGTTGATGATCCCCTGCGTCGACAGATCGAACCGAGTGCGCGAAGCGCGAATGTGGCTGATAATTACGGCCTCCGGCACTTGTTCCTCCACCATGTCGGTAATGCTTTCATTGGTGAGAGTACCGCTTGGCTTCTTGCCCGCCGCCACGTCTCCCGGAGCGGGCACTTCCGGTAGCGAAGGCGTGGACGGCCCGATAGAAATGGAGGGCTTGTCCTCGCTCGTCTTGATCCGTACCCGGTTCGACCGGTCGCTTTTGTTGCACATGCCCCAGTACGCGAAGCTCAAGCCGATACAAATCCACAGCCACTTCTTGTTCTTCTTCGGCGGCGCAACCGGCGGGAAACTACCGGGGATTGCGGTCTGCGAGGGCGGCCTCGAAGGCGGCTGAATGGACGAGGGCGGGCGGATGCCTGATGGCGGAACAAAGCCGGGGTTGCTGATAATCCCGGAATCGAACCGCGCCTTCTGTGCGGCCAGCACGGTGTACATCACCTGCGTGCTCTGCCAGCGGTCTTTCGGATCTTTGCGCAGCGACAGGCTGATAATCTCGACCAGTTCCGGAGGACAATCCGGTACCACGTCAGTCACCGGCCGCACATCGTCGCGCAGGATCGCGGTGAGGGTGGTAATTGCCGATTCGCCCGGGAACGCTTTGTTGCCGGTCAGCATTTCGTACATCACTACGCCGAAAGAGAAGATGTCGCTGCGCGCGTCCACCTTCTTGCCTTGCGCCTGCTCCGGCGACATGTAGGAAACCGTGCCCAGAATCGAACCTTCCACTGTGAGCGGCGCGGCGCCGATGGTCTGCGTTTCCTCCGTCAGTTCGGTGGCCACGTTGATCTTCGCCAGGCCGAAATCGAGAATCTTGACCAGCCCGGAATCCGTAATCATCACGTTGCCGGGCTTGAGATCGCGATGCACGATGCCGGCCGCATGGGCGGCGCGCAAGGCGTCCGCCATCTGCGTGCAGTATTGCAGGGTCTTCGCCACCCCGATGCCGCCCGGGGTAATGATGTCGGCCAGCGTCTTGCCGGACACCAGTTCCATCACCATGAACTCGGAATCGTCTTCCGAAACGATGTCGAAAATGGTGATGATGTTGGGATGATTCAACCCGCTGGCCGCTTGCGCTTCCTGGATAAAGCGGCGGCGGCGATCGCCATCGCCCGCGCTCACATTGGTCAGCACCTTAATCGCCACCATGCGATTGAGGCGCGAATCCTGAGCCCGGTAGATTTCACCCATTCCACCCGCGCCCAGCTTGTCGACAACTTTGTAATGCGAAATCGTCCGGCCGGTCACCAGACTAGTTTGTCACACCCGTCACAATTTGGCACAACCCGCCCAAAGCCGCGCCGGTGACGGAGCGGCGTGGGGCAGGCCTCCTGGCCTGTCCGTCCACCTTTGATGTCGCACTTAACCTGAGACGATTGACTTCCGACCGCCCCGTCAACTATCGTCACAACTTGGGCGCGATGCGTGTTCCGCCATCCCGCTCTCGGGAGGAAACCATGAAAGTTTCACGCCGGAATTTCGCGCTGACCGTGGCTGGCGCGCCCTTCATCCTGCGCGGCCAGACCGGAGGACTCAAGGCCCGGATCAAGATCGATACCGAACGCGTCGTCAGCGATATTGAACCCACGCTCTACGGCAACTTCATCGAGCACCTGGGCCGCTGCATCGAGGGAGGCATCTTCGATGAAAAGTCGCCCCTCTCCGATGCCAAAGGTTTCCGCAAAGATGTGATGGAAGCGGTGAAAGGCCTCGGCGTCTCCCTGCTGCGCTGGCCAGGCGGCAATTTCTCCTCCAACTACAACTGGAAGGATGGCATCGGCCCGCGCGACAAACGGCCGCCCCGCCTCGAAATGGCGTGGGGCACCGTGGAAAGCAATCGCTTCGGCACCCACGAATTTATGGATTACGTGGAGTCCATCAAGACGGAACCCTACATCTGCACCAACCTCGGTACCGGAACCTGGACCGACGCGCAGCAGTGGGTGGAGTATTGCAACTCGGCCGAAGACACGGAAATGACCCGCCTGCGCCGCCAGAATGGCCGCCGCGATCCGTGGAAGGTGAAGTACTGGGGCCTGGGCAACGAGATGGACGGCCCCTGGCAGATGGGACACCGCAGCGCCGACGATTACGGCAAGTTCGCGCTCGAAGCCGCCAAGCTGATGAAGTGGACCGACCCGTCGATCAAACTGATCGCCGCCGGATCTTCCAACTTCGGACCCGGCTCCGACTGGACCGCTTGGAACCGCACCATCCTCGAATACCTGCGGCAGCACGCCGACTATCTGGCCCTGCACACTTACGTGGGCAACGCTGACAACGACTACGACGATTTCCTCGCCAGTGCCGTCGAAATCGATCGCCGCACCAAGACCGCCGAAGGCATCATCGATGCTGCGCTCTCCGGGCAGCCGGGCAATCGCAAAATCTATATCGCCTGGGACGAGTACAACGTCTGGTATCGCGCGCGCGGCAACACCCAGCGCGGACGGCGCATCCTGGAAGAGAAGTACAACCTCGAAGATGCCCTGGTCATCGCTACTTTCCTCAATTCCTTCGTCAACCACGCGCACATCGTCAAGATCGCCAACATGGCGCAGCTTGTGAACGTGATCGCGCCCATCTTCGCCGAAGACAAGGGCATCTTCCTCCAGACCATTTACCACCCGCTCGCGCTCTTTGCCAACAACACCAAGGGCAAGGCGCTGGAACTCTTCATCGAGAGTCCGAAGTACAAGACCAAGCGCTACGACGATGTTCCGTATATCGATGCTTCCACCGCGCTCAACAACGGCGAACTCATCATCAACATCGTGAATCGCCATCGCGACCAGCCGATTGCGGTGGATATCGAACTCGAAGACAAGTCGTTCTCCGGCGGCGTGATGGTTTCCGAAGTCACCGCGCCGGACATCAAGGCCGCCAACGATTTCGGCAAAGATCCGATCAAGATCCAATCGCGCACCGCGACGGTGGATGGCAAGCACCTGCGACACACCTTCCCGGCGCACTCCTACACGCAGCTCCGGGTAAAGACCGCATGAGCGTAGGACAGGCCTCCCGGCCTGTCCGCCGCGCCTTCAGGCCGCACAAGTGGCATATGGCTCTGCCTTGTGCAGGCGAGCAGCGCTCGCCCTTCGGACGAGGTGGTCGTTCGGCTTCCGCAGGCATCCGGGTGTGCTGTAGATGGGCGTTCCGCCTGCGCGAAACTTCGATGGAAGACGTCCAGTCGGAGCCGCGACCGTGAGGGAGCGACCTCTTTCGGCCCTTCTTTGCGTCTGGTAGCCAGCTACGCGAGCAGCCTTGCCGCCGGCTTGGCGAAGTACGTCAGGATGATCCCTGCGCCGGCGCGGGTGATCGAAGTCAGCGTCTCCATCATCGCGCGGTCGTGATCGATCCAACCGTTGCGGGCCGCGGCAACGATCATGGAGTACTCCCCGCTCACCTGATACGCCGCGATCGGCACCTCGAAGCGCTGGCGCGCGTGCGCAATCAGATCGAGGTAAGAGAGCGCCGGCTTAACCATGATCATGTCCGCGCCTTCCTGCAGGTCGAGTTCGATCTCGCGCATGGCCTCGCGCCCGTTCGCCGGGTCCATCTGATAACTGCGGCGGTCGCCGAACTGCGGGGCGGATTCGGCCGCCTCGCGGAACGGCCCGTAGAATACGCTGGCGAACTTCGCCGAGTAGGCCATGATGGCCCTACGCTCGAAGCCATTGGCGTCCAGCGCTTGGCGGATCGCCCACACGCGGCCATCCATCATGTCGGAGGGCGCCACGATGTCGGCGCCCGCGCGCACATGCGACAGCGCCGCCTTGGCCAGCCATTGCAGCGTCGTGTCGTTATCGACATCGCCATCTTTCACATACCCGCAATGTCCATGGCTGGTGTACTCGCAGTTGCAAACGTCCGTGATCACCAGCAGGCCGGGCACTACGCGCTTGATGGCCCGAATGGCGCGCTGCACGATGCCGTTCTCGTCATAGGCGCCCGTCGCCATCTCGTCCTTGGTCTCGGGCAGGCCGAACAGAATCACGCCCCCGATGCCGAGTGCTTCCACCAACTCGCATTCCTTGACGATCTCATCGATCGACATCTGGAAATTGTCCGGCATCGAGCTGATCTCCCGCTTGACCCCTTCTCCGGGACAAACGAACAACGGCAGGATGAATTGCGCGGGGTCCAGGCGCGTCTCACGCACCAGGCGGCGCATCGGCTCGTTGACTCTCAGACGGCGTAAACGGTGGATGGGGAACGGCATCCCTCGAATTGTAACTCCCTTGCGCCTGATGCTGGCGCGTGCTGTTCCCTTCGGGCGATGATAGCGGGAAGGGGTGCTACCCAATGACCGCCGCCGACTTTCGACGCCTCGCGCTTTCCCTGCCGGAAGCGGAGGAGCGCGCCCACTTCGGGAATCCCGACTTTCGCGTCGGAGGCAAAATCTTCGCCACCCTGGGACTGGAGAAGCAGGGTTTCGGAGTGCTGCTGCTCTCCCCGGAGGAACAGGCGGGCATGGTGCAGGATGAGCCCGCGATCTTCTCGCCGGTGCCGGGCGGGTGGGGCCTCAAGGGTTCTACCCGCGTGTCCCTGGCGCACGTCTCGCCAGGTATCCTGGAAGCTGCGTTGCGCGCGGCATGGCGCAGGCGTGCTCCCAAACGACTGCTGAAATAGCCCGAAATCCTCCTGCCACTTCATGGGCGCCACTTCGAGTTCGACCTCGTCAGAGCCGTGACTTTACGTTCCGGGCTCGGATCGGAACGCTGGAGTATGATTGAATCGCCCCTGTGATCAGAGAGCGAACAATATTCCTCAGCTTAGCCGCTGCCATCGTGGCCTATCAGATCTTCGTGCCACCGGTGGTCGGACTGGCGAACAGCGGAGATTTCGGAAAAGTGATTGGCATTTTCGACCTGACCGGTCCGACGGCGGACGAAAACGGCTATGCCGACACACGGTGGGAGTTCAATCCGAAGAAGCACTATTGGGCGGAATTCTATACCTCGGAGCATGTGTTGCTGGCGGCGGCTATCGCCGCGAACACAATGCTTTCCAAAGACGGCTACTTCGATTTGCGCTCCATCGGCCTGATTCACAGCGCGCTCTTCCTGGTTGCGCTCTATCTGCTCTGGAACTTGCTGGAGGAATCGCCACGCACGCTGCGGCTCGCCACCTGGGGCACCGCGCTGTTCTGTTTCAGCGACGTGATGTACGTCAGTTATCTGAATTCCTTCTATATGGATGTGTCGGCGTGGCTTTTCCTTTCGATCTCGGGGTTGCTCTATCTCCGCCTGTTGCGATGTCGGCGCACGAAGGACGTTGTCTGGTTTGCGATTTGTTGCGCGATGGCGATCACTTCGAAGGCGCAGCATGCAATCTTGGGGTTCTGGCTGGCCGGGCTCGTGGTGGCGACGGGATATGGGCTCTGGCCGACGCAGCGCAAGAAGGTCATCGCATTCGCGGCTTGTCTGGCACTGCTGACAGCCGCCTGGATCACGAAAAGCGCACCGCCGGATTACGCCCCGCGCGCTGTCTTCACGGTAGCATTCATGCGGATTCTGCCGCGCTCGAAAGACCCCGGGAGGACGCTCCGGGAGCTTGGCCTGGACGATTCGTACCGCCGCTACATCGGAATGCACGCCTACTCCGAAGGGTCGCCCGTCTGGGACGCTGCGTTTATCGAGCAGTTCGGGCGGCGGCTCACCTACGGGGGACTGGCGTGGTATTACCTGAAACATCCAGGCGAGGCTTACATGGGGCTGCGGTTTTCCCTCAATGATGCGGGGATTCAGCGTCCGTACCTGGGCAACTTCGACGTGCACAGCGGATACGGACGATTCCAGGCGAGCCAGGCGTTTTCGTTTTGGAGCACCCTGAAGCGGCGGGTGTTCGACCAGAGAGGTCCGCGCTACTTTTTCACGTTTCTCGCACTGGCAGCTGCGGTGGCGGCGCTCCTCGTCGCGCTGCGGCACACGCTGGCACCGGGATCGATGGCTGGTGGCGCGGCACTGATCGGCATGGCGTTCACGGCGCTGGCCGTGGCGTCTCTGGCGGACGCCCTGGACATACCGCGCCACCATCTGATGTTCTATGTCCTCTTTGATATGTTGATCGTCGTGTTAGTGTATCTGAGCGTGGCCGCGCGCTACTCCTTCCGATCGAGGAAACCGCCGAGCCATTCCAGTTGACGCCCAATTGGCTGGTCCCAGGCTGCCTCCCCAGCGAGGCGCACGACAAATCTGAAACGGATGAAGCTGCCCGCAGTGAAGGCGCTCTATGAGCAGCGGAGACCGGATCGCCCGGTTCCCGTGTCTCAACCCCGCACACCTGTTATGCTTCGGATAAAGATATGCGAATCGCTGTATTGAGCTTAGCGTTTGCCGCGGCGGCCATCGCCCAGGTGAAGCCGGAGTGGGATAACCCGGTCATCATTCACATCGGCACCGAGAAACCGCACGCCACGATGATGGCGTATCCCACCAGCGGATCGGCGCGCACCCTGGACCGCGCCAAATCGCCGTGGTTCCAACTGCTCAACGGCTCCTGGAAGTTCCAGGGCTCGCTGCGCCCCTCCGAAAGGCCGCTCGATTTCTATCGCACGGATTTCAGCGACGCCCATTGGGGCGCCATCCCCGTGCCCGCAAGCTGGCAGATGCACGGCTTCGACATTCCCATCTACACCAACGTCACGTACCCCTTTCCCCAGGACGCGAACAAGCCGCCTTCTCCGCCCCACGATTTCAACCCGGTGGGCAGCTATCGCATGCACTTCACCGTGCCCCCCACCTGGAACGGACGCCGCATTCTGCTGCACTTCGACGGCGTGGACTCCGCATTCTACGCGTGGGTGAACGGCCAGAAGATCGGCTACAGCGAAGACAGCCGCACGCCCGCCGAATTCGACATCACGTCGCAGCTCAAGCCCGGCAGCAACCTGCTGGCCGTGGAAGTCTACCGCTTCGGCGACGGCGCCTATCTCGAAGATCAGGACATGTGGCGCATGAGCGGCATTTTCCGCGACGTGTACCTCTGGGCGACGCCCGAACAACACATTCGCGATTTCGAAGTGCAGCCCCGCCTTGACGATCAATACCGCGACGCCACCCTCCAGGTGAAGCCGGTCATCGCGAACGCCTCCGCCGCGTCGGCCAAAGTCACGGTGACCGCTGCCCTCTTCGACGCCGCGGGCGCGGCCTATGGCAAGCCGGTCACCAGCACGGTGGAAGTCGGCGGCAACAGTGAGACAGCGGCCGAACTCGCCATCCCCGCGGCGAATCCGCGCAAGTGGTCGGCGGAAGATCCCTACCTGTACCAGTTGCAACTCACGGTGAAGAATGCCGCCGGCGCCGTCCTGGAAGTGATCCCGCAGACCGTGGGATTCCGCCGCGTGGAGATCAAAGGCGGCCGCTTCCTCATCAACGGGCGCGCCATCCTGATCAAGGGCGTCAATCGCCATGAACACAGCGAACTCACCGCCAAGTACGTCCCGGTGGAATCCATGCTCCAGGACATTCGCATCATGAAGCAGTTCAATGTGAATGCCGTGCGCACCTCGCATTACCCGAACTCCCCCGCCTGGTACGATCTGTGCGATAAGTACGGCATCTACGTCCTGGATGAAGCCAACATCGAAGCCCACCACTACGGCAACAACACCCGCAACTTCCTGGCGAACAGCCCGGACTGGCAGCCGGCGATGCTCGATCGCGTGGAGCGTATGGTGGAGCGCGACAAGAATCACCCGAGCGTCGTTATCTGGAGCATGGGCAACGAAACCGGCGACGGACCCAACGCGGCGGCCGCCTACCAGTGGGCGAAGAAACGCGATCCGTCGCGCCCCTTCCACTACGAAGGTTCGACCAGCCACGGAGGCAGCAACGCCGACATCAATTCGTTCATGTATCCCACCCCCGAACGCGTCAAGCGGATCGCCGCGCAGCGTCCCGACATGCCGCTGATTCTCTGCGAGTATTCCCACGCCATGGGCAATTCGAGCGGCGGACTCAAGGAATATTGGGACATCTTCTACTCCGGCACCAACGCGCAAGGTGCGTTCGTGTGGGACTGGGTGGATCAGGGAATCCGTCTCCCCGTGCCGGCCGAGTACAAATCCAATACCGCGGCCTCCACCTTCCTGGCCTACGGCGGCTGGTGGGAAGACAAGACCGGAGTGCGCAATGACAACGATTTCAATAACAACGGGCTGGTGTCGGCCGACCGTACGCCGCACCCCGGCCTCTACGCCATCAAGTACGTCTACCGCAATCTGCACACCAGCGCGGTCGATCTGGCCGATGGCCGCATCAAGGTAAAGAACTGGTTCGATTTCACCAACCCGAAAGACTTCGCGCAGGGCAAATGGGAGGTCAAAGCCGATGGCCGTACGCTGGCCGCCGGCACGCTGCCCGCACTCGACATCGCTCCCGGCGGCGAGAAGGAGTTCAACCTCGCCATGCCCAAAATCGATCCGCAGGCCGGCGTGGAATACTGGTTGAACGTCAGCTATACCCTCAAAGGCGAGTCCGCGTGGGCGCCCGAGGGCCACGAGATCGCGTGGGATCAGTTCAAACTGCCAGTCTCCAAGCCTGCCGAAGCCACGCCCGTCAGCGCCTCTGTGGACCTCAAGGAGACTCCGGAAAGCGCCACCGTCAGCGGCAAGGATTTTTCCGTTCGCTTCGACAAACAGGCCGGACTCCTGACCGAATACCGCTATCGCGGCGTCACCCTGCTGGAACGCGGCCCCGCTCCGGACTTCTGGCGCGCGCCCACCAGCAACGATCGCGGCGCCTGGAAAGCGGTGCGCGCCGGCGCGGCCACCAACAAGGCCCTCAATATAGAACTGTGGCGCGAGGCCGGTCCGAACTGGAGCGTCAGGCAGGTCCACGTGGAGAAGGTGGACGCAACCACCGTGAAGATCGCGGTGGCCGCCGATCTAGCCTCCGCCGGCGCCTCCTACGCGATCACGTACACCATACGCGGCGATGGCAGTGTGCAGGTGGAATGCAGCTACACGCCGGGCACGGAGAAACTCGCCATGATGCCGCGCTTCGGCACCGAACTCGTGGTCGCTCCGGGACTGGAGAATTTCACCTGGTATGGACGCGGTCCCAAGGAAACGCTGGTGGACCGCAACTTCGAACGCATCGGTGTCTATCGCAGCACCGTCGACAAGGAGTGGGTGGAGTACATGCGCCCGCAGGAGAACGGCAATAAGACCGACGTCCGCTGGGTGCGCCTCACCAACGCAGCCGGGCTCGGCATACAGGCAGCCGGCCTCGAACCCTTGAATGTGACGGCGCGCCATTACACCAAAACGGATATGGAACGTGCAGGGTACACCTTCCAGATGAAGCGCCATCCGGAGACCTTTCTCAACCTGGACGGCGCGCAAATGGGGGCCGGCGGCGTGGACAGCTGGTCGCGGGAGGCCTATCCCATGGCGCCTTACCGGATCGATTCCAGCCTGCCGCATTCCTTCACTTACACCCTGAAAGGCGTCGGACCGGCACCAGCGGCGGCCAATCCGGCACCGGCAAAATAGCGTTTTGTACTGCTCCCAGGAGCGCGGAAAACCCGCGCTCCTGGTATTCCGCGGCACGGTCTGTGGAAAACTCATTCCAGCCGCGCCAAAAGTACCGCCTCGCCCTCAAATCCCTTAAAAAGTTCTGTTAGCACTGTAGGTCCGGCAGACCTGTTGTCTTCGCGGGCCATGCCCCAGAATGGCCCTGGAGACATAAATGGGGCTATGGCCAGGGCGGACGGATAACAGGTGGGCGCAGCGTAGCTCCACCGCTTGGGTCCCACACACGCCTCCGCCGATCAGTACGAACGATCTTGGTCCCCTGGTAGTGATCGTGGGCTTATTTGCCGGATTCCTGTTCGCCTTTCACTACGCGGATTCACCGCGGCTCTTTCGCGCGGTAGACCATGCGAACAGCTACCTGCGCCCTATCTTCGAATTGCGGAGGGCCGTGGTCCCCGAGTTGGAAGCGCTGGTCGTCACAGCCGACGATCAGGCGGCCTTGACCGCCGTAGCAACTCTCACGCCGCGTGGCTACCACCCGGTGCCGGCGGTCAGTGCGCGGCAGGCGCTCAAACTGCTTTCCGGCGGCGGCCACAAGTGGAAACTGGCGGTCATCGACTCTTCCCTGCCGGAGTACAAACTTCTCCCCGAAGCTTTCAAGAAAGTCCTGCCCGCCGGCAGTATCATCGTCGTCCAGGGCCATCGCGGCGCGCAGGCGGTCAGCCGCGTGCTGCTGGAGCGCCTGAATCCCCCGCTGTAATTAGTCCGCGCGCAGAGCTTGGATGACGTCGACACGCGCGGCGCGCGCCGCTGGTAACGCCGAGGCCGCGAGCGCGGCGGCCAGCAGTACCCCTGCGGAAGCGGCAATTGGCGCCGCACCCGGCAGATGCATCTCGGGGAAGTAGCTGGACGCTATTCGCGCCAGCAGGTACCCGAATCCGGCGCCCGCAACAATGCCGCCCAGCGCGAGGACCACGCCCTCGCGCATCACCCCCGCCAGCAGATGGCGCGGCTGAGAACCAATCGCCAGCCGGATGCCGAATTCGCGCGTCCGTCCGCTCACCGAGAACGCCAGCACGCCCGCCACGCCCACCACGGCGATCAGCAGCGCCACCGCCGCAAAGCCGCCGAAGACCAGCGCGTTCAAACGATCCGGCGTGAGCACCTCTGCCCGTATGTCCTCCAGCGTAGCGGCACGCTCCACAATCTGGTCCGTCGACATGTCCCGAATCACGCGCGTCAAGGGCGATACCAGGGAGTACGGATTACCATGCGCGTGAACGAACAGCCTGCCGGTGAACAGGTCTACCTGCCCGAGCGGATGATAGACCGTCAACGCAGGACCTGGCACCACGTTCTCGTCATCGATATCCTTCGCCACTCCGATGATGCGGCGAGGCGCTGCGCTCATATCGATGAATTTCATGATCGGGTCCGTCCACATCAGGTGGTGATTCACGGCGTCTCCGCTGGGGAACATGCGGCGTGCCAGGCTCTCGCTCACAATCACCACCGGTTCTCCGCCCGGGCGGTCCGCGTCGTTGAAATCGCGGCCCGCCGTGAGTTGCACTCCCAGCGCGGCAAAAAAGCCGGGCGACACGGTGCGGAAACGGCCGCGAGGATCTTCTTCGCCCGGCCCTTTGACGTGCCCGTCGGCGGAAAACTCGAAGCCGGGACCGAAGGTACCGGCATCGCGCCATGGCACGATGGTCCCCACGGCGACCTGGTCCACCCCAGGTAGTTCGGAAATGCGCCGGATGGTCTCACGATAAAAAGCGGTCACCTGATCGGGAGTCTTACCGTAGGACATCACTGGCACGTTCACCGCCAGCACCTGACGCGTGTCCAGGCCGGTCTGCGCGCTCTGTAGAGCCAGCAGCGTCTTGAGCAGCATGCTGGCGCCGGCCAGGAGGACGAACGATGCCGCAATCTGAGTCACCGCGAAGATGCGCTGGCGTCGTGCCGCATTGCGCGTGACGCGCAGGCTGCTGCCGTTCAGGCCGCCCTGCACCCCGTCGGAGGAAGGCAGGCGGGGCACGAAGGCGAGCATGACCGCCGCCACCACCGCCAGCAGCGCGGCTACCCACAGCATGCTGGAATCCACCGTGAGATCGAGAGCGCGCACCGAGTATCGCGAGGCATAGCGTGCCAGAACCGAGAGCATGGGACTCGCGCTGAGCACACCGAGCGCGGCGCCGGCGCCGCACAAGAGCAGGCTCTCCGCCAGCAGAGTGCGGCGCAGCGCGCCCGTGCCGGCGCCGAGAGCGGCGCGAATCGCCAGCTCGTTTTCCCGCCGCACCGTGCGCGCCAGAATCAGATTGGCCACGTTCGAACAGGCAATCACAAAGACCAGCACCGACGCCGCCAGCAGCACCAGCAGGACGGTGCGCGCACCCGACGTGATCTGGTCGCGCAGCAGCACGGCGTCGATGCGCGAGCCGGATTTAGTCGAATAGGCCTCCGGATGCTCCTTCATCATATTGGCGTGCACGGTACGCAGTTCGGCGCGCGCCTGCTCCAGGTTGGCGCCGGGGGCCAGGCGACCGAACAGTTCGGTCATGCGATGAATCCTGCCGGTGACCATCGTGGCCGAAAGATGGTGCGGGCTGGTGACAATATTGGCGATGATCTCGGTCTCCGCCGGATAAGGCACGGAGGGTTCCAGCACACCGACGATGGTGGCCGAGCGCGTTCCCAGCCGCACGTTCTTACCAATCACGCCGGGATCGCGTTTCAGCGACGTGCTCCAGAATCGATGGGTGAGCACCATGGCGCCGGCCGCGCTCGGGCCGTCGTCGCGCATGTCCAACAACCGCCCCAGCACGGGATGCAGTCCCATGACTTCGAAATAGTTGCCGCCCACCACACCGGCGCGGACTTCGCGCGGCTCGCCCAGCCCGACCATGGTGAACCCAATGGTGGAGAAATCGCCGATCGCGCTGAGACTCTTCACGCCGGAACGGAGGTCGATTATCTCCGGAACCGAAAAATTCGCGTTGTCGACACCCAAGCCGGGAGCGCTCTGCCGTATGTACACCAGACGCTCCTCGTCGCGATTGGCCAGCGGGCGCAAAAGTACGCCGCGCACCAGGGCGAAGATCGCTGCATTGGCGCCGATTCCCAGCGCGAGCGTGAGAATTACGGTGATACTGAGCCCCTTGGCGCGCACCAGCGAACGCAGAGCGAGTTTCAGGTCACCTGCAAAGTCACGGATGGATTCGGTGGTCATGGTTTCCCCTCCCGGGCGCGGTGCCCGGCCAGCTTTACGATTCTATGTCGTTCCGGCGCCCTTGAAATCGACAGACGCCGCAAAAAGATTTACGTCTCTTCCTCGAGCAGGTCGCCCAGGCGGTCCAAGGCCCGCGCCCAGGAGGAACGCCGGTCGCCAAGCCACTGCATAGCGACCGCCAGCCCATCGGGATCGATGCTGCAGGTGCGCACACGGCCGGATTTGGCGGTCTTCACCAGGCCGCTTTCCTCGAGCACCTGCAAGTGCTGGACGACAGCGGCCAGGCTGATGGCAAGCGGTTCGGCGAGGCGCGACACCGAGACCGGCCCGTCGCCGAGCTTTTCGAGCAGGGCGCGCCGGGTCGGGTCGCCCAGCGCCTGAAAGATCCGGTCGATGTCGAACTTCCTGCTCGCCATCGGGCTAGCCGGTGGCTAGGTGAGTGGCCAGCCGCTCCATCAGCGCCTGCCAGCCGCCCTTGCGCATTTCAGGTCCGTCGGCGCCCTCGAAGAACGCACCCTGGTGCGTCACCACCACTTCGGAGCCCTCCCCATCCGGCACGACTTCCACCGTGACCAGCGCGGAGGAAATCGTCCGCCCGCCAATGTCCATCGTGTTGGCGAATACCATGTAGCGGCACGGGACGATAGCCTGGTACCGGGTGTCGCTGACGCATTCGAGCCCCGCCACCGGCGTCCCTGCCTTAAAGCGTATGCGAGCCTGTTCGCAGCCATCCTCGCGAAAATCCATGGCGTAGGACAGCACCTCGTGGCCGCCGCTTTCCAAAAACCAGCGGCGCTTCTGAGCGGGATCGGAAAATGCGGCGAATACCCGCTCGGGCGAGGCTGCGTACTTCTTTTCAATGACGAAAGTGTCGTGAATGACGGATCGTTCCTGCATGATGTCCCCTCCGGAATCAGTTAAGTTACGACTTTAGTATTGATCAGGCGAAGTGGATTGTCAAGCAAATACTTAAGTATTGAATGCTCTATTTTGGCGGAAGATCTTTGCCCAGATCGTCCAGCACTTCCGGCTTGCGCGCTCCCCCGAGATCGTTCTCCAGACGCCGCAACGCCAGCCCGACCACGTCGCGGTGATGCAGTTTCGCGCCGAAGTTTTCCTGCAGCTGGAGCCACAAATCGTGCACGCGATCGAGATCTTCCGGCCAGAGGCGCGGCGGGTGCGGCCCGAGGTTCACGTAAACCGACGGGCGGTCGGGCGTGATGATTTCGAGCGAGAAGGCGTGGCGCGGTTCCGGCAGGCGCTCCCAGGCGAGCCCGATGCGGCGCGCCAGCTCCTCCGAATCCATCTGCGCGGAGACTCCGGTGACCAGTCGCGAAGCCCTGAGGTTGGCGGCGGTCTGCACCATGGCGTCGAACGGATCGACACCGGGCACCACGATCAGGTCCGCCGTCTTGCCTGCCTTTTCCGCCATCGTGACCACCGAAGTCAGCAGCTCTTTTTCGTAATCGGAAAACAACTGCCGGTCTGACAATTCGTATTCGCCGGCGCCGCTGGAAACCGGACGCACCGTCATCACGACGATGTCGTGACGCCGCAGATTGGTCTTGTCGAGCACGTTGCGCAGGTGATGCATGCGGCGGTAGTCGCGGACGGCCACCAGGACGCAACCGGGCCGCGCTTGCACCGTGTCCGCGGTGACCTCGGGCTGCATTTCGAGATTGAACTCTTCCAGTCCTCCCTTTTCGAGGTGGATCCGACGCTTATTGATGTACTCGGAAACGGTAAAAATGATGAACAACCCGACCGTGAAGCCCACGCCATAGATGGTCGCGATCTGCTTGGAGAACAGGTTCGCGATGGCCACCAGGAAGAGGATCAGGGTAGTGGTGATCAAGCCGACGGGTACTTCCGTACCGCCGAGGGAGAAATTGATGGGCACCTTGTATTCCTGATCGTGGCGCTTGTAGCGCAGCACCAACACGCCCAGCGACTTCAGGAAGAAGCTCCACACCACGCCGAAGGCGTACGCTTCGCCCAACAGATTAACATCGCCGCGGCTCAGGACGATGGTCACCAGTTGCATGATGGCAATCACGTTGATCAGGCGCGAGCTGGTGCCGAAGCGCCGGTGCGGCTTGCGGAACCAATCCACCAGCACACCGTCTTCGGCCAGCCGGTTCATCACGCCGTTAGCGCCGATCATGGAGGTGTTCACGGCGCCCGAGAGAATCAAGACACCCACTACCACCACAAACATGTGAAATACCAGTTTGAGCAGCGGGGGCCCGGCCAGATACATGGAAAGTCCGCCGAGCAGGTTATCCACATAATTGCCGCGCACTCCATCCGGGATAATCATCACCGCGAAGAGCGTAATCATGCCCGTGCAGAAGACGGCATAGATGCACACCAGGTTGCCGGTGTAGATCAGGTTCTTCATCTTCGGATAGGCGATTTCACGATACACCTGGGCGAGCGTCTCAAAGCCGCTCATAGAGAGCAGCGAGTGCCCGAAAGCGATCATGATGGCGATGGAGCCGATCTGCGGCCAGATAGTGCCGTTGAACCAGCCGAGCGCGTCTTCGCTGAAGTGAATGTTGGCGGGAATCGGCGCCGGCGGGAAATTCACTTTCCCCTGCAGCAGAATGGTAATCGGGCACCAGATCAGGAACGCCACCACCATCACCGTGGTGATCTGCATGATGCGCAGCGCCTTCCCGCTGGATTCGTGAATGCCTTTGATGTTGCTGCGCCAGAAGTACGACGTCACCAGGACGCCGAAGCCGGCCGCGAACAGGTTGGGCCCGATGCGGGTCGACACGTGCAGCATCTCGGCGATCTCGTTGAGCAGGTGCCCCAGGTACAGGCCCGCGCTGACCACGCTGATGGGGCCGGTCAGAATGTAGTCGAAGATCAGCGCCGAGACCGAGAGCCGTGCCATAAAATGGCCCATCGCGTCGCGCACCACCACATACACGCCGCCGCGCACAAACATGCTGCACGATTCCAGGTACACGGATCGCACGGCGAAGCTGAACAACATCACCGCCAGAATGAACCAGGGCGCGCTCTTGCCGATGGCGTGTTCCGCAATGCCGCCTGCATAGAACGCGGACGAGGCCAGATCGCTCAGCACCACGGCGGCGGCGCGCCAGAAAGAGATGAAAGAGAGCGCGACGGTGGTAGCGACCACTACCTTCGCTGAGGAGATATTAGGCCTGGCTTCAGACGACATGAATTCCCGGGTGCACTGTAAGAGTTAGTCTGTATTCTACCGTGAACGGTGATGTCCCTGCGCCGCAGCGCACGACGTGGTGTGCATGGAGTGGCGCGAAGGAGTGACGTGTGTGGAGCTAGCGAATCTGGGAGAACGGCAGAGGGCTCACCAGATAGTTCGTAATGTTGGAAACGATCTCCGCATCGGACAGGCCCGGCGTGGCACGGAGCTTCTGCCAGCCCGCGTCCGCACCGAACGCCGTCCACACCTTTTCGCGGCCTCCCCAGCTTTCGTACGACAGCATATAGGTAAGATTCGGTTGGCGCGACCCGGCAATGGTTTCACCGAAGAATACCGGCTGGGCTCCCGATCGCTGGAACGCGGCAATCTCGCCATCGTTGAACATCTTGATCTTCCGCTTGAGCGAACTGGTGCTGTTGGATTCGTATTGCCGCACTTCGAAAAGACGCGCTGGGCGCTGGCCGTCGTCCGCCGGCAGAACGATGCTGGGATAGCCGTCGAACGCGCGCAGCAGGCTGCTCTCCACGCGTTCGTAATTCAGCCCGGGCAGCGCGTCATACGCTGCCAGCGCCTTCTGATACTCGCCGTCGGCAGCGAGTTTGGCCTGAATCTGCTCCATCGCAGCCAGGCTGGGATAGCTCGTCAGCACCAGCAGGAATGGGGTATCGGGAGCGACGCTGCTGGCGAATACACCGGTGGGTCCCGCTCCGGCGCGAGTGAAGGCGGCCACCTGCTGCTTCAGAAAGTCGTTGGCCCTTGGCCGCTGATTGTCCGGACTGTTGCGGAGTTGAATCCGCCGCAATTCGAGAATTACATTCTTGGCCGGCTCGGCAGCCGCTGCACGGCCCGCCGCTGCCAACGAGGCGGCCGCGGGAAGAAAAGCCCGTCTTGTCATAGAAGACCGCATGGTATCAGACCGCCTGCCGCAAACGCCTCGTCGCCGCCATCTTCGCGGCCACGCGCATCGCCTGCTTCATACTTTGGGGGTCGGCCCGATTCTGTCCGGCGATGTCGAAGGCGGTGCCATGGTCCACCGAGGTGCGAATGATCGGAATGCCCAGCGAGATGTTGACCGTGCCTTCGAAATCGATCAGCTTCATGGGGATGTGGCCCTGGTCGTGGTACATGGCAACCACGAGGTCGTAAGCGCCGCGGACGGCCTGTAAAAACACCGTGTCGGGCGCAATCGGACCGGTGCAGTCGATGCCGGCCTCGCGCGCCGCCTGCACGGCGGGGGCGACCACGCGGGCGTCCTCGTCGCCGAACAGTCCGTGCTCGCCGGCGTGCGGATTCAGGCCGCAGACGGCGATGCGAGGCTGCGCAAAACCCAGAAGCTGCATCGCCTCGTTGCCCAATTCGATGGTGCGGCGCACCCGTTCCACGGTGGATTCGCACGCCTTGCGCAGAGCGACGTGGGTGGTGACGTGTATGGTAGACAGCCGTTTGCTGGAGAGCAGCATGCGCGATTCGGTGGCTCCGCAGAGTTCGGCGATGTATTCGGTATGCCCGGTGAAGGGACGGCCCGAGAGCGTGACCGCCTCTTTGTTCAACGGCGCGGTGACCATGGCGTCGGCCTCGCCGCGCAGACACATCTCGGTGGCGATGCGCACGTACTCCACGGCGGCGACGCCGCAGCGCGCGTCCAGCCGGCCGAACGCAAAATCCGCGATGTCCGCCAGCGCGCGCGCATCGTGCAGTTCGGCATCTAACGGGGTGCCGGTCACGCGCTGCGCCTGTTCCAGCACGGCGGCATCACCGACCACGATCCAGCGCGCCAGCGGCGCAAGTTCGGGATCGGCAACCGCCTTCAGGACAACTTCGGGGCCGATACCGGCGGGGTCGCCCATAGTGAGCGCGATGGTAGGACGTTCAGTTGATGGCATGAAAGAAATCCGCTACTTGTATCAGGGTATCGCGAGCGCCGAAGCCGCCGGACTTGGTGACTACCGGCAGCCTGTCGAACACGCCTCCGCGCAGCGTACCGAGCGGCACGCCCGGGAAAATCTCGGCGCGGAGTTCGATCGCCTCCGCGCCTAGCGCGCGAAAGACCACCGACGCGGTATCGCCGCCCGAGACCACCAGCGCCGCCGGACGGACTGCGCGAATGGCCTCTGGAATCTGCCCGCGGGCAATACGCAGGATGGCATGCTGCCCGCCGGCCAGCGCGCCGCTGATGGCAGCGTGCGACGTGCCGTGGGCGAACAGGACGCTGGCGCGGCCGGCGAGCAGGCCGGCCTGTTGCTCGAGCGTCACCTCGTGATCGCTGCCGAGGCAGAATAGCGCGGGACCTTGGGCGAACGCGGGCGGCGCGCTTCCCTGCCCCGCCTGACCCTGCGCAGTCCGGCGTGCGAGTGCGGCAGCGAGTCCCGCGGAACCGGCCCAGAGGACCCGTTTGCCGAAGGGCGCGAGCGCCGCGGCGATTTCGTCGAGTTCGCAATCGGTCGCTGCATCGGCGGCAATCAGGCGCGCGCCCTCAGCAAGCAAAGCAGCGACGCCCGCCGCGCCGGTTAGAGCACACGGCTCGCCGGCCTGCGCGCTCAACCGCGCCGCAACGTCTACGGGAACGAACTGGGCTGCATGGACCACGCGCAGAACGCCAGCTTCTACCACCCTCCCCATGGCCGGGAATGCCGGACACACCACCACCGCGTCGCAGCCAAACGCATCGCGCGCTGCCGCGATCTCCATACCCACATTGCCGCGCAAGGTGGAATCGATCTTCTTGAACACACGGGCAGCGGCGCCGCCGGTGAATTCCGCGGCCAGATCTTGCAGCGCGCGGCGGATTTCCTCCGTCGTGAAATCACGGCTCTCCGTGCTGCGCGCCAGCACGCGGGCGCTTGCGGCATGAGTGTGGCCGGGCAACTCCACAATGGTGGGGCACAGCCCGCGTGCCGCGAAGTGGACCGCCGCATCGCACGCCCCCGTGAGATCGTCCGCGACCAGAAGGCAATCGATCATGGGCGCCAGTTGGCTCCAAGGAAAAGTGCGACGAGCGCGGGGGAGGTGTTGCTTGGGTTCCTTGGGTTCCTTGGGTTCCTTGGGTCCGTCTTTTTCGCCATTTTTGTTATAAGCAAAGCACTTCCTGGGTTCGAAACGAAATTTGGCGTTGGCCACCGAACTGGCGCGGCAGGACGGCAGGAAGCCCTCCTGCATCGAGGTATAGCACGGATGGAGCGGGCAACCCGTCCTGCCTGACCGTAAGGTGCCGGGTATTGGGGAGATGGAGTTTCTGTTTTTCGGGTGACCAACTGCAAAACTCGGTCAAGAAAAATGTCTTCACCCTTCTTGTGAGCTCTGTCGCCTTCGGGTTTTGGGAGGGCGAAGTGTACGAGGCGGCCCTCAACACCTGCCGCCACTTCCGCGATGCTGCTGAGGGAAGGGCCGGAAGTGGGCCAAGTGCCGGTGGTCGCCGTGCGGTGCCTGCGGCGTCTGCAAACCATCTGTTATATTTATATATAACTAACGAAGGACTGCTATGCACACAACAAATCTTCGCAAAGTCGGCGGCTCGATGATGCTGGCTGTTCCACCCGCTCTGCTCGACATCCTGGGCCTGCGGTCGGGCGCCAAGGTCGGCATAGCGGTGGAAAACGGCCGGCTAGTCGTGGAGCCGCAGCACAGTCGCCGCTATACCCTGGACGAACTCCTTGCCCAATGCAATCCGAAGGCGGTCCGCACCAAGGAAGAGCGTGAATGGCTCGACAGCAAGCCGGCGGGGGCCGAACTCCTCTGATGAAGCGCGGCGATATCTGGCTGGTCGGGCTCGATCCTGCGGAAGGACATGAGCAAAAGGGCCGCCGCCCAGTCCTGATCGTATCGCCGGAGGCGTTCAACCGCGTGACCAAGGTGCCCGTTGTGCTCCCCATCACCAGCGGCGGAAGCTTTGCGCGGACGGCCGGATTCGCCGTCCTGCTGACGGGCGCCGGGACCAAGACAAGCGGCGTTGTGCGGTGCGATCAACCCCGTGCGCTCGATCTTGGCGCGCGCGGCGGCAAGAAACTCGAAAGCGTCCCGAACGCGATCATGGACGAAGTACTGGCGAGGCTGGCACCCATTTTTGAATGAGGTCATGGGTCTCTCACTGGCTTTTGATACTGCCCTGTATCTAGCGACCCGATCCCCGCGCGGGCTGTGGCGGCCAGCGCAGCGGCGCCGCACGGCGCATTTCTGGCGATAATTTTACGCCCACAGTCGTCGGGATCTTCACTGTCGTCAATGTTTAGCGGGGCCGCATCGCTACCAGCGACTTGGTCCATCCGAAGAATCGTTCGCGAATCAGGCGGGCGCCGGGAAACAGGGCGCCGACCTGCTTCGCGCTCAAGAGACGCACTTCGTTCAAATAGTGCGCGAGGTAAAACTCGCGGCGGTCCGGCGAGGGCTTCACCAGCATGTCCCAGACGGTGAAGTGCGGGACGATGGCCCGCTGCCAGTCTCCCGGCAGCCAGTGAATCAGCGGCGTGAGCAGATGTTGTTCCACCGGGAACCAACGGTTCGGCGTCTGTACCCAATACCCGCGGCCCACACGCGCGATCTCGCGGGCAAAACGCCGTTGGCTGTCGGCATCGCCCACATGCTCGATCACTGAGTTACTGAACACCACGTCGAACGCGCCGTCGCGAAAGGGCAGCATGCGGCCGTCGCCGGCCACCCACGCCTCCGCGCCGGCCAGTTCTTCTTTCGTGCGCGGAGTATTGAGCAAGGTGACGCGCGGGCGCACCGGCACGAAGTCCCACGTGTCCGGAGTGCCGCCCACATCCAGCACGCGCGTCCCGGCCGTAATGCGGAACTCGCGCAAAAAGCGTTCCATCCGGCGTTTTCGGAACTGCGACTGCCATGCCAAGCAAGCATGGTAGCGTAACCGGCGCTGCTGCGACGCCACAAATTCAAAGCTGGGATTCAACGGTAGTTCTTGTCGTCGAAGCGGCTGAGATCGGTGCCGTCCTTCAACACGCCCAGGGTCACGATCGCGAAGGTGAAGACCGTCGTGCCCGGCTCCAGATGCCCGCCGAGAGCGCGGTCCGGCGTGGCCAGCGTGATGTGCGGATGCAATTTCCCGTTGGCCACGATGCCACTGACGTTGGTGATGTCCGCGGGCTCCGTCGGGTTCCGCACCATCATGTTCTTCGAGGGGAACGTCCGGTTGCTCACCTGGTGCACGTGATAGCCGCGCACGCTGCCGATGCCGCTGAGGATAATGGCGTTTTGAATGTTCTCCTGCTTCACCATTTTCTCCAGGCCGGCGAGCAGGTCAGTATCGAACTTGAAGCGCAGCACCACCACGCGCTCGAACTGCGTGGCAACGGCGTAGACGTCCGGCACTGTGCTGCTCAAGCCTTTGGCATCATCGGCGGGATTCGCCGAGGATTGCACGACCTCGCGCCGCGTCTCCTGTGCGCCAAGCACCAGCGCCACAGCCGGAATCAACGCCGTCAGTTTCATGATTTCCCGTTTATGGCTTCTCAGCTTCGTCGTAGTGACGCAGACGGCGAACCCAGATATTGCGGAAGCGCACCGGGTTATTGTGGTCCTGAATCATGATCGGTTCTTCGGCGCCGTGCGCGGAATAGGTAGCCACCTTGCGATAAACCATCGCACCCATCACTTCCTTGCGATTGTGCATCAACACATTGTTCATAAAGAGTGTCTGGTACGCGGGCTTCACCAGTTTCTCGCCGGCGAAGCGCGGCGCTTCGAACACGATGTCGTACACCTGCCACTGTCCCTGGGGACGGCTGGGATTCGCCAGGGGCGGCCATTGCCCGTAGATGGCTCCCGCCTGCCCGTCGGCGTAGGTCGGGTTCTTGAAGGCATCCAGCACCTGAAGCTCGTAGCGGCTCATCAGCAGGATCCCGCTGTTGCCGCGCGCCTGGCTGGTGCCCGAAATCGACGGCGGCTCGTTCCACTCGACATGTAATTGCACGTCGCCGAATTTATCTTTGGTGACCAGGTCGCCGCGGCCGCACTCGAAGTAGCCGTCCTTCACCGGCCAGTTCGCGGGCGTAACCTTGCCGGCATTTTCGCCTCGGCCATTGTGCCCCCATTTGGACAGATCCTTGCCGTCGAACAGCACCACGGCGTCGGAAGGCGGCGCGCCGGGTGCATCGCCTGGAGTCACCACCGGCGGATGGGGCCGGTCCGGATCGTGCACGTGCCACGGCAGGCCCGGCAGGATGGGTGTATCGGTGAAACCGAGATCGGCGTTGGCCGGCTTCTGTTGCGCCGCCGCGGTCCACAATAGGAATGCGCCCGCCGTGATCCCCAGTGCGATGGATAGAGGAATTCGTAGCTTCATAATGACGGCTACCAGCATAATGGCAGTGGACCCGCCATGCAACGGCAGTTATCGTGTGCCTACGCTCCGTGCCTGGCCCGCACGTCTGTGGTGTGGCGCGCTGCCTTTTCCCATCGACTCTCAGCCGTGCGCGCGCCGCCATGGCTACCCAAGTGGAATCGCACGTTCCGTCCTGATGCCTGCACCGCTCAGTCGCCGAGCCCCTGCCCGTTCTTCCGCCTGTCTTCCATTTCTTCGTAAATTCCGGCCATCCAACTCTCTACCGCGGCGTGCACACGGCCGGTGGCCAGGCGCCGTTTCGCTGCACCGTCGGCGGCGAAATCCATCGACGGCTGCTTCGCGTCGAACCTCGCGGCGGCTATCATTTCCCGTTGTTCGCGCTCCGCGAGGTCCATGCCGAAATGCCGCGCCAGACGCTCCGGCACCATAGCGGGGAGTTCCGTGTAGTTCACCAGGGTCGCGTTGGCATCCAGCGCCGCGCGGCAGATGCCCGCCAGCAATTGAGCCACATACTCTTCTCTCGGTGCGCCCGGGTCCGCGCCGCCGCGCAAAGGCTCTTCCAGTTCGCCGGGCACCGTCCACAGGCCCGGAATGCGCATCTGTGACACCAGCACCTCCACCGGATCACGGTATAGAAAAACCCACGGTGTCACGGGGAAGGCGCGGCGGATCAGCGGCAATTGATGCACGTTCCAGCAATCCCACTTCACGAACAGCTCGCGCTCTTCGCGCACCGGCTGGCCCAGCGCGCTCATGGAGGCGCACAGCCAGTCCGCCGCCTGCGATTCACTCGCCTGCCCGCGCACCGCGAGACGCAGCACATCGTCCAACGGCGTGGCTTCCGACAGCACCCGGCAGCGCGGCAAGGCGCCCAGCATGCGGCCAATCAAGGTCGATCCGCAGCGCGACAGGTGGAAAAGGAAGCCCGACGGGCGCAGTCCCGGGCTCTCGGTTGCCCAAGCCTCCAACTCGCTAGGGCTGCTCGTTCTCGCAGGCGAGGCCCGCCGCAAGCGCCAGATGGTGTCTTCAAAGAAGGGCCGGGAAAAACGCTCCCCGCCGCAGCGTACCCACTCCACGCGCGGCGCCCCATTTTCCCCGTGCACGCGCGCCGGCACCCACTCCCGCCAGTCCGCCATCTCAACCCCGTGGGAACATAGCCCGCAGCCAATCGTTCAAAACGCAATCGATCACCAGGTGGACACGGTCCGTCGCGCCGCCGTTGTGAATGCGATGCGGCAGGTTGAAGTTGATGTACCAGCATTCGCCCTCGCCCATCGGCAGCACCTTACCCTCCACCGCGAACTCCACCGCGGGGTTGGTCTGAATCGGAATGTGCACGCGCACCTCGCCATCTTCGTAGCTCAGGTTGTAATCGCGGTGCTCCTTGATATTCGAGCCGGGACTCAACTTCAGCAGCCGCACCAACTGCAGCGGGCAGTCGAACCGCGCCAGCACTTCTGCGATGTAAGGGCAGCGCCGCAGAACTTCCAGATCGACGTAAGTGCTCTTCGACGGGTCGGGGTACAGAGGCACGTGCGCGCCCTCGGTGGTGCGCAGCGCGATGCCGCTCCACTCGCCATCGTAGTAACTCGTATTAAAGTGCGCCGTCCATTCCTGCTGGCCGAGGCCGGAGAGGTCGGTCTGCAGCCGCTTGACATCGAAAGTCAGGGGTAGTTTCCAGTGCGCCACGGACATTTGACTATGCTACCTTTTGAACTTGCCCGACGGACACTTTTCTGTCATCGCCGCGTTCCTTCATGAGATCGGGTTGCCCGTGCGGATCGGGGAAATTCAGGAAGCGACCTTTCTTCCGGGCGTTCATGCGGCCTCCGGAATTCTCCTGGTGAACCTCGACCGGCTGCTTTGGCCGGGTGACCTGCTCCACGAAGCCGGACACCTGGCGCTGTTGACTCCGGAAGCCCGGCGCGAGGCCGAGGGCAACGTGGGTAACGATGGCGGCGATGAAATGGGCGCAATCGCCTGGTCTTATGCCGCCGCACTCCATTTGAATCTCGATCCGGCGGTGGTCTTTCACGCCGGCGGATATCAGGGCGGCAGTGAAGCTCTGCTCGCTAATTTCACTGCGGGGCACTACCTCGGCGTTCCCGTGCTCGAATGGCGCGGACTCTGTCTCAGTGGGCAGCGCGCGGCCGAGACCGGCGCCGCACCCTATCCCCACATGCTGCGCTGGCTGCGTGTCTAGTGCTGCGTATATTGGATGCTGCATGGATAAATGCTTGACAGCCGCCGCGGTTTCAGACAGAGTATTGCAGGGCCGCAAGACCCCGTCCCCCTCCATCAGGTACTTTCCGAAGAGCATCGAACCTTACGCCCCGGCAGCGATGTTGAGGCCGGCGACACCGCCAGCGTATTCGCGAAGAGCACCCAGCATGATGCCGGCCTGCTTGCCCGTGTACGCGACAGGCCGCGCGTGCCCGGTTCGCCTTGCCGCGATTCTTAGGAATAGTGCGCGCCGCGCGTGCCGACGAAAACCGAATACAGGCTCTGGCTGGCCGCCATGTACAAACGATTTCGCTTGGGACCGCCGAAGCAGACGTTGGCGCAAATCTCCGGCAGCAGAATCAATCCGATCCGCTGCCCCTGCGGCGTAAACACGTGAACGCCGTCGTAGCCCGCACCGCCATTGGCGCCGGCCCAGATGTTGCCGTCCACGTCGGCGCGGATTCCGTCCGCGGCGCCGGCCTTGCCGTTCAGCTTCATGTCCGTGAACACCTTGCCGCCGCTCAATTTGTTGTTCGACACGTCGAACACCATGATGTTGCGCGGAGCGCCGGTGTCGGCAATGTACACTTTTTTGTAATCGGGCGAGAAGCACAGGCCGTTCGGTTTATCGATCGCGTCCGTCACCACCTCGATCTTCAACGTCTTCGGATCCACGCGATAGACGGCTTCCTTGTTTTCCTGCTTCTGCTGGAAGCCCTCGTAGTTCCCCAGGATGCCGTAGGGAGGGTCTGTGAACCAGATTCCGCCATCGGGATGGACGATGACGTCGTTGGGCGAATTCAGCGGCTTGCCGTTGTACTTGTCGGCGATCACCGTCACGCTGCCGTCGTGTTCATAGCGCGCCACGCGCCTGCCGGCGTGTTCGCAGGAGAGTTGGCGGCCTTCGGCGTCGAACGTATTTCCATTGCTGTAGCCGGAGGGACTGCGGAAGGTGGTGACGTGCGAATCTTCCTCAATGATGCGCATCTGCCGGTTGTTGGGAATATCGCTCCACAGCAGGTATTGGCCCTGCGCGCTCCACGCCGGACCTTCCGCCCAACGGCAGCCCGTGAAATGCCGGTAGATCACGGCATTGAACATGGCGTATTTGCCGAAAGCCGGTTCCAGCGAAATCATATCCGGGTCGGGATAGCGCGTGGGATTCTGCTGGTTCGTCCAGTCGCGCGGCTGCGTCTGCTGCTGCGCCATGGCGACACCGGCGGCGCCCGCCAGTGTCAGGAAGGAACGTCGCGCGACGCGCGAGGAGTCTTGCGATTGCTTGGAAGGCATCGAGCGCAATTCTACATCATTCGCGCACTGTGACGCACTAGCTCTGATTGGCTCTGGTTGGTAGCTCTCATTGAGATGGGCCGAGGTGATGGTGGCGGCGCAAGCCGCCGGCCGCCGGATCGAGACCGCAGATGCCTGGGATAGCCGCCACAGCCTTGCAGCACGACGCGCCGCTGCTTACCAATAACAGGAACGACTATCTCGGTGTGACTGGCTTGACGCTGAGTTCCCACGCCCCTTAAGGCGCCCCATCAACCCAGTGAACCTGTCCTTCGGCCCTGGGACTGCGCCTACTAGCTTGTCCTGAACCCCGAGTAGGAAGAGGGTGCTAGTAGACTCCTTTCTTGAATGCGTGCCTCTGTGGGATAGGCCTGAATAGTCCAACATCGTTATGGCGAACTATCCACGTCGAGATGAAACAGTCCATCATTTTTGGACTCCGTCTACTGATCGCGATAGGTCAGCGGCGGCTTGTGATCCATGGGAATGCGCGACCGGTATTCGAATCCGGCTCGCCGCTTTTCGAAACTCGCCTTCGCCGCGGCCACCTGTGCCGGATCGCTAAACAAATCCATCCCGGTCAGCGCCAGTGCCTTCGCTGCCACCAGCATGCCCTTGCGTCCGATACTCATGCCGGCGCACGCCGCCGATTGCCACGTGTGCGCCGGCACCCCCGGCACGAACGTCGCCGTATTGATCTCCACCATCGGGAAATTCCAACTCACATCGCCGGCATCCGTCGAAGCGCCTCCCTTGCCTTCCTCCGGCGTCTCGATCTTCTCCTGACTGCCCAGCGGCAGTGCGAGGTCGGTCAGCGACTGGCGAATCTGCTGAGCGAATTTCTGCTCGTCCGCCGTGTACATAATGCCGCCGATCAAGCGCAGGTTCCGGTCCGCCAAAGCAGCCAACGCATCGTTGGGCAGCGTATTGTACGCGCTGTTGATCAATTCTGTTTCCAGCCGCGTTTCGCTCGCCAGCGCACCCGCCTGGGCGCACTTCAGAATGCGCTCCCAGATTCCATCGAGCACGGGCATGCTGGGATGGCGTGCGTAGAGGAAGAGTTCCGTGCTGTCGGGTACGATATTCGGCGCCGCGCCGCCCCTGGTGATCACATAGTGAATTCGCGTGGCCTCGGGTACATGCTCTCGCAAGAATTCCAATGCGTTCGCCGTGATCATCAGCCCGTCGAGCGCGGAGCGCCCCGCCTCCGGAGCGGACGATGCGTGCGCCGGCTTGCCGAAGTAGCGGAACTTCGCGGAGATGATCGCCAGCGAACTCTTCATCGACGCGACATTGCGGTCCGAGGGATGCCAGGTCAGCACGGTGTCCACATCTTTGAACGCCCCGGCGCGAATCATATATAACTTGCCGTCGCCGCCCTCTTCCGCGGGCGTGCCGTAAAAGCGGATCGTGCCGGCTAGTTTCTTCTCGGCCAGCCACTCCTTAAGCATCACCGCGGCCATCAGGGACGCGCTGCCCAGCAGATTGTGCCCGCAGGCATGTCCCGGCGCGCCCTCCACCAACGGCTTGCGTTCCGGCGTGGCGTCCTGCGAAAGCCCGGGCAGGGCGTCGTACTCGCCCATGATACCGATCACCGGCTTTCCCTGCCCCCACGTGGCCGTAAACGCGGTGGGCATGCCGCCGATATTCTCCGCGATGGTAAAGCCTGCCGCGCGCAGTTCACCGGTAAGCAGCGCCGCGCTCTGCTTCTCTTTGTAGCCCAGTTCCGGGGCTTCCCAGAGCTTGCGCGATACGTCGCCATAGTGGGGCGCACGCTGATCCATCTTCTGCAGCATGACGCTCTTGTCGTCAGCTAGCAGGGACGCAAGGGCGAAGAGAAACACGAACAGGATTCGCATGAGAACCAGCGTACCGAATCCGGAAAATATCTGGAAAAACTTTTGCCGGGTGTCGATTTCGCGCCCTCCGGTTCGATCTAATAGCAGAGGAGAAATAAACAATGAAATTCATGATCATCGTCAAAGCCGATAAGAACAGCGAAGCCGGCGCCATGCCCGACGAAAAGCTGCTGACTGAGATGGGAAAGTTCAATGAAGAGCTCGTCAAGGCGGGCGTCATGCTGGCGGGAGAGGGCTTACATCCCAGTTCCAAGGGCGCTCGCGTCGTCTTCAATGGCGCGCAGCGCACCGTGGTCGATGGGCCGTTCACGGAGCGAAGGAACTGGTCGCCGGCTTCTGGATGTGGCGTGTCGCTTCCCTGCAGGAGGCGATCGACTGGGTGAAGCGCTGCCCCAACCCGATGATGGGAGAATCCGTCATCGAGATCCGGCAGGTCTTCGATCCCGAGGATTTCGGCGCCGAGTTCACTCCCGAACTGCGCGCGCAGGAAGACCGCATCCGCGAAGAAGCTGCCAAACTCAGCCAGCGGAACCCGTAATTCCGGCGTGGGAAGATACCCGTATGGCACTCTGGGAACTTGGCGATTTGTCGACACCGTGGTGCGTGAACGTGGCGGCGACGCTGCGTGTGGCGCACCACATTCGTGATGGGCACGAAGAGATCGGCGCACTGGCCGCGGCGGCGCACGCCGACCGGGACGCGCTCCACCGCCTGATGCGGCACCTCGCCCGCCGCGGCATGTTCGTGGAAGCCCCGCCGGGGCGTTTCACCCTCAATGAGGCCGCGCAGGAATTTCTGGACGATGTCGCATTGGCCGGACTCGATCTCGATGGCTTCGGGGGACGCCTCGCCGGCGCCTGGAACACGCTGCTCACCGCGGTGCGGACCGGCAAGTGCGCTTATCACGAAGTTTTCGGCCGCAGCTACTGGGAGGATCTCGAAGCGCATCCGGCAATCGCCGCGCAATTCGATCTGCTGATGGGCCCCGGCCACGGTACGCCCGACCCCGAAATTCTTGTCAATCCGGCCGATTGGCAAGACGTCCGCAGCGTGGTGGATGTCGGCGGCGGCACCGGCATGCAGCTCGCCGCCATTTTGCGTGCGCACCCGCGCGTGCAGGGCACGCTGCTCGATTTGCCGCGCGCGCTCGCCCAGTCGGCCGCAGTGTTCGAGGCGGCGGGCGTGGCGGACCGCGTCCGTGTCGCCGGCCAGAGTTTCTTCGATCCGCTGCCGGCCGGCGCCGATGTTTACGTCATGAAAAACGTGCTGGCCGATTGGCCGGACGCCGAGGCCACGGCCATTCTCCGCCGCTGCGCGGAAGCCGCGCGGCCCAACGGCCGCGTGGTCGCATTCACCGGCGCGGGACCGGGCGAAGAGGCCGACCCCGAATTGCTGATGCTGATTCTGGTGGGTGGTAGAGGCCGCACGCTCGAGGAGTTCCGTGAGATGGGGCACACGGCGGGACTCGAAATGACTGCGCACGGCCGCCAACCCTGCGGACGCTACATCGCGGAATTCAGACCGGTCTAAATCTCCAGCGAGCCGGTAACCGGCTGAGCCGCCCATGTTGAAGCCAGGCGCGGGTTTGCCGCGCCGGCCCAACTATTCCGCTTTGATGAACTTGTCGCCGCGCGCGCCGCAAATCGGGCAGGTTTCGGGAGGCGCGCCAAATTCGATATTGCCGCAGACCGGGCAAAGGTAGAAGCCGGCCTCGGCCAAATCCGTGCCCTGAATCACCGCAGCCAGCGCCTTTTTGTACAACTCGGCGTGCACCGCTTCCGCCTTCATCGCAAAGGCGAACATCGTCTTCGCGCGATGACCCTCGGCCTGCGCTTCGGCGAGCATCGGAGGATACATGGTGGTGAACTCATGGGTCTCGCCTTCGATCGCCGCCTGGAGGTTGTCGGCGGTGCTGCCCACCCCGTCCATCGCGCGGAAATGGCCCTGTGCGTGAATGTTTTCGGCGTCGGCGGCGGTGCGGAACAGGCGCGCGACATTAGGCTTGCCGTCCAACTCTGCCTTGCGGGCAAAGGCCCGGTATTTCTGGCTGGCCTGGCTCTCTCCGGCGAAGGCTTCCTTGAGGTTCGAACTGGTGCTCATAATTTAAGAGTATCAGTTCTGTTTAACTTTAAATAGAAATCTGTTTCGCGGGAAACAAGCGCCAAAACGCCGCTACTTGCCGGCTTCGATCAGCGCCTTCAGGCGCGCCATATCCCCAACCACCTTCTTGTTTGCCTGCCAGTAGATCAGCGGCAACATAAAGCGGGCAAATGCGCTCTCCAAGACGTACCGGCTGTCGGAATCGAAGCGCGTCGACCCGTCCGCCAGCGGCGTCAGGCGGTACTCCGTAAAGCCGTGAATTCCGCCGGGAGCATCCAACTTCAGGTTGATGCGGCGGTACGGCTCCACGGCTTGCACTGTGCCGGTGAACTCCACCCGCTCGTTGTTGTTGTCCTGATCTTCCATCACCCAGACGCCGCTCTTGCCGGCCTGCGGCTCGCCGGGCTCTTCGCGTATCTCCACCAGCCAGCTCACCCACTGCATGACATGCTCCTTGCGGTACAGCCAGGGCCACACTTCTTCGGGCTTGCGGTGGATGGTCACCGTCGCCACCATGTGGCCGGAACCGGGCAGAGCCCCGGCAATGGCAAGTCCCGCGACGGGCAGCAGAATGACCGCCGCCAAGGTGATCAGTACGATTTTCGTCCACTTCTTCATGCGCGCCTCTCATCGGAGGGATGGTCGAACTTCCGGCGAACCCACGCGCCGGCGGCAAGCGCGAATGCGACTACCGTCAGCGACGACACGTGAAACCAGGCCGGGTACGTGTTGTGGGTGGCCGCGCCGCCCAGCAGCACAAACAGCCAGGCCAGCGGAACCGCAAGCCAGAGGCCGCGCGGCGTGGACATGGTGCCCGCGCAGACGGACACCGCGCCCAGGAAGAGCAGGCTCAGCAGGGCGAAATCGGCGCCGCGCAGAGAATCGGCTTTCAAGGGAATCTGGCATAGGATGTAGCGCCACCAGGCTTCCATAAACAGGATGGGCGCGATGGCCGACATGAAGATGGCGAGCAGGGAGCACTCCCAATCCCAGCGGCGCAGGCCCATCGCCACGACTGCGGGAAGGGAGCGTAATGCCTGCCGCGAATACCAGGAATGCGAGTTGCCGCGCAGGGCGAACTCGGCGTCCAGGTCGCCGAGCACATGCGGCAAATCGCACGGTGGACAGGCGATGCGCACCAGCCAGCGCGCCAGAACGGGAGGCCGGCTCATCCGCGCACCTTCACGCCCTGCCACATACTGTCGATGGCTTCGCGCGTGCGGGAGAGGGCCCGTCCGCCGTCCGCGGTGATCAGGTACAGACGGCGCGTACGGCCCGAATCGTTCTCCGGCGCCACCTCGCGCGATCGCACCAGCCCCTTGCCTTCCAGGCGGTCCAGCGTGGCATACACTGCGCCGATGGAGGCGTCACGCCCGGCCGTGGACTCGATTTCGCGGCGCACTTCCATGCCGTAGGCATCGTTGTCCAGGCGGGCGACCGCGAGCATAACCAGCAATTCGAACTCACCCAGGTAATCGCCCTTCGCCATTTCTACAAAATAGAGTAAGAAGGAAACGAAGTCAAGAGATTTCTACGTGCCCGTCTTACTCAGCAGATGAACCCCGCTCGTGTCGCCGTCGGGCTGCGGTTTCGGCATCTGCTCCGGAGGCAGGTCGCGAAACATGGCCAAAACGCGTTCGCTGGCGATTGCCATGATGTCGGCGCCGTAATTCAAATGTCGCATTCCGACCCAGCCGTGGCGGCTCATCAGGTCCAGAATCTCGTCGCCCTCAAGGTGATCTTGCGCGCGCACGTCCTGCACGGACTTGGCATAGCCTCCGATGACGTGCATGAATGCCCGGCTGGTGACTTCGAGCATCCAGAACTGCGCTGTCCCGGTGGCGGCCAGCGCCGCGATTTCCTGGGCGGGCAGATACATCAGCAGGCCTTCGGTGATGACCAGCGTGGGCCCCTGCGCTGCCGCGAAGGCGCGCGCGCGGTCCGCGGGATCGCTCAGGTCCGCGGGCAGGCGACGGCGCTCGCAGGACGGCTCCGCGCTGGCCAGCACGGAATCTTTGTAATCGAGCATCGCGGGAAAATCGACTTCGACCCAGCGCAAGGACGCAGGCAGCGGCAACCGCCACGGCCGCGAATCCAGCCCGCAGCCTAGCGATAGAACGGTCTGGATTCCGTGCGCCTCCACGGTCTCGGTCACCAGGCGGTCCATGAATTTCGTGCGAATCGCAATGCCGAACGGCAGGGTGAGGCGTCCCAGGTTCTGTAGGATCGCCATGCCGCGCTCCCCGGCGAGTGCCGCGGCAAACGGATCCTGGAACAGGGCATCGGGGCGATCGCTTTCCAACGCGCGGCACGCGGCGGTCAGCAGAGCGGTGTCGCTGACATGGGCAATCCCGGCATCGGGCAACATGGCTTTTATCTTGCCATACGTTACGATCTAGTGATGCCCCAACTCCGCACCCGCATGTGGCTCACTCTGCCCGTGCTGTTGCTATTCGTACTCTATTGGCCGGGGCTCACTACGTGGTTTTATCAGGACGATTTCGGCTGGTTGAATCTGCGGCACGACGTGCACTCCGCCGCCGATCTGGCGGCCGCGCTGTTCGCGCCGAAAGCGCACGGAAACATGCGGCCCCTGGGCGAAAATGCCTACTGGCTGGGACTCTCCGCCGTCTTTGGAGCGGACCCGCTACCCTTCCACCTGGCGACCTTCCTCACGCAGTCGGCGAGCCTGATTCTATTGGGTGCGATTGCGCGCCGCCTGTTCCGCTCACAAGTAGCTGCCGTCGCCGCTCCGCTGCTCTGGCTGGTCAACATCGGACTCGCGCCGGCCATGGCCTGGAGTTCGATCTACAACCAGGTGCTCAGCGCGTTCTTCTTTCTGCTGGCGTTTTATTTCCTGCTGCGCGCCATTGAGACAGGACGGCGCGCGCATTCCCTCGCGCACTGGGGGGCGTTCGTCCTGGGACTGGGCGCGCTGGAGATCAACGTGGTGTATCCCGCGCTGGCCGTTTTGTACGCGTGGTTCTACGCGCGGGACTGGGTGCGGCCCGTGCTCCCGATGTTCGCCGTTTCCGCCGCGTCCGTGGCAGCGCATTTCTACTTCGCGCCGCCCTCGCATGCGGGCGTGTACGCGCCGCGTGTCGATGCTGCCCTTTTTCCCACGCTCTACGCGTACTGGCGCTGGGCACTCGGTCCGATGCCGCAAGCGCTCGCGATAGCGATGCTGGCGGCGGTGGCGGTGCTGATCGTTTGGGGAATTCGGCGCGGCGATTACCTGCCGCTCGTGAGCGCGGCCTGGTTCCTGTTTCCCCTGCTCCCCTATCTGCCGCTGCCGGAGCACAAGATGGACTATTACCTCGCGGTCCCGGCCACCGGCATCGCGCTGCTGGGTTCGTGCGCGCTTGGGGCGATGCGGACTTCGCGCCTGCCGGCGCGCGCCGCTACGATCGCGTGCATTGCATGGTACGCCGCCGTCTCGGTGCCTGCGAGTGCGAGCGCGGTGCGCTGGCAGCATGCGCGCGGAGAGAAGGTGGAAGATCTCGTGCTCGGCGTGGAGGAAGCCCGCGCTGCCGCGCCCGGCAAGATCATCCTGCTGGACGGCATCGATACCGACCTCTTCTGGAGCGGCATTGCGGACCTGCCGTTCCGTGCCCGCGGCGTGCCCGGCGTGTATCTGGCACCGAATCGCGAGACGCCGATCGATGCCCCGCCTGAGTTGCTTTCGAAGTATACGCTGCCGGCAGCGATTGCGCGCACGCTGTTCGCCGCCGGCAGCGCCGCCGTGTACCGTTTCGATGGCAGCCTGCTGCACGACGAAACGCTGCGCGCCGCCGCGCGTTGGACCGAGGACGAACCGCGCTTCGTCAATTTGGGCGACCCCGTGTTCGCCGCTTTTGTGGGCGCGGGATGGGAGCCGCCTGCCGATGCCTGCCGCCGTATGAAGGGTCCGGCGAGCCTGCGCATCGGTGCGCCGCGCCATGCCGGCGAAGCGCTGTATCTGGGCATCTTCGAAACTCACGAGGTCCGCCCTGGCGTGACGGTGAACGGCGTTGCGTGCCCGCTGACCGTGTCGCACCGCGACAACGACCTTACGGAATTTCGTGCCGCCCTGCCGCCTCCATCCCTGGAGTGGAAGCAGTTGGAAGTGAGCATCCGGAATTCCCGGCCTCTGCTCTTCGGCTATGCGGAGGTGCGGTGACGCGCCGCGATTTTCCGGCGCTGACCGGCCTCCGTTTCTTCCTCGCGCTGTGGGTCATCTTGCATCACCTGACCGGTCCGGGACAGAAGTTGGAAGCCACGGCCTTGCTGCTGCCGCAGCCTCTGTTCACGCTGCTTCGCGGCGGCTACCAGGCCGTCACTACCTTCTTCGTGCTCAGCGGATTCGTGCTCACGCGCAGCTATGCCGCCACTGTCTGGACCCGCCGCAATACGCTGCGCTATGCCGTGGGGCGCGCCGCGCGGGTGTATCCCGTCTACCTGCTGAGCCTCGCATTGGTGGCGCCCTTCATCGCGGCGGACCCAACGCCGGGCAAGGCAGGGTACCTCGCGGCGCACCTGCTGCTGGTACAGGCATGGCTGGGCGCGATTCCCGTCAACTGGAACACGCCCGCGTGGAGCCTTTCGTGCGAAATGTTCTTCTACGCGATGTTCCCGCTGGCCGCGCTCTTCATTCGCCGCGCCACGTGGAAGAGCGTGGCGATCGCCGCGCTTGTCGCCGTGTGCCTGACTCGGTTGATGTGGGCCGCTGGAGTATCGGACAACATCAAGCCTCTGGTCCACCTCAGCGATTTTCTGATGGGCATCACGGCAGCATGCGCGTTCGACTTACTGCTGCGGCGCGAGCGCGTGCCCGAAGGGTGGTGGCTCTATGTGCCGGGCTTTCTGGGCGCGGCGGCGGCGATTGCGTACGCCGCCATGCTGCCCGGCTTCCTCGATCTCAACAGTGTGCTGCGCCCGTTCAACGGTTTGCTGCTGATCGGGCTGGCGCTGGGCGGCGGATGGCTGGCGCGCGCACTCTCGCTGCGTCCGGTGGTGTTTCTGGGGAAGTCGAGTTACGCCATGTACATCCTGCACGTGCCGATTTTGTGGTGGTGCCTGCGGCGGTCGATGGAGTTCCCGCCGCTCCTGTACATCGCACTGGTGATTGCGATATCGGCGCTGGTCTACGGCCTGTTCGAAGAGCCGGCTAACCGGAAACTGCGGCATTCCCTGCCAGACCCAGCTCGCCGGCCCGTTCCTGCATCGCCTTAATGCAGAACTCGACGTGCTCTTCGAGAGGCACGCCCAATTCCTGCGCGCCGTCGATGATGTCCTGCCGGTTGACGCTGCGGGCGAAGGCTTTGTCTTTCATCTTCTTTTTCACGGAGGCGGCGTCCACTTCGGAGACGCTGCGCGAAGGCTTCACGTAGGAGATCGCGGTGATGAAGCCTGCCAGTTCGTCGCAGGCGTAGAGCACTTTCTCCAAGGGAGACACACGCGGCACCCCGCTGTAATTGGCGTGCGAGAGAATGGCGCGCCGGACCTCCTCGTCGACGCCTCGTTCGGCGAGCATGGGCTCGCCGAGCATGGGATGATCGGGCGCCTGCGGGTGAATCTCCCAATCGAAATCGTGGAGCAGCGCAGTGATGCTCCACTTATGTTCGTCCTCGCCGAGTTTGCGGGCGTAGGCGGTGACGCAGGTTTCGACGGCCAGGGCGTGCTTGCGCAAGCCTTCGGATTTGGTAAATTCGCAGACGATCTGCCACGCCTGATCGCGAGTCAGCATGAGATTCATGATACTGCGGGATGCCGGAAAGGTGGGGCTGCTGGGAGGGCGGCCGCGCCGGCCTTTTGCGGGGTGGAACAGGCCATGGTTTTGCGTGGCCCTGTTCGTGCTCCGAAGCGGCACCGGTCTTTTGCGGGGTGGAACAGGCTATCGTTTTGCGTGGCCTGTTCGTGCTCCGAAGCGGCACCGGTCTTTTGCGGGGTGGAACAGGCCATCGTTTTGCGTGGCCTGTTCGTGCTCCGAAGCGGGCCGGGCGGACGACAAAAAACGATCGTCCATCCGACCAAGAACTACCCGACGTGGAAGATCCGTGCTTACGCGTTCTTCATTGCATCTGCCAGCGCTTCGAGAATCAGCGCCACGTTTTCGGCCGTGGAACTGTAGCCCATGGTGCCGATGCGGAAGACTTTGCCGGCCAGCGGACCGAAGCCACCCGCGATCTCCATGCTGTATTTCGCCAGCAGGTAGCTGCGCACCTTGGCATCGTCCACGCCTTCGGGAATGCGCGGCGTATTCAGCGTCCAGAGGCGGTGGCCTTCGGGCACCAGCATGCTCAAGCCCATCGCCTCAACGCCGGCGACGAAGGCCTCGTGATTTTTGCGATGCCGCTCCCAGCGCGCCTCCAGCCCTTCCTCGGCGACCAGTGCGAGCCCTTCGCGAAGCGCGTAGAGCATGGTCGCCGACGCGGTGTGGTGATACTTCTTGCCGGCGTAGTAGGAGTCGAGCAATTGCAAATCGAGGTAGAAGGATTGCACCGGCGTCTTGCGCTGCTTCAAACGCTCGAGCGCGAGCGGGGAAACGGTCATCGGCGAGAAGCCAGGGGGGCAGCCGAGCCCCTTCTGCGAGCAGCTATAGGCGATGTCGATGCCGTTTTCGTCCACCAGAACGGGCATGCCGCCGAGCGAGGTGACGCAGTCGGCGATGGTGAGCGCGTCCACTTCGTGCGCCGCTTCACAGACGGGCTTCGCCTGATTGTAGATGCCGGTGGAAGTCTCTGCCTGCACTATCGCGACCACGCGGGGACGTTCGCGCTTGATGAGTTCGCGCGCTTCCTGGGGATCGAACGGGGTGCCCCAGGGCTTTTCCAGCCGGACCACTTCGCCGCCATGGCGGCGCGCCATATCTCCGATGCGGTCGCCGAAGAACCCGTTCGTCAACAGCACGACCTTATCGCCCGGCTCCACGAAGTTGGCCACCGCCGATTCCATCGCCGAGGTCCCCGTGCCCGACGTGGCAAGGTTGAATTGATTCCTGGTGGAAAATACGTAGCCGAGCAGTTCGCGGACTTCGTCCATCACCTGGAAGAAGTAGGGGTCGAGGTGGCCCACGATCGGCTGGGTCATCGCTGCATATACACGCGGAGCGACCATACTGGGGCCCGGTCCGAAGAGCAGGCGCTTGGGCGCTTCAAGAGATTTCAGGGTTGGCGGCATCACCGATCAGTTTAGCAGCGCGCTTGTCGTTGCTTGCCGGGACGAGGGCACAAGAGCTTTTGGCCACCGATCAACGCCGATGCACGCGGATAAGAAAGCGCATGGCTTATGCCTCCACGATCGGAATGCCGCGGGCGCGCAATTCTTCGAGCAACTGGCGCACGGCAGGCGAGTGCGCGCTGCCATCCGAAACATCGATCGCCCACTGGAGATCTTCGCGAAACTCTTTGGTGCTGATTTGCCACCCGGCCAACTCCGGCGGCGTGACGGCACCGATGCGAATCACCGACCAGTGCCGCGCCAAGGCGCGCGCCTCCTCGCCCGTGGGGCGCCTGCCGCGTACGATGAAGTGGTTTCCGCCATGTACCAGAATGCCGGGCATGCCTCTTTTAGTGTCCCCCGGCCGGGGTACAATCGAAACGGAGCTCTGTCGCTTCTATGCGCCTCGCCTGCATCTGCGCCCTGGCCTGCCTCGCCTCCCCGGCATTCGCCGAAGGCATCACCATTGTTCTCGATTTCCAGGGTGCGCGTTCCGAGCCCGCCATCGCCGAGATGAAACGCGAGTTCACGGGCATTATGAAGGATAGCCCGGTACGCTTCGACTTCCGTTCGCGCACGCAGGTTTCGCAGGATGGCTTGAGCGATCTTCTGGTGGTCCGTTTCACCGGCAAGTGCGCCTTCGAACCTGCGGGTTACCTCTATGACGAACGCGGCGCCATGGCCTTCACTTACTCCACCGACGGCGTCGTGCAGCCGTTCAGCGAAGTGGCGTGCGACCGGGTGACGTCGGCCATCCGTCCTGCCATGTCGGGCGGCGATTACGGCAAAGCCGACGCTTTGCTGGGCCGCGCGCTGGGGCGGGTGCTGGCGCACGAAGTGGTCCATATGATGTCGAAGTCGGGGGCGCATGCGCGTTCCGGCGTGGCCAGGACTTCGCTTTCGGGCAGCCAGTTGATTGCGCCCGCACTGCGGCTGCGGCCCGACGATTTGGAACGTATGCACGGGCGCTAGCGCCGGCGGCGCGTGCGAATCATGCCCACCATCGAATAATTTAATTCGACAGGTTCGTTTTTCTCTGCTACTATTCCCGTAATTACCTACCCAAGGCGCCCATGCGGGCGCAAACGTCGCTCCTGGTTTCGAGCGGTGCCAATGTCCGGCACAATACGAAACCGGTACTGAGGAGCGGCATCCCACAAACACTCCGACGTTCCGAACCGCAAACCAGCCAGGCCACGTCTATCGCGGCCTGCAGTTTTCCGAGGTGGAATCATGAACGTCACTCTTACTCAGGCACAGCAGAATGAATTCGTGAAACGCGGTTTCTCGCGCCGGAACTTCGGGCGATTGGCCGCCTTACTGACCGCAGGCGCCACCATGCCGTTCTACAACGAACCGGCGATGGCGCAACTTTCCGCGATCCGCGGCGTCATGCCGCCTGACGCCGTGAAGATCAATGCCAACGAGAACCCGCTAGGCCCTTGCGAAGAGGCGCTCGCCGCCATCCACCGGGTTGTCAAGGATGGCGGGCGCTACCTGTACGAAGAGACTTTCAGCTTTCAGGAACTGCTGGCGCAGCAGGAAGGCGTCAAGCCCGATTATGTGCAGCCCTACGCGGGTTCAAGCGCTCCCTTGCATCAGGCCGTGCTCGGCCTGACGTCTCCCAAGAAGCCTTTCGTCACGGCCGAGCCCGGATATGAAGCGCCGGAGCGCGCGGCCGCGTTCATCGGCACCAAAGTCATGCGCGTGCCGCTGGCGAAGGACTACTCACACGACGTGAAGAAGATGGCCGCGGCGAGCCCCGATGCAGGCCTCATCTATGTCTGCAATCCCAATAACCCGACCGGCACTTTGACCTCACGCGCCGATATCGAGTGGCTGCTCGCCAACAAGCCGAAGGATGCCGTGCTGCTGGTGGACGAAGCGTATATCCACATCGCGGGCGCGCCGACGTGCACAGACCTGGTGGCGCAGGATAAAGACATCGTCGTGCTGCGAACGTTCTCCAAGATCTACGGCATGGCGGGACTGCGTGCGGGCGCTGCTATCGGCCGTCCGGACCTGCTCGAAAAGATTCGCCCGTGGACCTCAGGCGCGCTGCCCGTGACCGGCATGGTAGCGGCGAGCGCAAGTCTGAAATCGAAGACGCTCATTCCCGAGCGCCGCAAGATCATCGGCGACGTGCGCAGGGACGTGCTGTCCTTCCTCGACAAGCACGGCTACGAATACATCCCCTCGGTGTCCAACAAATTCATGGTGGATGTGAAGCGGCCGGGCAAGCAGATCATCGACGCCATGCAGAAGGAGAAGGTTTACATCGGCCGGGTGTGGCCCAGCATGCCGCATCACGTGCGGGTTTCAGTAGGCACCCAGGAGGAGATGAACAAGTTCAAAACTGCGTTCCTTAAGGTGATGGCTTGACCCAATACGCGCGCAGCATTTCAGGACGCGCGCGGGGCTACGGATGGCCGGGACTGCTGGGGGATCTGTCCGGCGGCGTGATTGCGGCGTTGATCGCGCTCCCCTACGGACTGGCAATGGCGTCGCTCATGGGCCTGCCGCCCGTGCTCGGTGTTTTCACGTCCATTCTGACCGCCCCGATCATTGCGGCCCTCGGGCGCAATCCGGTGCTGATCGGCGGGACAGCGAGCGCCACCGTTCCCTTCATCGCGCTAGCGGTACGCAGCCAGGGCGTGGGCGGCGCGGCCAAGGTCTCAATTGTCGCGTCGGTGATCATGATGGGCTTTTGCGTCATCCGCCTCGGACGCCACATCACGCGTGTTCCGCATGCCGTAGTTACCGGCTTTTCGTGCGGCATCGGCGCCATGATGTTGATCTCGCAGATAGACATCATTATGGGCGTGGATTCCGCGCTCACCCGCTCCGCCGGTTCCACCCTGGGGCAACTCGCCCTGGCGGTGGACCGGTTTTCCCTGCTTCGCGAGGCGCCGCTGTTTTTGGGCGTGCTGGTGATGGTCTCGGCATCGCTCTCATCCCGATGGTCGTCGCGCGCGCCTGCTCCTCTGATCGGCGTCGTGCTGGCGGTGATCGCGGCGCGCATGTTCGGCTTTCACGAACGCGAGATCGGTGCGATGTCCTGGAAGCTGCCGCCCTTCGTCGGCTTCTCCTGGAATCCGCAGGACGTTTACAGCGTGCTGCCTTCGGCCTTCGCCCTCGCCTTCGTGTCGAGCGTCAATATCCTGATCACGTCCCGGGTGGTGGAGCACTTCCGCGGACGGCGCCAGCGCCACCAACCGATGGATGCCGACGCTGAGTTGGGAGCTTACGGCATCGCCAACATTTGTGCGGGAATGTTCGGCGCTCCCATGAGCGTCGGCATTCCGGCTCGCAGTCTCGCGGTGGTTCGGTGCGGTGGCAGCACGCGGGTGGCGAATCTCTTTCATGCGCTGGTGCTGGGCGCGATTTTGTGGCTCGGGTCGGGAGTGGTGTCGCATATTCCTCTCCCCGCGCTGGCCGGAGTTACCGCCTGGATGGGCCTTTGCCTGCTCGATTGGTCCGCCTGGCGCCGCCTTCCCAAAATGAGCCGCGTGGATGCCGCGGCTTTTCTCGCAACCGCGTTTTCTGTGCTGGCTGTGAATGCGGTTCTCGCAGTGGCGATCGGCTGTTCGATGTACGGTTTGAAATTCATGTACGTCCGGTGGGTCCGGCCCGACATTGGCCAGGCAGCGTGGCCTGTCCAACGAGAGGTCGAGTAGCGGCGACAGACTTGTTGGTGGGCCGCCGATGAACGCCGATGCACGCCGATGAAAACACCGCCGTTTTTATCTGCATTTTCTTATCGGCGTGCATCGGCGT
>JBDTMZ010000146.1:0-23275 GCA_039934035.1 Candidatus Solibacter sp. | reverse complement strand
CGCCACCTCCCGCGGCTGTCGCGGGCTTCTTTAGTCGCCATGCGAAGTTCCTGCCGCACGAGCCCCGGTCTGAGCGCGCCCGGGAGCCATCGGCTAAACTGAAAGAGAATGGCCGAACCGCTCGTGGGCATGGACCTGACCGATCTTCGTGAGGCCCTGGGCCCCGATCAGCCGGCTTACCGTGCCCGGCAGATTTACGATGCCCTGTACCGCAACCCGGTAGCATCCCTCGAACAGATCTCTTCCCTGCCCCAGCGCCTGCGCCAGGACCTCGCGGCGCAACACCCCTGGGGACTGCCCGGCGTCGACCAATGGTACGAATCGAGCGACGGCACCCGGCGCTACCTGCTCCGCCTCGCCGACCAGCGCACCGTGGAAACCGTCCTGATGCCCGAGGGCGAACGCGACACCATCTGCATCTCCAGCCAGGTGGGGTGCCCGGTCGACTGTAAGTTCTGTATGACCGCCCTGATGGGCCTGGAGCGCAGCCTCTCTGCCGGCGAGATTGTGGGGCAGGTGCTGCTGGTGGCGCGCGAGAACCAGTTGCGGCAGGACGGCGGGCGCCTCAACATCGTCATGATGGGCCAGGGCGAACCGCTGCTCAATCTGCGCAACGTCCTGAAAGCCACCCGCATTCTGCTGGACCCCGCCGGCTTTGCCCTTTCGCCCCGCCGTATCACCGTGTCCACCGCCGGCATCATCCCCGCCATCGCCGAGTTGGCCGCCGAAACCGTGCGTCCTAAACTGGCGATCTCGCTCAACGCCTCCAACGAAGAGCAGCGCCGGCAATTGATGCCCATCACGCGCAAGTACCACCTGAAGGACCTGCTAGCCGCCTGCCGCGAATATCCGCTGCGTCCCTGGGAGAAACTCACCTTTGAATACGTCCTGCTGCGCGACGTCAACGACAGCGACGCCGACGCCCGTCGCGTGGCGAAATTGCTGGCCAACCTGAACGCGAAAGTGAACCTGATCGCGCTCAATCCGGGCCCCGGAATCGACTTTGCGACACCCCTCCCGGAACGCGTCGAAAGTTTTCAGGCGATCGTTCGCCGTTCCCTGCCCTGCTTCGTCCGCAAGCCCCGCGGCCTCGACATCTATGCCGCCTGCGGACAGTTGAAGCGCAACGCTCCGCTGGCGATTCTGCCGGCGCCGGCTGCGCTCCCCGTGCATCCGTGACGCTCTCGCGGCGCAATCTGCTGGCCTCCCTCTTGGCCGCTCCCGCACTGCGCGCCGCGCCCGGCGACCCTTTGTCCCTGCCCACACGGCGGAACGATTTCCACCAGTTGCTGGTCCCCGCCCGGATCGACAACTCCCCCCCGCTCTGGTGCGAATTGGATAGCGGAGGCGGCGGGCCCCTGGTCTTTTTGGATGCGGCCCACGCTGCCATGATCGGCGTGCGCGCCACCCATCTGGGGCGCAGCGCCGGACCCGTCGAAGGCTCCCTGGCCCCGGACTGGCGATCGCGCGTCACCCTGTCGCTTCCCGGCCTGCAATTTCCCGAACAGGAGGTGGTGATCAAAGCGGCGCCCCTGCCGGGCGACAAAGACGCCTCCATCGGCATGCTGGTGCTGAAAGCGTTCGTGGTGGAACTGGACCACGACGCGGCCGTGGTGCGACTGCACGCTCCCTCGTCCTTCCGCTACTCCGGACCGGGCCGGGAATTCGCCTTCACCCTGCTCGACAACAACCCGTTCACTACCGCCACACTGACCCTGCGCGAAGGACGCCGGGTGGAAGCCAAAATGGTGATCGACACCGGTGCCGTCGCCAGCCTGGCGTACTTCAGCCGGAGTTTTGCATTGCAGCACCAGCTGGCCGAAGGAAGTCTCGCCACCGCGCCCGACACCATGAACCGCACGGCCTGCCGCATCGAGCGTTTTGCGCTTGGCTCCTATGGGGTCAACCGCCCCGTGGTGCATGCTTTTGGCACGCCGGGATTCGGCGGCCAGACCGAGCCCGACGGCATGATCGCCGCCGATTTCCTGCGCCGCTTCCGCGTATTTCTGGATTACAGCCGCAACCGGATGATCCTGGAGCCCAATCGGGCCTATCAGGATCCGCCGGCCTTCGACGCCAGCGGCTTGCGTGTGCATCGCCTTCCGGAAACGCCCGATGCGCTGCGGATCTACGAAGTTCTGCCCGGCACCCCGGCACGGGAGAACGGCTTGCGGGCTTCCGACCTGTTGATTTCGCTCGACGACGTGCCGATGAGCCGGATGTCCCCGGGCATGGTCCAGGAGGTATTGACCCGCGACGGCAGCGAGGTCCTGCTGATGGTCCAGAGGGCGGAAGACGTGTTCACCGTGCGCCTCAAACTCCGCCGCCTGCTGTAGCCGCAGGGGGCAATTCCTGCAACCGCGCCCCCGCCGCTCGATCGCCGGCCATCGGTGGCCGCCTTCGGACAAACCTCGACGGCGCGCCGCATGAAGAACACCGGAGTGAACGCGTGTCCCAGCCGACGCATCCAGGGGGAACACTCGCAGCAGGAAAGCAAAGTAAGTAAGCCCCTTGCGGGAACGAACCAAGGGGTGTAAGCGATACTAATCGAGTGGAGTTTCATCCGATCGCCGACAATTTGCGCCAGTCGTTCCGCGTCATCGCTTCCAGCCGGACGGCCGGCGAACTGCGGGAACTGCCCGGCGTGAGCATCGCCGCGGCGGGAGCCGTGTTTCAGATGTTCAACACCGCCTTCCTCTCCAGCCCCGTGGCCACCGAGCGGGAGTTGAAACAGCGGGTCCTCACGGCCATCGATCATTTCAACGAACGGGACCAGGAGTGGGCCTATTGGGTGTATGAGGCCTGGATGCAGCCTCCGGTGCGCAGGCGCTCGCGCCGCGTCTTCGAGAACCACGGGCTGCGCCTGGCCACCGAACTTCCCGGCATGATCGCGGACCGCATCCTGCCGCCGCTCACACCGCTGCCGCCTATCGAGGTGCGCCGCGTGACTGCCGGCCCGCATCGCGAGGCCTTCTGCGAGGTCGGCTCAGTCTGCTTTCACGTGCCGATCACCTGGTTCCGGGAGGTCTTCGACGGGGACAGCGTCTGGAAGCACTTCATGAGCTATGTCGGCTACGTGAATGACGAGCCTGTGTCCACCACCTCCGTGGTGGCGGGCGGTGGGGTGCTGGGCGTCTACAATGTCGGCACCTTACCCGGCTTTCAGCGCCGCGGCTACGGAGAAGCGGTGATGCGGCACGCCCTGCTCGACGCGGCCCGCGAGTGCGCGGCGGAACGCATCATTCTGCAATCCACTCCGGCGGGGCTGCGGCTCTACAAGAGAATGGGCTTCCGCGAAGTGGCGCGCGTATCGGTCTATTCAAGTTAGTAACCGGTAGTAACATCGGCAGACAAAAAATAGGGGAGCGGCCTTTTGGGCTGCTCCCCTTTATGCTAAGGATGGGGACTACGGTTTGTGCTTAGAAGCGGAACTTCGCAACCAGTTCCATCGCGCGTGAGCCCACACTGGTGCCGGAGATGCGTCCCACGCGGCCGGTACCGATCGCCTTGTCCGGGATAGAGAACGACGGGTGGTTGATGAGGTTGGTGGCGTTCGCACTGAAGTCCAGGTTCAGACGTTCCGTGAACCTGAAGATCTTGTGCAGCGAAGCGGTGACCGACGTCAGCGGCGGTCCATTGAGAGTGTTGCGGCCATTGTTCCCGAAGGTGCCGGGAGTGGGAGCCGCGAAGGCGTTGACGTTGTACCAGTGATCGATGTTCTGACCTCCGGGGACATCGTACGGGTCGCCCACCAGGTTCGGGAACCACAGGTTATTCGACGACAGCGAAAAGCTGTTGTTGACCAACATGTTCACGGTGAAGGGTGCGCCGCCCTGGCGGAGGAAAGTTCCGAACAGCGTCCAGCCGCCGATTGCGTAATCGAGAGGCGTACTGTTGTTGGCGAACCGCCTGCCCTTCCCAAAAGGCAGATCGTAGGACCCATGGGCCTTCAACATGTGCCGGATGTCGAAGTTGGAATTCCCATAGTTCGCCATCGGACTGTATGAGCGCTGATAGGGCGTGGCGCCCTGCTGCGAACCCCAACCCGACGAGTCCTGATTCGAAAGCATGTGCGACCAGGTGTAGTTCACGTTGAACATCAGCCCGGCGGACATACGGCGCGTAAGCCCGGTCTGGAAAGCGTTGTAATTGGCGATGCCGTCGGTTCTGTTGCCGGTGACGCTCTGGAATTTGTACGGCCGGAAACTCGCACTGTTCGGTCCCATGAGGTTCTCCGGCACCTGATTGAGGTCGCTGCTGAACGGCAGGTGCGATTGATTGCTACCCACGTAACCAATGTCGAAAACCATGGCCTGCCCGAGTTGGCGTTGAATGGTCAAGTTCCAGGAGCGGAGGAGCGGCGATGGCGACGTGTACTGCCAGAAGCCCACGGACTGCCCGTTGAGAGCGTCCGGAACGTTGGGAATCTTGCGGTAGAGCGTGTTGATTGCGGCGCCTTTGGAACCCTGGTAGTTGGTGTTCCCATCGGATGAGAGAATCACGACGGGACTCACGTTGCCGGTGGAATCCGTCTGGTTGCCGGAGAATGACGAAGCCTGGCCCAAACCGCCACCATAGCTGTCCACGTTCCAGGGGAAGGTGTAGAGGCCGATGCCGCCACGGATGACCGTTTTGTCGCCGAACTGATAAGCGAAGCCGAAGCGCGGCAGGACGTTCTTCCACACCCCTGCCTGCATCCGGTCGCGGCCATTCGCCTTGGTGGTGCCGAACCACAGCGCGCCCGGAGCACCGGTTGCCGGATTGATCACGTTCGGATCGAAGGAGCGCATATTGCCGTTTACTTCGGTCCAACCCGTGTTGCCTTCCCAGCGCAGACCCAGGTTGAGGGTCAGTTTCGGAGTCACCTTGAAATCGTCCTGAATGAAGATTCCCGGATTGCGGAGGCGGCCACCGTATTGCGGTGAATACAGCGCGGACCAGTTCTGGACATAGCCCAAAAGGAAGTCAGCGTAGGAGGACCCCGACCCGGAGGCCAGCGGGCCCGTGTTGCTGCCGGCGGTGTAGACACCGGTGAAGCCGACGTCAGCGCTCTTGAGATTGCCCCACGCGGTGGAATTGGCGCGGAACAGGAGCGCGCCGCCCCCGAAGTGCAGGAGGTGGCGTCCCTTGATCAGCGTCACCTGGTCGGAGAGGTCGAGCGTGACTTCCTTATACTCAGTGTGCAAACCGCTGCCGAGGCCGTAATAGTTAGCGATGCTTACGTTCGGGAAGATGTCCGACTTGGCGAACTTCAGGCCCAGCTTTTCGGGGTAACCCTTATCGACGGTATCCGGGTGGAATACGTCGAACTCGCCCATGAACCCGATGCGCATTTCGTTAATGAAAGTCGGGCTGACAGTCCAGTAATCGGAAAGCTGACCGCTCTGGTTCTGCACTGCGCCGGGGGCGCGGTTGATGGGCGCTACCGGGCTGAACGGCTTGGACGGGCCATCGTTCCACGCGGCCGAACCCGTGACGCGGTTGTTGGCCGTGATATCGGCGTCGAAACGTCCGAAGTACTTCCGCTTGGGGGCGTCGCCGGGCGCGAGATAATTGTAGTTTTGGGTGGCGATGCCGTTGATCACCTGACCGGCCAGGTTAGGGGTGGGGTAGTACGCCTGGATGTTCTTCGCCACCGGGTCCAGCATGGCCGCCGGAATCTTGTTGTTGGGGAACGCCTGCCGGGTAACGACTCCCGTGGTGGGGTTCACAACCTGCGAGGTGGGGTCGTAAATCGGGTTCATGCCGCTGAAGTCGCCCGCACGGACGGCCGCGGTGGGCACCGTGATGAAGCTGACGTTCGGCGTGGTGTGGTTGATGGTGTGATCGATGCCGAAGAAGACGAACACCCGGTTCTTGATCACCGGGCCGCCGATGTTGGCGCCGAAATCATTGAAATGCTGCGGGGTCTTGGTGGAGACGCCGTTGAAGCCGAATGGCGCGGCGTTCAACGCGTTGTTCTTGAAGTAGTCGTACACCATTCCGTGCCACTGGTTGGTGCCGCCACGGCTGATCTGGTTGTAGACCACGCCGCCGCCGCCGTACTGCGCGGAGAACGCCGAACTGCTCATCTTCACTTCGCCAAGGGTATCGAAAATGGGCGTGTTGATGACGTTGTTGCTCATAGGCGAACTGGTGGAAGCGCCGTCGAGCAGGGCGTTAGAGAACGGCATGGCGCCATTCACCGAAGTGCCGCCCATACCGGATTGGCCATTGTTTCCGCCATTGCCGCGGGTGCCCGGGAGGAAGGTGATGAACGCCTGCCAATCGGGAATACCGCCGGTTTGCGGCAGCAACTTCAGGGTCTCCTGCGGCACGGTCGAGGAAATTTCCGCGGTGGTGGTCTCCAGCAGTGGCGCCCCACTTTCCACAATGCTGATCTGTTGCGTGGCTTGCCCGATGGTCAACTGTGCATTCAAGCCGGTCACGCCGCTACGCAGCGTCATGGGGCCGCGCTGCAACGATGCGAAGCCTTCTTTTGAAAAGGTGATGATGTACTGATCGGCGGGCACGAGCGGCCCGGTGACGTAGACGCCGGAATCGTTCGTGACGAAGGTGCGCTCGGTGTTCTTATCGATGTCCTTGACAGTGACCGTCACACCGGGTATCACCGCTCCCGATGGATCGGTAACGCTACCGTTGACGTCTGCTGAGTTCGTTGCTTGACCCCAAACCACACCAGAGCTAAGTCCTACAGTGAAGGTGGAGTACAGAAAACATCTTACTAAACTGTGCATCCGTAGATTCATGGTGTTCTCCGAGTGGGATCATATTAATTTAGGCAACTTATCAAGTCAACGGATTTTTGCCCGGAGAACTCCCTGGCACGACAGCATAAGTATCTATCGGTCCATCAATTTAGGGACGAGGAGAAATTACGGCGCGGCATACTGTAAGTACAGGATTGACGGCCCGACAAATTACTCAATCCGCCGTCGCTCACCTTATCCACCTGTTTAGTTAGGGACGAGGAGAAATTAGGGCGCGGCATACTATAAGTACAGGATTGACACCCGGACAAATAAGGTTATCCGCCGTCGCTCACTTTATCCACCTATTTAGGGGCGAGGAGAAATAAGGGCGCGGCATACTGTAAGTACAGGATTGACGGCCGGACAAATAAAGTTATCCGGCGTCGCTCACTTAGGCCTGACGGGATAGAACCGCACGGTTCTCTCTGAGGGAGCTATGGTCGCAACGCTGCCGTGCCATACGACATATGTTGATAGGTCTCGGGAGGCGGGCAGGCGGCGAAACCCGAAAGGAAGTTGAAAATCGAGAGCAGACAAAAAAATAGGGGAGCAGCCTTTTGGGCCACTCCCCATGCTGAGGATAGTTACTTCCGGACCGGGTTTAGAACCGGAACTTCGCGACCAATTCCATCGCGCGTGAGCCGACGCTGGTCCCGGAGATCCGGCCGATGCGGCCGGTGCCGATCGCCTTGTCCGGGATAGAGAACGACGGGTGATTGATGAGGTTGGTGGCATTCGCGCTGAAGTCCACGTTCATTCGTTCCGTGAACTTGAAGACCTTGTGCAACGAAGCGTTGACAACCGTCATTGGCGGTCCGTTCAAGGTGTTGCGGCCATTGTTCCCAAAGGTGCCGGGAGTGGGAGCGGCAAAGGCGTTGACGTTGAACCAGTGATCGATGTTCTGACCCCCGGGGACGTCGTACGGGTCGCCCACCAGGTTCGGGAACCACAGGTTGTTCGACGACAGCGAAAAGCTGTTGTTGACCAACATGTTCACCGTGAAGGGGGCGCCGCCCTGACGGAGGAAGGTGCCAAACAGCGTCCACCCGCCCAAAGCCCAGTCGGCAGCCTTATTGTTGATGGCGAACTTCTTGTTCCCGCCAAAAGGCAGATCGTAGGAACCATGGGCCTTCAACATGTGGCGGATGTCGAAGTTGGAATTCCCATAGTTGGCCATCGGATCGTAGGAGCGCTGATAGGGCGTCGCGCCCTGCTGCGATCCCCAACCCGAGGAGTCCTGATTCGACAGCATGTGCGACCAGGTGTAGTTCACGTTGAACATCAGCCCGGAGGCCATACGGCGCGTAAGCCCCGTCTGGAAAGCGTTGTAATTGGCTATGCCAGCGCTGGTGTTGCCGGTGACGCTCTGGAACTTGTACGGCCGGAAATTCGCACTGTTCGGTCCCAGAAGGCTTTCCGGTACCTGGTTGAGGTCGCTGGTGAACGGCAGGTGCGATTGATTGCTGCCCACGTAACCAAAGTCGGCAACCATGGCCTGCGTCACTTGCCGCTGGATGGTGACATTCCAGGAGCGGAGGAGAGGGGACGGCAACGTGTACTGGAAGAAGCCCACGGACTGCCCGTTGAGAGCGTCCGGAACGTTGGGAATCTTTCTGTAGAGCGTGTTGATGGCGGCGCCCTTGGAACCCTGGTAGTTCGTGTTTCCATCGGACGAGAGAATCACCACGGGACTCACATTGCCGGTGGAATCCGTTTGATTGCCCGAGCTTGACGAAGCCTGGCCCAAACCGCCGCCATAGCTGTCCACATTCCAGGGGAAGGTGTACATGCCGATGCCGCCACGGATGACAGTTTTGTCGCCGAGTTGATAGGCGAAGCCGAAGCGGGGCAGGATGTTCTTCCAGACCGCCGCCTGCAGCCGGTCGCGGCCATTCGCCTTGGTCGTGCCGAACCACAGTGCGCCCGGAGCATTGGTCGCGGGATTGATCACGTTAGGATCGAAAGAGCGCGCGTTGCCGTTCACCTCGGTCCAACCCGTGTTGCCTTCCCAGCGCAGACCCAGGTTCAGGGTCAGTTTCGGGGTGACCTTGAAATCGTCTTGGATAAAGATGCCCGGGTTGCGGAGCCGCCCGCCGTACTGCGGTGAAACCACGGCGGACCAGTTCTGCACGTAACCCAGCAGGAAGTCGGCGTAGGACGAACCCGAACCTGAAGCCAGCGGGCCGGTATTGCTGCCGGCGGTGTAGACGCCGGTGAAGCCGACGTTGGCGCCGTACATGTTGCCCCACGCGGTGGAGTTGGCGCGGAACAGCAGCGCACCGCCGCCGAAGTGCAGTACGTGGCGTCCCTTGATCAGCGTCACCTGGTCCGAAAGGTCGAGCGTGACTTCCTTGTACTCGGTGTTAAGACCGCTGCCGAGGGTGTAATAGTTGTTGATGCTGACGGTCGGGAAAACGTCCGCCTTGGAGAACTTCAATCCCAGTTTCTCCGGGTACCCCTGGTCGATGGTATCCGGGTGGAACTGGTCGAATTCGCCCATGAACCCGATGCGCATTTCATTGGTCAAACTCGGGCTGATGGTCCAGTAATCGGAAAGCTGGCCGCTCTGGTTCATCACATCGCCGGGGGCGCGGTTGATGGGCGCTACCGGGCTGAACGGTTTGGACGGACCATCGTTCCAGGCTGCCGAACCCGTGACGCGGTTGGTGCTCGTGATGTCGGCGTCGAAACGGCCGAAGTACTTCCGTTTCGGGCTGTCGCCGGGCGCCAGGTAATTGTAGTTGTTGGTGGCGATGCCGTTGACCACCTGACCGGCCAGGTTAGGCGTGGGATAGTACGACTGCACGTTCTTCGCAACAGCATCCAGCATGTTGGACGGAATCGTGTTGTTGGGGAACAACTGCCGCGTCACCGCGCCCGTGGTGGGGTTTACGCTCTGCGTGGTCGGGTCGTAGATCGGGTTCAACCCCGTGAAGTTGCCCGAACGCACCGCCGCGGTGGGCACGGTGATAAAGCTGACGTTCGGCGTGGTGTGGTTGATGGTGTGGTCGATACCGAAGAAGAAGAACACCTTGTTCTTGATCACCGGACCGCCGATGTTGCCGCCGAAATTGTTGAAGTGCTGCGGCGTCTTGGAGGAAACGCCGTTAAAACCAAAAGGCGCGGCATTCAAGGCGGTGTTCTTGAAGTAGTCATACGCCATGCCGTGGAACTGGTTTGAGCCGCCCCGGCTGATCTGGTTGTAGACCACGCCGCCGCCGCCGTACTGCGCCGAGAACGCCGAACTGCTCATCTTCACTTCGCCCAGAGTATCGAAGATGGGCGTGTTGATGACGTTATTGCTCATCGGCGAACTGGTGGAAGCGCCGTCGAGCAGCGCGTTCGAGAACGGCATGGATCCGTTTACCGAAGTGCCTCCCATACCGGAATTGCCATTGTTTCCGCCATTGCCGCGGGTGCCCGGAAGGAAGGTGATGAACGACTGCCAATCGGGGATACCGCCGGTTTGCGGCATCAGCTTCAGGGTCTCCTGCGGCACGGTCGAGGAAATTTCCGCGGTGGTCGTCTCCAGCAGTGGCGCCCCACTTTCCACAATGCTGATCTGTTGCGTGGCTTGCCCGATAGTCAACTGCACATTCAGGCCGGTCACGCCGCTGCGAAGCGTCATGGGGCCGCGCTGCAACGAGGCGAACCCTTCCTTCGAGAATGTGATCAGGTATTGATCACTGGGCACCAGAGGGCCCGTGTCATACAGCCCGGAATCGTTCGTGATGAACGTCTTTTCCGTGTTCTTATCTATGTCTTTGACGCTGACCTTTACTCCGGGCACGACAGCACCCGAGGGATCGGTCACGCTGCCTGTGACGTCTGCCGAGTTCGTGGCTTGCCCCCACAACGCGACGTTGAGGGTCAACACGGCGGCGGAAAACAATACGAGGTTCCCCAATTTCTGCATCCTGATTTTCATGAGTGTCTCCGAGCGATGGGAACAAATATATTTGATGAACGCTATCAAGTCAATGCCGGAGTGGTCGAAATCGCCTGGCCATCGACCCACTGTGGCTCCGTAATTTCATAGAGTTACGCTCAAGGAGCCTCCCATGTAATGGATTACAGGGACGTTGGCTGGGGAGACGGCTGGGTTAAACGTTTACTTAACGCTTGATTCCGGCCCGGTGTGGAACTCTGCGCAGGGGACCTCGCCCGCGCCCTCCAGAATACAGTAGATCCGGTCGGCTCGAAAATTTACAAAATTGTCAATTTTTCCCGACGGCCAACGCACTTCCACGCGGTCCGCCAAGCGTACATCGCCCAATCCGAAGTGTAAACGGAGGTCGTTCTGGGAGAGATAACTCCCGCTGCTCCTGACCTCATCCGTCTGTACAAGGCTGCCCGCCGTCACCTTCACCCGCGCGTTGAGGGCCAGCCGGTTGCCCTGGCGTCCAGCCAATTCGAACCCGATCCAGTGATGCGGCGCGCCGCCCTTGGTCCGGAAGATGACCGGTTCGCCCTCCAGATTCTCCACCACCACTTCGAGGTTGCCGTCGTTGAACAGGTCGCCCACCGCCAGCCCGCGCGCCGGACGGGGCACCTTCAGCGCCGGCCCCACCTTCTCGCTCGCGTCCAGAAAGGTGCCGTCTCGCTGGTTCACGAACAACAGTCCGGGCTCCCGGTAGTGGACGCCGATGTTGGCCGCATCCACCTGCGGGTAGACGTGGCCGTTGACCGCGATCAGGTCGAGCCAACCGTCATTATCGTAATCGTAAAAGGCATCGCCCCAACCCACATAGTGCACCGTGGCGCGCGCAATCCTGGCCACGTTGGAGACATCGGTGAAGTTCAGGTTGCCGTCGTTGCGGAACAGCTGCAGATACTGATCGCTGAAATGCGTGATGGCGATTCCGAAAAGCCCACTGTGCAGATAATCGCCCACCGCCAGCCCCATATTCGCCAGAGCCTTGCCGTTTTCGTCGAGCGCCACGCCCGCCTGGTATGCGACTTCTTTGAAGCGGCCCTTGCCCTCATTGCCATTGCCCTCATTGCGATAGAGATAATTCTGCGCGCCGTCATTGGTTACGAACAGCTCGAGCTTGCCGTCGTTATCCAGGTCGCTCCACACCGCGGTCAGCCCGAGCAACTTCTGGGCATCGTCCACGCCCGCCTGCTTGGCGACCTCTGTAAACGTGCCGTCGCCATTATTGTGATACAGGTTGTCGGGCGCCCCGGGGAGTCCCGCAGGCCCGCACTGCACCTTGATCGTGTAGTAGGTGCAGTTCACCATGGAGCCGAAGGCGGGCAGGTCACGCAGATCGTACGCGGCATAGTGGGAGACGAACAGATCGTGAAATCCGTCGCCGTCGTAATCGCCGAAGGCCGCCCCCATGGCCCAGGCGCTGTCGGCACCCAGTCCCGCGGCCTTGGTGACATCGTCGAAGGTGCCGTTGCCGCGATTGCTGTAGAGCACCACGCCGCCGAAGCAGGTCACCAGCAGGTCTGGCCAGCCGTCATTGTTGTAATCGCCCACCGCCGCGCCGTTCGCCCAGCAGGGAAACGCCACGCCGGCCTTCTCCGAAACGTCGCTGAACTTCCCATTCCGCTCGTTGTGGAACAGCGCGCTGCGCGCCTTTTTCCCGGCCAGTTGCATCTCCACGTCGGGCGCGTTGGTGAAGTAGATATCCGGCCAGCCGTCGCGATCGTAGTCGATCAGCGCCACCCCGCCGCTCATCGATTCCACGATGTACTTCTTGTCCGGCGAGGCCAGATGGTTGAAGCGAATCCCCGTGGACGCGGTGATGTCCTCCAACTCGGGCAGTGCTCGCGATGCGACGCGCGCGGGCGGCCTCGCCGCGGCCGGCAATGATTTTGGGGGCGCCGCGGGACGCTTGGAATTCTGCGCCTTCACTGCGACGCCCAGCAGGATGATGCCGAGGGACGTCGCGAGGCCCAGCCGGAGAGAGCGGCTCATAGTGTCAAGTGTATCCTTGCCGGATCACTTGGGATTGTTCTGCCCGCCGAATTGCTTGTAGATCGCTTCGAGTTTATCTTTGAGTTCCTGGTAGTGGCGGAAGGCTTCCATCTCTTTGTCCGCCTCAGCGGTACGGCCGGCGCGGCGGTAGAGCGAGCTCAGGCGGAAGTGCGCCGCGGTATGCGTGGGGTCTTGCTTGAGGGCGCTTTCCAGCAATCCGATGGCTTCGCTTGCGCGATCTGTCGAGATCATGACGATGGCGAGACCGGTGAGCGCCTCGGCGTCTTTGGGCGCCAGCGCGATGGCCTTGCGGAAACTCTCTTCGGCCGCCTTGAAGTCGCTCTTCGCCGATTGCAGCGTGCCCAGTTGGCGCAAGGCCAGTTGGTCGTTGGGATTGGCGCGCAGCGCGAGGCGGTATTCGGTTTCGGCCTGGGCATTGTGCGCGGCGTCGGAGGAGGTGCGCAGGATTTCGGCCAGTTGCAGGTGGGCGCCGGGAAGGTTGGGGTTGAGGCGGATGGCTTCGCGGAACTGCGCGATGGCGCCGGCGCGGTCACCTTGGCGGCCCAGTTCGCTGGCCATACTCATGTGCATCTCGGCGGAATCCGGCGCCACCATCATCATGCTAAGCAGGCTCTGATCCATCACCTGGCGCGCGATCTGGTAGGCGGCGAAGTGCGCCGCCGGATTCTCCGGCGCAAGCTCTTCGAGTTTCGCGGCGGTGGAGAGCGCCTGATCGAGTTGCGCGGAGGCGATGTAGAGCTGCATCAGTTCAAGGCCGGCCTCGATTTGAATTTTCTTGTCGTCAAGGTTGGGGAAGGCGCGTTCGAGGTCGGATTGGGCGCTGCGCAGGTCACCGGTGCGCCTTTCGGCGAGGCCTAAAAGGGCCTGGATGCGCCACAGGTCGGGCTTCATTTGCAGGGCAGCGCGCAGGTGCGGAATGGCCTCAATGTAGACGCCTTGAAAGTACAGCAGCACGCCAGCATTGGCCCGCGCATTGAGGTTGTTGGGATCGAGTGCGGCAATTTCCTTGAGGACGGGAATCGCGAGTTGCGGCTTTTGTTCCTGCAAATACTTCTGCGCCTGCTGTTCCAGCGTCGCGATTTTGGTGCGGGCATCCTGGGCGTGAAGCGCCCCAAGCGCCAGCAGCGGCAGCAAGGCAAAAGCGGCTCTGCAGAGAAGAGTTCTCACGTGCTCCACGTATACCATGGTAAGGCGACGCGACGCACCCGAGATGGGCCAGGCCCAGCCCTGCCTCACGCCATACCAGCGTGGCGGAAAGAGGCCGGTGCTCCACCGGTGGTACGGCGAAACACCGGCGAAGTAGAAGTCCGGATGCGCAGGGCGCCCCAGTCGCTGACTTAATTCCCCGGGACCAGGCGGAACTCGAACGAGAATGGGTTCTGGCGGTTCAGGCGAACGTGGGCCACAATCCAGTGGACGTCTCCATCGCCGGGAACTTCCACCCGGGTGAAGTTATATATGCGGTCACCGGGCGACTCCGACGGCGTGGCAACCGCCGTACAATCGCCCTGCGCCGACACGCAACCCGGGTAGGTTTTGGTCAACGGCTTGTCCATGCGCATATAGTGGGAGTCGCCGGAGACCATGACCACCTGCCCGTCGAACTTCTGCGTCTCTTCGCGCAGCGCGGTCACGAAATCGGCAAAACCCGAGTGGGTGGCGCCGATCCCCGGGTTGGTGAAGCTTTCGAAGACATTCGCTTGCGAGAAGATCATCACTCCGGAAGAGCGATTGTCCTTGGCGGTCCGGAACGCGGCGTGCAGCCATGCCACGTTGGCGGCATTCCGCGCCCTATATTCCACATCGTTGTCATAGAACCGGTTGGGCGCTCCCTGGACGGTTTTGTATTCCAGGTTGTTATTGCTGCCCGGCATGTGAATGGTGACGAAGGTCGCCGTTCCCGCCACCAGCATGGCGTTTTCGCGGTAGAGCTTGTAGGCGGGGTCGTCGCTTTGCCGCATGAGGGGAACGGTGGTATTACCGAGGCTGTCGTTGGTGGAGAAAAAAGTCCGGCGAATCAGCTCCAGGCGTCCCAGCGGGTCGTAGGCCCCGTTGTTGGTGCGCATGCAATCGGTCCATTCATTGTCTCCGATGGAGTAGAGCAACGGCACTTGGAAGCGCCTGAAATAGCCCATCGTCTTGACGGCTTGCGTGTCCTCGCAAAGCGTGGATCCGCTCTTGGTATCGCCGATGTGAACCGCAAACAGAGGATGGTACTCATTCACATCGTTGATCAGCCGTTCGTAAGCCGCCTCACGTGCCGTGCCGTAGGGCATGTCGCCGAGAAGGGCGATATCGAAGTTATTGTAGAAGCCCACTTGCGCGGGTAGCCCAGCGGCAAGCGAGACAGCAATCACAAGGGAATAGAGGGTGTTTTTCATATCGGAATTCATCCTCCCACTGGAAGATTGCAGCCGGATGTCAGTCGGGTTTCACTCTGGTAACGACAGCGGACGCAGCAGGCCAGGCGGTGCCCCGCGTTCTGAATGGCATCTGCTGGGAACTGACGAATCGGGTATCATCTATAGACTCGGACGGCGACCCCCTATGTCACCCCAGATGCGGACCATTAGTCATTACGAAATCCTCGAGAAACTCGGGGAGGGCGGCATGGGCGTGGTCTGGAAAGCGCGGGACACGCGGCTCGAACGTTTCGTAGCCATCAAGTTCCTGCCCCCCGAGAGAACCGCCGATCCCGACCGCAGGCGGCGCTTCATGCAGGAGGCGCGGGCGGCTTCGGCGCTGAATCATGCCCGCATCGTCACCATTCACGAGATCGACCAGGCCGATGGCGCGGATTTCATCGTCATGGAGTTCGTGGCCGGCAAAACGCTCGACCAATTTATCACCTCCAAGGGAATGAAGGTCGACGAGACCATCCGCATCGCCATCCAGATTGCCGATGCGCTGGCAGCGGCCCACGCCGCGGGTATTGTGCATCGCGACCTGAAGCCCGCCAACGTGATGGTTTCCGAGACCGGTCAGATCAAGGTGCTCGATTTCGGCCTGGCCAAGTTACAGGAAGCACCGGTCTCTTCCGGCGAAACGGACAAGACCCGCACTATCGCGGACTTCACCAAAACCGAAGATGGCACCATCGTCGGCACCACCTGCTATATGTCGCCCGAGCAAGCCGAGGGAAAGAAAGTCGACGCACGCAGCGATATCTTTTCCTTCGGCGCCGTGCTCTACGAGATGCTGACGGGAAAGCGAGCGTTTCAGGGCGATTCGAAAATGTCCACGCTGGCCGCGGTGCTGCGCAGCCAGCCCGAACCCCTGGAGAAAGCCGCGGACGGCGTGCCGCGCGAACTCGCTCGCATTGTGCAGCGCTGCCTCCGCAAAGATCCCGACGAGCGCGCGCAGAGCATGGCCGATCTCCGGATCGCTCTGAAAGACCTGAAGGAGGAGTCCGAATCGGGACTTCTCGTTGGAGTGGCGGCGCCTGCCAGGAAGACCCTCAAACGATGGTGGATCGGCACGGGTGTTGTGGCGCTGGCGGCTTTGGGAAGCGCTGCCTGGCTGGCCTACTCCGGAAAGAGTGCTCCAGAAGCGCCGCTCCAGGCGACTTTGCTCACGTCCTACCCCGGCCTGGAATATTCTCCCAGTTTTTCTCCCGACGGGAACCAAGTGGCATTCGTCTGGACCGGCGAGTATCAGGACAATATAGATATCTACGTCAAACTTCTCGGACCCGGAAAGCCGCTTCGCCTTACCACCGACGCCGCGTCGGATGTGGCGCCGGCGTGGTCGCCGGATGGGCGCTGGATCGCGTTCCTTCGCGGGGACTCGCTGATGCTTGTTCCCCCCATTGGAGGGATGGAGCGAGAGGTGCTCCACGCGCCATTCGTTTCCACTGCGCAGGCAGGTCGCGTGCGCGCTGCCGCGATCGGTTGGTCTCCCGATAGCCGATGGATCATTGCGTCGATGAGCGATTCGGACGCTGGGGGGCTCGGCCTGTTTCTCATCTCGGCGGAAAGCGGCGAAAAGCGGCGCCTGACTAATTCACCTGACCATTCCTCCGGCGACTTTTCCGGGGCGATCTCTCCCGATGGCAAGACGCTGGTGTTCGAGAGATTCACGGCGCTGGGCAGCCTCATCATGACGCAGGGCGATCTCTTTTCTCAGCAACTCGGCAGCGATTACTCGCCCAAAGGACAGCCGGCACGGATCACCTCCGATAACGCGCTCAATCAAGGCGCGACCTGGACCGCCGACAGCCGCGAAATCGTTTTCTCCTCATATCGAAGTGGATTTCCTGCCTTGTTTAGAATGCCCGTTTCCGGATCGCAGAAGGCGGTGAGACTGGAGGCCGGCGAAAACGGCGCAGACCCGGTCATCTCTCGCGACGGACGGCGCCTGGCGTTCGCCTCATCCACAAACGCCGACACAAATATCTGGCGTATGAATCTGGCTGATCCGGACCACACGGCGGCGCGCTTGATCGAATCCACTCAAGCGGAGTTTTCGCCGCAGTATTCACCTGACGGCCGGAAGATCGCCTTTAGCTCCGAACGCTCCGGTCCCAGCGCCATCTGGGTATGCGATGCCGACGGAGGAAATGCGCTCCAATTGACCAATTTTCGCGCTTCCGGATCGCCCTGGTGGTCGCCCGACGGTGAGCGCATCGCCTTCGACAATGTGATCGAGGGCCAGTGGCAAATTTTCACCATGAGTCCCCGGGGAGGGAGGCCGGTACAATTGACCTTCGGCTTGGGACACACCCGCCCGTCATGGTCGCCCGACGGCCAGTGGATCTATGCAACCGGCGGCGCCGGGATTCAGAAAATTCCAGCCCGCGGGGGGAATCCCGTGCAAATCGCCGGTGAAGGGAACAATCCGGTGCCATCCCCGGATGGCAAAACGGTGTACTTTACCAACAAGGGAGCAATCTGGAGAGTGGGCGCGGATGGAGGGAGCGAAAGTGCCGTCATCGCAGCGCCGGTCTCCAACGCCCCCATGTCCGTCACGCCCGACGGGATTTACTACGTCGGAACGGGCGGCGCCAAGGCCGCTCTCCTGTTTTTCGACTTTTCGACCGGCCGCTCTCGCACCATCCACACAATCGGACGGACGGGCGGCATTGGTATCTCGCTGTCACCGGACCACCAGTGGCTCCTCTTCACCCACCTGGATAGAGAAGCGACGGGCGATTTGATGCTGGTGGATCCGTTCCGCTAAGGGCCGACTCAAACTTCATCGATCGCGTGAAATTGTGTAGTTCCACTGGGGCAGAGAGATCCGCTGAACGTAAGGCGCCGTCCCACCGAACCGCTAAAAATGATGAATATCCGGGGCTATAGCGAGCAGTTGTTCTTTCGTCGGCGCTATGCCTGGCCCTTTTGGCGGGCGGCGATCAACTCTTCGATATTGATCAGTTCGGTCGGGTAGTCGCCGGTGTAGCAGGCGTAGCAGAATTCGTGCTTCTGGTCGTCACCCACCGCTTTGCGCAGGGCCCCAAGGGAAAGATAACCGAGGCTGTCCGCCTCCACGAAACGGCGAATCTCTTCCACCGTGTGGTTGGACGCGATCAGCTCACTGCGCGTGGGCGTATCGACGCCGTAGAAGCACGGGGAGATGGTGGGCGGACAGGAGATTCGCAAGTGGACTTCGCGCGCGCCCGCCTGCCGGACCATGCGCACGATCTTGCGGCTGGTGGTGCCGCGCACGATGGAATCGTCCACCAGCAGCACGCGTTTGCCTTGCAGCAGATGGCGCACCGGATTGAGCTTGAGCTTGACTCCGAAATCGCGGATGGCCTGCGAAGGCTCGATGAACGTGCGCCCCACATAGTGATTGCGAATCAGCGCCTGACGGAACGGCAGGCCGCTTTCGTCCGAATACCCGATGGCGGCAGCCACGCCCGAATCCGGCACCGGGACGACCAGATCGGCATCGGCGGGACATTCGCGCGCCAGCAGGCGGCCGAGATTCTCCCGCGATTCTTCCACCGCGCGGCCGAACACCAGCGAATCGGGACGCGCAAAGTAGACGTGCTCGAAGACGCACTGTGCCTTGGCCTGCTCGGGAGCGTAGCGCTCGCGCGTCATGCCCTCCGGCCCGACAATCACCATCTCGCCCGGATCCACGTCGTGCAGATAAACCGCGCCGATGAGGTCGAACGCGCAGGTTTCCGACGCGAAAACGTAACACTTGCGCCCGCCGGAAATTTCCATTTCTCCCACCGCCAGCGGGCGGAACCCGTGCGGATCGCGCGCCACGATGATGCGGTCTTCCGCCAGGAACACCAGTGAGAACGCGCCTTCCAGTTGCAGCAGGGCATCGCGCAGCGCGCCCGCCAGCGTGCGCTCCGACGAGTGGGCCATCAGGTGGAGCACGACTTCGGTATCGCTCGACGCCTGAAAAATGGCGCCGCGGCGGCCCAGATCGGCGCGCAATTCACCGGCATTGGTGATGTTGCCATTGTGCGCGATCGCTACCTTGCCCTTGTTGCAGACCACCGAGAACGGCTGCGCGTTGAGCAGCACCGTATCGCCGGCGGTGGAGTAGCGCGTATGTCCGATGGCGAGGTTGCCCGGCAATTGTTTGAGCACGGCGCTGGTGAAAATATCGGCCACGTGTCCCATGGATTTATGGGTGTGGACCACATTGCCGTCGGACGTGCAGATGCCCGCGCTCTCCTGTCCGCGGTGCTGCAACGAGTAGAGGCCGAGATAGGCCATCTTCGATGCTTCCGGGTGGCCGTAGATGGCGACCACGCCACATTCCTCGTGGAATTTATCCAACATGCGAAATGAGCGCCCCCTCGTGAGCGGCCGCGAGCGCCGCAATGTCCCAGGATCCCAGCGTGTTTCCCCTCTGCCGGATTTCCATTCCCTTCTCAATTGTAACCCCCACCACGGGAGCGACTACGCCGTACCGTTCGGCGATCGCCGCCACCTTCGCGGGGTGGGAGGTGGAGAGCAGTACGCGCGAGGGCCCTTCGTGGAATGCGAGCACCTCGGGACGGAGGTCGCTATCGAGATCGATCTGTGCGCCGATTCCGGCCGGACCCATGCAACATTCCGCCAGCGCCACGGCCAGCCCGCCATCGCTCAGATCGTGCGCCGATTCTGCCAGCCCTTCGGCGACAATCTCGCGGATGGCCTGCTGCACACGCTTCTCGTGCTCCAGTTCGAGTTTGGGCGGGAGTCCCCAAAGCGCCTTCTCGATTTCCTTGGCGTATTGCGTGCCGCCGAAACGCGTCTCGTCGCAAGTGCCCGCGCCGCCCAGCAGAATCACGGAGCGTCCGGCATGCTTGAACGGAATCGTGATGGGCGCGGCGGTCTTCATCAGGCCGACGATGCCGATGACGGGCGTGGGATAAATGCCTTCGCCCAGCGTCTCGTTATAGAGACTGACATTGCCGCCGGTGATGGGCGTATCGAAGAAGACGCAGGCGTCGGACATGCCCTCGATGGCTTCCACCAGTTGCGCCATGATTTCGGGGCGTTCGGGATTGCCGAAATTGAGACAGTTGGTGGCAGCCACGGGCAGCGCGCCCACCACCGACAGATTTCGGCAGCACTCCGCCACTGCGAGTTGCGCGCCCTCGCGCGGCGAAAGATATGTATAGCGGCCGTTGCCATCCAGCGACATCGCTATCGAGGTGCCGGTCTCTTTCACGCGCACAATGGCGGCGTCGGTGCTTTCCGGCACGGTGAGCGTATTGGTGCGCACTTGAAAATCGTACTGTTCCCAGATCCAGCGCTTGCTGCAAATGTCGGGCGCTGCGAGCAGTGCGGGCAGCGCGTCCTGCACGCTCACTTCGGCGGACAGCGTATGCTGGCGCGCGACCTCGGGAGGCGCGGTATACGGACGGTGGTAGAGCGGCGCTTCGTCGGCCAGTTCGCGGTTCGGAATCTCCGCGACAATCTCGCCGTGATGGCGCACGCGCAGCTTGCCGTCATCGGTGACGATGCCGATCTCGGCGGCTTCCAATCCCCACTTCTTGAAGACCTGGAAAACCTCGTGCTCGCGCCCTTTTTCGGCCACCAGCAGCATGCGCTCCTGGCTTTCGCTGAGCATGATCTCGTAGGACGTCATGCCGGTAGCGCGCTGCGGGACACGGTCGAGTTCGATTTCGATGCCGACTTCGCCGCGGCTGCCCATCTCGCAGGTCGAGCAGGTGAGTCCGGCAGCGCCCATGTCCTGTATGCCGACGATGGCGCCGGTCTTCATGGCCTCGATGCAGGCTTCCAGCAGCAGCTTCTCCATGAAGGGGTCGCCCACCTGCACATTGGGGCGTTTCTGCTTGCTTTCCTCGGTGAACTCGGCGGAGGCCATGGAGGCGCCGTGAATGCCGTCGCGGCCCGTGCGGGCCCCCACGTAGATCACCGGATTGCCCACGCCCGCCGCCTTGGCGTAAAAGATGTCTTCCTTCTTGCAGACGCCGAGCGCGAACACGTTGACCAGCGGATTGCCGTCGTAACAGGGCTCGAAAATGGTTTCGCCGCCGACTGTCGGCACGCCGAAACAGTTGCCGTAGTGCGCGATGCCGGCCACCACGCCGCTGACAATGCGGCGGTTGCGCGCGCCCGTTGCGGGGTCGTCCAGACGGCCGAAGCGCAGCGAATCCAGCACCGCGATAGGACGCGCGCCCATGGTGAAAATGTCGCGCAGAATGCCGCCCACTCCGGTGGCCGCGCCTTGCAGCGGCTCGATGAAACTGGGGTGATTGTGCGATTCAATCTTGAAGGCGATGACGTAGCCGCCGCCGATATCGATGATGCCGGCGTTCTCGCCTGGCCCCTGCACCACCAGCTTGCCGCGCGTGGGCAGCTTCTTCAGGTGAACCCGCGAACTCTTATAGGAGCAGTGCTCGCTCCACATCACGGCGAACACGCCGAGTTCGGTATACGTGGGCTGGCGCCCCAGGATCTCGACTACCTTCTGATACTCGCCCGGCGTGAGCTGGTGCTGGGCGATGACTTCGGCGGAGAAAGCGGCGCTCATGCCATCACCTTCCCGGCGGCCGCGGCGGCCATCAGCATCGAGTGGAAGACGATGAGACCGTCGGTAGAGCCCATCAGGGGCTCCGTGGCGCGTTCGGGGTGAGGCATCATTCCCATCACGTTGCGTTCTTTATTCAGCACGCCGGCGATGTCGCGCAGGCTGCCGTTGGCATTGTCGATATAGCGGAAGGCCACACGGTCTTCCGCTTCCAACTCGTCGAGCGTGCGCTCGTCGGCGATGTAGCAGCCTTCGCCGTGCGCGATCGGCACGCGCAGCACCTGGCCTTTTTCGGCCGTGTTGGTGTAGGGCGAATTGGTGGTGCCCACCGCGAGGCGGAGTTCGCGGCAGATGAATTTAAGGCCGCGATTGCGGATCAGCGCGCCGGGCAGCAGGCCGGATTCCACCAGAATCTGGAAACCGTTGCAGACTCCCAGCACCAGCCCGCCATCGGCAGCGAACTTCTTGACCGCCTGCATCACAGGCGAGAATTTGGCGATGGCGCCGCAGCGCAGGTAATCGCCATAAGAGAAGCCTCCGGGGAGGATGACGGCATCGACGTCGCCTACGCTGCGGGAATCGTGCCAGATGAACTCGGCAGGCTGCCCGAGGTTGTTGGCGACCGCGTAAAAAGCATCGTGATCGCAATTGCTTCCAGGAAAGACAATGACGCCGAATTTCATGATTTTTTGTTTGGTTGCGGGCGGTAATTCTTATTTTACCAGACCCCGGCGTCCGGCTTGCGTGCGGCACGGTCACACCGGGCTCCGCGGCGGCACAGGTTGGGTGACGGAAGTGGCTGTGTCTGTAGCGCCATGAGGGCTGGCGGGGAACGTGCTAAATTGTCGAGTATGCGCACCCTCGCCGGACTTTTAGCCAGCGTGTTGCTGTGGAGTTGCGCCGCCCTGGCGGAGCCCACAAAGTTCGACGGCACCTGGGAAGCCGTCCGCGACGGCAAAGTTTTCTTGGTGCTGAAGATCCGCACTGAGGCCAAAATCACCGGCACCCTGAACGCTGGGAGTATCCATCTGAGCGACGACGGCGAATTGCTGGACGCCAGCCCGGTGGAAGATCACGAAGCTCCCTTCTTTTTCGCCAAGGCGGACGGCGACAAACTGGAGTTCGACTATCAGGATCAGGGCGACAACGAGGTCATGCACTTCGAGTTGAAGATCACCGGCGAGGGCGCTGGCGAACTGCGCATTGTCGATGAGCACATCCCGAAGATGACGCCCTTCCGTCTGAAGAAGAAGAGCTGAAGCCCGGGCGCACGGCGCCTCGCGGAACCCCCGGCCCGATAAGATAGAAGCAGAACTATGCACGCCGCCGATTTCGACCAGTTGGTTGCCGAAGCCTGCGAGCGCATTCCGGCCCGCTTCCGGCGGCGCCTCAAGAACATCGCGATCGTGGTGGAGGCGGAGCCGAACGCCGGGCAACTGGCGCGCGGACGGGTGCCTCACGGCGGCACTCTGCTGGGACTGTACGAAGGCCGTCCGATGATTCAGCGCAGCGTCTTTGAAAGCTTCGCCATGCCGGACCGGATCACCATTTTTCAGGGTCCGCACGAGCGCATGGCGCGCGGTCCGGAGCATCTGGCGAAATTAGTGGAAGACACGGTGTGGCACGA
>JBDTMZ010000145.1:0-24566 GCA_039934035.1 Candidatus Solibacter sp. | reverse complement strand
GTCAAGGGGACATTTCTACTTTGCTCAAAGGGGACATTATCACTTTGCTGCCACAACGGCGCGGGGAAAGTGCGACGGGTGGGCGGCAGAGCCAATTGTGACGTTTGCTTGCTCCAATCCGGGCCAGCGAATACAATACGGCTTCCGGACGGGGCGCATGTCCAGTTACCCGGCGTGTGTCTTATTTACGGAGTATGACCTATGTCAAAAAGATTCGCCCTCCTTCTGATGGCTGGCGCGGTGAGTACCGCATTCGCGCAACAGCCCCCCTACCTCAACCCCGCGCTGCCGGTCGACCAGCGCGTGGACGACCTGGTCTCGCGCATGACGGTCGAAGAAAAGGCCGCGCAGTTCAGCAGCACCGCTCCCGCCATTCCGCGCCTGCAGGTTCCCACCTACAACTGGTGGAGCGAGGCGCTGCACGGCGTCGCCAACCAGGGAATCGCCACTGTGTTCCCGCAGGCGATCGCGCTCGGCGCGACTTTCAATGAGCCGCTGATTCATGAAATGGCCACCGTGATCAGCACCGAGGCCCGCGCCAAATTCCACCAGTATCAACGCACGCAGGCAGCGGCTGGCGCCGGCGCGGAACTGCCGGGCTCCGGTATGGGCATCCGGCCCGGTCCCGCGGGGCTCGATTACTGGTCCCCGAACATCAATATTTTCCGCGACCCGCGTTGGGGCCGCGGCCACGAGACCTATGGAGAAGATCCCTTCCTCACCGGCAGACTCGGCACCGCCTTCGTGAAGGGCTTGCAGGGCGAGGATCCGAAATACTTCAAGACGGTTTCCACCCCCAAGCACTTCGCCGTACACAGCGGGCCTGAGCCCTCGCGCCACACCATCGACGTGAAAGTGTCGCTGCACGACATGGAAGACACCTACCTGCCGGCGTTCCGGCAGACCGTGGTGGAAGGCAAGGCGGATTCCGTGATGTGCGCCTACAACCGCATCAACGGCGAGCCCGCCTGCGCCAATAAATTCCTGCTCGAAGATACGCTGCGCGGCGCCTGGAATTTCAAAGGCTACGTGGTCTCCGATTGCGGCGCGATTCAGGACATCAATCGCAATCACAAATTCGTGCCCACCATCGCGGATTCAGCGGCGGTCTCGCTGAAGCGCGGCACCGACCTCGATTGCGGCGCCGACACGCAGGGCTACCAGCAGGCGATCCAGACCGGGCTCATCTCCCAGATGCAGGCCGATGTGAACCTCAAGCGGCTGTTCAAGGCGCGCTTCCAACTGGGTCTGTTCGATCCGCCCGAGATGGTGAAGTACGCGCAGATTCCGTTCTCGGAAAACGACAGCGCTGCGCACCGCGAACTGGCCCTCAAGATCGCGCGCCAGACCATGGTGCTGCTCAAGAACGATGGCTCCCTGCCGCTGAAGAGTTCGGTGAAGAAGATCGCCGTCGTGGGTCCGCTGGCCGATTCCATTCCGGCCTTGGAGGCCAACTATAACGGCACGTCTTCACACTATGTGACGCCGCTGGACGGACTTCGCAAGCAGTTTCCCAAGGCGGAAATCACCTTCACGCCGGGCACGAAGTTCCTGCGCAATGCGGTGACGATTCCTTCGTCTGTCTATCACACCCAGGACGGCAAACCCGGGCTCACGGGCACCTATTTCAATACCAAGGACCTCTCGGGCACTGCGGCGGCGACGCGTGTGGACGCGCAGTTGGGCGGCGCGGGCGGTGGTGGCGGACGGGGCGGAATGCGCCTGCCGGACGGAGTGGGAGCGGGCGATTTCTCGGCGCGCTGGACCGGTTTCCTCAAGCCGGAAGCAACCGATAATTACGAGCTCGCCATCAACGGGCAGGGCGGCGTGCGCGTGACCCTGGATGGCAAGGCGATCATCGACGACTGGCGCGAGCGCGCTGCTGCCGGACGCGGCTTCGGCCAGCAGGATCCGGCTGCCGCGGCGGCTCGCACGGCGTCCGTGAAGCTCGAAAAGGGCAAGGACTACACAATTTTGGTGGAGATGTTCCGCAGTGCTCCGGCGGCTCCCGCTGCCAATGCGGCGCCTGGACGCGGCGGCGGGCGTGGAGGTTTTGGCGGGCCCACGGGTCCGACGCTCACCTGGAATCCCGGCATGTTCGACGCCAGTGCGGCGGTGGCCGCGGCGAAGCAGGCCGATGTGGTGCTGGCTTTCGTCGGGCTGACACGCGATGTGGAAGGCGAAGAGATGGGCGGACGCCAGCTTCCCGAAGGCTTCCTCGGCGGCGATCGCACTTCCATCGACATGCCGAAGGACGAAGAGGCGTTGATCGAGGCCGTGAAGGGCACGGGCAAGCCGCTGGTCGTGGTGCTGATGAACGGCAGCGCGCTGGGCGTCAACTGGGCCAGCCAAAACGCCAATGCGATTCTCGAAGCGTGGTACCCCGGCGAAGAAGGCGGCACGGCGATCGCGGAGACGCTGGCCGGCACGAACAATCCGGCGGGACGCCTCCCGTTGACGTTCTACAAGAGCGTCAACGATCTGCCCCCGTTCGACGATTATGCGATGAAGGGCCGCACCTATCGCTACTTCGAAGGCCAGCCGCTCTATCCGTTCGGCTTCGGCCTGAGCTATTCGAAGTTTGCCTACAGCAACGCGAAGCTTTCGGCTCCCACGCTGAAGGCAGGCGGCGAGCTCACCATCGATGTCGATGTGCGCAACGGCAGCGGCATGGCGGGTGATGAAGTGGTGCAGGCATACATCGTGTTCCCGAAACTCCCGGGGGCTCCGCTGCGGGCGCTGCGCGGCTTCCAGCGGGTGAGCGTGAAGGCTGGGCAGACGCAGCACGTGCGCCTGACGCTGAATTCGCGCGATCTCAGCATGGTGAATGAAGAGGGAACGCGGTTGGTGGCGGCGGGCGCTTATAAAGTATTTGTCGGCGGCGGACAGCCGGGGACCGGTGCGGCCGGAACCGAACTGGCGCTGACCATTCAAGGCGAAGAGAAGCTTCCCCGGTAAACGTGTATGCCGGCGAAGTCCGCGTTGGGCTTCGCCGGCTGCTTCGAGGCGCGGCAGGGATGCCGCCAGAACCCGCCGGAAGCGGCGGCAAGGAGAGCAAACGATGAACGGAGCACGAACATTTTTGTTGGGCGCCGGGATGACGGCGCTGGCCTTCGCGGCCTGGGCCGCCGATGGCGCCAAGGCACTGCTGCCGGCCGATTCCGCCGCCGCTTTCAAGTTGGGGGCCAGTGCCGCCGACTACGCCAAGATGTCGACCGCCGCGGTGAAAGGCCAGCCATTTTCGAGCGCGCTGCGGATTGAGGTCACGAAGAAGCCGCAGCGGAGCAATGAAGTGCAACTGGTGGCTCCGGTAGATGCGGCGGTCAAGAGCGGCGACGTCTTGTTGGTGTCCTTTTATATGCGGTCGGGCGGAACGGCGGACGCCACGCTCGACGCGGGCTTCCGCGGGATCGCAGGCTTGGCTCCGGTACCGGGCGCGGGTCGCGGACCGGGTGGTCCTGGGGGTCCGGGTGGAGCGCCGGGTGCGGGGCCGGGTCCGGCTGGTGCGGGGCCGGGTGCGGCTGGTGCGGGGCCGGGTGCGGCTGGCGCGGGCCGTGGGCCGGGAGCGGCCGGAGCGGGCGCCGTGCCGGGACGTGGACGTGGCGGGTTCGGCGGACAACCGGTGTTGACCGCGCCGGCGCTGGCCGGCACCGCGTGGAAGAAAGTCACCTTCCCCTTCGCCGTCACGCGCGATTACAACAACAAAGAATCCGAAGTCTTCTTCACCATCGGAATCCGTGAGCAGGCGGTCGAGATCGGCGGCATCGAGCTGTTGGATTACGGCACCACGAAGAAGGTCGCCGAACTGCCTTTCACCAAGCTTGGATACCAGGGCAGCGAGCCCAATGCGGCGTGGCGCAAGGCCGCCGACGCGCGCATCGAGCAGGTCCGCAAGGGCGATCTGCAAGTGACAGTGAAGGACGCTGCCGGCAAGCTGGTGCGCAATGCGCAGATCGCGGTCCGCATGAAGAAGCACGCGTTCCTGTGGGGCACCGCGGTGGCCGGCGCGTCATTCGGCAGCGGGCGCATGACTCCCGAGAACCTCGCCAAATATAAGGAAGAGGTGCTCAAGAACTTCAATTTCTCGGTGATGGAAAACGAGAACAAGTGGCCGCAATGGGCCAACAAGGCGAACCGTCCGGCTACTCTCGCGGTGATCGACTGGCTGCGCGAGAACGGCGTACAGGTTCGCGGCCACAATCTGGTCTGGCCCTCCTGGAACAACACCAACGTGAAGGAAGTGCAGGACGCCCGCAACGATCCGGCCGCGCTGGCCAAAGTGATCACCGATCACATTGCCGAGACCACAGCCGAACTCAAAGGCCGTCTGGTGGATTGGGACGTGATCAACGAGACGTTCACCAATCACGACTTCATGGACCTTCTGGGCCGCAAGGCAATGGTCGATTGGTTCAAAGCGGCTCGCGCCGGCGATCCGGCGGCCAAGCTCTACATCAACGACTTCAACATCATCGAAGGCGATGACAAACCGCATCAGGACGATTACGCGCAGACCATACAGTACCTGATCGAGCAGGGCGCGCCCGTCGATGGAATCGGGCTGCAGAGCCACTTCAACGCGCGGGTGACCGGCATGGACGAACTGCTCAAGCGGTTGGATCGTTTCGGGGCGTTCGGCAAGGAACTGGAGGTCACCGAATTCGATATCGATACCTCCGACGAAGGAACGCAGGCGGATTATACGCGCGATTTCCTCACTGCCACATTCAGCCATCCGCAGATGAAGGCCTTCGTCATGTGGGGCTTCTGGGAAGGCGCGCACTGGCGTCCGCGCGGCGCGATGTTCCGCCGCGATTGGTCGCCCAAACCGAACTATGCGGTCTGGCAGGATATGGTGTTCAAGAAGTGGTGGACCAATGCCGACGGCAAGACCAACGGGCAGGGCACGTTTGCGACCCGCGGCTTCCTGGGCGATTACGAAATCGAAGTGAAGGCCAACGGCAAGACCAAGACGGTCAAAGCGAGCATCCCCAAGGGCGGCTCCAAGATCGAGTGCGTATTGGATTAGCGTGCGGGTGGTGGGACAGACGATCGCTTTTCGTCGTCTGTCCGCACTGCTTCGAAGAAAGGACAGACCACAAAAGACGATGGTCTGTCCCACCGCTTCGAAAAGAAAGAGGACAGACCACAAGAGGCGATGGTCTGTCCCACCCTTCGGAAATCTACGCTCGCCGGCCCTCTATCATCATTTCCAGCAGGCGATCGATTTCGGTTTGCGTCCGCAGGTAGTATTGGGCGTGCGATTGGCGTTTGCGTCCGATGCGTACGGGCACGACATTGCCCTCCAGGCGGAAAGCGTCTTCGTCGTTTTCATCGTCGCCCACGTACAGCACCCAATCGCATTTCAGCCGGTCGCGCTCGGCCGCCACTGCCTGTCCTTTGTGCGGCGAGCGATTGACGGTCAGATTGACCACCTGCTTGCCTCCCAGCACGCGGACGTTTTTCAGATTGCGCGCTGCCTCCAGAATCCGCCGCCGCGCTTCCGTCTTGCGGGTCGCTTGCCGGTAATGAACGGCGAGCGATAAACCCTTATCTTCGACCCACATACCTGGTAAAGATTCAAGTTCCAGATCCAGTGAGCATTTCCAGCGTTCCACCTCGCGGCGCGTTGCCGGCGGCACGCCATCCGTCTCCGCGCCGTGATTGCCAATTGCCCGCGTGACGGCCACACCGCCCAGTTTGTCCAGCAGATCGTGCCGCGCGCGTCCGGAGACAATCACGCACGGATAGAGCGATCCCAGGCAGGCGAGCAGCGTTCTCGTCACCGGCCTCATGCCCGCGTCATCGGGATGCTCGACTATTGGCGAGAGCGTCCCATCGAAGTCGAAGGCGCACAGCGTGCGTCCTTCCGCCAGCCGTCTCACGACGGGATGGGATGCCCGCGAAAAGAAGTAGTGCATCGCCTAAACCGCGGAACTCTGGCTGGAACGCTCCGCCAGGCGCCCCGCGACGCGTTCCTGATTGCGCAGCCGCGCCGCATCCACCAGCATCTTCCCCGCCCAGCGGTACACATTGAACTGCGCCAGCAGGGAACGCATGGAACGCATGCGGTCCGCCTGTTCTTCCTCGGGCATCATGAGGGCGCTGGCCAGCGCGTCGCTGGCGCCTTCCAGGTCGTACGGGTTGACGATCAGGGCTTCGGTGAGTTCGCGGGCGGCGCCGGTAAATTCGCTCAGCACCAGCACGCCGCGCAGGTCGGTGCGCGCGGCCACGAATTCCTTGGCGACCAGGTTCATGCCGTCGTGCAAGCTGCTCACGTAGCAAAGGTCGGCCGCGCGGAAGAAGCGGAAAACTTCGGGCGGCTCGTGGTGCGACCGCAAGAGAATGATAGGCAGGTAGCCCGTCGAGCCGAAGCGCTCGTTGATCCGGCGGGCCAGTGCCTCCACCGTCTCGTTGAGTTCGCGGTAGCGTTCGATCTTGGTGCGGCTGGGCGCGGCCAATTGCGCGAAACTGAAGCGGCCGCGGAATTCGGGATAGCGCTCCAGCAACAGTTCCACCGCCAGCAAACGCTCCTCGACGCCTTTGGTGTAGTCCAGGCGATCGACGCCGACGCCGAGCAGCGCACCGGGCTTCAACTTCAGATCGCGCCACACCTGGGCGCGGCAGTCCTCGGGACTGGGCGCGGACTCCACCCAATGCACCGGCCACTCCACCGAGATCGGATACGGGCGAATCAGCGTGCGATGTCCCTGCATGACGACGGCGTTGTGCTCGCGGTCGATGCGGGTTTCCAGATAGCGATCCACCGTGTCCATGAAGTTATTGCAGTGGAACTGGGTGTGGAAGCCGAGAATGCTGCTGCCGAGCAGCCCTTCCAGCAGTTCGTCGCGCCAGGGACAGATGCCCATGCGTTCGGCGTCGGGCCAGGGAATGTGCCAGAAGACCAGCACCGTGGCATGGGGCAATTGCTTGCGGATCATCGCCGGCGCCAGGGCAAAATGATAGTCCTGCACCAGGATGATGGGGTCTTTGGAATCGACTTCGCTGCACACCGCGTCGGCGAATTTCTGGTTGACGGCCTTGTATTGCCGCCAGTCGCTGGCCCGGAAAATCGGACGCGCGTGGGCCACGTGGCAGAGCGGCCACAGCCCCTCGTTGGAGAAGCCGAAGTAATAGCCCTGCTGTTCCTGCTCGGAGAGCCAGACCCGGCGGATGCTGTAGGATTCGGCGCCCGGCGGCACCGCCACCCGGTCGTTGCGGTCCACCGTGGCGCGGTCCGCACTGCCGCTGCCGTGCGCCACCCACACGCCGGAACAGGCGCGCATGACGGGTTCCAGGGCGGTCACCAAGCCGCTGGCCGGATGTTGCACTTCGATCATGCCGTCCGCCGTGAACTCGTGGATGTAGGGTTCGCGGTTGGCGAGAATCACCAACTGCTCGCCCTGCAGGTGCTGATTGAGCGTGTTCTTCAGGCCTTCGGCGCTCCACAGGCCGGGGGCATCTTCGCGCTCGCTGGCCATGCGCCCCATCAGTTCGCGCACGTCGCTGAGGATAGGCTGGAATTCGCGGCTCTGCTGCCCGCCGGTACGCAGCATGCGGCGCAGTTGCAGGGTCCAGTCGTAGCGAGCCCACTTGGCGACAACCATGGGCAAGGCGAAGGCCATGACGGCGAGAATTCCGAACGTGATACTGAGGAAATTGCGCGCCTGCGCTTCCCGGCGGTCGATATAACTGAGGTCGTGGAGCAGGATGGCAAAGCCCAGGTCCTGCCCCTGGCTGGAGACCGGCATGACGCTGACGTGCACGCGCCCGGTGGGCATGGAGGCGACGGTGCTCCATTGGTGGAGCCGTCCCTCATCACCCGTTCGGGGGTCTGCCGCGCGCACTCGTGAGCCCACCTGCCAGCAGCCGAAATCTTCCGGGAAGCCTGGCGTTTTGGCGCGGGGCGTGAGGTTGGAATTGCAGGCGGCGGCGCCCAGAATGCGTTCGTCGCGCGTCAGGTCGCCGAGCTGCTTGTCCAGGTCTTGCGGATTACCGTACCAGGCGTTCGCCAGGGACGCGGTCGCACCCACCAGGGCCAGTTGCGCGCGGGAATCGACGTCGCGTTCAAACCACCGGCGGGCGGTATTCTGCACGACACCCGATGCGGCCCAACCCAGAAGAGCCAAACCTAACAGCAAGGCCAGAATGAACTGAGCCATCCGTGGCATACATACATTAAAACATTTTCATCTATGGTAAGGTTCGAATCATGAAGCTCGAAGAGCTCGGACTCATAGGGAATTGTCAGTTTTCGGCCCTCATTCATCGAAGCGGGGAAGTGGTGTGGTGCTGTTTGCCACGGTTCGATTCCGAGCCGGCATTTTCGACCCTGCTGGATCATGAAGACGGCGGACGCTTCCGCATTGCGCCGGCGAACGAAGAAGAAGGAATTCAGCGCTACCTGCCGAATACCAATATCCTGGAGACCACGTTCCGTACACCGACGGGCGCTTTTCGCGTGATCGATTTCATTCCGCGATTTATGCAGTTCGGCCGCGCGTTTCGTCCCACGCAGTTGATGCGGATTGTGGAACCGGTTGAGGGTACGCCGCGGATCATGGTGGCGTGCGAGCCGCGGCTGGGCTGGTCGAAACAGCGCCCGGGCGTGGTGCACGGCTCGCACCATGTTCGCTTCGAGGGGTTCGCCAGCCAGTTGCGGCTGACTACGGATATTCCGCTCTCGTATCTCGGCGGGCAGGCATTCACCTTGACGGGACGGCATCACCTGGTGCTGAGTTGGGGACAGCCGGTGGAAGAGCCGCTAGCCCCGCTGTGCGAGCGCTTCTGGAACGAGACGGCGCGCTACTGGCAGCGGTGGGTGAAGCGCTGCGATATTCCGCCGCTGTTCCAGCAGGAAGTGATTCGCTCGGCGCTGGCTTTGAAGCTGCACTGTTTCGAAGACACGGGCGCGATCATCGCGGCGATGACTACGTCGATTCCGGAATCGCCCGGCAGCGGCCGCAACTGGGATTATCGCTACTGCTGGCTGCGCGATTCCTACTATGTGCTGAGCGCCTTCGGCCACCTGGGGCAGTTCGAGGAACGCGAGCAGTTCGTGCAATACCTGCTGAATGTGGCGGGCGGCGCTCCCGATCTGAACCTGGCGCCGCTCTACCGGGTGGATGGCTCGACCAATTTGGAGGAGGCGACGCTCAGCCACTGGGCCGGCTACAACGGGGAGCAGCCGGTGCGCATCGGCAACGCGGCGGCGCTGCACTCGCAGCACGATATTTACGGGGAGATGGTGCTGGCGCTGACGCCGATCTTCATGGACGAACGGATGGGCGCGGAGCGGTCCGCCGCGGCATTCCGCCTGATCGACGGACTGGCGCGGAAGGCGATCTCGCTGGCCGGCGTTCCCGATGCCGGCATCTGGGAGTACCGCACGGAGTGGAAGCCGCAGACATTTTCAAGCTTGATGTGCTGGTCGGCCGCGGATCGCATGGCGGCGATCTCGGAGCGTCACGAGCCGGCGCGCGCGGCCGAGTTCCGGACCGCGGCGGACCGCATCCACACGGAGATGGTGACGCATGCGTGGAGCGACGCACGGCAGAGTTTCGTGGGCCACTATGGAGGGGAAGATCTGGACGCGTCGCTGTTACAGATGGCGCGCCTGCGGTTTCTGCCCGCCAGTGACGCGCGGCTCGGCAGCACCATCGATGCGATTCAGCGGGATCTGGATCAGGCCGGGTGGCTGCACCGCTACAGTCTGAACGATGGCTTTGGAAAGCCCACGGTGGCTTTCGTTATCTGTACGTTCTGGCTGGTGGAGGCGCTGGCTGCCGCCGGGCGGCGTGACGAAGCGCGCGCCGTGTTCGACCGGATTCATCGCGCGATGTCCCCCCTGGGACTGCTGTCGGAGGACTACGACCCCACCACACCACGCATGTGGGGGAACTTCCCGCAGACATATTCGCACGTGGGGCTGATTCATGCCGCGTTCGCGGCCTCCCCGCAGTGGCTGGAAGTGCTATAGCGGCGCTGTCCCGGCATCATTAAGATAGCCGAGAATATCGGCTCCGCTTTACCGGATTCGATGTATAGTTTCTATAGTCCGGAAAAATGCAAGCGTTTACTCTGGACCACGTTCAGGAGACTGCACATCGTGAAACGAGCATTATTCTTTACTATCACGGCCATTCTGGCTGTTGGAACTTGTGTCGCCCAGACCAAGAAGGCATCGGGCGCCGCCAAACCGGAGCTGGTCCCCGCTCCGGTGAAGCCTGACAACGCGCCGCCGGTTCAGGCGCATCCGAGCCCCTACAACTTCCCCGGGGTCCAATTCCCGCGGATTGAAGCCGACTCGCGCGTGACCTTCCGCTTTGTGGCGCCCGCCGCGCAGAAGGTGCAGGTTTCCATCGTCAATGTGTCGTTTGACATGGTGAAAGGCGCGGACGGCGCCTGGACCTATACCAGCGAGCCGCAGGCGCCCGGCTTTCACAACTATTGGATGGTCGTCGATGGGGCGATCGTGCTGGACCCCGGCACGAACTCGTTCATCGGCTACGGCCACATGTGCAACGGCTTTGAAATTCCGGAGCCGGGCGTGGATTTCTACACGATGAAGGAGGTACCGCACGGCAACGTGTTGGTGAAGAACTATTTCGCCAAGACCACCAATGCCTGGCGGCATATTTACGTATATACGCCTCCGGGATATGACGCGAATCCCAAGACGCGTTATCCGGTGCTGTACCTGCAGCACGGTGGCGGGGAAGACGAACGGGTCTGGATTGAGATGGGCCGCACCAACGTGATCATGGACAACCTGATCGCGGCGGGCAAAGCGAAGCCCTTTATCGTGGTGATGGAAACCAGTGCAGTCGGAGCCCCGGGTGCGGGTCGCGGACCGGGCGCCGGTGCGGCTCCTGCCGCTCCTATTGCTGGCGGCCCGCCGGCTGCTGGCGGTCCTGGCGCCGCGGGTGCCGGTCGCGGCGGCGGCATGGGAATCGGTGGTCCCGGTGGCGGCGCTTACGGGCAATTCATGGCGGCGGATTTGATTCCGTGGGTCGATGCCAATTTCCGCACGCTGTCCGATCGCGAACACCGCGCTATGTCGGGTCTTTCGATGGGCGGGATGCAGACCGCGTCGGTTACCATGGCGAATCTGGATAAGTTTTCGCACATCGGCTTGTTCAGCGGCGGTGCGGCCACCGGCGGCCGGGGCGCTCGCGGCGCGGCTGGTGCGGCCACTCCGCCTCCGCCTCCCGCGGCTCCGGACTTCAAGACGGCCTACAACGGCCAGATGGAGAACGCTGCCGATTTCAATAAGAAGGTGAAGGTCTTCTTCATGAGCGCCGGCTCGCTGGAAAATCCGGACGCCTTGAAGCGGCACCAGGAGCAGTTGATTGCTCACGGCATCACCAATAGTTTCGTGTACGTGTCGCCCGGCACTGCCCATGAGTGGCAGACCTGGCGCAGAAGCCTGTACTCCTTCGCTCAGCTTCTGTTCCGCTAGATTATCCTGTTTGTCCCCCCTCCGCGGGGCTCGGGCCGGCTAGCCGGGCTCCGCGGAGTTTTTTTAGCATATGGAGATTTTGCCGTGAAGCATTTTGCCGTGAAGCATTTTGCCGTGAAGCAATGGAATCGAACGTGTATCGCAGGCGCGCTGCTGGTAAGTTGCGCGGGTATGGCTTTGGCGCAGGCGCCTGCGGGCGGGCCGGCTGCCCCGGCGGGTGCGGGGCGCGGCGCGGCGGCTCCGCGCGTGAATTCGCCGGAGGTGCTGTCAGACCGCAGGGTCACGTTCCGCCTGCTGGCTCCCAGAGCCAACGAGGTGGTGGTGAACGGGGACTGGCCGGGTGGGCGCGGCATGCCGATGACGAAAGACGCTTCCGGCATCTGGAGCGTCACCACGGCAGCGCTGGAACCGGAGATCTGGACGTATACGTTCTCCGTGGACGGTGTGGCGATGCTCGACCCGGTCAACATGAACGCCATGCGGGAGACCACGCGCTATATGAATTCCGTGCTGGTGCCGGGTCCGAATTCGGCCCTGTATCAGACGGCGAAGGTTCCGCACGGGACGTTCGCCGCGGTCTGGTACACGTCGCCGGTGACCAAGGCGCAACGCCGCCTGCTGGTGTACACTCCGCCGGGGTATGAGGGCGGCACCGCGAAGTACCCGGCGTTGTACCTGTTTCACGGCGGGGGCGCGGACGAGGGCGCCTGGCACGCGATGGGGGTCACCAACGTGGTGCTCGACAACATGATCGCGCAGGGGAAGATCAAGCCGATGATTGTGGTGTTGCCGAATGCAATTTGGATGGAACCTGCGGCGTTGGATTTGGGCGGTCCGCGAACGCCAGCGGCCGCGGCGCAGCCGGGCGGTCAACCGGCGGCCGGGGGCGGGCAGAACTACGAGCAGGGCGAGAACGACATCGTGAACGGGATGATTCCCTTCATCGAGAAGCATTATCGGGCGATGACGGGGCGGGAGAATCGCGCCATCGCCGGGCTCTCGATGGGCGGCGGCGTGGCCATCAATGTCGGCTTGAAACGGCTGGACGCGTTCGCGTCCGTGGGCGAGTTCAGCAGCGGAATGTTCGGCGGCGTGGGCGGGTATGCGGCGTACGACATCGAGAAGATCTCGCCTGGATTTCTGAAAGACGCGGCTGCCACGAACAAGAAGCTGAAGGTGCTGTACTTTTCGTGCGGCACGGAAGATCCGAGAATGCCGTTCCAGACGAAGGCCGTGGAGGAGTTGAAGTCCAAGGGCATCAAGCTGACGTTTAAAGGCTTTCCGGGGGCGCACGAGTGGCGCGTCTGGCGCGCCTCGCTGGTCGATTTCGCCCCGATGCTTTTCCGGTAGGCCGCGGCGCCGTGGCGTAAAGCGTAAGGTAGTGAGTGTTTCGCGCGAGCGATGGGTTGGGTTGTCGCCACGGGAGACGATTCCGGATCGCGAGCGACAGGCATTTTTCACGCCAAGATCGCTAAGATCGCTAAGAAAACCGGAATAACAATGTTCGAGTTGTTGGTGTGGCGCGGGTTATGCGCGCCACTGACCGATCAGCTTCGAGATTCTTTCGTAGGCCGGCTTGGGCCGCAGGTCGCGCGTGAGGAAGCCGCCGTTGGGCATGTAACCGGGGTCGGTGAAATCCCACCAGGTGATGGCCTGCACTTCGGGCATGGCATAGCAGATGGTGTAGAACTGCTCTGCCCAGTCCGCCTGAATCTGCTCGCTCCATTCGCTGCCATGCCAGACGGCATCGATGGGGTAGGGAATGGTGCGTCCTCGCTCCTCGTAGGTGCTCACCGTGCGGCGATCGTTGGCGGAAGGAATGCCGAGTTCGGTGATGTGGATGGGCTTGCCCAAGGCGGCAAAGCGTTCGATGTGGCGCTCGATTTCCAGCATGTCCCGGCCGGGTGCATAGATCTGCAGGCCGAGGGCGTCGTAATCCACTTTGGCGTCACGGACGGACTTCATGTACTCCAGCGGGGTGCGCGAAGGGCGGTCCAGCGGTTTGTTGTTGGTCATGCGCGTGGCTGCGTATTCGGCCCAAAGGCAGCAGTTATTGACCACGCGAAAAGCCGTCGGATCCGCTTCCCGCGCCGCCCGCGACATGATGGCCGTGATCTCCACCAACTGCTCCGGCGTGTAGTGGAATTCGTTGGCCCAATCGTGGGCTTCATTGATGACGTCCCAGGTGTGTATGCGGGCACGGTAGCGTCCTACCGTGGCAAGTGCATACTGCCGGCTGCTGGCTTTCACCTCCGCCCAGGATTTCGTCAATAGGAATTCCGGCATGTTCTGGCGCTTGAACCAGAGCAGGGGATGGCCTTTGAGGAGCAATGGCGTGGACGCGGCTTGCTCCACGATGGCGTCCGCGCGCGCCCAGTCGTGTACGCCTTCGGTGCGCTCCGTGGTATTGCGGTAGAGCGGCACGGTGCCGAAGTTGAAGATGGAGTTGAACCGCTGGCGGTATGACTCCTGGCCGGCGAAGCCGAAAACGTTGCAACCGAAAAGGAAGCCTGGGCGGGAACCGTTGCGGCGGATGCGATGCTGTGCACGCTCGATCGCGGCCATCTCGCCGGCGGGCATGGTCTCGGCGAGAGACTGGTTGGCGGCGCGCACGCGCGCGTCGAGTTCGCGCGCGGCCGTGGCCTGTTTGAACGCGTTCTCTCCGGCTTGGAGACGCTGCAAGAGTGCGGCGCTGAAGGTTACGCCTTGCTGCTGCGCCGCCTGCACATAGCGGCGGACGAACGCGGCGCGGCTGCGCGCGAATTCGTAGTTCAAGACGGCTTCGGGCCCGCGCACCTGGTCGGCGTAGCAGTACACTTCCCCGAAGTCGCGGACCTTGAGGCGCATCATGAGTTGAAACTCGCGGTCCGGCAGAGCGATGGTGCAGACGCCGTCGCTCTTCCATTGCGGCAGCAGTTCAAAGGGACGGCCGTCGGCATCGATCAAGAGCAGCGATTCGAGTTGCCGCTTGTCTGCCGGTTTGCCGTCGGGGGCGAACGCCCGCGCGGTGAGAGTGCCGCTCGCGGCGGCAGCAATGAGAGGAGTCGCGAGCCCGGCCAGCGACTGAAGAAGCAATTGGCGACGATCCATATCCACCCTCCCCGGCTCAGGCAATCAGACTGAGTGGTCTGATTCTAGCATCGCGCGGTGGCAGCGACGCGAATTGGTTTCCAGAGTCCGCGACTGCTCTTGGAAGTGCCCGGCGCCCTACCCTGCGCGGGGAATCGTTTGCCGCGCGCGGGGTCTTGCGCCTGAAGGCCGAGCTGCTCTCGGGGTAAACAGACTACGCTTCGCGATAGTCTCCACCACGCCTGGTGCCTGGCGACCTCGCGGCAAAAGGCATAAAACACCGCTTACTGACTCGCGAACCGCACGCGGGTCGTCGTCAACGAACACGCGAAGTTGGCGCCGCCTAAAGGCGGCGGCAGGCAGGAATGCCTGCCCCACTGGCACTGTTGCCTAGCGTACGTTGCGGGGATCGATGCTTCGATCCTGGAATTTCGTCAGGTCGGCGAACGCTCCGGGGATGCGGGATTCTCCGGTCTTCGTGCCGAAGAAATCCTCGTTCACGCTGGCAGGCAGGAACGTTTTGACTTTGGCGGGCTCGCTGCCGGTGGTGAGGGTCAATTGCAGTTTGGCAGCGTCGAGATTCACGGTCATCTGGCCCATCTGTCCGGACTTCTCCCAACCGTGGAATTCGCGGGCGCCCGTGACGTTTAGCAATTCCGGGCGTCCCGGCCAGAGAACGCGCAGGAAGCCACCGGGCAGACCGGCATAGAGGTTGCCATCGGCATCGTTGTGATCGTTCTCGAAATTGACGGCCGATTCGCCGGTGTTGACGAAGATGTTGTTGTAGACCTTGTTGTCGCGGGCCGTACCGCCGCGGCCGTCGATGATGCGAATCTCCTCGGTCCGGAAATGCACGGCGGTACGCTTGCAGTTGGCGACCAGGTTGTTGGCAATGATCAGCCTGTCGGTACCCAGGATGTAGAAGCCGGAGCCGCCGCCGGTTTCGACTTCGGGCGGCGTGATCTTGTCGGACTCGCGCACGTTGACGATGAGGTTGTTGTCCACCAGGTCCTGCTCGTGAGTGGCCTCGATCCAGATGCCGGCATGGGTGGTGAGGATGTCCGTGAAGACATTGCGCGTGAGGCGGCAATTGATGTTGCCGACGTCGAGCCAGATACCGCTGGCGTGGCGCATGTGGCGGATGACGTTATTCCGCAGCAGCAGATTGCGCGCATTGTGGAACTTGATGCCGGCGGATTCCGACATGTGTTCGGCGTCCTGCCAGCCCACCCATTCGATCAGGTTGTCCTCCACGAGGAGGTCGCGCGTGCCCATGCCGGCGAGACCGCCAATGCCGCAATTGCGAATGACATTGCCGCGAACGATGTGCGCGGTGGTGGCTGCCGCGGCACCGCCTCCACCTCCTCCTCCCCCGCCGCCGACTTGCAGGCAGATGGAATTGGCCCACTGAAAGGTGTTGCCCTCGATCAGCCAGTGGTGTCCACCGTTGGTGGTGAACATGCCTGCCTGCGGGAACGGGAAGTTGTTGCCGGCATGCTCGAAGGTGATGCCTTTCACGCGAATGTACCCCAGGCCGCGAGCCGGCACGAAGATCTGCGCCTTGGTGGTGGCTTCCACGAGGTGGCGGTCGGGGCTGTCATCCTTAGGCAGGCGGACGCGCAGCGCGAGGCCGGATTGATCGACGGTGTACTTGCCTTCGCTGCCGCCCATCTCGGTGAAAAGTTCGGCGGAGTACGGCTGACCGCGGCGAGGATCCGCCCAGGTGGGATCTTTGGTAAACAATTCACTGGCGGACCGCATCTGATCGAGCGGTTTGCCATCCACAAACAGCAGGCCGCGCACCCGCGTGTAGGGCACCATGACGTTGTGCACGTTGAGGCTCATGCGGTTCATATACTGCCAGCGCTGCGAGGGCATGTTCATCATGCCGAAGGGATTGTAGCCGCCGAACCACGAGCCGGGCAGTTCCACGTCCCAGGCGCGCGCGGCCGGTGCCTGCCCGCCGCGTCCACCGCGGCCTCCGCCTCCTCCGCCGCCGAAACCGGCCGCACCCTGGGTCCAACCGTCTTTGACGATTTCGGAGCCGCGGATGATGACCTTCGCCCCTTCGGCCGCTTCGTAGCTGATCATCGTATCCGCGCCGGAGCCGCCCTTCTGCGGCCGGACGACTTCGCGATAGATGCCTTCGGCGATGACCACGCGCTCGCCTGCCTGCAGCACGCCGGCCGCTTTGTCGATGGTCTTGAACGGCCGATCTTTGGTGCCGGGACCGGCATCGTCGGCAGTGCGGGCGTTCCCGTCCACGTAGTAGGTTTTGGTGAATTGCTGTGCCTTATCCCAGGCGCGAACTTCCGTGCCGTCGGGCAATTTCGAGGCGTCACGCGATGCGCTGACGGAGGGTTGTGCACAGGCCGGGATGACGCCAGCTGCGAACAGGGCTACGAGGCCCAAAACCGAAATCGAACGTAGTTTCATGTGTGAACGGGATCGCATCCGAAACTCCCTGTTTCGGGCCTCATTCTTTCACTGCAGGGCGTATGAGTCAAGCAGAATGATCCAGCAGAATGATCCGGTGGATCCTACCAGCAGCGGACGATTGTAATCATGAGAGCGAGCAGCGTGGGGACGATGGAGAAGATGGCCATAAGCACAGCCTCTCGTTGGAACGTGAACCGCATCTGGTATCAGGACGGACAGCGGCGCGCGAAAGACGACGATGGAGCGAGCTTTCTTTGGCGGTGTCGACGCGCGCCGCGCCGCCTTATCGTCGGTGCGTTTCATCGACCGCCGATCAGCCGGCTTTTCAGGTTCGTTCCGGGTAGCTGGCCGTGGCGCGGTCAGCGCGTTCGTGCGAGGATGGCGCCGGCGATGGAATTGAGCGGCAGGATGCTATCCACGGCCCCGCGCTTGATGGCCTCGTTCGGCATACCGAAAACTACGGACGTGGCCTCGTCCTGGGCGATCGTGGCGGCCCCGGCACTCTTCATTTCCAGCATGCCGCGAGCGCCATCGTCGCCCATGCCGGTCATGATCACGCCGAGAGCATTGGGTCCCGCGTAGCGCGCGGCCGAACGGAACAGTACGTCGACCGACGGGCGGTGGCGGGAAACCAGGGGGCCCTCCTTAACCTCGACGTAGTAGCGCGCCCCGCTGCGTTTTAGCAGCAGGTGGAAGTTCCCGGGAGCGATCAGCGCGCGCCCGCGCAAGACGGTGTCATTGGTCTCGGCTTCCTTGACCGAAACCTGGCACAGGCTATCCAGGCGGTTGGCGAAGGCGCGGGTAAAAACCTCTGGCATGTGCTGCACAATCACCACGCCGGGGGCATCCGGCGGCAGCGCTTCGAGCAGGGTGCGCAGGGCCTCCGTGCCTCCGGTCGACGCGCCGATGACGACGACTTTCTCGGTTGTCTCCAACATCGCCGTGGTGGGGGGCGCGAGGATGACGTCGGCCGTCAACTTGGGCTGGACCGGAGCAGAGGAGAGCGGACGGAGTCTTGCGCCGGCCGCCGCTTTGACCGCCTGGCAGAGGATGGCGCTGGATTCCTCGAGGAATTTTCTGGTGCCCAGCCGGGGCTTGGCGATAATATCCACCGCGCCCAGTTCCAGCGCGCGCAACGTGCTCTGCGCGCCCTCCTCCGCCAGAGTCGAGCAGATGACCACGGGAATGGGGTGCTGCCGCATGATTTTCTGCAGGAAGGTCAAGCCGTCCATGCGCGGCATTTCAATATCGAGGGTGATGACGTCCGGCAGTTGGGCGCGCATGCGTTCTGCCGCCACGAACGGATCGCTCGCTGTGCCGATGACTTCGATTGCGGGGTCGGAAGACAATACGCTGCTCAGGGTTTCGCGAACGACGGCAGAATCATCGACAATCAGGACTCGGATTTTGGGCTTCGTCATACAGGGACCTTCCGGCCAAAGTGGGCTCTTTTTTCCGCGGGCGGGAGGCGCCAACTGGGCAACCGGTGGAGCAGCACTACTCCCGTGCCGGTGTCAAAATGAATGCGGCATCCGCGGGTACCGCCCAGATCGCTGGCGGAGATGCTCAGCCCCAATTCCGCCACTACCTCGCAGGCGGCGGCGCAGTTCAATGCGCCTACCGTCGGCCGATTGCGGACACCGGCAGCCGGCAGCACATCCGCGCCTCCAAACAGTTTGACTTCCAGTTCGCTGGCGCGAACGCCGATCGATTGGAACTCACGGACCAGGTGGCGGATGCTGAAATCCACGTATCTCGCCCCTTCCTCGACATGGTAGGCCGCAGCCGCCGGACAGTGCGGGAGGACACCATGGCAGAGCGCTCCGGCCTGCAAACGCCGGCACCAGAAAGTGGCCCCGACGCAGGAGCCCAGGATGGTGCGCAGCATGGCCGGTCCGCGCGCCAGGTGGAGTTCCCCGGGCTGGAGGTCGAGCTCAGGCAGGTCGGAACCGCCGGGTCGGCTCATACCGGCTTCTTGTAAACCGAAGGCGCGACCGGTTGCAGGGGCAGATCCATGCCCTGCAAAGATTCCGAATGTCCGGCGAAGAAATAGCCGCCGGGCATCAGGTGCCGCGCCAACCGTTGCAGCACGCGCACTTGCGTTGCGCGATCGAAATAGATGATGACGTTGCGGCAGAAGATGATCTCTGGAACTTCCGTCAGGCCGAAATCGGCGTCCATGAAGTTGAGCCGCCGGAACTCGACCAGAGCGCGGATTTCCGGCACTACGCGGGTCGCCTCCGATTCAGGATTGCGGCTGCGCATGAAATATTTGCGGCGCAGTGGGAGAGGCACTGGCGCGAGCGATTCGGATTTATAGATTCCTTGCGCCGCCCTGGACAGAACCTCGGTGCAGATGTCGGTGGCCAGGATACTGAAGCGGTAGCCGGGTGCGCGCTGGGTGTATTCGGCGAGCACCATGGCCAGCGTGTACGGCTCTTCGCCGGTCGAGCAGCCGGCGCTCCAGATGAGCGAGCGCCTGGCCACGCCGCACCGCGCGGTAAGTTCCGGGAGTGCCGTGGCGGTGAGGAAGTCGAAGTGGCCGCTCTCCCTGAAGAAGTCCGTCTTGTTGGTCGTAACGGCGTCGATCAGCCCCACCAATTCCTTCTGCCGGCCGTCGGTGGTGAAGAGGTGTTCGCAATACTCACCGTAGCCGGCGAAGTTCAGCGTCTGCAGGCGGCGCTTCAGGCGAGTTTCGATCATGGTCTTCTTCTCGCCCGAGAGGTTGATGCCCGATTCTTCGTAGATCAGGCGCCGGAGGCGGTCGAAATCGCGATTGGTCAGTGCTTCGTTACGGGCGGTCACGCTGCTACGCCTTCGGCGCTCCTTACCGCGGACAGTTCGTCGCTGGAGAAGACGCGATCGATGTCCAGAATCATGATGAATTGCGTATCGCGCTTGCCCATTCCCTTAATGAACTCCGTGTGCACCTGGGTGCCCATGCGGGGAGCGGGCTGGATCTGGTCGGGCTCGAGATCGATCACTTCCTCCACCGAATCCGCCAAGGCGCCAATCACCGTCGGCTCTCCCTCGACCAGCATCTCGACGACGACGATGCAGGTATTGACGGTCTTTTCGGTGTGGGACATTTCAAAACACAGTCGCAGGTCCACCACGGGCACGACGTTGCCACGCAGGTTGATCACTCCGCTCATGAAATCCGGAGTACGCGGAATTTTAGTCACCGTGGTGAAGTCGAGGACTTCGCGGACTTTGGATACATCGATGGCGAACACTTCTTCGCCCAGCTTAAAAGTGAGGTACTGACGGGTTTCGGTAATTTCGCTAACACTCATGGTCGGCATTCCTTTCGCACATTGCAGGGTTGAGTTGCGGTTACCGGACAGGCGCTGAGCGCCCGCCCGGCCCCGGTTAGAAGCGTTCGAACTCCCGGTCGAGGCGGTCCCCCGCGTCGGCCATCCGAAGAGTCACGCCGCTTTGAGCATCTTTACGAGCGGCCCCAGACGCCGCGGTTGCGCCGACTGCGTGCGTGAGGTTCGCCAGCGAATCGTCCACCCGCTTTTCCGGTCCACGCCGGGCCCCCTTGTCGTCCGTACGGAAGAAGCCCAGGGCGCTCACTAATTGGCCGGACTGGCCGGTGAGTTCCTCGGTGGTTGATGCCATCTCTTCCGCGGCCGAGGCATTCTGCTGGATCACGCGTTCCAGTTGCTGGAGTGCTTTATTGATCTGCTCGCAGCCCGAATCCTGTTCGCGGCTGGCGGCGGTAATCTCCTGCACCAACTCCGCGGTCTTCTGGATGTCCGGCACCAGGTGCTCCAGCATTTCGCCGGCACGTTCTGCGACGCGCACGGTGGTGCCCGAGAGTTGGTTAATTTCGCCCGCCGCGCGCTGGCTACGCTCGGCCAGTTTCCGTACCTCGGCGGCCACCACCGCGAAGCCTTTGCCGTGCTCTCCGGCGCGCGCCGCCTCAATTGCCGCGTTGAGCGCGAGAAGGTTCGTTTGCCGCGCGATTTCCTCGATGATCGAGATCCTGCTGGCGATCTCCTTCATGGCGGCCACCGCCTCCAAGACGCACTTGCCGCTTTCCTGCGCGTCCTTGGCCGACTTGGTGGCGATCTTGTCGGTCTGCTGGGCGTTGTCGGCGTTCTGCTTGATGTTGGAGCCCATCTCTTCCATCGAAGAAGAGGCTTCTTCGGCGGAGGCCGCCTGGGCGGTGGCCCCGTTGGAAACCTGCACCGACGCCGTGCTGATCGCTTTGCTGGCCCCGGCCACTTCGCCCGCGATAGTGCGGATTTCGGTGACGGTTCTGGTCAGTCCGTCGGTCATCAGTTGGAGCGCCTGCATCAGTTTGTCCTGCGTGCTGCGCTGGCGTACGCTGACCGTCAAGTCGCCGTGGGCGATCTGTTCGGCGACGTGGGTCACCTCCTCCATCGCCTGGATCAGGACGTTCAAGTTGTTCTTGATGGCGTTGAAATCACCCTGGTAGGTTTCGCTGATCGGCGGCGGCAATTCACCCTTGCTGATCCGCTCCACATAGTTTGCCGCCACGTTCAGCGGGCCGACGACGGCATCGAGCGTGCGGTTTACGCCGTCGACGATCTGGCGGTACCCGCCCTGGAATTGGCCGGCATTGCCGCGTGTGGCGAGCTTGCCTGCCACCGCTGCGGTGGCCAGGGCAGCGGATTCGTCCGCCAGGGCGCGCAGGGTTTCGACTACCTGGATGAAGCTCTTGCCGAGCACATCCTGCTCGGATTGGGCCTTCACTTCGACCGCGAGGTCGCCCCCGGCGATTCTCTTGGCCAGGTCGGCACGCTGCGCGATGACTTCCGTCATGGCGCGGAACGATGCCGCGAGCAGGCCAAGTTCGTCCTTTGAGTCCAATTCGACGGTGACGTTGACGTCGCCTTTGGCCAGTCTTTCGGCGGCTGCCTGCATCGCCCGAAGCGGCTTCCCGATGGCGCGTGCCATCATCAACCCGATGAAGAGGGCAAAAACCACTCCCACCACCATGAAGATCAGAATGGTTGTGGTAGTAGACGTCGCCGCGGCCTGATTCTCTTTCTGGTCCTGCTCTGCCAGCCGGACATTGATGTCGATCAGTTGACGCAGAAATTTGCGGGCTTCATTCTGTGCGCCGCTGGCATCGCCGTTAGCCAATGTCAAGGCTGCCGCGTCCTTGCCCGCCAGGGAGAGTTCGATGATCTGGGCGCGCAGATTCTTGTAGCTGTCGTAGGCCGGCTGGAAACGCGCCAATGTCTCCACCTCCTCTTTCACCATATTCGTCTTTCGGTAAGCAGCGAGATAATCATCCGCCTTCCTGGTGTCGTCCTGAATGGCGGCCACGAGTTCCCGGCGCCCGGCCTTGTCTTTGGCGGCCAGCATGTTGCGGACCTCGGTCCGCGACGAGAGGAACGCGGCGTTGGCATAGCCAAGGTCGCGGATGGGGATCAAGCGGTCGTTGTAGGTCGCCGATCCCCTTAGCTTCATCTCGTTCGTGCTGGAGAGCCCAACCCAACCAATGAGCCCGGCGATGGCAGCCACCGTCGCAAAACTACCGAGCAACTTTGTTCCGATTCTTAAGTTATGAAACCACTTCAAGGGGTACCTTCCTTTTATGTCTTCGAGCCTGGTCAAGCAAGCTACGGAGCAACTGATTCCGGGCGATCCATGCCGGTCCGCCGGAACTCATCCAGCCAAGCCGGCGACTCATGCCGGTCCGTCGGCCACTCAGGCCGGTCCGCGCCGGCATTTTCTGCCGGTCCACGCCGACATGAGCGTCGTTTCAATGGGCCGCTCTCAAGACGTCTTTCACGTCTTCATTTCCCACGGTGCCCCAAAGGCCATGTGCGGTGGGAAGACATTCACCGGCGGCGCGCTGCGCCGCCGGCACTCTGCTAGTAACGTTCGAATTCCTTGTCGGTCGCGTCGCCTGCATCGCGCATGCGCAGCGCAACTCCGCTTCTGCCGGAGTTTCGCGCCGGGGGCGCGGCGGCCGCCGGTTTCCTGCTGACGGCGTCCCGCAAGCGGTTGAGAGAGCGCCCGGGTGCGGGGGCGGCCTGGGACTGCATCGTGTCCGAGGTACGGAAGAAGCCGAGGGATCCCACCAACTGGTCCGACTGCCCGGTCAACTCCTCGGTGGTCGAGGCCATCTCTTCGGCAGCGGATGCATTCTGTTGAATGACTTTTTCCAGCTGTTGGAGCGCTTTATTGATCTGCTCACTGCCAGCATCCTGTTCGCGGCTGGCCGCGGTGATCTCCTGGACGAGCTCGGCCGTCTTCTGAATGTCCGGCACGAGCCTGTTGAGCATTTCGCCGGCCCTTTCAGATACTTTGACCGTGGTGCCGGAGAGTTGATTGATTTCGCCTGCCGCCTTTTGGCTGCGTTCGGCGAGCTTGCGGACTTCGGCGGCGACCACCGCGAAGCCCTTGCCGTGCTCGCCGGCCCGCGCTGCTTCAATCGCCGCGTTGAGGGCGAGCAGGTTGGTCTGGCGGGCGATCTCTTCGATGATGGAGATCTTACTGGCAATCTCTTTCATGGCCGCGACCGCTTCGAGCACGCACTGGCCGCTCTCCTGCGCGTCTTTGGCCGACTTGGTGGCGATCTTGTCAGTCTGCTGGGCGTTGTCGGCGTTCTGCTTGATGTTGGACACCATTTCTTCCATCGAGGAAGAGGCCTCTTCGGCGGACGCAGCCTGTGCGCTGGCGCCGTTAGATACCTGCACGGAGGCGGCGCTGATGGACTGGCTGGCCGCCGCCACCTCGCCCGCAATGGTGCGGATTTCGGTGACTGTCCGCGTTAACCCGGCTACCATGGAGATCAGGGCCTGCATGAGCTGATCCTGGGCGCTGCGTTCGCGCAGCGTGACCGTCAGATTGCCTTGCGAGATTTCCTCGGCGGCGCGCGTGATGTCGCCGGTGGCCGAGATCAACAGGTTCAGATTATCCTTGATCGTGTTGAATTCGCCCTGATAGGTATCTGTGATCTGCGGGGGCAGATCGCCCTTGCTGATGCGGTCGACATAATTCGCTGCCACGTTGAGGGGGGCGATCACCGCGTCGAGAATGGCATTGACTCCGCGCACAATGCCCGCATAGGCGCCGCGGAACTCATCAGGGTTGCCGCGCACGGCGAGTTTGCCGTCGCGAGCGGCATCGGTCAGGCGCGCCAGTTCGCCCTGCAGGGCCTGCAGCACCGCCGCTACGTTGTTGACCGCCTGTTTCATCTTTTCGTGGTCGCCCTGGTAAGTATGAACGATGAGTTCGTCGATCTTGCCGCCGGAAATCTGGGCGAGAATCCGGTTGCCTTCACCGATGGGCAGCAGGATGGCGTCCAGCATGCTGTTGACCCCGCGAACAATCTCGGCGTAGGCGCCGCGGAACTGTTCCGGCTTGCCTCGCTCGCTCAATTGCCCTTCACGCGAAGCGTCGATCAGGCGGGCGAGTTCCTTCTGCAGGTACTGAATCACGTTGCCCACATTGTTGACCGCCAGCTTCATTTTTTCATGGTCGCCCTTGTAAGTAACGGCGATCGTCTCGTCGATCTTGCCTTCGGAAATCTGCCCCAGGATGCGATTGCCTTCGCCGATGGGCAGCAGGATGGCGTCCAGCATGCTGTTGACCCCGCGAACAATCTCGG
>JBDTMZ010000144.1:0-25598 GCA_039934035.1 Candidatus Solibacter sp. | reverse complement strand
GAATTTTCTCACGCGAAAGCCGAAAATGAGCTTTAAGTGCGAAAGTCGGGCTAAGTTACTGAACCACGTGCGCCGTCAGAATCAGGAAGAGCGCCTGCTGGGGGCCCTCCAGGCTGGAGCGCCCGACCACGATTTTCTGGCCTTCCTTGATATCGACGTCCTGATCGATGCCCGAGCTGATGTAATTCGTCGTGCGGGCCGTGGTCAGGCCGGTCTTCGGATCAGCCCCACCTGCTTCATAAGGCAATTTCAAGCCCGCGTGCATTCGTTCGATGCGGACCGTGGTGCCGTCCTCGCTGACCGTCACGTTCTGGACCGAAAAGTTCGACATCTTCGGCGGCCTGGCCGCATTCAGAATGCCCGACGTCTCCGCCGAGGACCCGGTGCGCGGGCGCAGGCTTAGCGCATCGAGTACCTTGTATTCCTTGTAGGGGAATGCGCCTTTCAGTTGGGCGATGACGTCGCGCAGATCTTGCGGCGCCGGCGTCCCGGCCATGGAGACGGGTTGATCGCCGCCCACCACGAAGTAGACGGTCAGTTCGACCGTCTTCGCGGGCTGGTCGAGTTGTTTGATCGCCGCTTCGACGGCCGCGACTCTGTCGGGGAAGCCCGTAAGAGACATGGTTTTGGTGGCGGAAACCTGATTCATATTTACTCCCCAGCCGCGGAGGATTTGCACTATCGTCGCCGGGTCCGCGTACTTCAGGGTGACCAGCTTTTGAATTTCCTGCATATTCTGGTTTTGCTGCGCCAGAAGGGGCGCGGCCAGCAGCATCGCGCACAATACCATTCGTTTCATCTCGTTCGTCTCCCGTAGGACAGGCCTCCCGGCCTGTCCCGCCTCGCGTCAATCCGTTGAACTACATCTGGAACTTCTTCGTAAGCAGGACTTCAATCCGCGATCCAATAAATCACAATGTTCGGATCGTCCGTCTGCAACTTGATCGTCAAAGGAGTCCGGCGCGGCGGAGCCTCCGCGCGCGCCGTCGCCGAAGTCTGCACCCGGAGTGTGGGCGGAATCGATGCGACCCGCCTCGGCGTCGTCGTCAGCAGCAACGGAGCCGCCGGGATCGACGCCATAATCCGAGGAGCCTGCGGCAGCGGACCGCGCGGCCACAGTACTGCCATCGCGACGAGCGCGGCCATGGCCACAGCCCCGGAAATCCACACCAGCCGCCACCAGGGGCGCCGGCCGCGCTCGATCTCCGCCAGCACTCGCGTCCGCACCGCCGTGAAATGCGCCGCGGAGGCCGGCTCCGTGTGCGACGCCTGCAATATAGCCAGGCTGTCGCGCACGCCGCGGAAAAACATCCGGCACCTGGCACACTCGCCGAGGTGCCGGTCTACCGCCGACGCTTCCGCGCCCGCCAAGTCTCCGCCAGCGTGCAGCACCACCCGCTCTTCCCACTCCGCACAGTTCATACGCGCCTCCCGAAATACCGGTCGACAAACCCTTTCACCTTCACTCGAGCCTTCGATACCTGCGACCGCACGGTGGCTTCGCTCGACCCCAGGATCCGCGCCACCTCTTCCGTGGACAGTCCCTCCAAGTCGCGCAGCACCAGCGCGGCCCGCTCCTTTTCCGCCAGCATGCGCAAGCTCAAATCCAACACACGCGAGCGCTCCGTGGCGGCCAGTGCCTGATGCGGGTCCGCGCCCGCCGCAGCCAGTTCCGCGGCGGAATCCACCGGGTCTTCCGGACGCCGCTTCCGCCGCAGATCGTGGCACGCGTTCACAGTGACCCGGTACAGCCAGTTGGCCACTGCGTCCTGTGTCCCGACCTTCACGAGATTCCGGTAGAGTTTCAGGAAGACCTCCTGCGACACGTCCTGCGCGTCCTCCAGATTCCCCACCAGCCGCAGCGCGGTCACCAGCACCAGTCGCTCATACTGCCGCATGAGTCCGTCGAAGGCCGCAAGATCCCCCGAACGGGCGGCATTCCATAATTCCGCCGGACCGTCCTGGTTTGCGCTTCCCGTTACCGCCATCACGGTCTGGCTGCTCATGCCCTTCACTACATAAAACTACTGCAACGGTCAAAACGTGTATAGGGTTTTGGGGGTCGTGGCCCACGGCTCGGCCGGGTGCAGGAATGCCTGGCACCACAAACTCCAGGTCCGAGCTGCGCTCGGATGGACAAGGCGGAGCCATATCCCACTAGCTCATCGGCCGGCGTACCGGATGCTACCCTGCAATGTGCGCGAAGATCTCGATATCCCCGGCGGTGCCATCCGTGAAATGGGCCTGGCCGCCCTCGACCTGGTCGTCGATTACTACGAGAAAATGGCATCGGCGCCCGTCCTCTACCCCACCACCTCCGTGGCACTCCGGCGTCATCTCGACGGGCCACTCCCCACTGCCGGCGCTCCCTTCGAAGAGTTGCTGGAAACTGTCCGCGACGTGGTCTCGAAGTATAGCCGCCGTAACGGGCATCCGCGCTTCTTCGGCTACGTCGCTTCGCCGGGCGCACCCGTGGCCGCCATGGGCAGCCTGCTGGCCGCCGCCTTCAACATCAATGTGACCGGTTGGCGTTCCGGCGCCGCCGCCGCCGAGTTGGAGTTGCTCTGCATCCGCTGGTTGAAGGAAATCGTGGGCTTCCCCACCGGGAGTGGCGGACTGCTGGTCAGCGGCGGCTCCATGGCGAACTTCGCCGCGCTGGCCGCCGCCCGCAGCGCCAAAGCGCCCGGCAACGTGGCCCGCGACGGCCTGAGCGGCGGTCCGCGCCTGCGCCTCTACACCTCGCAGGAAGCCCACTTTTCGAACCGTAAGGCGGCTGCCATGCTGGGCATCGGCAGCTCCAACGTCCGCGAGGTGCCAGTCGACGGCAACTTGCGCATGGACCCCGCCGAACTCGATCGCCTGGTGCGCGAAGACCTCGCCGCCGGCCATCTGCCCTTCTGTGTGGTGGCTACGGCCGGTACCGCCGGCACGGGCGCGGTGGACCCCATTGGCGCCATCGCCGCCATCGCCCGCGCGCACAACCTCTGGCTGCACGTCGATGCCGCGTACGGTGGTTTCGCCGCTCTCGCGCCCTCCACCCGGGGCTACTTCGAAGCGATTGCCGAGGCGGATTCCGTGGCGCTCGATCCCCACAAGTGGCTCTATCTGCCCGTCGGTACCGGGTGCGTGCTCTACCGCGACCCGGCCACGGCGCGGGCCGCCTTCAGCGACAACGCCGAGTACATCCGCGTAGTCGGATTGCAGGACGCCGAGGCGTTCGCATTCTGGGACTACGGTCCCGAGCTCTCCCGCCCCTTCCGTGCGCTCGATCTGTGGCTGCTCTTGAAATCGGTGGGCGTACGCGCGCTGGGTGAAGCGATCGAAGAGAATATCGCTTGCGCACGCTACTTCGCCAGTCTGGTCGAAGCAAGCGAAGATTTCGAAATGCTGGCGCCGGTGGATCTCTCCATCTTCTGCTTCCGCTACCATCCGCGCGGCTACACAGGAGATCTCAACGCGCTCAACGAACAGGTGCTCCTGAAGCTGCAGCACGGAGGCAGCAGTTATCTCTCCAACGCCAGCATACGAGGAGCCTTCGCCCTCCGCGGCTGTGTCCTGAACTATCGCACCACGCGCCGAGACATGGAGATTCTGCTGGAGGATGTGCGGAAGAGTTGTCAGTAATCAGTTGTCAGTAATCAGTGTGTGTGTTTCAGCGTTCAGCGACAGCTGAAAGCTAAGAACTGACGACTGAAAACTGAAAACTGAAAACTTCTTCCTGAAAACTTCTTCCCTACACATCCAGATTCTTCACATCCAGCGCGTTCTCTTCGATGAACTTGCGCCGCGCTTCCACGTCTTCGCCCATCAGGGTGGAGAAGATTTCCTCGCTCTTCACCGCATCCTCTAAACGCACCTGCAACAGCGTGCGTTTTTCCGGATTCATGGTGGTGTCCGCGAGTTGCTCGGCATTCATTTCGCCGAGACCCTTATAGCGGGTAACGTTGGCGTCCTTCTTGCCTTCGATCTTGACGTATTCCAGCAACTCGCTCCAGCCCGGCTGGGCATCGCGATGTTCGTTCTTGATCACCACGAACGGCGGCTCGTTGAATTTGGCGATCATGCGCGCCAGAGCGCGGAAGCGGCGGTATTCCGGCTGCGAGGCAAGCGCCACGCCGACACTGCGCTCCGCTCCGGTGGAATCCCGGTACACCGCGGCCCAAGTCGAGTGCTCCTCATCCTTGCGCAGTTCCGGATTCAAGCCTTTCGCCTTCAGTGCTTCGAAGACCGGCTGGAGATTCGCTTCCACCAGGAAATCGGTCTTCTGATCGATGGTGAAATTCGTATTGCCCAGCACTTCCACCGCGCGCGCGTCGCGCATACGGCGCTCCACCTTGTGGAACATTGTCTGGTATTCGTCCAGATTCAGCAGGAACGTGCGCAGTTCCTGGCCTTCCAGCTTGGCCGCAGCCTGCCCGTCGCCGTTGGAATGAATTTCGACCGTTAGATTCTCGGTCGCGCGCCGCATGATTTCCTTGGTGAAATCCTTCTCGTCCTTGATGTACTTCTCGCTCTTCCCCTTCTTGATGCGATACAGCGGCGGCTGCGCGATGTACACCTTGCCGCGAGTGATCAGCTCGTTCATGTGACGGAAGAAGAAGGTCAACAGGAGGGTGCGGATGTGCGAACCATCCACATCGGCGTCCGTCATGATGATGATCTTGTCGTAGCGCAGTTTGGCGACGTCGAAATCGTCCGTGCCGATGCCCGTACCCAGCGCGGTAATCAGGCAGCGGATTTCTTCGTGCCCCAGCATCTTGTCGTAGCGCGCTTTTTCGACATTGAGAATCTTTCCCTTGAGCGGCAGAATGGCCTGGAAACGGCGTTCCCGTCCCTGTTTGGCGGTGCCGCCGGCGCTTTCGCCCTCTACCAGGAAGATCTCGCACAACTTGGGATCTTTCTCCTGGCAATCGGCCAGTTTGCCCGGCAGTCCGCCGGAATCGAGCGCCCCCTTGCGGCGCGTGAGATCGCGTGCTTTACGGGCCGCTTCCCGCGCGCGGGAAGCCTCAATCGCCTTGCCGACAATCTTCTTCCCCACTGCCGAGTTCTTGTCGAAAAACTCGCTCAGCTTTTCGTTCACGAACTGCGTCATGTGGCCGGCGATGTCGCTGTTCAATTTGCCTTTAGTCTGCCCTTCGAACTGCGGCTGCGGAACTTTCACACTGACCACTGCCGTGAGCCCTTCGCGCACGTCGTCGCCGGAGAGATTTTCCTTCACGTCCTTGAACAGCCCGTTCTGCTGCCCGAACGCATTGATGGTGCGCGTCAGGGCCGAACGGAAGCCGCTCAAATGGGTGCCGCCATCCACCGTATTGATGTTGTTGGCGAAGCTGAAAACATTCTCCGAATAGCCGTCGTTGTACTGCAGGGCCACTTCCATCCCGATGGTGCCCTTCTCGCCGATGTCCTTCTCGGCCTCGAAGTGGATGGGCTTATCGTGCAAAACGCTCTTGCCGCGATTGAGGTGCCTGATGAATTCGCTGATGCCGCCCTGATAGACGAACTCCGTGACTTTTTCCGGATCGGTGCGCTCGTCGGTAAGGGTGATTTTCAGCCCCTTGTTCAGGAACGCCAGTTCGCGCAAACGCTGCGCCAGGGTGTCGTAGTTGTACACGCTGGCTTCCATGATGGTGGTATCGGGTTTGAAGGTGACGCGCGTCCCGGTCTTCTTGCCGGCCTTGCCTGCCTTGATCAGCGGCGCCTTGGGAATGCCGCAAGCGTACTCCTGGGTCCAGGTGTAGCCTTCGCGCCAAATTTCCAGCTCCAGACGTTCCGAGAGCGCGTTCACGCAGCTCACGCCCACCCCGTGCAGGCCGCCGGACACCTTGTAGCTGTTGGAATCGAACTTGCCGCCCGCGTGCAGTTTGGTCATTACCACCTGCGCGGCCGACACGCCTTCCTCCAAATGAATTCCCACCGGAATGCCGCGGCCATCGTCGGTAACCGTCACCGAATTGTCGTCGTGAATGATCACCGTGACTTCCGTCGCGTAGCCGCCCAGGGCTTCGTCCACGGAGTTATCGACCACTTCGTACACCAGGTGGTGCAGGCCCATTTCACCGGTCGAACCGATGTACATCGCGGGCCGCAGGCGGACTGCTTCCAAACCTTCCAGCACCTTGATACTGCTGGAATCGTAAACGTTCACGCCACCGGGATTCACTTCTTGATTTGCCATAGTTCCTTACTGAGTGAAAAACGTCAAATTCTCATCGGCATGACCACGTAGCGGTATTGATCCACGAGGCCCTCGCCGGCCGGTCGCATTTCACCGGCGCTCTTCTGATCTTTCAACTCGAACGCCACCTGATCCTGTGAAGTGGAGCGCAGGAAGTCCAGCAGGTATTGCGCGTTGAACCCGATCTCGATATCCGGCCCGTTGTATTCGCTGGGGACCGTCTCTTCGCTCTCGCCGGTCTCCACACTGGACGAGAAGACCCGCACCTCGCCCGCGGCGAACTGCACGCGAATCGCGCGCGAGCGTTCGTCGGCGAACTGCGCAACGCGTTCGATGGCCGAACGGATTTCCGCACGCTCCAGCTTGGCCACATACTGGTGGTCTTTGGGCAGTACACGCTCGTAGTCCGGGAAGTTGCCGGTCAGTTTGCGCGTGATCAACAGCCGGTGCCCCACCTGGAAGAACAGGTGATTGTCGTCACCGGCGACAATTGCCTTGGCGCCTTCGCCCGCATCGTCGCTCAGCTTGGTGAGCTCGTTCATCGCCTTCTTCGGAATCAACGCGCGGAACGGCTTATCGGCCGAACCGCTCTCCGCCGGCGCCGCCTGCACATACGCCAGACGGTGTCCGTCGGTGGCCACCATGGTCAAACCTTCCGGACGCATCAACAGCAGCGCGCCATTCAACGTGAAACGCGATTCCTCCATCGAAATCGCAAACGACGTGCGTGCGATCATCGACGCGATGGTCTTCACGGGCACTTCGGCGATCGGCTCCGGCATGGCCGGCAGCTCCGGAAAACTTTCCCGCGACATGCCCGCGATGCGCGTCCGCGAACGCCCGCTGGTGATGCTGGCCCAGTGGTTGTCCAGAAACTTCATGTTCACGTCGCCTTCGGGCAAAAGACGAATGTAATCAAGCAACTTCTTCGCCGGAATCGTCCCCGAACCTTCCTTCTTCACGCGAGCCGGGCACGAGCAGCGGATACCTAATTCCAGATCCGTGGCGGTCAACGTCAACCGGTCGTCCGCAGCCTCCAGAAGCACATTCGAAAGAATTGGAATGGTGGTCTTCTTCTCCACCACGCCTTGCGAGAGACTCAACTCACGTACCAGATCGCTCTTGTTGACGGTGAATTCCATGCCCGCTTGCTCCTGTCCGTTTTCTGGTGTTGAAAGGTTACCTAAATTATACTAAATTCAAGTACTTTTCCGCTATCTCTTCGGCCTTTCCGCGGGCCGGGCGCAGCTTTCCTCAACGGCCTGAAAACGCCACCTGTGCAAAACAAGCTAAACCTATTGCAATGAGTCCATTAGGCTGTGGAGCAACCTGTTCAATTCGGCTTCGGTGTGACGCTCTTTCTCAATCTTGTTGATAGAGTGGATCACGGTGGTGTGGTGCTTGCCCCCAAAAGCGCGCCCGATCTCCGGCAGCGAGGCGTTGGTGAGTTCCTTCACCAGGTACATCGCGACCTGCCGCGGATACACAATCTTCTTGGTGTTGCTCTTCTCCTTGAGCTGCGATTGCTTCACCTGGAACTTCTCGGCCACCGCCTTTTGAATGGCGTCGATCGTCACCCGCCGGTCCTGCACGTGTACCAGGTGCTTCAGCACCTGCTGCGACATCTGCAGGTTGATGGGGGTCCCCGTCAGCGAGGAATAGGCGATCAGTTTGACCAGCGCGCCCTCCAGTTCCCGCACGTTCGACTTGGTCTTGGAAGCCATGAACGAACGGACCTCGTCCGGCAGTTTGACGTTTTCCGCCTCCGCCTTCTTGTCCAGAATCGCCATCTTGGTTTCCAGATCGGGCGGCTGTATGTCCGCCAGCAGACCCCATTCGAAACGCGAGCGCAGGCGCTCCAGCAGCCCGGGAATGTCCTTGGGGGGCGAATCGCTCGAGATCACGATCTGCCTCTGATGATCGTGCAGTTCGTTGAAGGTGTGAAAAAACTCCTCCTGGGTGCGCTCTTTATTGCCCAGCAGTTGAATATCGTCCACCAGCAGCACGTCCGCCTCGCGATAACGCTGGTGGAACTGCTGCATGCGCTCCGTGCGTATGCACGAAATCATCTCGTTCATGAAGCGCTCGCTGGACGTGTAGATGATGCGCATGGCGCCGTGGCGGTCCATCAATTCGCGCCCGATGGCATGCATCAGGTGGGTTTTGCCCATGCCCACTCCTCCGTAAAGGAACAGCGGATTGTAGCTGCGCGAAGGGTTGGTGGCCACACTCTTGGCGGCGGCGTGGGCAAACTGATTGCACGCGCCGACCACGAAGGAATCGAAGGTGAATTTCGGATTCAGCGTCGAGAAAGACGCGTCGCTATCGCTATGGCCGTTGGCGGCCACGGCCTGCGGCGCCGGAACGGTCCGCACACCCGATGGTTCGTAACTCACGCGGCGCACCGTAAGTCTCAACTCCCGTATGCCATCGGCGATCAGATTGGAATACTCTGTTTCCAGCCACAGCCGGGTCTCCCGGTCCGGCACCGAGACATACAAGGTGTCGCCTTCCTGGCCGACCCAAGCTGTGCCTTTCAGCCAATTGTCAAAACTGTCGGCACTCACTTTGCTTTGCAGGTAGCTACGAATCTGATCCCAATCATTCATCAGTTTTTGCACACATTTTACACACTACGAGCACAGTTTTTACACAGGGTTTTCCACAACCTGACGGAAACCTATGATGATGACTGCAAGAAAGACCAACCAGCGCAGCGCCCGTTACACTGCACAACCTTCCCAGCGTCTGTGAACGTAACCGAGAAGTAGAATAGCACAGCGAATCGGCTTGTCCACAAGATTATAAGTGTCTTGTTTTCATTGTGTTTCCCATAACGTTTGACAACGGTTATGTTTCCGCGCAAAAATAGGGTTTCCGGTTGGGCGGGAGTAACTCAGCTGGTAGAGTGCGACCTTGCCAAGGTCGATGTCGCCGGTTCGAATCCGGTCTCCCGCTCCATAAATTCCCTTCTTTCTTTCCCTCTCATTACAATAAAGTTTCCGTCCTGCGGGGACACTTCTATGTGGGCGTCCGAGCTCCGCTCGGATGGACAAGGAAGGCCATATCTCACCAAGTCATGCTTCGCCTTAAAGTCACCAGTCATTCAGTCCGGCGACGCCGGAGGCTGGGCTGAAAGCTGAAAGCTGACGGCTGATAGCTGAGAGCTGAAAACTGACCACTGACAACTGACAACTACTGCCGTCTTGCTACTATAGTCCAGTGGAATCCGACGGCAAACTGCAGACACAGGGCGGCGACCCGGGGCCGGGCACGCATCCCGCATGGCGGCGAGTCCAACTTGCGCGGCATGCCAAGCGGCCGCATTCGCTGGATTATATCGACCGGCTTTTCACGGATTTTCAGGAATACCACGGGGACCGGTCTTTTGGTGACGATCCGGCGATCGTGGCGGGCGGCGGGCGCTTCGAAGGCCGTCCGATCATGGTGGTGGCCGAGCAGAAGGGGCGGGACACGAAGCAGCGTTTCTTCCGCAATTTCGGCATGCCTAAACCCGAGGGTTATCGCAAAGCGCTGCGGGTGATGCAGATGGCGGCGAAATTCGGACGTCCGATTGTGACGTTCCTGGATACGCCGGGCGCCTATCCGGGAATCGACGCGGAGGAACGCGGGCAGGCGGAAGCCATCGCGCGGAATCTGCGGGAGATGGCGCGTTTGACGGTCCCGGTGGTGGTAGTGTGCATCGGGGAAGGCGGGTCGGGCGGAGCGCTGGCGCTGGGCGTAGGCAATACCGTCCTGATGCTGGAGAACGCGGTATACAGCGTGATTTCGCCGGAAAGCTGTGCGGCCATCATTTACCGGGACTCGGCCAAGGCGGAGCAGGCCGCGGCCGCGCTGCGTCTGACGGCGGAAGATCTCAAGGAACTGGATTTGATTGACGGCATCATTCCGGAGCCCGCAGGGGGCGCCCAGGAAGATCCGGCGGCGGCCGCGGAATTCCTGCGGCAGCATCTCTCGGCGCGGTTGGCGGAGTTGGACCACCTGGATGCGGACCAGATTGTGGCGCATCGCTACTCCAAATTCCGCCGGATGGGGAATTTCTTCGCGTGAAGAAGACGGTTTGGATCGCGGTGGCCTTCGTCGCGATTTTCCTGATTGCGGTGGTGACGTCCACGTTCCAAGGCGAGCGGGTAGGGGTGGAAGTGTGCATGGTATTCCGCGGTGCCCGGGATTGCCGGAAGGCGTCGGCCAAAACCCGCGAGGACGCGTTGCGCACGGCCATCACCAATGCCTGCGCCCAGTTGGCCAGCGGAGTGACCGATTCCGGGCAGTGCGAAAATACGCCGCCGGAATCCGTCAAGTGGCGTTAACTCCCCGGCGGCGGTCCCTTTCCGTGTTAATTTCCACAGCCTTCTGACGTCATAGTATCGGTATCGTTCAGCCACCGTCCCGACCGTATAAGACCCCGGGGTGTAAAATGGAATCTGAACTCCCCGTTCAAAATGTGCGTCTAACGTGGTAGCGGGATTAAAAGGGAGAGTTTTGTCGTGAAGACCAAGTGGAAGGTTTTGATTGGCGTTTCAGCGGTTGTGGTACTCGGGGCAGGCGTTTACGCCAGCACAGTCTACAGCAAGAAGGGGTTGGTCACCGTGCAGACGGGCAGCGTGGTGCGCCAGGACCTGACCAGTCTGGTGACGGCATCCGGCGAGATTAAACCCAAGAATTACATCAACATCGGCGCCAATGCACAGGGCCAAATCCGGGAATTGCTAGTCAAGGAAGGCGACCACGTGAGGAAGGGCCAACTGTTGGCGCGGATCGAAAACGTGCAACCGGAAGCCGACGTGGAGGCTCAAAAGGCGACCTTGAATTCGGCGGAAGCCGATTCCAGCGCCAGCGAAGCCGGCCTGAAAGCCTCCGACGAAAACATCCGCACCATGCAGGCGATGGTGGATAAGGATAAGAGCGACCTGGAGCGCGCCAAGGCGGAATACGACCGCAGCCAGGCTCTGTTAAACGAACACCTGCTGGCCAAGCAGGATTTCGACATGCGGAAGTATGCCTATGAGGCGCAGGTGGCCACGGTCCGGCAGAGTGAAATGCGATTGGTGCAGGCGCGGGCGCAGCGCGAGCAGGCGGCGGCGCAGATGGCGTCCAGCCAGAAGCGCATCGCCCAGTACCGTGCCAGCCTCGTGCGCTTCAACGATATCCTGCAGAAACATAATGCTTATGCCCCCCTGGACGGGGTAGTGACCAACCTGCCGGTGAGAGTGGGCGAAACGGTGGTGCCGGGAGTGCAGAATTCCGCGGCCAGCACCATGATGACGATTGCGGATATGTCGCTGATCACGTCGGAAGTTAAGGTAGATGAAACCGACATCGTCAATGTGAAGCTCAATCAGCAGGTGGACGTCACGATCGATGCCATTCCGAACCGGACGTTCAAGGGGCATGTAATCGAGATCGGCAACACGGCGATTCTGCGTTCTACAGGTGTAGCAGCCAGCCAGAGTGCCATTTCGAGCCAGGAAGCGAAGGATTTCAAAGTGGTGGTCGGCCTGGATAATCCCCCGGAGGAAATTCGCCCCGGACTTTCTTGCACGGCAAAGATAACCACAGCCACCCGTAAAAACGTCCTAAGTATACCGATCCAAGCGCTCACCGTTCGTCAGAAGGGGCAGTTGGAGCCGAAGACGGAGAGTGAGAAAGCGGTGCAAGCCGCTGCAACTAAACCGGATCCGGTTGCGGAGAAGGCCAAGAAGGAAGAGTTGCAGGGCGTTTTTGTGGTCTCGGGCGGGAAAGCGATTTTCAAGAAAGTGGAGACGGGAGTCACTGGATCCACGGATATTGAAGTCCTGAGCGGTCTGAACGAAGGTGACCAGATTGTCACCGGCACCTATCAGGTGATTCGGACCATCCTGAACGAGGCGCAGGTAAAAGTGGATAATAAGGCTCCGGCGGCAGCGGCGAAGTCGTAGAAACGAGATATCAACCAATGGCAACAGCAGTCGAGAAGGAACTGATTCAGCGGGGCGAGCAACTGAAGCGCGACGGCATCGTCATCCGCACTTACGATCTGTGGAAGACGTACGTGATGGGCGACACGGAAATCAATGCGGTTTCCGGCGTGGATATCGAGATCAAGCGCGGCGAGTACGTCGCGATCATGGGACCGTCGGGTTCGGGGAAATCGACCCTGATGAACCTGATCGGGTGCCTCGACACCCCGTCGAGGGGACAGTATTACATCAACGGCAACCTGGTCAGCGAGATGAGCGACGATGACTTGGCCCACATCCGCAACCGGGAAATTGGCTTCGTTTTTCAAACCTTCAACCTGTTGCCCCGCGCCACGTCTCTTCACAATGTGGAACTGCCGCTGGTCTATGCGGGCATGCCTCCGGCGCAGCGTCTCGAGCGCGCCAAGTTGGCCATGCGTCAGGTCGATCTGGAACGCCGTATGCACCACAAACCGAACGAGTTATCGGGCGGTCAGCGGCAGCGCGTGGCAGTGGCGCGCGCGCTGGTAAACAACCCTTCCATTCTGCTGGCCGACGAACCCACCGGCAACCTGGATACGGCGACCGGTAATGAAATCATGGGTCTGTTCGAGCGGCTGTACCAGCAGGGCAACACCATCATTCTGGTGACGCACGAACACGATATCGCTTTGCACGCGCACCGCATCATTCACGTACGCGACGGCAAGGTGGAGAAAGACGAGCAGATCCCCAAGTAGGGAGGTCCGTCGTCAGCTTCGAGGCCTTCAGAGACGACCCGCCGAAGCGCAAAGGCCCAGAGGAACCGCAGAGAAGACGCTTCGCGGTTCCTTCGGAGTTGGCGCTGAGCATGCCGTCTACCGAGCGGCGCGTGCGCTGACGGAGCTTCCCGCCAAGTCCGCTGGGGAGTTCCTTGAAGCTCCCATTTCGCCACGCGTTCAAGACTCCGTTCTTCTTCTCCGCGCTTCCTCTGCGTCTTTGCGTCTCTGCGGTAGTCTCTAAAAGTCTCTTCTACTCGACGGTCTCCCTACTCGTCATCGTGCTGCGCGGCGAGGCGCGTCACCACTCCCAGATCTTCCAATGTCGTGACATCTCCCGTCACCGAATTGCTGGTCACGATCTCGCGCAGCAGGCGGCGCATGATCTTGCCGCTGCGCGTTTTGGGCAGCGCATCGGTGAAGCGGATCTGCTCCGGTTTGGCGAAACTGCCGATCTCGTGCCCCACCCACTTGCGGAGTTCTTCGGTCAGCACCGCGTGATCCCAATTGCCCTTCTTGAGCGTCACGAAACAGGCCACGGACTGCCCGGTGATTTCGTGCGGCTTGCCGACCACGGCGGCCTCGGCGACGGCGGGGTGGCGCACCAGGGCGCTCTCGATTTCCATAGTGCTGAGGCGGTGCCCGCTGACGTTCATGACGTCATCCACGCGGCCGAGAATCCAGAAGTAGCCATCCTCATCGCGGCGCGCGGCGTCGCCCGCCATATAGACGCCTTCCAGGCGCTCCCAATACTGCTGTTTGTAGCGCTCCGGCTCGCGCCATAGAGTGCGCGCCATGCTGGGCCAGGGGCGGCGGATAATCAGGAAGCCTTCGCGGTTGGCCTCCACCGGATTGCCCTTGAGGTCCACCACATCGGCGAGAATGCCCGGCATGGGCAGGGTGCCGGAACCGGGCTTGGCTGGCACGGCGCCCGGCATCGGGGCAATCATGATGGCGCCGGTTTCGGTCTGCCACCAGGTATCGACGATGGGGCAGCGTTCCTTGCCGATCACCTTGTAATACCATTCCCAGGCGGCGGGATTGATGGGCTCGCCGACGGAGCCGAGCAGGCGCAGGCTCGACATATCGTGCGCGTTCGGCCACTGGTCGCCCAGGCGGATGAAGGAGCGGATCGCGGTGGGGGAAGTGTAGAAGATGTTGACGCGATACTTCTCGATGAGGCGCCAGAAACGGTCGGGATCCGGGAAATCGGGCGCGCCTTCATACATCATCGAGGTGGCGCCGGCGGACAGCGGACCGTACAGGATGTAGCTATGCCCGGTGACCCAGCCGATATCGGCCGTGCACCAGTAGGTGTCCTCGGGGTGCAGGTCGAAGACCCACTTCATCGTCATGTGGGCCTGCAGGAGGTAGCCGGCGGTGGTATGAACGATGCCTTTGGGCTTGCCGGTGGTCCCCGAGGTGTAGAGGACGTAGAGCGGGTGTTCGCTATCGAGTTCCTCGGCCGGGCAGACTTCGCTCACGCCGTGGTCGAGATCGTGCCACCAATGGTCGCGGCCTTCCTGCATCTGCACGGGACCGCCGGTGCGGCGGTAGACAATGACGTCTTTCACGCTGGGGCAACCGGCAAGCGATTCGTCGACGGCCTCTTTGAGGCGGACCTCTTTGCCGCGGCGCCACGAGCCGTCGCAGGTGATCACCACCCGGGCTTCGAGATCCTGTATGCGGGTGCGCAGGGCCTCGGCGGAGAAGCCTCCGAACACCACACTGTGCGTGATGCCGAGACGCGCGCAGGCGAGCAGGGCGATGGGCAGCTCGGGCACCATGCCCATGTAGACGATGGCCCGGTCGCCGGCTTTCAGGCCGCGGCCTTTCAGCACGTTGGCGAAACGGCAGACCAGGCGGTGCAGTTCCTGGTAAGAGATCATGCGCTGGTCGCCCGGTTCGCCTTCCCAGAGAATGGCGACTTTGTTTTTGCGCTCGGTGGTGAGGTGGCGGTCGATGCAGTTATAGGAGGCGTTGATCTTGCCGCCGGCGAACCATTTGGCGAAGGGAGGGTCCCACTCGAAGACGTGGGTCCATTTTTGAAACCAGTGGAGTTCCTGTTCGGCGAGTTCTCCCCAGAATTCTTCCGGCTTTTCGGCTGCTTTCTGATACAGGGCGCGATAGCCCTCGAGTCCCTTCACGTTCGCTTGCTGTACGAACTCCGCGGAAGGTGGATAGACGTTCACGTCGGCCATCCCCGAATCTTATCAGAGCGGCCGCCGCAGGCGGCAGTAATCAGTCACGCCGCCTTCGGCTGGCGTTCTCAGTAATCAGTCGCGCCGCCTTCGGCCTGCGCTCTCAGTTTTCAGTCACGCGATCTGGCCCGTGAACGCAGGGGCCACCCTCCAGCCCGGGACGCCGCTTCCAAAGGTCACCAGTATTCCATCCGGCGGCGCCGGAGGCGGGGCTGAAAGCTGATTGCTGATCGCTGAAAGCTGATCGCTGACCGCTAACAGCGTCACACCCTATTCCATCCGGCCCCGGCCCGTGGCGCGTGCGGAGGACTGACAACTGACAACTGACAACTGATTACTGAAAACCCCCTCCGCCACCCTTTAGCGATACGATACGTCTAGAGAATCGGGATGCTTCAGGATTTCCGTTACGCCGTTCGCAACCTGCGACGCAGTCCGCTATTCACGATCGTGGCGCTGTGTTCGCTCGCCTTGGGGATTGGCGCGAATAGCGCGGTGTTCACGATCGCCGATCAGGTATTGCTGCGCCAGATCCCGGTGCGGCACGCTGGAGAGCTGGTGCACTTCACCAGTCCCGGGCCGCAGAGCGGCATGGTGTGGGGGGAGAACCGCTTCTCCTATCCGATGTTTCAGGAACTGCGCGATCACAACTCCGTTTTCGAGGGTGTGGCCGCGCGCTTTCCGACCGCGCTCAATCTCAGCTACAGCAATCGCAGCGAACGGGTGCAGGCGGAACTGGTCAGCGGCACCTGGTTTGAGACGTTGGGGCTGACCACGGTGCTGGGGCGCGGGATTGCGCGGGCGGACGACCGGGTGGCCAGCGGCAGTCCGGTGGCCGTGCTCACCTACGACTATTGGAAATCGCGCTTCAACGGCAATCCGGGGATCCTGAACCAGAAGGTTCTGCTCAACGATCATCCGGTGACCGTGATCGGCGTGGCGGCGCCCGGCTATCACGGGTTCGACCCCACGGCGCGGGTAGACCTGTTGGTGCCCACCATGATGAAGGCGGAGATGACGCCCACATGGAATGGGCTGACGGACCGCCGGGTCTTGTGGCTGCAACTCGCCGGCCGCTTGCGCCCGGGAGTTTCGGCGCGGCAGGCGCAGGGCAGCCTCGAACCGTATTATCACGGACTGCTGATCATGGAATTGCAGAGCATGAAGTTCCGCAGCGATCGGACGCGCGCGAATTTCGCCAGCAAACCGTTGATATTCGTGCCGGCGGGGAAAGGGGTTTCCGATCTGCGCGAACAGCTCACCGATCCGCTATTGATTCTGCTCGCGATTGTGGGCTTGCTGCTGCTGATCGCCTGCGCCAATGTCGCCAACCTGCTCTTAGCGCGCGCAGTGGGACGGCAGAAGGAAATCGCCGTGCGCCTGGCCGTGGGCGCCAGCCGCGGGCTGTTGATTCGGCAATTAATGGCCGAAAGCCTGGTGCTGTCGCTGGGCGGCGGAGCACTCGGCATCCTGTTCGCCTGGTGGACGGGCAGCGCGCTGCTCGCGGTGATGGCGAATCCGGCCGACGTTCCGCTGACCGCCTCGCCGGACCTGCGCGTATTCGGTTTCACCCTGGCGCTCTCGATAATCACGGGAATTGTTTTTGGACTGGCGCCGGCGTGGCAGGCCACTTCGCCGAAACTGGCGATGACCCTGAAGGATCAGGCGAACCACGTTTCGGGCGGCGCCGGACACGTGCGGCTGCGCAAGGTGCTGGTGGTTTCTCAGGTCTCGCTGTCGCTGTTCATGCTGATTGCGGCCGCGCTGTTCACGCGATCTTTGAACAACCTGAAGAACGTGGATCTCGGGTTCCGGCGCGAGCGCCTGCTGAGCTTCGCGCTCGAGCCTTCGCTGGCCGCGTACAAGGCGGACCGCATACGGCGCTTCGCCGAAGACGTGCAGGCGCGGGTCGCGGGCATACCGCGGATGCAATCGGCCGCCGTCGGCACCATTCCGCTGATTGCCGGCGATCAGAACATGTCGACGATCTTCATCGAGGGCTTTCAGCCGCAGGAAGACCAGAACATGAATCCCTGGTTCGACACAGTGAGTCCGGGATACTTCGCGACGCTGGGAATTCCCCTGCTGGCCGGGCGTGACTTCACAGCGGCGGACCGCATGGGCGCGCCGCGGGTGGCCGTCGTCAATGACGTGTTTGCGAAGTACTACTTCCCGCGCGAGAGTCCGGTGGGGCGGCGTTTCGGCCTCGGGCGCGGCACCAAGGCGGACATCGAGATTGTCGGCGTGGTGCGCGGCGCCAAGTATTCCAAGGTGGACGAGAAGACGCCGCGCGAAGTCTACCTGGCCTACGCGCAGGATGATAACCCGAGCTCGATGGTGGTGTATGCGCGCAGCACGGAAGATCCGAAGATGGCGTTCGCGGCCTTGCGCCGCGAAGTGACGGCGCTCGACCCGGCGCTGCCGATTTACAATCTGCGCACCATGGAAGAGCAGATCGATGAGTCGCTCTCCGCGCAGCGGGCGATGGCCGGACTGTGCGTGTTCTTCGGAATTCTGGCGACGCTCCTGGCGGCGATCGGGTTGTACGGCGTGATGGCTTACTCGGTGACGCGGCGCACGCGCGAGATCGGCATCCGGCTGGCGCTGGGCGCGAATCGCGGGAGTTTGCTCGGGCTGGTGCTGACCGAGGTGGCGCTGTTGACCGGGATCGGTGTCGCCATCGCGATTCCCATTGCGCTGGCGGCGACGCGGCTGGTGCGCTCGGAGCTGTATGGGATTCTGCCGAACGATCCGCTGAGTATGAGCGCGGCGGCGGTGGTGTTGAGCGTGGTCGCGCTGCTGGCGGGGTACATTCCGGCGCGCAAGGCGACGCGGATTGAACCCAGCACCGCGCTGCGTTACGAGTGACGTCGCCCGGCACCCTCCCAAAATCGACCCCGAAAATCACGGCGGCGTGGTCCACAGGCGGGGCAGGAACGCTCCGTGACCGTCGCGTCTCCGATTGGGCACCCTGGCGGGGCGCAGGCGTGTTCCAATGAGTAGGAAAGATTCTCAATATGGCTTTTCGGGGCGTTGACTATTTTTGCGTCGACTCGCTCTTCAGTGAAGAAGAGTTGATGGTCCGGCAGACTGCTCGACGTTTTGCCGATGAAGAAATTCAGCCCTTGATTCGCGATTGCTATCGCGACGGGCGTTTCCCCACGGAGATTATCCGGCCGATGGCCGAGCTCGGTTTCCTGGGCGCCAACCTGGAAGGGTATGGCTGCGCCGGCATGAGCAATGTCGAATACGGACTGATCATGCAGGAGCTGGAACGCGTCGATTCGGGAATACGCAGCTTCGTTTCGGTGCAGGGCGCGCTGGTGATGTACCCCATCCACACTTATGGCAGCGAGGCGCAGAAGGAAAAGTGGCTGCCCGCGCTGCAAAGCGGCCAGGCGATTGGCTGCTTCGGGCTGACCGAGCCGGATTTCGGGTCGAACCCGGCGGGCATGCGCACCACGGCTCGCCGCGAGGGCGATACCTGGATTCTGAATGGCGAGAAGACCTGGATCACCAACGGCAGCGCGTCCGATGTGGCGGTGGTGTGGGCGCGTGCCGAGGAAGGAATCGTCGGCTTCCTGGTGGAGCGCGGCACGCCGGGGTATACGACGTCCGACATTCACGGCAAGTGGTCGATGCGGGCGTCGGTGACGTCGAGCCTATCCTTCGCAGACTGCCGGGTGACGGAGGCCGACCGGCTGCCGGGCGCCAAGGGACTCAAAGGCCCGCTCGCGTGCCTTTCGCAGGCGCGCTACGGAATCGGTTGGGGTGTGCTGGGCGCGGCGATGGATTGCTACGAGACGGCGCGCTCCTATTCCACGGTGCGGAAGCAGTTCGACGGCCGGCCGATCGCTTCGCACCAACTGGTGCAGGAGAAACTGGCCGGCATGATCACGGAAATCACCAAGGCGCAGTTGCTGGCGGTGCATGCGGGCAGGCTGAAGGACGAGAAGAAGCTCGATCCGGCGCACATTTCGATGCTGAAACGGAATAATGTCGCCATGGCCCTGGAGTGCGCCCGCGTCAGCCGCGATCTGCTGGGCGCCAACGGAATTACCGACGAATACCCGATCATGCGTCACCTTTGCAATCTGGAATCCGTCAAGACCTACGAAGGCACGGACCATATACACGCCCTGGTGATCGGGGAGCGCGTCACCGGCGTGGCGGCATACAAATAAGGATGGGGGACTGGCGGGGCACGGGTAGGACGCGTCCTACCCCAAGACATAGACAGGCCGAAAGCCTGCTCCACGCCGGAACGAAACGATAGATTAATGATTCTCTACGCTTTGACGATTCTGGTGAGCGCCTTTCTGCTCTTCCAGGTGCAGCCGGTGATTGCCAAAATCATTCTGCCCTGGTTTGGCGGGTCCGCCGCTGTGTGGACTACCTGCCTGCTCTTCTTCCAGACCGCGCTGCTGCTGGGCTACATGTATTCGCATGCGGTCATCCGCTATTTGAAGCCGCGCGCGCAGATGCTGGTGCACATCGGGCTGCTGGCGGTGAGTTCGGCGGTGCTGCCCATTTACCCGAGCGCCTCGTGGAAGCCCAGCGCCGGCGGCGAACCGACCATGCAGATTCTGGGATTGCTGGCCGGGACCATCGGACTGCCTTACTTCCTACTCTCCACCACCGGTCCGCTGCTGCAGGCGTGGTACGCACGGCGGTTTCACGGTGCGATGCCCTACCGGCTGTATGCCCTATCGAACGCGGGCTCGATGTTCGCATTGATCAGTTACCCGGCACTGTTCGAACCTTCGTTCACCACCCACCAGCAATCCGGCATGTGGAGCTGGGGCTATGTGGCGTTCATCGCAATTTGCGCGTTTACGGCCTTCAAATCGAACGCGGCGATGGCAGAGACCGTGCAATGGGCGGAAGCCGTGCCACGGGCGGAAGCGGACGCCGCCGGTCCGGGCAATGAAATCGTAGCGGCGACGAACCCGCTGCCCGCAGCGGCGGAACCCACCCGCAAGACCTATGTCATGTGGCTGCTGCTGCCCGCGGCGGCCAGCGTGCTTCTCCTGGCGATCACGAATCATCTGTCGCAGAACGTGGCCGCCATTCCATTTCTTTGGGTGCTGCCGCTCAGCATTTACTTGCTGAGCTTCATTTTGTGCTTCGAGGGTGACGGCTGGTACCGGCGGAACCCCTACCTGCAACTGCTGGCGCTCGGGCTGGGCAGTATGGCATACGCGGTCAGCGTCGACATGACCAGCAACGTGCCCATTAAAGTCATGATCCCGCTGTTCGCGATGGGCCTGTTCACTTGCTGCATGGTGTGTCACGGTGAGTTGGCACGACTCAAGCCTGACCCGAAATACCTCACCCATTTCTATCTCATGATGTCGGCCGGGGGTGCGTTGGGAGGGCTGGTGGTAGGCCTGTTAGCCCCGCGTTTCCTGAATGCTCTTTACGAAATGCCAGTCAGCCTGGTGGTGACCGCGGCTTTGGTGGCTTACGTGCTGAGGCAGGACGATGAGTTGCAATGGGTACGGCGTTGGCCCGGTGTAATGGTTACCGGGCTTATCACGCTGGCCCTGGCCGGCTATATAGGGTGGCAGATCAAACAGATGGTCAGCGGATCGCGGGTTTTGGTGCGCAACTTTTATGGCGGTCTCCGAGTTCGAGATACCGGGGACCCGAATTCGCTCGAAGCCACACGTACGCTGACGCATGGAACCATCAACCACGGCGAGCAGTTTCTCAATATCGCGCGGCGCCGCCTGCCCACCACCTACTACGGTCCGGATACCGGCATCGGGCTGGCCATCCGCAGCAAGCAGCAGAAGGGCGCGGTGCGCATCGGGGTTATCGGCCTCGGCACCGGGACGACGGCAGCATACGGCCGGCTCGGCGATTACATCCGCTATTACGAAATCAATCCGCTGGTGCTGCAACTGGCGCGCAAGGAATTTTTTTATCTGGCGGATTGCAAGGCGAAACTGGACGTCGCCATGGGAGACGCGCGGTTGACGCTCGAACAGGAGTTGCGGGAAGGCCACCCGCAGAATTTCGATGTGCTGGCGGTGGACGCTTTTTCCAGCGACTCCATCCCTGTGCACCTTTTAACCAAAGAGGCGATGGACCTCTATTTCCGCCACCTCCGGCCGGATGGCATTCTGGCCGTGCATATTTCCAACCGGTATTTGAATCTGCAGCCGGTGTTGGATGGTGAAGTTCACGCGACCAACAAGATCGCGCGCGTGGTGGATACCGAAGACGACGATACGCAGGGTGTATTTGGAGCTACATGGGTGCTCATTACATCGCCTGCTTCCGGACTAACCGGGGAGGCTCTGAGTAATTCGGCGCCGCTGGATGTTCAGAGAACTGTACGATTGTGGACGGACGATTACAGCAATCTTTTCAAGATCCTGAAATAGGCTTGAAATCGAGGGCTAAGATGAAGATAGTCGCGTCCATATCTCCCTTAATGTCTCAGTGTTACAGCGACTGAAACAGAGAGCATCGGGTCTGTTAATCAGCCAGCTGTTGTTGTATGATCAACATGGCCGAGGACTTAATCATGGACGCCGCTCAAAAATTCTTCAAGACCGTACTTCTATTTGCGATCGCGCTGCTCCTGGCAACTGCCGGGTCCGCACAGACCACCCCTGTACTGAACGCACCGGCAACGGTCAACCTGTTTGGCACCAGCGGGCAGGGCGTCAACGTCACCAGTTCCGGTGATCCAATCACTTTCTCGATTGGAGCGCCGTCTTACGCGAGCGACGACGGCAACTGGCTGAGCGTCACCAGCACTAGCACCACCACGCCTTCGTTCGTGACGTTCGCGTTGGCGCGTGCGCCGTTTACGGAAGGCGTCAAGCAGGCGACGGTGACGCTGATGCCGAGTTCCCCCAGCGGTGTGACGGCGCGCACGATTACGGTTACTTACACCAGCGGCTCGGGCGGTGGCGGTGGCAACACCACCCTGACGGCAGCGCCCAATCCAGTGTTCATCAGCACGGCGGCGAACACCACGGCGGCTCCGCTGGCAGTCTATATCTCTACCAGCGGCGCGAACACAGAGACCCTGAATGGGATCAGTAGCTCGCAGAGTTGGTTGACGGCGGCGATTTCCAACGCGACCGTCACGCCGTCCTCGTCGGGCAGCATCACGCTGACGGCGTCGGCCGTGGGACTCACGTCCCAGACCTACAGCGCGACGGTCACGGTGACCACGGTGGCCGGCGGCTCTCTGGCCATCAATGTGAGTTTCAGTGTGGGCACCGGTTCGGGCACCGGAAACTGGACGGTAAGCCCGAGCAGCGTCTCCTGGAACTACACGACGGGCGGCAATTTTCCTTTCCCGCCATTGGTGACGGCGACTCCCCCGAGCGGCTCCGCGGTTTACAACGTGGCGGTGAACAGCGGCGGTTCGTGGCTGATGGTTTCCGACGGCACGACCGACGGCTTCATCTACGACAATATTCCGGCCGGCACGGGTTTTTACCTGAAGCTGGGCAGCCAGGTCAATACGCTGGTGCAGGGCAACTACACCGGCCAGGCGGTGTTGAGAGATTCCAATAACAACCAGTACACGCTCACCGTCAGCCTGACGGTAAACGGCGGCAACGCGTCCGGCCTCACGGTCACGCCCAATCCGCTCACCTTCAACGCAGCGCTGGGCAGCGCACAGCAGAGCCAGGCGGTGACCCTGATCAGCAACGCGGGCGGCGCCGTCACTGTAGCCGGTTCGGGCGCAACGCCCACCTGGTTGAGTGCGTCGGGTCCGAGCCCGGTGACCGTGGTGGCCAACCAGTCGTCGTCGTTCACGGTATTTGCGAATCCTTCGGGGCTCCTCGCGGGCACTTACAGCGGGGACATCGCGGTTTCCATCGGCGGGCAGTCGGCCATACTGACGGTGACGCTGACTGTCGCCAGCAGCGGCGGTGGCGGCGGAACGGGCACCTCGGCGGTAGCGCCCACCAACCTTCAATTCACGTATCAGTCCGGTACCAACCCGGCATTCATCGCGCGGCAGAGCCTGGCGATCACAGGACCTCCAGGCGCGTGGTCCACCACCATCTCGAGCACCGCGACGTGGCTGAAAGTCACGCCGTCCTCCGGCAGTTCGCTGCCGGATCCCGACAATCCCAACAGCGCGCCGCTGGTCACCATCGACCCGACCGGGTTGGCTCTGGGGTCCTACGCCGGCGCGATCACGGTCAACGCGCCGGGCGGCTCCACCAACATTCAGGTTTCGCTGGTTGTGGTTTCGGGGACGATTCTGGTGCCGACTCCGGGCTCGCTCAACTTCTCGGCGCATACCGGACAGTCGCAACCCAGCCCCCAGCAGGTGTTCGTCAGCGATTCCGATAACGGCCTCAGCACGAGCAGCTCGCCGATCAGCGCGGTGGCGAACAATGATTGGATCACCCTAAGCGGCCTCAGTTCTAATGGCGTGACGGTGAATGTGGATCACACCGGTAAAAACACCGGCGTCTACAGCGGATCGATTTCGATCAGCCAGACGGGCGCGGGCAACAGTCCGCTGGTGGTTCCGGTGGTGATGATAGTGAATGGAGGCGGCAGCGGCGGCAGCGGCAGTGGTCCGCTCACCTTCTCGCAAGCTGCGTTCTCCTTCACTTCGGTGAATGGCGTGGTCTCGCCGAATTCCAGCAATTTGACGGTGTCGGCGGCCTCGGCGACAACGTTTTCGGGGACCATCAGCTATCAGCCCAACAACGCGGGCAACTGGCTGACGGTATCGCCCCTTTCCGGTACCACCTCGGCGAACGTTTCGCTGTCGGTGAATGCGCAGGGTCTGTCGGTGGGCACCTATAACGCCACCATTTCGTTCAACGCCAACGGCTTCGTGCAGACGGTGGGCGTGACGCTGACGGTCTCCACGAATTCGGGTGGCAACACGGGAAACATCAACGTGAGCCCGACGGCGCTCACGTTCAGCTCGCAGCAGGGGTCGAACCCGGCGACGCAATCCGTGTCGGTGTCCAGCGCTTCGGGCACGGCGGGGATTCCCTACACGGTCCAGATCACGAGCGGTTCCAACTGGCTCTCGACCAGCCCGAGTACCGGCCTCTCTTCGCCTTCCACTCTGACTGTGACGGCGGCGGCGGCATCGCTGCAGCCCGGCACTTACAACGGCAACATCCGGTTGCAGCCCAACGGAGGCGGCACGGTGAATATTCCGGTGACCCTGACGGTGACGGCTCCGCCGGTGGTTTCCGCCTCGCCGACCAGCCTGAGCTTCGATTACCGGCTGGGCGATTCCGCTCCGGCTGCGAAGCCCATCGCAGTAGGTGGTGGTGGCGCTAACCTGACCTTCAGCGCGACGCCCAGCAGTACGGGCAACTGGCTGGTGGTTTCGCCGGCTCTCGGCACGACGCCCGGTACGGTGAATGTGTCCTTGAACACGGCGGCGCTCACCGCAACCGGCCAGTTCACCGGCACCATTACCGTGGCCGGAGTGGGTGGCGCTACCGGCAGCACCACGGTCACGGTGACGCTGAATGTCACCGCTCCGCTGCCTACCATTACGAAGGTGACCAACGCGGCGAGCTATGCCATCGGCTCGATCTCTCCCGGCGAGATCATCACCCTCTTCGCCACCACGCAGAATCCGATTGGCCCATCGACTCCGGCGGGCCTGACGCTGGATTCCACCGGCAAGGTTGCGACCACCCTGAGCGGAGTCCAAGTGCTGGTCAATGGCTATGCCTGCCCTTTGATCTACGTCAGCGCCACGCAGGTATCTGCGGTGGTGCCGTATGAGGTCAAGTTATTCACGACGGCCAGCGTGCAAGTGAAGTATCTGGGCCAGTCGTCAAACGGAGTACCGGTGAATGTGGCGACCACCCAGCCCGGGGTCTTCACGGCGAACTCCTCGGGCTCCGGTCCGGGAGCGATTCTGAATTCCAACAGCACCACGAATTCACCTTCGAACCCGGCGACGCGCGGCGATGTGATTGTCGTCTACCTCACAGGTGAAGGCGAAACGAATCCCGCGGGCGTGACCGGCAAAGTCACCACGGTGGCTTCTCCGCCGGCTCCGCTGACGCCGGGTCCGCTGTTGCCCGTCACGGTCACGATTGCGGGACAGGGCGCCAACTGGACCTTCGCGGGTGAAGCTCCCGGCTTCGTCTCGGGCGTGATGCAGTTGAACGTGATCGTGCCGACTGGGGTTCCGGCGGGTGATCAACTCATTCAGGTCTCGGTCGGCGGCAACCCGAGCCAGTCCGGCGTGACCGTGTCCCTGCGGTAAGATGTCAGGTGCGAGGACCGGCGGATCGCCGCCGGTCCTTCCCTTTCATCGTGCGCCATAGCCTCATTCGTACCAGATTTGCCTGGTGGAACAGGCCATCGTTTTTTTAGTGGCCTGTTCGTGCTCTCCGCTTCCTGGTGGAACAGGGCATGGTTTTGAGTGGCCTGTTCGTGCTTCGAAGCTATGCGGGCGGACGACGAAAGGCGATCGCCCGGATAGCGCCGGGATAAACCGGCATGGAGTAGCGAATGAAAGAGTCGTACA
>JBDTMZ010000143.1:0-5935 GCA_039934035.1 Candidatus Solibacter sp. | reverse complement strand
AAAAACAGGTGTCCGGCCACTTCCTCCGCATTATTGGCTCCTCGCCATTCACTTTTAGGTAGGGTGCCCACATATCGGAGCAGACGAACACAATCTTCGAAGCCAGGTCGTCGCCAATAAGGGTGAAAAATCCCCGAAACGATTCGATGGTTCTTTCGCGGCCCACCCAAAGCAGGCGCGTGACGTCGAGATCGATCTGATAAACCAGAGTCAAGTACTTGTGGCCTTTGGCATATTGGATCTCATCGACGCCGATCGCATCGATTTGGCCTAGCACCCGGAGCTCCAGCCCGAAGGTGACGACGTGTTCCACCGCGTCGAAGACCTTGTCCCAGGAGGTGCGAAAGGCCTCCGCCGTCTCTTTCCATGACAGTCGCCGCACCCAACGGGCTAAGAAGAGCATGTAGGCTTTGGTCAGTGTGCGTTTGCCGTCGCCCCAGGGAACTTCTTCGACAGCCACAATGCCGCAGCGGCGACAGTTGACGCGCCGCATGGTGTACAGAAGGAAGACGAGAAATCCCCACAGGGGAATGAACTCAAAGCGCCGTTCGGCGAGCTGGTCGTAACCGGGCGCCGGCAAATGGCAGCGCGAGCAGACTGCGGCCGAACCCTTGCGCGGTCGCACGGCCACTTCGATACTCTTCTTGTCGGCGCTGAAGTGGGCATGCTGGTAGACAAAACCTCGGAAACGATGGCAGCGGTTTAGAATCGTGATCAGTTCCATGGCGCGGAAGCGGGCGGCGGCCAATCTCTACCATAAACCGCTTCAGACCCGCGAGCCGCCGGATCGATGGACGTTGCGCGACTAGCTAGGCAGGAATGATTGCCCGAAACACCGGGTTTGGGGCCAGAACCGTACCAAAGTCCGAGTTGGCGACAAACGAGCCAAGTGCTTGCGTAGTTTTCCGGTAACGTTTTGTTCCTTTGACGGGCACGAAGACGCGTAAGACGATGACAGCTCAATGACTTAATGCCTGTTCGAGGCCTCTGCTCCAGGCTGCGCGAATCACTCTTGTCCAAAATAGTTCTTATCGCCGTCGTTTTGGACAGGGCCGGTGGCCCGGTTGCCTGACGCTGGCGGCCTGAAACACTCTCGGCGAGCCCGTAAACTGCCGATTTGACCACCAGTCGAAGCATTTTGCCGACCAACGTCAGCTTCCCGTCGGTTTTGGACAGGGTCATCGCATAATGCTAAAATCGTCCGCGGATTGAAAACATGATTAAGGCCTCTCTTTTTCTGTTCCTGCTCGCGCCCTCCGCGGCCTTCGCACAGCAGTCGGCGATCCCGCCCGAACTGGAGAACCCGCGGATTACGGGTGTCAACAAGGAGGCCGCTCACGCCACGCTCACGCCGTTTCCCGCCGAAGCGGCCGCGCTGCGCGGGGGCGCGGGGGACGCCGTCTTCACCAAGTCCCTGAACGGGCCATGGCGATTCCACTGGGTGAAGCAGCCCTCCGAGAGACCGACAGATTTCTACAAGCCCGACTTCCCGGTGTCCTCGTGGAAAGAAATCGAAGTGCCCTCCAACTGGGAGATGAAGGGCTACGGCACGCCAATCTACTCCAACGTCCCTTATCCCTTCAAGCGCGACGCCCCGCACGTGATGGAAGAGCCGGACGACAAGACCTGGACGGCGTACGGCGAACGTAACCCCGTAGGCTCGTACCGCCGCACCTTCGATATCCCGCAGAACTGGCGCGGGCGCGAGATCTTTATCGTCTTCGACGGCGTGAGTTCCGCGCTCGTGCTGTACGTGAACGGGGAACGCGTTGGCTACAGCCAGGATTCGCGCCTTCCTGCCGAGTTCGATATCACGCGTTATGTGAGGCCGGGCGTCAACACCGTGGCTGCCGAGGTCTACCGCTGGAATGCCGGCAGCTATCTGGAAGACCAGGACATATGGCGCGTGAGCGGGATCTACCGCAACGTCACGCTGGTCGCGCGCACGCCGGTCCACGTGCGCGATTTTCAGGTCCTTACGCCGCTGGACGCGGCTTACCGCGACGCCACGCTGCAGGTGAAAGCGAGCGTGCGCAATTTTTCGGCCGCGCAGGCTTCCGGTACTCTCGAAGTGAAGCTCTTCAATGCGCGCGGCTCCGAGGCGATGAAAACGGCTGCCGCGACGTGGTCGGCCGCGCCAAACAGTGAAGGGGCGGTGGAACTGAAGCAGGCTGTCGCCAGCCCGGCCAAGTGGTCGGCGGAGGAGCCGAACCTGTACAAACTGGTGCTCACCCTGAAAAACGCTTCCGGCGCAGTGCTGGAGAGCATCCCGTGGGAAGTCGGATTCCGGACCATCGAGATCAAGGGCGATCAACTGCTGTTCAACGGGCGCAAGATCTACCTCAAGGGCGTGGACCGTCACGAGTTCGACCCGGACACCGGGCAGTATATGACGCGGGAGCGCATGGTCGAGGACATCACGCTGATGAAGCGCAACAACATCAACGCTGTCCGGACCAGCCATTACCCGAACGCGCCCGAGTGGTACTCGCTCTGCGACCGCTACGGCATTTATGTTCTCGACGAGGCCAATGTCGAGTCCCACGGCTACGGTTCGAACGAACGGCAGCGCATCTCGGAGGGCGAGGACTACACGGAGAACCACGTCCAACGCGTCGGCCGCATGGTGGAGCGCGACAAGAACCACCCGTCCATCTTCGCCTTCTCGCTCGGCAACGAGGCCGGAATCGGCCGCAACCTGGAAGCCGCCAGGAACTTTGTGAAGGCGCGCCACCCCGAGTTCTACATCGGCTACGAAGCCGGGCAGAGCATCCATGGCGATTTCTTCACGCCCATGTACCCGCGCATCGCCAGCATCCCCCGAACGTATCAATCGCAGGGGAAAGGTAGGCCGATGTACATGGTGGAGTACGCGTACGCGCGCGGCAACAGCGTAGGCAATCTGCAGGATTACTGGGACCAGATTGAATCGCTGCCTTACCTCCACGGCGGGTTCATCTGGGACTGGCAGGACAAGGGCATCCGCAAGAAGGACGCCAACGGTAAGGAGTTCTGGGCATACGGCGGCGATTTCGGCGACAAGCCCAACGACGAGACGCAAGTGCTCAACGGCATCGTCGCCTCCGACCGCTCGCCGCACCCCGCCCTGGAAGAGGTCAAGAAGGTCTACCAGTACATCAAGGTCGAGCCCGCGGACCTCGCGGCGGGCAGGATTCGCGTCCGCAACAAGAACCTGTTCCGCGACCTCTCGTATGCGCGCGGCAGTTGGGTGCTCGAAGAGAGCGGCGTCGCCATTCAGAAGGGGGAGCTGCCGCCGCTTACCGCCCAGGCCGGGCAGTCGCAGGAAGTGACGCTGGCGGTCAAAGAACCGAAGCTGGTTCCAGGCGCCGAGTACTTCCTCAAGGTGAGTTTCCGGCTGGCCGCGGCTGCGTCGTGGGCGCCTGCAGGGTTCCCGGTGGCGTTCGATCAGCTTGCGATGCCATACAAGGTTCCCCCCGCGCCCGGCCTCGACACCGCCGCGTTGCCGTCTCTGCGCGTGAGCGAGTCGGCCGCTGGCGCGGAGATCTCGAACGGACGCTTCACGGCCCGGTTCGGCAAATCTAGCGGCAGCCTCGAATCGTACGTGCTCGACGGCAAGGAGATGATTGCCGGCCCTCTGGCGCCGAACTACTGGCGCAGCGAGACCGACAACGACCGCGGCAACGGCATGGCGCGCCGGCAAGGCGTGTGGCACGACGCCGGAGCGAAGCGCTCGGTGACGTCGATCACCATCGAGAGCGTCTCACCGAAGCTCGCGAGGGTGACGGTGGACGCGTCCCTGCCGGCGGGCGAATCGAAGCAGAGCATCGTCTACTCCGTCTACAGCAGCGGCGCGGTGGAAGTGGAAAGCGTTCTCAAAGCCGCGCAGGGGCAACCGGACCTGCCGCGAGTCGGACTGCAATTCCGGATTCCCGGCGAGTTTCGCAGCGTCTCGTGGTTCGGGCGCGGACCGCAAGAGTCCTTCTGGGATCGTAACAGCTCGGCCGCGGTGGGCCTCTATTCCTCGCGCGTGGATGACATGTGGTATCCCTACCCGCGCCCGCAGGAGACGGGCAACCGGACGGACTCCCGTTGGGCCGCATTTTCAAACGCGCAGGGCCTCGGGTGGAAGATCACGGGGCTGCCAACCTTCGATTTCAGCGCGTGGCCTTTTCGCCCCGAGGAGATCGACCACTTCGCGCCTTCGGTTCCGGGCCGCAAGCACCCCACCGAGATCGCCTTCTCCGACGACATCACCGTGAACGTGGATTACCGCCAGATGGGGATTGGAGGCGACGACGGCTGGGGCGCGCGCCCGCACACCGAGTACACTCTGCCCGCCGCCCGCGAGTACCGCTACAAGTTCCGCATGGAGCCGGTAGCGCCCGCGGCTGGGCGTGCAAAGTAAACCCGGAGCTATCGCAGGGCCACGGGGATCGACGTCAGCAGGATGCATGCGGTCAAGCTCGCCGGCCAGGCCGATCCAGCACTCGACGTACAGGTCCGCGCGCCAGCGTCTCCCAGAGCACGTCCAGCATCTCCGGTAACCAAGTTCGCTGGGGACCCACAGATTTCTCCGACGAGGCTGAATTTTGGTTCGTCAGAAGAATTCGTGGGTAGATTCGGGCTCGGGTAGCTTGCCAAGTGAGTGATAGAGGGCGAGTTCAAGGCAGCGGAAGGTACGGAAGCCGTAGGATTTTCTCATAGTGACTTTGGCTTTGTTGTTCAGACCCTCCACGACGCCGCTGGAAAGCAGCTTTTGAGCGCGGAAATAGTTGAGAATCAGTTCGCGGTGCTCCCGTAGTGACCGGGCGATCTTCTTCATGGGTTCGATGCGGGAGCGCATTACCTGACGACACCAATCATCAAGGAACTTTCCGGCCCGGGCTGGGGAGTTGTAATCCCAGAGCTGCTGAAAGGCTTCCTTCAGAAGGTAAGCGCGGACGGTTTTCAGATTGTATCGGAGCAGATCGCGGAGCCGGAAGCGCTGTTCGATTTTCAGATTTTCTTCACGTTTCAGCAGCAGCCAGCGCGATTTCTTCAGCACAGGGGTGAGGCCCTCGCTGGCCATGCGGCGCGATTCGCCGGCGCGGACTTCATTGAGGGCCTTGTTCATTTGGCCACGATGTGGGAGCGGTCGAGGATATGCAGGGCCTCGGAGCATCACATTTACGGCCCGGCGCCTCGCTGAGACGCGCACCTCAGACGCGCACTGATACGGCCTATACGAGCGCTGATGCGGCGCTGATATGGACACTGATGCGGCGCTTATATGGGCGTCGCTTATACGTGCTGATCGAGCAGGATCTGGTTGCCGTCCGGGTCGGCGACCATGCAGCCGGCGGGTCCGGTGGTCTTCTCGTCAGCCTCGAGGGTAAATTTGACGCCCTGTGCCTTGAGGCGGCGCTGCAGTTCGCGAACGTCGGTGAAGTTGGGGACCTTCTGGGCGTTGGTGTCCCAACCGGGGTTGAACGTCAGAATGTTCTTGTCGAACATGCCCTGAAAGATCCCGATGATGGCGTCGCCGTTGCGCAGAATATGATAGCCTTTGCCGTCGCCGGCGAAGACTTTGAATCCGAGCTTCTCGTAGAAGGCTCGCGAGACGGACAGGTCTTTGACGCTCAGGCTGATGGAGAATACTCCGAGTTGCATGGACTGCTCTTTCGGTTGTTTGGCCGGGGTCTGCGCGGCCAAGGGAATGGCGGTTGCGGCGATGGCGCGGGCGGCGGTGCGGCGGGTAACTCGAGTCTTCATATGGGTGGCATGTTATCACGCGGGCGGGACCAGGACATGCTTGTGTTCCCGGCTTTCCGTGATAACTGTGAGCGGAATATGAAGCGAATTCTCGCAGTAGCGGCCATGGCGGGACGCTTGCCTCGGCGCAGTGGGGACGGACGACTAAAAACGATCGTCTGGATAGCGCCGGGATAAACCGGCATGGAGTAGCGAATGAAAG
>JBDTMZ010000142.1:0-137731 GCA_039934035.1 Candidatus Solibacter sp. | reverse complement strand
GACAAGTATGCCGAAGTGTTGGTGGAAATGGCCGCCGCCGTGGGCCGCCGCGATCGCCGCGTCGCGTGGGAAGCGATGGCGATGGCGCGACACTCCGACGTGCATCACCGCGTGGAGCGCGTGCTGGACGAAGCGCGCGTACTCTGCCTCGGGCTGACGCGCGCCCACCGGGTGGCGCTCGCACTCTGCGCCTTGCCCGTGCTCTATCTGGTCGCCGCCATTCGTCCCGCGCGCGTTTATGCGCAGCAGGCACTGGCACCCGCCGCGCCGGCCGCGGTCGAGTTTCGACCCCAGGCACCGGCGCCGACTGAAATGCGGCCTCCCGCGCCCGTGGAAGCCGGGCCCTCCGCCGAGTCGGCGACTGCCGCCCAGGATCGGTTGTACGAGTTGTATCTTCGGGCGGACCGGTTAGGCAGCGCGAGGGCGGAATTGGAGAAGCGATTGGCCGCTAGCGCGGAGGCGCAGGAGGCCAAATGGCAGGCCCAAGGCCAGCGGAGCGCCTTACTCGAGCAACTTAACAAGCAAATCCTGATATTGCGAGCGGAGATTGAGGACATGAGTTCGGAACTCTCGCCCAATCATCCCTCCTTGAAAAGAGCGGAGGCGTCGCTCGCCGTGCTGGAACGCAACTCGGACCAGGCGCGGCGGGAAGCGGAGGTGTCGCGGTCCTCCGAATTGAGGAACGCGCTCCCCATCAGTGTCCTTTCCTCCGAACTGCAAAGCATCCGCGAGCAGCTTGCCGCCACAGAACGGGTGATGGAATCCGTCGACCGCGAAGCGCAGGCGGTTCGCTCCCATATGGCCGCGACGGAGCAGACGCTGGTAGCGGAGCGCAGAATGCACGACGCGGGGATTAGCGACGGACGCACGTCCGGATCCTCGCCCACCGGATCGATGGCCGCGGCCGGACTGTACTCGCAGGTCATGGCCGTGAGCCAGGACGTCGCCTTGGCGATGCAGCAGGCGCTGCGGCAAAGGGGATTCCCGGTATCGCTGGTGCCTGCCGGGAACCTGATGCGTGTGCTGGCAGGTCCCTATCCGGACGCGCCTGCACGGCAAATCGCCCGGCGAGACTTGGAAGCGGCGGGGTTCAAGCCGGTACCTTTCCAGCGCGACTGAAGGGCACTTGCACTACACCCTGGAAGCTCTTCGCTACGGCGCGAAGATTTTCTTGAGGCTGCGGTGGCGGTCACGCATCTTCGATTGTGTCCACGCCGCTCTGTGGGAACAGGCATTCGTGCCTGCCGTCGCCTTCAGGCGGCGCGCTGCTTGAGGCGCTGTCCCGCATAGTGTCGCTTCCTGGTGCAGGAACGCGCTCCGCCTTAGAGCACGCTTCTCTCCGTTGCCATGCCAAAATAAAAAGACCATGACCACCCGCTTCTTCTGCGCGATGGGCACATATACTGCCATCGCCCTGATGGCCGCCTTTACTCTCGACGGCAACCTGCGGCTGGCGGTCTGGATCCTCATGGCCGGCCTTGCGGTCAAGACGCTGATTGCGTTTATGGCCCGCTGGTAGTCCTCCTCGTTTCCTCCTCGGTTCGTCCTGAAACACTCCTCCGTTCCAATTTGAAACACGTTCCAGTCTGGAACGTCAAATTAAGATCTTTTTTACTGAAAATGAGCGCCTTACCCTAAAGTTCTTGTTGGCACTAAAGCTGCAACCTTAGATCCCGTCGGGGCTAAACCGGCAAATCCAAAAGAAACAAGACAGTCAGAAAAAAGGGGACCAAACCATGAGCGCTATTCGTGTGTCTAAACGCCGCCGGACCCGGCCGAGCAGAGAACTGAGAGACCAGATCGTGCTCGATCACCTCTCCCTGGTCAAGGCGATTGCGATTCGCGTCCATGAGAGTCTGCCGGTTCACGTGGACCTCGATGACATGGTGCACGCCGGTGTGATGGGCCTCTTCGATGCCGTGGATAAATACGATGGCGCCAAGAACGTGCAATTCCACAGCTACGCCAAGCACCGCATCAAGGGCGCCATTCTCGACAGCCTGCGCCAGATGGACTGGGCGTCGCGCGACCTGCGCCGCCGCCAGAAGCAGGTGGAATCGACGACGCGCGATCTGGCCTCCAAACTGGGCCGCACGCCGAGCAGTCACGAGGTAGCCGGGCAGATGGGAGTCGGGCTGGAACGCTGGCACCGCATGCAGTTGGAACTGTCCACGGTAGGCCTGGTATCGGCCACCGCGGTGCCGGATCAGGACGGCGAGCGCACGCAGGAATTTGCGGCCACGCCCGAATACCAGCCGGACCGCATGTGCGAACACCGCGAATTGCAGAGCACGCTGGCGCGCGCCATCCACACCCTGCCCCCGCGTTACCAGAAGGTGGTATCGCTGTATTACACCAACGATCTGACGATGAAGCAAATTGGCGACGTACTGGGCGTGAATGAAAGCCGCGTTTCGCAGATTCACAAGACCGCGCTGCAGAAGATGGCCGGCGTGCTGCAATCCGAAGGGATTCATTCGGCCAGCGCGCTGTGAGATGCCGGCCGGGCGTGTAAGCTGGATAGCACATGATCACTGGCAGACGCGATTTCGGTCGAATCGCGCTGGCGGGCCTGGCATCGCTGGCCCCGGCGCAGGCACGCAATTGGAAGTACAAGGGCGTCAGGCTGGGGGTCGGTACCTACTCCTTTCGAGGACTGCCGCTGGAGGAAGTGGTGCGCATCGTCCGGGAGGCGGAGATTGGCGGCATCGAACTGGAATCGGCGCACGTGGAGCCCGCTGCGCCACCGGCGACGCGCCGGGAGGCGATCCGGCAGTGGCGAACGTCGGTGCCCCTGGGGGAGATTACGGCCGTCCGCAAGAAGCTGGAGTCCGCCGGCGCGACGGTCTACGCCTACAACGCCGCACTGGACGATTCCGCCGGCGAGCAGGAAATCGGTCGCGTAGTGGAGATCACCAAGGCGCTGGGCGCGGGGATTTTGAATACGTCCACCACGCTGGCTACGGCGAAACGCGCCGCACCCCTGGCCGCGCGCCATGGGGTACGTCTCGGGCTGCACCCCTCGGGAAACGCCAGCGATCCGAACAGCATCGGCAGCGGCGCGTCGTATCTGAAGGCGTTCGAATTCGGGCCGAACGTGGGCGCGAATCCCGATCTTTATCAGTACAAGAACTGGGGCCCGGACCCGATCGCGTTTCTCAAGCAGATTCACGGGCGCGTCACCACGATCCATTGCCACGACCGAAAGGCGGCGCCGCCCGCATGGGCGCCCTTCGGAGAGGGCGATATGCCGGTACGGGAATTGCTGCTCTTGGCGCGGCGCGAGAAATTCGCGTTCCCGTTCTCGATTGAGCGCATCTACACGGTTCCGAACCTGGACCAGGTCAAGGAGATGCGAAGGTCGCTTGACTGGTGCCGTTCCGTCCTGGGGTAGGGCGGTGTGATATCGTTGCCGGGATGGAGGGAAGTGGAATGGAACGCAGGAAGGCCAACGAGTATCCGCAGGAACTGCTCAATCTTTTCGACAAGTACGTGCACGGCGAGATCGAACGCCGCGATTTTCTGGAAGGCGCCAAGAAGTTCGCTGTCGGCGGCATGACCGCCACCATGATCTGGGAAAGCCTGCGCCCCAACTACGCCTGGGCACAACAGGTGCCGAAGGAAGACGGCCGCATCGCGACCGAGCGTGTGACCGTTCCCTCGCCGCAGGGCAACGGTGAAATCAAGGGTTACTTTGTGAAGCCGGCCAAGGCCACGGGCAAACTGCCGGCCGTGCTGGTGGTCCACGAAAACCGGGGCCTCAACCCGTATATCGAGGATGTGGCGCGCCGCCTGGGCACGTCGAATTTTATGGCCTTCGCGCCCGACGGATTGACCAGTGTGGGCGGCTATCCGGGCGATGACGAGAAGGGGGCGGCCGCTTTCGGCAAGGTGGATCGCGCCAAAATGGCGGAAGATTTCGTGGCTGCCGGGCACTGGCTGAAAGCGCGTCCCGACGGCAACGGCAAGATCGGTGTCGTGGGCTTCTGCTACGGCGGCGGAATCGCCAATACGCTGGCCGTACGCATGGGCAGCGACCTGGCGGCGGCGGCTCCATTCTATGGCGGACAGCCTCCCGCGACGGACGTGCCGAAGATCAAAGCCACGATGCTGCTGCACTACGCGGAAAACGACACGCGGCTGACTGGCGGCTGGCCGGCTTTCGAGGAAGCGCTCAAGGCCAACCACGTCAATTACACGGGCTATGTGTATCCGGGAACGCAGCACGGGTTCCACAACGACACCACGCCGCGCTACGACGAGAAGGCCGCGAAGTTGGCCTGGGAGCGCACTCTGGAGCTGTTCAATAAGACGCTGAGATAAATGCTGGACAGGACAGGCCGCCCAGCCTGTCCTACGCTACCGGCTGCCGATGCGGCGGATCACTCCGCCCATTTCGCTGGGAGTGGCGCGCGTGAAGCCGGCGGAACCTTCCTTCGGCTCTGGCGCCGGTTTGCTCCTGGCGGTGCGCGTGCTGGCCTGCCTGCCGCTTACGCCGGCCGGGGTGGGCGGCACTTCTACCACGTAATCGTAAATTCCGCGGCGCTTCTCGTCCGGATTGGGTGGAATCACTACCCGCTTCTCAAGGATGGTGCAACCTTCCACCTTGCCGCCGACTTCATGATTAAAAGGAGACCGGAGCGTTTTTGTCATACTGATACGGGCTACATCAAGGTTAGCAGGTCTCACCGGCACTTCGCTAAAATGTAGGAAACATGCGTAGCTTCCTTCTGCTGGGTATCGTGTTCCTTTTCCCCTACTCTCCGGCTCATGCGCAACGCAGTTTTTCTGGCGCCGCCGAGATCGAACAGTCGCTGACGAAACTGAACGAACTGGGTACCGTGCTGCACATCGCGGCCCATCCCGACGACGAACGTACCCCCGTGCTTGCCTACTTCGCGCGCGGGCGCCACATGCGCACCGCGTATCTTTCGCTGACTCGCGGCGAAGGCGGACAGAATCTGATCGGCCCCGAACAGGGCGCGCAGCTTGGGGTGATCCGTACGCAGGAGCTGCTCGCCGGCCGGCAGATCGACGGCGCGACGCAGTTCTTCAGCCGCGCGATCGACTTCGGCTTTACGCGCACGGCAGAAGAAACCATGGAAAAGTGGGGGCACGACCGCATTCTCTCGGACATCGTCTGGGTGATTCGCCGCTACCGTCCCGACGTCATCATTCTGGGTTTCAGTGGCACGCCGCGCGACGGGCACGGGCAGCACCAGGCATCGGCGATGCTCGGGAAGGAAGCCTTCGCGGCGGCGGGCGATCCCAAGATGTTCCCGGAGCAGTTGAAATACGTCCAGGTGTGGCAGGCGAAACGACTGGCGCAGGCGGCCATGTTCGGACCCCCACCCCCACCCGGCGCCGCCGCGGAGGCCGCAGCCCCGGAGCCGGAAGCGGACATCGGCGCCTTCAATCCGATTCTCGGCTACTCGTATGAAGAACTGGCGGTGCTCAGCCGCAGCCTGAACCGCAGTCAGGGCGATGGCGCGATGCGGCGGCCCGGAGCTTCGAAGACCACTTTCACGATCATAGGCGGTACGCCCGCCACGCGTGATCTCTTCGATGGCATCGACACCACCTGGAACCGTATCCCCGGCGGCCGTCCGGTGAAGGCGCTGCTGGATGAAGTGCTGCGCACGTACGAGCCGGCCCATCCGGAAAAGGCGATTCCCGCGTTGGCCAAAGTGCGCCCGTTGATGGCGGCGATCGACGATCCGCTGGCCCGGGAAAAGCTGGCCGAGGTGGACGAGGCGATCGCGCTTTGCGCGGGGCTGTTCGTCGAAGCGCAGGCGCGCCAGTACAGCGTGGCGCCGGGCGACAGCGTCACAGTGACCACCACCGTGCTCAATCGTTCAACAGCGCAGGTCAGCCTCCAGAGCGCGCGCGTAGAAGGCATCTGGGACCAGGATGCGCAAGCGAAGCCCGCCACGCTGGGTTACAACCAAAGCGCGGAGATCCAGTTGAATTTGAAGGTGCCGGCCAACCAGGAGTACACCAACCCGTACTGGCTGGCGAAACCTTATTCGGCGAATGCCTACCAGATCGACGATCAGTTGCTGATTGGCTTGCCCGACACCCCGGCGGCGGCGCAAATGCGCGTGCGGCTCACGGTGGACGGCGCGCCGGTCGAACTGGTGCGCCCGGTGCGCTACCGTTATGCGGACCGCGCCATCGGGGAACGCGTGCGCGCCTTTACGGTGGTGCCGGCGGTGGCCGTCAATCTGCCGGAGCCGGTGGCGCTGTTCCCGGATACGGCGGCGCGCAAGGTGCAGGTCTCGGTACAGGCCAACGTAGCGAATGCCAAGGGCGACCTGCGTTTGGAAGTGCCAGCCGGTTGGAAGGCCGAGCCGAAATCGCAGAGTTTTGAGATTGCGCTGGCCGGCGAGACGCACGTGATGACCTTCGACGTGACTCCGCCCGCGGGAGAGACCACCGCCAAGATTCTGGCCGTTGCGCGGGTGAGCGGGCGCGATATTTCCTCCGGGACGAAAGTGATTGCGTACTCTCATTTCCCGGCGCAGACTCTGTTCCCGCCCGCGGAAATCAAAGTGGTGCGCTCCAATATCAAGGTGACCGCGAAGAAGGTGGGCTACATCATGGGCGCGGGCGACGAGATGCCCGAAGCGCTCCGCCAACTCGGTCTGGACGTTGCCCTGCTCAGCCAGGGCGATCTGGAGCAGGGCGACCTGAGCCGCTTCGATGCCATTGTGGCGGGAGTGCGCGCCTACAATGTGCGCGCCGACATTCGCGCCAATCAGCCCCGCCTGTTGAATTACGTAAAGAATGGCGGCACCTACATCGTGCAGTACCAGACGGGCGACAGTCCGGACCCGACGGCGCCGCGCGGACAGCCGGTCCCGGTGTTCCAGCAACCGCCCGCCAATCCCATCACCACGAATCTCGGGCCGTATCCGTTCTTCGTGCCGATCGGCAACAAGTACCGCATCACGGTGGAGGAAGCGCCTGTCAAGTTCCCCAATGCGGATAGCCCGTTGTTGCAGTATCCCAATCACATCAACCCGAAGGATTTCGACGGATGGGTGCAGGAGCGCGGCGTTTCCTTCGCCGTGCAGTGGGATCCCCGGTATCAGACGGTGCTCTCTTCACAGGACCCGGGCGACCAGGCGTTGGAAGGCGGCGAGATCTGGGCGCGCTACGGCAAAGGCGTCTACATCTTCACGGCCTTTTCGTGGTTCCGCCAGTTGCCGGCGGGCGTGCCGGGCGCGTATCGCCTGTTCGCCAATCTGCTGAGCGCGAAGTAATCAGCGCTGCGCCGTCTGATGCGCGTGCAGCGCTTTCCACTTGCCGTCGGCGAGCACGAACAGCAGGCTTTGCACGAAGGGCGTGACCACCGGGTGTTCGGAATCGCTATCCGGGCGGATGACCGATTCGCCTTCTGCGACCAGCAGTGCGGTGGAGGGCGAGATCACGGTCACCAGCAGTTTCTTCCAGGCGTATTTTACGGTGGCTCCGCCGCGCGCGGCGCTCTTGACCGCTGCCAGCGCCTCTTCCCGCGTGACGTAGAGTTTGCCGTTGAGGACGATGGAGCCGCGTTCATTGGGCAGCACATAGCTGAAGAGGCGATCGATGTCGAGGTCTTCGGACGCGGCGGTCATTTGCGCGTTCACTTCGAGCACCGCCTTTTCGATTCGGTCCCGGACGGCGGGAGCGATGTCCTGCGCGGGCAGGCCGGCGCAGAGCAGCAGGGGCAGGATGAGAGCTTTCATGGGCGTCTCCTGTTTCGGACTTGTGAGTCCTATTATGACGCCTTATTGCCCCTATGGGGATGGCTTTGATAGGATGAGGAGGTACGTGGTGGGTATAGCTCAGCCGGTAGAGCGCCAGATTGTGGTTCTGGATGTCGTGGGTTCGAACCCCACTACCCACCCCAGATACAAAACCTGGGTTCCCCGCCCCCAGATTCAACTCCCCGCATCTTCCCGCGTTCTCCAACCACAATAGACTTCACACCGCGAGCGGCAGTGCCACGGTGCGCGCGACTTCCAAGCTTCGCTCGAATTTTCCGAGCTCCGCTCGGATGGACAAGGCAGAGCCTTATCCCACTCTGGTCTGGAAAGGCGGGCAGTCCGCCCGACGCAGGACTGCCCCAGTTGGAACGCGGCGAATCGCTACTTGCTGACGCCGAGGCCGTCGACCTGGACTTCGAGGAGGTGGTTGACGCGTGCGCCCCAAATGCCGTCAGTCTTCAGATCGCCTTTGGGCATCGAGTGCACCACGGTGCCGTTGACCACGAAATCGAGTTTGTCGGCGCCTACGCGGACTTCCAGGTTGTTGACGGATGTGCCATCGTCGCCGGGTTTCTTCACCACGTCGTTCGGCGTGCGGTTGACCACGGTGGGAGCCTGCGCGCCTTCACGGCGCTTAATGAGCCACGTGCCGTTTTGCGCGACCACGAAATAGATGTACTGCTGGTCCGCGCCTTCGAGCGATTTGCCGCCGAAAATCAGGCCGTAGTAATTGGCGTGTCCGCTAGGCTTTGCCAGGGTGAAGCTGCCCTTCAAGGTGTAAGCGCCGCTGGCGGTATTGGCGGGATTCCAATAGACGGCGGCCTGGGGGTTGGTGGCATGGAAGCCGGACCCCTGCGTGACGAACTTGATGTCGCCGGGAGCATCGGGGTCGGACGCCTCGGTGCTCCGATCCACCCGCATCTTCCAGCCTTTCGGGGCCTGCGCGAAGAGGGGCGCGAGTGCGGACAGGGTAAGAACTGCAAGTGCAATGCGACGCTTCATATAATTTGAGTCTCCTGAAACCTTCGCGGCCCGGGCGCTGGTGCTGGCGCGGCTGCGAATTCGATTCATTATATGCCAGCCAGACGGGGCGGGCTTGTATCTTCCGGCGACACCGTGGACTGTGCGATTCCTCCCAAGTACGGCCTTCGCCCAATGGTCCACGGACGCGCGCGAATGCTATATTCCGCCCATATGCATTCCACACACAGAGTTTTTTTCACAGTTGCGGCGATGTTCGGTGCTTCCGCCCTGGGCTTCGCGCAGACACAGCAGGCCACCCTGTTCGCCAGTGGTCTGTCGTTCCCGTCCAAGATCATTGCCGGTCCGGGAGGCAGCTTGCTGGCGGCGGAGACGGGGACCACCCCGAACTCTGGAGTAGTCTCCGTGATCAGCCCGAGCGGAACGCGCACCACGCTCATCGAAGGGCTTCCCTCGGGCCTCTCTGTCCCGAACAACGATCCCGACGGTCCCAACGGATTGTTGTTGGACGGGAACACGCTCTACATCGTAGTGGGAGAGGGTGATCTCTACGTGCCCGGCCCGGCGCAGGGCACGCTCGCGATCAGCACCAAGGGCATCTCGTCCCCCATCTTCGATTCGGTGCTCCAAGTGACCTTCCCGCAGAGCGTGGAGCGCTTCGCGGGCGCGTTTACGCTGAAGATTGAAGATCACACCAAACTGCTCGATGGCGCCGCGGTCACCCTGGCCAACGCCGCGGGAGATAAAGCGACTGCCACGCTGCTTACCGAATTCCGCTTCCGGCCGGACGCGCGCGAAGTGATCAAGCACTCGCACCCGTTTGGCATCGCGCGGCTGGATTCCGATCCCACCCACCTGTACGTCAATGACGCCGGACTCAATCTGGTGCACCAGATCGACCTGCCGAGCGGAAAGAAGCGCACCCTGGTGCAGTTCCCGAGCTTTCCGAACGTGGGACCCTCGCAGCCGCCGGTGGTGGACGCGGTGCCCACCAATACGCGCGTCTATGGCAACCAACTGCTGGTCAGTTTCCTGACGGGATTCCCCTTCACGCCGGGCGACGCCAAGGTGCTGCTGGTGGATCCGGCGACCGGCGCCACGGCCCCCTTCATCAGTTGGTTGAATTCGACTATCGACGTTGCCTATCGTCCGCGAGCGGCCGGCAGCCGCCCGCAGTTCTGGGCACTGGAATACAGCACCAACATGTTGGCGGGCGCGCCGGGACGCGTGCTGCAATACGACAGTGCCGAAGGTACGGTGCTGGTGGACGGGTTGAAGGGGCCAAGCAGCCTGGCCATCGATTCCACGGCCGGCAAGCTGTATATTGCCAGCCGCTCGGAAGGCAAGATCTACTCGGTCAATATCGGACAGTAAAGCACTGTGTGGAAGGACAGACGACGAACGGCGGTCGTCTGTCCCACCCGCCTCGCATGTAGAATAGCTAGAACCGTATTTCACTTCGAGGAGTAATCCATGAACCGTACCGCCGCTGTCCTTGCCCTTTCGATTTGCGCGTCCGGCGCTTTGCTGGCGCAGAACCCCGTTGTAACCGAGCAGAAGGCTGCCTATACCGGCAACAAGACCAACCTGATCAAAGCAGCCGAAAAAATGCCGGAGGACGCGTACAGCTTCAAGCCCACTCCGGAAATGGAAACCTTTGGCGCGCGCATGATTCACATCGCCAATCAAATCGGAACCTGCAGCGGCTTGACCGGAGAACGCAAAACGAATCCGGCGACGGGCAAGACCTCCAAGGCGGACATCGTGGCGGGCCTGAAGGCCAGCTTCGACGCCTGCGATGCTGCGTGGGACAAGATGACCGGCGAGACCGCCATGGAGATGGTCGCCGGACGCGGCGGGCAGCAGCGCACCAAACTTACCGCCCTGATCGGCAATACCACGCACAATACCGAAATGTACGGTTATATCTCGGTATACATGCGGCTCAAAGGTGTTGTGCCTCCCACCAGTGACCGCGGTCAGTAAAATTCGCGGCAACTCTTCCATTTCCGCTCCCGTCAGTATATTCAGGAGGGAAGAGAAATGAGAGTCAGACAAACAGTAATGGCTGCTATTCTGTGTCTCTCCAGCGTTGGCTTGGTTCAGGCCAGGAGCCATTCAATCACCTTGTCGGAACCGACGATGGCTGGGGACGTCCAGCTACCGCCTGGCAACTACGAGGTGAAACTGGAGGGCAACAGCGCGCTGTTGACGAATGTCGACAAGGACAAGACCTACAGTGCTCCGGTGAAGGTCGAGTCTGAGCCTGATAAGTACAAGCAGACTGCCTTGCTGACAGGCCAGCAGGGCGGCGAGTCGTACATTCAAGCCATCGAATTCGGCGGATCTCACACCCGACTCGTATTCGGTGAGTAAGTGCCTGAAACAGGAAGGCGGGCTCCGGCCCGCCTTTTTGTGACCAAATCCCTATCCAGAAAACCAGGTGCGGCGTCGTGACATTTCCGATATTCGGAATTACTTGCGCCATCGCCGTGGAACGATCCCGAACCAGCAAGAATTGTACCGCGTATTACACAATGGTTAAGCTCCCGCTACTACCGAAACTTTCGGCAGCAATGGTATGCTGCGAAAAGCGCACTGGGGCGCTGCCGGTCCGCGGGAAGGGATTTTCCCACCAATAAGCCAGATTTACCGGCCACCTTCTTTCAGCCCAATTCGCGGACAGTGGGCACAAATTGAAAGGAGGTCGCATGTCGACCCGTCCCAATCTCGAGTATTACCGCAAACAAGCCAAAGCCCTCCTTCACGCCGCCCGGAAAGGCGAGCCAACTGCACTCCAACGCCTCGCGTTCGTTGCCACGGAACCCAAACTGCATGACGCCCAACGGGCGATCGCGCGCGAACAAGGCTTCCGCAGTTGGCCGCGATTTCTGGCGTGGCTCACCACCGCCGGAGCCGCTGACGAAGCCGCAATCAAAGCCTTTATCGACGCAGCTACGTCCGACCGCCGGCAGGCGGACGAATTGCTGCGGGCCAACCCGGCGCTTGCCCACGCGGGTTTCCACACGGCGCTCGTGCTTGGCGATGCCCTCGAAGTGGAGCAGGCGTTGGCCGACGCGCCGGGGCTCGCCACCGCTCCCGGTGGACCCGATTCCTGCGCGCCGCTGATCTATACCTGCTTCTCGCGCTATGCCGGCGTGTGGTCGGAACGTGCGGCGGGAGTGGTGGAGACCGCGCGTGTTCTGCTGCGTTCCGGCGCCGATCCGAATTCCGCCATGGATTCCGAATACGGCCCGCTCTCCTGCCTGTACGCTGCCAGCGGAGTGAACAACAACCCTGCGCTGACCCAACTCCTGCTGGAAGCGGGGGCCAATCCGAATGATGGCGAATCGCTCTATCACTCGACCGAGCATCCCGGGCTGGTGTGCTGCCGCCTTCTGCTGCAGTATGGCGCCAGGGTCCCGGGCAGCAACGCACTCAAGCACATGCTCGACCGCAACGATAACGAGGGGTTGCGCCTGCTGCTGGGCGCCGGCGGCGACCCAAACGAACTCAACCCCAAGGGCGAGACGGCGCTCCACTGGGCCGTCTGGCGCGGACGCGATGCGGCGGCGATTACCGCGCTCCTGGATGCCGGAGCCGCGATCGACGCCCGGCGGCAGGACGGGCGCACGGCGTACGCTTTGGCCACGCAGAGCGGGCAGAGGGAAATTGCCGCGCTGCTGGCGGCGCGCGGCGCAGATCCCACGCTCTCGCCCGTGGATCGCTTCCTGGTGCACGGCGGTCCGCCTCCCGCCGGACTTGCCGACGCACCCGAGCACCGGAGCCTGCTCGCCGACCTCGCCAGCAGTCATCGGACGCAGGAAGTGAAAGCGCTGCTCTCGATCGGGATGCCCATCGATGCCCCGGGTGAACATGGGGCCACGGCTCTCCATTGGGCCTGCTGGAAGGGCTATGCCGACCTCGTGGAACTGCTGCTGGCGCACGGCGCGCCGCTGGCCGCCCGCGACGCGAGCTTCGGGGGCACTCCGCCCGGATGGTTCGGGCATGGCGTGCGCAATTGCCATGAACGCGGCGGCGATTATCCCCAGGTGGCACGCCTGCTGATCGCGGCGGGAGCGGAGTTTCCCCCGGCGGACCTGCCGACGGGTAATCCAAAGGTCGATGGGGTGCTGCGTGAGCACGGCCTGATCCCTTGATGCGCGACGCGCCATCTGCCGGCCCGGTCCGCACCTCGAAAGGCGCGCTGTTCGACACGCCGGTGCCTGTGGGGCCGGGCTTGATTGGAGCGTGTGCCGCGCAGCGTGCGCGCCGTCGAAGCGGAGTTGGGCTGTACCCAAGCGGAGCCGCGACGGTAACGGAGCGTTCGCAGCTCTTGCCAAATCCCGATCGTGAGCCTCGAAGCGCTGACGCCAGCCCCTCCTCGATCCCCCACTTTTTTGCCGCATACCCGTGGCCCGAGTGCGCAAACAACCCCCTGGTGGGGCTGGTATCATAGTAGATAGCTTTGCTCTCCCTCAACAACATCTCCATGCGCTTCGGCGCCCGAACTCTGTTTGAAGACGTTACCGTCACGTTTCAGCCGGAAAGACGCTACGCGATCACCGGTCCGAACGGCGCCGGCAAGTCCACGTTAATGAAGATCCTGACCGGCGATCTCGAGCCGACCAAGGGCAGCGTCACCCGGCCGAAGAAATTCGGTGTGTTGCGCCAGGACCAGTTCGCCTTCGATCAATACCGCGTGCTCGACACCGTCATCATGGGCAATAAGCCCCTGTGGAAAGCGCTGGAAGAGCGCGACATCCTCTATTCCAAGCCGCACGATGACCTGACCGACGAAGACGGCATGCGCCTCGGCGAACTTGAGGGCATTGTCGGCGAAGAGGGTGGCTATACCGCGGAGAGCGATGCCGCCACCCTGCTCGACGGCCTGGGCGTGGAAGATGCGCTGCACGAGCGCCGCATGGGCGAATTGCAGGGCGGCCAAAAAGTCCGCGTGCTGCTGGCGCAGGCCCTGTTCGGCGCGCCCCCGCTGCTGCTGCTCGACGAGCCCACCAACCATCTCGATCTCGATTCGGTGCACTGGCTGCAGGATTACCTGGTGCGCTATCAGGGCGTGTTGATTGTCATCTCGCACGATCGCCATTTCCTGAACAGCGTATCCACCCACGTGGCGGATATCGATTACGAAACCGTGATCATGTATACCGGCGGCTACGACGATATGGTGCTCGCCAAGACCCAGATTCGCACCCGCATCGAATCCCAGAATCAGCAGCGCGAGAAGAAGATCGCGCAGTTGAACGAATTCATCGCGCGCTTCTCCGCCGGCACGCGGTCGAGCCAGGTGACCTCGCGCAAGAAGGAAGTGGAGCGGCTGCAAACCTCAGACCTGGCGCGCAGCAACATTCAACGTCCTTACATCAAGTTCGAAATGAAGCGGCCGTCGGGCCGTCATCCCATCGAAATCAAGGGGCTCAGCAAGTCGTACGACGATCTGAAGGTGGTCAGCAATTTTACCAGCAGCCTGTCGCGCGGCGAACGCGTGGCGCTGATGGGCCGCAACGGTACGGGTAAGACGACGCTGCTCAAGTCCCTGCTGCGCAACGCCCCCGGGTATCTCGGCGAGAGTGAGCACGAATTTCCGCTCGATGGCGGCACCGTGACCTGGGGCCATGAAGTCGCGGTCGGCTACTTCGCGCAGGACCACACCGATTCGATCACTCACGGGATGAACACCATCGAGTGGCTGCATCAGTTCGACCCACAGGCCTCGCAGGAGGAATTGCGCGGGTTGCTCGGCCAGATGCTGTTCGCCGGCGACGACGCGTTGAAACCCACCAAGGCGCTATCCGGTGGCGAGTGCGCGCGCCTCATCTTCTGCCGCATCATGCTGCAGAAGCCCAACTTTTTGGTGCTTGACGAACCCACCAACCACCTCGACCTGGAAGCCATCAATGCCCTGAACTTCTCCCTGCAGAAGTACGAGGGCACCGTTCTCCTGGTTTCCCACGATCACGACCTGATCGATGAAGTGGCCACCCGCATCTGGCACTTCGATCACGGGCACATCGAAGATTTCAAGGGACCGTACGAAGAGTGGGTCGCCCACTCGCAAACTACCGCTTCCTAACCCCGCTTCTGACAGCGCGTCGTAGCGGCCCGTCAATGGGCCGGGGCTTCGAAGCGCACCGGAACCTGCATTCCGGAATGCCGCCGAACCCGTCCGCGAGAGTGCGCTCTGTTCGAGTAAGACGCTGCACTATTCGCCCCGGTAACGCCGCACCAGAGCAGCCGTGGAACTGTCGCCCGCGGGCAGCGGAGCGCCCTTCTTCAGTGACGGCAGCAGTTGGGCGGCCAGCACCTTGCCCAGTTGCACGCCGAACTGATCGAAGGGATTGATGTCCCAGACCGCGCCCTGCGTAAATACGCTGTGCTCATAAAGCGCCACCAGCGACCCCAGAATTTTCGGCGTCAATTTTTCCGCCAGAATCGTATTGCTGGGGCGATTGCCCGCGAACTCGCGGTACGGTTCGCCTTCCGGCGCGGGCTCTCCGAACGCCAGCGCCTTGCTCTGGGCGAACACGTTGGCCATCAGCAGGTCGTGGTGATTGCCCCGCGGATTGAGCGTGCGCCGGAAGCCAATAAAGTCGCAGGGCACCAGCTTCGTTCCCTGATGTAGCAATTGGTAGAACGAGTGCTGCCCGTTGGTGCCGGGCTCGCCCCAGTAAATCGGTCCCGTCTGGTAGGTGGTGATTGGAGCGCCGTCCAGCGTGACGCTCTTGCCGCAACTCTCCATTGTGAGCTGTTGCAGGTAGGCGGGGAAGCGTTTCAGGTACTGATCGTAAGGCAGCACGGCGACGGTCTGCGCATTGAAGAAGTTGTTGTACCAGACACTGAGAAGGCCCAGCAGCACCGGGAGATTGCGGTCGAACGGCGCGCTGCGGAAATGCTCGTCCATCTCGTGGAATCCGGCCAGCATTTCGCCGAACTGCTTCGGCCCGATGGCGATCATGGTGGAGAGGCCGATCGCCGAATCCATCGAATAGCGTCCGCCCACCCAATCCCAAAAACCGAACATATTGCGGGTGTCGATGCCGAACTCGGCCACCTCCTTAGCGGCGGTAGAGACGGCGGCGAAATGGCGCGCCACAGCCTTGGGATCGCCCAGCGCCTTCAGGGTCCAAGCCCTGGCAAGCTGCGCATTGGCGAGGGTCTCCAGCGTGGTGAAGGTCTTCGAGGCCACGATGAACAGGGTCTCGTCGGGCGTCAGGTCGCGCGTCGCCTCGCTGAAATCCGTGCCGTCGACATTGGAGACGAAGCGGAAGGTGAGCTCGCGATCGCTGTAAAAGCGCAGGGCCTCATACGCCATCACCGGACCGAGATCGCTGCCCCCGATGCCGATATTCACGATGTTGCGAATTGGTTTGCCGGTGAAGCCCAGCCATTTGCCGCGGCGCACCTGATTGGCGAATTTTGCCATCCGCCGCAGCACATCGTGCACCGGAGCGCCGCTCTCCGGCACTTGGCGGATCGAGGGCGCTTCTCCCTCGGGCGCGCGCAGCGCGGTGTGCAGCACGGCCCGTTGTTCCGTCACATTGATGGCGTCGCCGCGGAACATGGCGTCGATGCGCTTGCGCAATCCGCAGTCTTTGGCCAGCGCCACCAGCAGGGGAATGGTCTGGCGCGTGATGCGGTTCTTCGAATAGTCGAGATAGAGGCCGGCGGCCTCGGCGGTCATCCGTTCGCCACGCTTGGCATCCTGCGCGAAAAGATCGCGCAAGTGCAGCGGCTCAATTTCCTGGAAGTGCGCTTCCAGCGCCTGGTAGGAGGGACGGTCGGTCAGCATCATGTCTCTGCCCATCTTAGCTCCCGGGAGTGGAAACGGTACAGCGCACGGGAAATGCGTCGTCCTTCGCTGCAATCGGCCAGTTACTGGTTCCGCGAAGGGCCAGCGGCACCCGAGCCGGGGACCTGGCTCCTGATGGGCAGCGCGTGCCTGCCGCTGCTCTGGAAACGCGCCCGCCAGCGAAATCGAGTCTGACCATCGCTTCCAACAGGGTCTGAAGAATTGGGCCGCCGATAAACGCCGATGCACGCCGATAAGAATTCCCTTGTCTTCATCGGCGTGCATCGGCGTTTATCGGCGGCCAGAATTTCCTTGCCTTGCGCTGAATCGGCCGGGACGAGCTAGCTTTCCATTCCCATCTGCGTCAAGCGGTAGCGTAGTGCGTTCCGGGTCAACCCCAACAGGCGGGCGGCCTGACTCTTATTCCCGTCGGCGCGCCGCAGCGCTTCCTTAATGATGTCCTGTTCGTATTGATCGAGACTCATGCCTTCCGGCAGGAAGTGCGCATCCCCTGCGCCGCCTTGCGCTCTCGGACGCGGCGCGTTCTCCAGGCGGATATCGTTCACGTCCAACTGCTTGCCCGTGGCCATCACCAGGCTGCGTTCGATCACATTTTCCAGCTCGCGCACGTTGCCCGGCCAGTGATAGTTCACCAGCTTTTCCATCGCCGCTTCCGTAATCGAGTCCACCTCGCAGCCGGTCTCGGGCGCCAGTTTGCGTACGAAATGATTCGCCAGTGACGGGATATCGACCTTGCGTTCCCTGAGCGGCGGAATATTGAGCGGCACCACGTTCAGCCGGTAGTAAAGATCCTCGCGGAACGTCCCGTTCTCCAGCGCGGCCCGCAGGTCCTGATTGGTGGCCGCCACCAGGCGCACGTCGATGTGGCGCGTGACGTTGCTGCCCAGGCGTTCGAATTCGCGCTCCTGCAGAATGCGCAGCAGCTTCACCTGAATCGGCGTCGGCACGTCACCAATTTCGTCCAGGAAGACCGTGCCGGTATCCGCCTGCTCGAACTTGCCGGGCTTGGTGGTTTGCGCGCCGGTGAACGCGCCCTTCTCGTAGCCGAACAGTTCGCTCTCCATCAAGTTCTCGGGAAGCGCCGAGCAGTTAATCTTGACCAGCGGACGGTCTTTGCGGGGCGAGTGGAAGTGAATGGCGCGCGCAATCAAGTCCTTCCCGACGCCGCTTTCGCCGGTCAGCAGCACCGTGGCGCGAGTCGGCCCCACACGCTCGATGGTCGCGAAAATCTCCTGCATCGACCCGCTGCGGCCGATGATGTTGTCGAACTCGTACCGGCGGCCCAGTTCCGCCTTGAGTTGCCGGTTCTCATCCCGCAGGTCGCGAACTTCGAGGGCTTTGTGGACCACCTGCATCAGGTGATCCAGCGAAAACGGCTTCAGCAGGAAATCGGTGGCGCCGGCCTTCATGGCCTCGACCGCGGTCTCCACGCTGCCGTAGGCCGTCATCATGACCACCGGAAGCTGCGCGTTCTGGCTGCGCAACTGCTTGACGAATTCGAGCCCGTCCATGCGCGGCAGGCGCAAATCGCTGAGCACCATGGAGGCGCGGTCCGCCAGCTTGAGCCCTTCTTCCGCGGTGGCCGCCTTGTCTACGTCGAACCCCGCGGTCATGAGCTGTAGTTCCAGCACGCGGCGGAGCTTCTCTTCGTCTTCGACAATCAGGATGCGTTTCTTCATGCGGCGGGTGGGGAGGGCGGCGCGTCCATGGGCAGCGACACACAAAAAATGCTGCCTTTCCCAGGCTCGCTCTCCACTGCTATCTTACCGCCGTGTTCATCGACGATCTTGGCGACGATGGCGAGTCCCAGTCCCACACCGGTTGGCTTGGTGGTGAAGAAGGGGTTGAAAATATCCTTCATCTGCTCGGGCGTGATGCCGCTTCCGCGGTCGATCACCGCGATTTCCACCGTGCGCCCCCGCGCGCGCGTCTTCACCGTGACCGTGCCGCCGGACTCGCTGGCTTGCGCCGCGTTGAGCACCAGGTTGTAGAAGACGCGCTCCAGCAATTCGGAATCGATGGCGAACGGAGGGATTTCCGGCGCATAGTTGCGATAGACGGCAATGCCGGGAGCCTCGCGTTCCGCTTCGGTGATGGTCTTATCCAAAAGGTGCGCCAGATCTTCGGTTTCCAGTCGCAGTTTCAGCGGGCGGGCGAATTGCAGGAAGCGTGTGACCAGGGAGTTCGTACGGTCCACTTCGCTCGAAATGAAGCCCGCCACCTCGCGCGCGACTTCGTTCTCCGCTTGCAACTGTTGATTCAGCATCTCGGCCGATGCCTTGATGGTGCCCAGCGGATTGCGCAATTCGTGCGCCAGTCCGGCGGTAAGCTGGCCCAGCGCCGCCAACTTGTCGGAGCGGCGCACGGCTTCGTGCGCGACCACCAGTTGCTGGTTGGCTTCGGCCAGGCGTTCGGCGGTTCGCTGATGTTTCACGGATTGGACGCGCAAGGCTTCGGCGAGCGCGTTCGCCAGGTTCCCCACCATAAACAGGCAGACCACGCGGAACACAAAAACCTCGATCTCCGGCCGCTCCAGCACGAACCGCTGCCAGTCCAGAAAAAGCAGGAACGAGAGGTAGGCCAGCGCCGCCAGCGCCGTGAAGATCAGGGTGACAATCAGGCCGGACGCCGTGGCCGCCGACACCACCGGCAGCAGCAGTAGTATCCAGAAGTTGCTCTGTACGCCTCCGCTGAAGCCGATCAGCACGTACACCAGCACCAGTTTGAGCAGGATCCAGACCACCATTCCCTGCGTAGAATGCAGGGCCGGCACCTTCTGTTCCAGCACCTGGACGAGCCCCAGCGCCACCAGGGGAACCACCACGAATTCGTCCAGCGACTCGCTGGTGGCAGCCAGCGCGATAAAGAGGGGGATCCAGACGAAATCGCGCAGTCGGACCAGGCGCAGCCACCGCGGGAAAGGACTTTCAGGCACGCAAGATATCCCAGTCGGGATTATGCCACAATGTGTAAGAAACGTCCCATGTCCAACCCAAGCATGCTGGATCAGGATCGGCCTGCCGATCCAAAGTCCCCAACCACCAACGAGCCCAACGAGTCTTTTGGCGATATCCTGTCTCAGTACGAGCAGTCCCATACCCATCGCATCAGCGAAGAGGGTAAAAAGGGGCTGGAAGGCACTGTCGTCGCAATCACCGGTGAATCGGTGTTTCTCGATATCGGCTACAAGACGGAAGGCATCCTCCCGGTCGCGATTTTCCAGGCTGCCGGCGATTCGGTGAAGGTCGGCGACAAGATGCCGGTCACGATCAAGGGTCGCGATCCGGAGGGCTACTACGAGCTTTCCCGCATTCACGTGGAGCGGCCGAAGGATTGGTCGGGTCTGGAGAAGACGTTCGCCGACAAGGCTCCCATCGGCGGCACGGTCACGGGCGTGGTGAAGGGCGGCCTGAGTGTGGACATCGGCGTTCGCGCTTTCATGCCCGCGTCGCGGAGCGGCGCGCGCGATGCCGCCGAAATGGAAAAGCTGGTCGGCCAGGAGATTCGCTGCCGCATCATCAAGCTCGATGTGGCGGATGAAGACGTGGTGGTGGACCGCCGCGCTTTGCTTGAAGAAGACGAGCGGGCCAACAAGGACAAGCGTTACTCCGAGGTCAAGGAAGGCGAGACGGTGCAAGGCACCATCCGCAGCCTGACCGACTACGGCGCGTTCGTGGACATCGGCGGCGTGGACGCGCTGCTGCATGTGGCGGACATTTCGTGGGGCCGCGTGAACAAGCCGGCCGACGTGCTCAAGGTGGGCGATAAGGTGGAGGCGAAGATCCTCAAAGTGGATCCCTCCAAGAAGCGCATTTCGTTGGGCATGAAGCAATTGCAGCCGCACCCGTGGGACCTGGTGGCGGACAAGTACAAAGTGGCCGAGCGCGTCAAGGGTACGGTGACGCGCGTGACGGATTTCGGAGCGTTCGTGGAGTTGGAAAAGGGCATCGAAGGCCTGGTGCATCTCTCGGAGATGTCGTGGTCGAAGAAGGTGCGCAAGGCCAGCGACGTGCTGAACCCGGGCGAGACCGTGGAAGTGGTGGTGCTGGGCGTCAACGCTCCCGACCGCCGCATTTCCCTGGGCCTCAAGCAGGCGTTGGGCGATCCGTGGAGCGATGCCGCCGCGAAGTTCCCGAAGGATTCCGTGGTGGAAGGTCCGGTGACCAGCATCCAGAAGTTCGGCGCGTTCGTGCAATTGGCGGAAGGCGTCGAAGGCATGGTTCACGTTGGCGATGTCAGCGCGGAGAAGCGCATCAATCATCCGCAGGACGTGCTGAAGGTGGGGCAGGTAGTGAAGGCGCAGGTGCTCGAAATCGACGTCGACAAACGCCGTATTCGCCTGGGCATGAAGCAGTTGATTCCCACCAGCCTCGACGAATACATTGCCGAGCACAAGGAAGGCGATGTGGTGACCGGGCGTATGACGGATGTCTCCGGCAATCGCGCCAAGGTGGAACTGGGCGAGGGCGTGCATGGCACCTGCCGCCTGGCCGTCGAAACTCCGAAGGAAGAGGAGAAGGCCCAGGAAAGCGTGGATCTCTCTTCGATGTCTTCGATGCTGGCGGCACGCTGGAAGGGCGGGGCGGGTGGCGGCAGCGCCAAGGGCGAAGGTCCGCGCAGCGGGCAGATTCGCAGCTTCCGCATCAGCAAGCTGGACGCAGCCGCCAAGAAGATCGAACTGGAGCTCATCTAGCGTGGTTCAGGTCGCCGGCCTGCTCCGGTCAACTCAATCCGGGATCGGGCGGCAGGGTTTCGGTGGGCTGAGGCGCGATGGGCTGAGGCGCGGTGTGCGGATCTTGCATCTCCCGACTCTCGAGATCGTGTCCCTCCCAGGGCAGGTAAACGGGGAAGCGGGCAATCAGTGCGCCGAACAGCACGTGTCCGAAGGCCGTGCTTTTTTCGGCATGCAACAACCAGACCAGCGGCATCAGGGTCTGACCGAGCACACGAAACCACAGGGCGTACCAGGCAAGCGAGCAGAGCACGCCCAGCAGGACGGTGCCGAGGCCGGTGAAGCGTCCGCGCATCAGAATGGCGAACGTGGCGCCGAGCAGGCTATAAACCAGCAGGTAGAGCGCGATGCCGCTGAACGTGGTGGCGCCGAAGTTGCGGCGGATCGCGAGGTCGCCGTGAAATACGGTGGCGATCAGGTTTTCAGCGGTCCAGAAGGTCCGGCGCTGTGTCATGGCGCCGAGGCCCAGCCATGCCAGCATCCAGCAGACCGCGATCATGCCGGCCTGCAGCCCTGCAAGGAATACAGCAAGAGGGTCCGGCGGCCGCTGCGCCGTGCTAGCATTCATAGGTTTCAGCCTATACTGACTCCAAGACTAAAGGCAAAGTAAATCCATGCGGCGTGTTGTTATCACAGGGATCGGCGCGGTCAGCCCAAACGGTATCGGGCGCGAGCGCTTTTGGGAAGCCACGCGGAACGGCGTGAGCGGGGTTCGGCGCATCACCCGCTTCGACCCCTCGGGTTACCAGGTACAGGTTGCCGGCGAAGTGCCCGATGAATTCGACGAGAAGAAATACGTGGAGGTGAAGGATCGCCCCCACGTGTCGCGCGCCGTGCCGCTGGCAGCCGCGAGTGTGGCCGAAGCCGTCGCGGACGCGGGGCTGGATCCGAGCGGAATGACGCGCGACGAACTGCGCGGCATCGGCGTGATTGTGGGGTCGGGCGGCGGTAGCCAGGATTTCACTGAAGAACAGTACCGGCTCTTTTATGCCGGCCTCATCAAGCAGTGCAGCGTTTACACGATTCCCACCGGCACCATCGGAACCCTGGCCAGCGAAGTTTCCATGCGTTTCGGGTTTCGTGGCTTGAGCCACATCGTCTCCACGGGCTGCACCTCTTCGACGGATGCCATCGGCTACGCCTATCGCAACATTCAGGCGGGCGTGCTGGATACGGTGGTGGCGGGCGGCGTCGATTCGCCGATCGCGCCGCTGATTTTGCGCGGTTTCCAACTGATGCGGATCATGTCCACCAGTTGGAACAACGAGCCGACGCGCGCTTCGCGGCCATTTTCCAAAGACCGGGATGGCTTCGTGATCGCCGAAGGTTCGTGGTTCTTCGTCATCGAGGAAATGGAGCAGGCGAAGGCGCGCGGGGCTCACATCTACGGGGAGATCGCCGGCTACGGTTCCACCTGCGAGGCCTTCCACCGCGTGCGCTTGGAAGAGTGCGGGGAAGAGCCGGCGCGCGCCATCGGGCTCGCGATTAAGGAAGGCGGCATCGCACCCAGCGACGTGCAGTACATCCACTATCACGGGACATCCACCGAGCTGAACGATCGCATCGAAACGCGCGCGGTGAAACTGGCCTTCAATGGCCACGCTCACAAGCTGGCGGGTTCGAGCCTGAAGAGTATGATCGGCCATCCGCAGGGTGCCTGCGGCGCGGCGGGAATTGCCGCCACGCTGCTGGCCATGCGCGACGGCGTAGTGCCGCCCACCATCAACGTGGAAGAGGCCGACCCCAACTGCGATCTGGATTACGTGCCGGATATCGGCCGCAAGCTGCACATCGATCACGCGGTGGCCAACTGCATCGCGTTCGGCAGCAAGAACTCCGCCATGCTCCTCCGGCGGGTGTGAGTTCGCGAACCTCCAGGGAGGGCTCAGAAAATAAAAAACGGCGGGCGTTCGGAGGAAAGCGCCCGCCGGTCTGACCCGGCAGAATTTGCATTCCACCCGGTCAAAGGCTAAAAACCTTTTCACTGAATATGACGCGGCAGTGCACCGAAAGGTTGCAGCCCCGGGGGAATACCCAGACCTGCTGGGGGTAGGGTACTAGGCTCGACTCTGAAATACCCGGAAGGTGCCGGCATGGGCATCCGTCGTGCGTTCGATTGGGTCGGCGTAACCTCCTCCCATTGTTACGATTAGCGGGATTCCCGCAGCCGCTTCACGGACCCGCAGGTCGCGTTGTACAAGGCCCTCAGCAGTGAGTGCCAGGCGGCCCAGACGGTCTCCGTCCAGGACGTCTACGCCGGCCTGATAGTAGATCACATCCGGGCGAAAAGTAATCATTTCCGGTATCACTTGTTCTAAACAATCCAGGTAACACTTGTCGCCGGTGGCATCGGGCAACGCCACGTCAATCCGGCTGGTCTGTTTGCGGAACGGGAAGTTGTTGGCGCCGTGGATCGAGATGGTCAGCACCGCCGGGTCGTGCTGGAAGATGGCGGCAGTCCCATCGCCCTGATGCACATCGAGATCGAGCACGGCGGCACGCGTGGCGAGCCCTTGCGCGCGCAACGCCAGGATGGCGACGGCGATATCGTTGAACACGCAGAAGCCGGAGCCCTCGTGGCGGTTGGCGTGATGCGTGCCGCCCGCCAGGTTGCCACCGAAGCCGCAGTCCATCGCGTCGTGCGAAGCAGCGAGCGTGCCACCCACCGAGGCCAGGGTGCGCCGCACCAGTTCTGGCGACCAGGGAAAGCCGATACGCCGCATGATGCGCGGGTCGACCGTGCCGTTCAGGATCGCCTGTACGTAGGCGGAATCGTGGGCCAGTTCGAGCGTTGCGGCCTCGGCGAACGGCGCGGGCAGCAGATCGTACCCGCCGCCGGCGGCGATGCGCTGGCGCAGCATCGCGTATTTTTCAATTGGAAACTTGTGGCCCGGCGGCAGTGGGATCGGGTGGTGGTCGCAGTAGTAGAGGCGCCGTCGGATCATTCCCCGGCCGCGCGCCGGATGGCGTTGGCGATGTTGCCGCTGAACGTCTGCACCTGGGACATGTCCTGCCCTTCGACCATGACGCGCGCCAAAGGTTCGGTGCCGGAGAAGCGCACCAGGACGCGGCCGGTGCCCGCGAAGGCCTCTTCCGCCAAGCGAATTTCCTCCGCCACGGCAGGCAGTTCGAGCAGCCCCTTCTTCTCGCGCACCCGGACGTTGACCAGGAGCTGCGGGAAGATTTTCAAATCGTCTACCAGTTCGTCCAGACCGGTGCCGGCAGCGCGCGCGATTTCAAACAGGCGCAGGGCGGTCAACATGCCGTCGCCCGTGGTGGAGTAATCGCGGAAGATGATGTGCCCCGATTGCTCCCCGCCGAGCGCCGCGCCGAGGCGGACCATTTCTTCCAGCACGTACTTATCGCCCACCGGCGTACGCACCATGCGAACGCCGTCGGCTTGGAAGGCGCGTTCCAGGCCCAGGTTGGCCATCACGGTGGAGACGACGATGTCGCCGGGCAGCCTTCCCGCGGCCTTCAGCGCACGGCCGGCCGCCAGCAGGACGCCGTCGCCGTTCACGATCTTGCCCGACGCGGAGACGAAGATGGCGCGGTCGGCATCGCCATCGAATGCCGCCCCGAAATCGGCGCCGTGTTCGACGACGGCGGCTTGCAGGCGCTCCAAATGAAGCGCACCGCAGTGCAGATTGATGTTGCGCCCATCGGGCTGGCAACTGATGGAGACCACCTTCGCGCCGAGGCGCTGGAACAGTTCGGGCGCCAGGCGATAGGCCGCGCCGTTGCCGCAATCGATCGCCAGCCGGACGCCGTCGAGGCGCACGGAGGAGATGCCCACAAGGTAGTCGAGATACTGGCGGACCAGTTCCTCTTCGACCGTGAGCGGATGAGGTTGCGGCGGCTCGCCGTTGGCAGCGGAAAGCTGCGCGAAGATCTCCTGTTCGATCAGGTGCTCTTCGGAATCGGGCAGTTTGAAGCCGTTGTGGCCGAAGACCTTGATGCCGTTGTCCTGATAGGGATTGTGCGAGGCGGAGATCATGACGCCCGCGACGAAGGTGCCGGTGCGCGTCAGGTAGGCGACGCCGGGCGTGGTGATGACGCCGACGAAGCGCACGCGCGCGCCCTGGCTGGCGAGCCCGGCGGCGACAGCTTCGGCAATCCAGGAGCCGCTTTCGCGCGTGTCCATGCCGATCAGGATTTCCGGTTGAGGCTGATGGGATGCGGCATCCTTGCCCAGGGCAACGCCAAACGCAAAGACGGTACGAGTGTCCAACGGAAACTCTCCCGCCACGCCGCGAATTCCATCCGTGCCAAATAACTGTTTTGCCAAAATCTCTCCTCTACTTCTTTTTCATCGTGACAGTAACGGTGGCTTCCGGCGTATTCAGGAAGCGCACGAAAGAATCTTCCACGTAGATGTTGACGTGGTACTCGGCAATTCCGGTGGCGGTGGCCAGATCGATCGGGTCAGCCATGACTTCGGCGATGCGCGCGATGGCGCTGCGCGGTCCGGTGATTTCCATCTCCGGGGGATCCACCTTGTAGCTCCCTACAACGTAACCATTTTGGCCTTCATTGACGAAGCGCGGCCGCACTGGAACCAAGTGGCTGCGTCTGGGTTCGAACCTGAAACGGACTTCGGAGGGAATGGCGCGTACCAGGTGCACGCCGCGGATGAGCTTGACGTTACGGTTAGAGATGGTGAAGGTGTGCTCACCCGCGTCGATCTCGGACATGTCGATGACAACGCTTGGGTGCGTCCCGTCGCCCATGGTGCGGAGCGCGCCGGCGGGGCCGCGAAGTTCGAGCATCACCGCACTGACGGGCTCTTTGCTGATCTCCAGGCCCTGCGGCAAATTCTTGTATTCCAGGCGCACACTGGCGTAGGTGCCGAGTTCCGGTTCGGTGGCGACCAGGGCCCAGATCACCAGGGCGATGGCAAGTGAGAGCAGCTTCCAGAGAATGTTCTGGAAGATGAGGTCGCGCACCCATTTGAGGGAGCGGATCATCGAGGCCGCCTCATGGGTGAAGCCTTTCCTGGGGTTTGCGTCCCGGTTCGGTGGAAAGTGGGATATCGCCCGCGAAATCGTCGATCTGCCGGGCGGCGGTCTGGCGGACTCCGAAATGCAGATTGACGCGTTCGATGACTTCGGCCGGAGTGAGTCCTGGGGAGATTTCCCCGAAGGCGGCGACCGAGATGCGGCCGGTTTCCTCCGAAACGATCAGCGACAGGCAATCCGTCTCTTCGGTGATGCCGATGGCGGCGCGGTGGCGGGTTCCCAACTGGCGGGCCAGCGCCGGATTGGTGGTGAGCGGCAGGAAGCAGGCGGCCGCGGAGATGCGGTCCTTCTGAATGATGACGGCGCCGTCGTGCAGGGGCAGGCCGGGCTGGAAGATGGAGAGCAGAATGTCACGCGAGATGCGCGATTCCAGAGGTACGCCGCTTTCCACAAAGGTGCGCAGGCCGATATCGCGCTCCAGCACGATGAGGGCGCCAATCTGCTCGTGCGCGAAGTGCTCGATGGCCATCATGATCTCGCTGAGAGCTTCGGGCGCCCGGAAGCCCGTGCCGATGCCGAACAAGTTCTTGCGGCCGATGCGCGCCAGGGTGCGGCGGATCTCGGATTGGAAAAGTACGATGATGGCCAAGCCGATATAGGGAACGATAAAAGACAGCAAGGAACGCAGGGCTTCGAGTCCGGCCCATGTGGCGAGGGCGTAGATCGACACCATGGTCAGAATGCCGATCAGGATGTGGCCGGCCCGCGTGCCGCGGACGACGGCGATGGCCTCATAGACGACGAAGGCGACGAGCAGAATGTCCAACACCGCGATGAAATCCAGGGTGGGCAGCGACGGTATGTAACGCGCCAGATTGGGCATCAGCTTGGGCAACGCAATAGTTCGGGCAGCAGACCGGCATTGGACGTCAATGGGCCTGCGACCATCTTAACAACATGGTCGCTCGGGGTAACAAGTACCTGCTTATACAATAGATTATGCCTTTTATTTCGGTACCGGAAGCGATCGAGGAGATCCGCGCCGGACGCATTCTGGTAGTGGTGGACGATGAGGACCGGGAGAACGAAGGCGATCTGACGATCGCGGCGGAAAAGGTGACGCCGGAGATCATCAATTTCATGGCGGTGCAGGGACGGGGGCTGATCTGCCTGGCACTGACGCCGGAACGCTGCGACTATCTGCGGCTGCCGCTGATGAGTCCGACGAACACATCGATGTTCGGCACGGCGTTCTGCGAATCGATCGATGCGCGGGAGGGCGTCACGACGGGAATTTCGGCGGCAGATCGCACGCGTACCATCCTGCAGGTGGTGGACCCTTCGTGCCGCGCCAGTGATTTGGCGCGTCCGGGCCACATGTTCCCGCTGCGTGCGAGAGAAGGCGGCGTCCTGGTAAGGGCCGGGCAGACGGAAGCGAGTGTGGATCTGGCGCGGCTGGCGGGACTCTCCCCGGCGGGCGTGATCTGCGAAATCATGAACGACGACGGCACCATGGCGCGGGTGCCGCAACTGGTGGAGTTCTGCAAGAAGCACAACCTGAAAATGATCTCGGTGGCGGACCTGATTCGCTACCGCATGAAGCACGAGAAATACATCCACCGCATGGCCGAAGGCGTGACTGCGACGGAGTTCGGCGAATTCCAGAGCATTGCGTACGGGAGCGATCTGAATCCGGAATACCATCTCGCGCTGGTGCGCGGCGATGTGTCGGGGAAGGAAAACGTGCTGGTGCGGATGCACTCGCGGTGTGTGTTCGGGGATGTCTTCGGCAGTCAGGAGTGCGAGTGTTCGCGGCTGGTGCTCGAATCGCTGCGCGCGATTGCGGAGGCCGGACAGGGCGTGCTGGTGTATCTGCACGAGACGGGGCCGGGATTCCGCATCGAGCGGGAATCGAGCGGCGGTCTGCCGCGGATTGCGGGCCATGGACGCGATTTTATGCACCTGAAGGGCGAGGCGGGACAGCGGCAGTTGCAGCACGAGCACGGGATTGGCGCGCAGATTCTGAGCGATCTGGGGCTGCACACGATTCGGTTGCTGACGAATCATCCGAGGAAGATCGTGGCTTTGGAAGGGTTCGGCATTCAGGTGGTGGACCAGATTCCGGTGGCGAAGTAAGCAGCGGCACTCCGAATCCGACGGCGAACTGCGCGGATAGGTCATGAGGTGGGGATGTGTTTGATAGAGACTGCCTCAAATGCGGGAGGCTTGGCGAGTCACCCGGAGATAATTCCCCGACACGAACATGTGCGGATCGAGGTGCTTCAAAAGTCACGCGAGCAAGACGGACGGAAGGACCGGTTACAAAAAGCCATGGCCTGTCCCACCGTTTGAGTGGAACAGGCCATGGCTTTTTGTAACCGGTTCGGGGCGCGTTGATTTAAGTCCGGGCGTCGCCCGGATTGACAGGCTAGCCTGTCTTACTTGGTGGCCGCGACTGCGACGCCCGCCTGGTCTTTCAGTGCCGCCGCCTTATCGGTGGCTTCCCACGAGAAGCTCTCTTCGGTGCGGCCGAAGTGGCCGAACGCGGCCGTCTTGCGATAGATGGGACGGCGAAGCCTCAGCGTTTCGATGATGGAGCGCGGGGTCAACTTGAAATTAGCGCGCACCAGTTCGGTGAACTTGGCATCGGGAATGAGGCCGGTGCCGAACGTGTTCACCATGACGGACACGGGTTCCGCCACGCCGATCGCGTAAGCCAACTGCACTTCGCAGCGCGAGGCCAGTTTGCTCGCCACGATGTTCTTGGCAATGTAGCGCGCCATGTAGCAGGCCGAGCGGTCTACCTTCGTCGGATCCTTGCCGCTGAAGGCGCCGCCGCCGTGACGGCCCATGCCGCCATACGTGTCGACGATGATCTTGCGGCCGGTGAGTCCGGTATCGCCGTGCGGTCCGCCGACCACGAAACGGCCGGTCGGGTTGATGTGATACTTGGTGTTCTCATCCACCATACCCTGCGGAATCACCGCGTCGATGATGTGCTTGCGCACTTCAGCGACGAGGTCCTCCTGCGCGATTTCGGGGCTGTGCTGCGTGGAGATCACCACCGCGTCGATGCGCTTGGGCTTGTTGTCCACGTACTCCACCGAGACCTGGCTCTTGCCGTCGGGACGCAGGAAGTTGAGCACGCCTTCGCGGCGCGCGGTACTCAGGCGCTGGCAAAGCTTGTGCGCCATCATGATCGGCAGGGGCATCAGTTCGGGCGTCTCGTCGCACGCAAAGCCGAACATCAGGCCCTGGTCGCCCGCGCCGCCCGTATCCACGCCCATCGAAATATCGGGCGATTGCGACTGGATCAGATTGTGCACGCCGCAGGTATTGGAATCGAAGCCGTACGTGGCGTCGTTATAGCCGACGTAGTCGATGGTGCTGCGCGCGATGCGCTGGACATCGACGTAAGTCTTCGTGGTGATTTCGCCGGCGACGATACACGTGCCGGTGGTGACGAGCACCTCGCACGCCACGCGCCCCGTGGGGTCGTCAGCCAGGACAGCGTCCAGAACGGCATCCGAAATCTGGTCGGCAATTTTATCCGGGTGCCCTTCGGTCACCGATTCCGACGTAAAAATATGTCTTTGATTATCTGCCAAGGGATTATCTCCAGTCCTTACTTAATACCGATACGTCTCGGGCTTGTACGGCCCTTCCACAGGTACACCCAGATAGTCGGCCTGTTTCGCGGTCAACGTGGTCAGCTTGACGCCGATCTTCTCCAGGTGCAGGCGCGCGACCTCCTCATCCAGCCTCTTGGAAAGAGTGTACACGCCCACTTTGTACGTGTCCTTATTCTTCCACAGATCGAGCTGAGCCAGGGTCTGGTTAGAGAAACTGTTGCTCATCACGAAGCTGGGGTGGCCGGTGGCGCAGCCCAGGTTGACGAGGCGGCCTTCCGCCAGAATGAAAATGCTGTTGCCGGTGGGGAAGGTGTACTTGTCAACCTGCGGTTTGATGTTGGTGCGGGAGGCGTCGCTCTTCTCCAAACGGTCCATCTGGATTTCGTTGTCGAAGTGCCCGATGTTGCAAACGATGGCCTGGTCTTTCATCAGACGCATGTGGTCCAGCGTGATGATGTCGCAGCTGCCCGTGCAGGTGACGTAGATATCGCCGCGGCCCAGAGTGTCTTCCACCGTGGTGACTTCGAAGCCTTCCATCGCAGCCTGCAGCGCGTTGATCGGATCGATCTCGGTGACGATTACGCGCGCGCCCATGCCGCGCAGCGAGTGCGCCGAACCCTTGCCGACGTCGCCGTAACCGCAGATCACCGCGACCTTGCCGGCCACCATCACATCCGTAGCGCGCTTGATGCCGTCGGCCAGCGATTCGCGGCAGCCGTAGAGATTGTCGAACTTGCTCTTGGTCACCGAATCGTTCACGTTGATCGCCGGCACCAGCAGCTTGCCCTGCTCCTGCATTTTGTACAGGCGGTGCACGCCGGTCGTGGTCTCTTCGCTGACGCCGCGCCACTCTGCCACCACCTTGTGCCAGCGCTGCGGATCTTCCGCGTACACCTTTTTCAGCAGATCTTTAATGACGTCTTCTTCGTGGCTGCCCGAGGGAGTGTTGACCCAATCGCCGCCGTTCTCGAGTTCATAGCCCTTGTGGATGAGGAGCGTGACATCGCCGCCGTCATCGACCACGAGTTGCGGACCCTGCCCGCCCGGATGGGTGACGGCCTGGTAGGTACACCACCAGTATTCTTCGAGGGATTCGCCCTTCCAGGCATAGACGGGCACGCCCGTCGCTGCAATGGCGGAAGCGGCGTGATCCTGCGTGGAGAAAATGTTGCAGCTTGCCCAGCGCACGCTGGCACCGAGATCCACCAGTGTTTCAATCAACACGGCGGTCTGAATGGTCATATGGAGCGAGCCGGTGATGCGCACCCCGGCCAGCGGCTTGGCGTCGGCGTACTTGCGGCGAATCGACATCAGGCCGGGCATTTCGCTCTCGGCGATGACGATTTCTTTGCGGCCCCAATCGGCCAGCGACATGTCGGCGACTTTGTAGTCTGCGGTTTGGTTGATCGTAGCGGTGCCCATCTTTTAGTTTCCGATTACCCTCGTATCAAGAAATCTTGATACATTGATATTACCCTTCTTCGACTATGGCGTCAATCCTGAAATCGCTGCGCCTGGCGGCCGATCCCAACCGGCTTCGCGTCCTGCTCCTGCTCGAGCAGGAAGAACTTTCCGTGGCCGAACTGCAAGAGGCTCTTTCCAAAGGGCAGAGCCAGATTTCGACCCACTTGGCGCAACTCAAGCAGGCCGGACTGGTGGACGACCGGCGTATGGGAAAGAACTCTTTTTATCGCCTGACAGCGTCGGCGGAACTGATGGAGTTGTTCCGGCAGGCGGCGGTGGAAGTTCCCGAAGCGGTGCAGGACCGGGAGGCGCTGCGCCTGGTGCTGCGCAAGCGGGGCGACAACATGCGCCGCTATTTCGACGAACTGGCGGGAAAGTTCGGCAGGCAGTACGTTCCGGGACGTTCGTGGAAAGGCATCGCGGAGGCGTTGCTCAAGCTGATGCCGCCGATGGTGATTGCGGACCTGGGCGCGGGCGAAGGCACGATTTCGCAGTTGATGGCGCAGCGAGCCAAGCGCGTGATCGCGATTGATAATTCCGAAAAGATGGTGGAGTTCGGTGCGGAGTTGGCGCGCAAGCACGACATTGGGAATCTGGAGTATCGTCTGGGCGATTTGGAAGACGTGCCGATCAAGAATGGCACGGTGGATTTGGCGTTCCTCAGCCAGGCCTTGCATCACGCAGTGCATCCCGAGCGGGCCATCGCGGAGGCGTATCGCATTTTGAAGCGGGGCGGCCGCATCGCGATTCTCGATCTGACGCGCCATCATTTTGAAGAAGCGCGCGAGATGTATGCCGACCTCTGGCTGGGCTTCACCGAACTCGAAATCGAGCGCTATTTGAAGGCGGCGGGATTTACGAATATCGAGACGACGGTGGTCTACCGCGAGCAGGAAGCGCCGTACTTCGAGACGATGCTGGCGACGGCGGAGAAGTAGGGTAGGACAGGCCTCCTGGCCTGTACGCTTCCAGGTCCAGTCCACTGCCCGATTCGGACAGTGTTAACGTGAAGACATGACAGGCATGCTACAAGAAGCCCTGAAACGAGTCGAAGCGCTGCCACCCGAGGAGCAGGATGCGATCGCATCTCAAATTCTGGACACGCTGGATGACGATGCCGCTTGGGCGGAACAGTTCCGAAAGAATCCCGCTGGGCTGGCGGCACTCGCGCAAGAAGCACTGGACGAGCACCGGCGCGGTGAGACTCGCAGTTTAGACGACCTTATCGGATGAAGTCTGTTACTACGCGCCAGTTTCGCGAAGCCTACGCGAAGCTGCCCGCCCGCGTGCGACAGCAGGCACGGCGGGCATACCACCTCTTCCGTCGCGACCCATCGCATCCGAGCCTGAACTTCAAAAGATTGGAGCAGAACGAATCCATCTATTCAATTCGAATCGGCATAAGCTATCGGGCACTTGGAACGCGCGACGGAGCGGATATCGTTTGGTACTGGATCGGCGCGCATTCCGAGTACGACAGATTGGTCTAACCTAAGCCGCTACCTCTTATACCCGATCATCCGCAAAAATCCGCGCCGCTTCTCCGCATCATCCGGACCTTCCACGCCCATGGGCGATTCCCCATCGATCACGCCCAGCACTCCGCGGCCCTGCTCGCTCTCCGCCACCACCACCTGCACCGGGTTCGCCGTGGCGCAGAAGATGCCACACACCTCCGGCACCTCCTTGATGCGCCCCAGAATATTGATCGGGTACCCGTCGGTCATCACCACCACGAACGTATGCCCGGCGCCCACCGCCGTCGCATTCCTCGCGGCCAGCGCCTTCAACCGGTCGTCGTTGCCGTCGACGCGCGTCAGGCAGGGGCCCGACGCCTCGTTGAACGCGACGCCGAACTTCATCTGCGGCACCGTGTTCACGATCGCCTCGTACACGTCCTCCACCGTCTTGATGAAGTGCGATTGCCCGAGGATCACATTGCCGCCTTCGGGGATTTCGAGCGCCACCAGTTTCAGTTCCACTATTGAAATACCTCGTTCACGGGTTTCACTTGGATGTCTTCCAGCTTGAACCCGAGCGGCCACTTCACCACCAGTTTATCCTCGCTCGTGATCTCTTCGGGCTTCGGCGAATTGTATGTCATCGGCGATTCGGCCTCGCTCGCCAACTGCTGCTTCAACTCCTCGCCATTCTTCGTCACCACCGCGATCACCATGCGATCGGTGCGAATGTATCGTTTGATGACGCGATTGACATCGGCCAGCGTGAGTTTCGCCAGTTGCGATTTCAAATACTCGTTGTAAGGTGGAATGCCGTAGAACATGCTGTCAATGGCGTAGCCGAGTTCGGCTCGCTTGGTCCGCGTGAGCACGTTGACGTACTTGCCGAGGAAGTCGCGCGCGCCCTCGAACTGTGCCTGCGTCAGCCCGTTCTTGTGCAGCTTATCGAGTTCGAACATCGCCAGCCGCAGAGCGAACTTCGCCGTCGGCGGCTCCACCGGGCGGATCCACACCTGGAAAATCTGCTGCTGCCGCGCCAGGTTCGGCTGCGGCTCCATCAGGAACATGCCGCGCGGGAAGTATTCGATGTACGCATAGTCGCCGTAATTCAGCCCGCGCTTCTCGCGCAAACGGTCGTACAACACGCCGCTGCTCATACGATGCTGTCCCAGGTAGCTCGAGACCAGTAACAGCGCGGCGTAATCGGGCTTGCCGCGCGTCACCTCAATCGGGTAGCCCAGCGAGAACGCCACGCTGCGCGTATCCTTATCCACCATCACCACGCGTGTCTTCCCGACCGCCGGCGGCGCCGAGATCCGGGGCCTCGGACCCGCCGTGGCGGGCAGCGCCGCGAAGTCCTTCTTCATCGACGCCAAAAATTCCGGAGTGTAGCCGCCGGCGATCCCCAGAATCAACTGCGATTGCGTGTACTGGCTCTTGTGGAATGCCTTCACGTCGTCGAGCGTGATTCTTTCGAGCGACGAGATCGTGCCCAGGTTCAGATGCCCGTACGGCGTTCCCTGGTAGAGGTTCTCGTACAGCACTTCCTTGCCCAGTTCTTCATCGTTGTTGCCGCGCAGGCTCACCTTGATCGCGTTGATCGCGTCGTCCTTCACGCGCCGGAAATCGTCCTCACGCCAGCCCGGCGTCAGCACCAGCCCGCGCAGCAGCTTGTAGTATTCGGTCAGATTGTCGACATGAGTGGCGCCGCCAAACGTCGTCATTTCCTTGTCGACCTGTTCGTTCACTCCGGCCGCCATCGGGAACAGCGCGTCGGTCACCTGCTTATACGTCAGATCCTTCGTGCCGCCGTCTGCCACCATCAGGGCGGTGAGGTTCGCCAGCCCCGGTTTATCCGCGGGATCTGCCGCCGACCCTGTCGTGAACACGATGCGGAACGTCACCAGCGGCGATTTGCCCGGCAGCGTCACCGTCCGCATCTGCGCGGCCGCACACGCGGCCAGCACCAGCATTCCAGCGATGGTCTTCACTTCGCACCCCCGGGACCGGTCAGAGTGACCGTGGTCCGGCTCTTCTCCACCAGGTATTTGGCCGCCGCCTGTTGTATGTCCTCGGGCGTCAGCTTCGCGTATTGTTCGAAGAGCGCGTTCAACGTTTCGGGCGAACGCCGCAGCCCCACATAGTAAGCGAGAATCTGCGCGATGGTGTCGCTATTGTCCATGCTGAGCGCCAACTGATAGCGCATGCGTTTGCGCACGACATCCAGTTTCGCCGCGTCCACCGGCTTGGCCCGGAAGGCCGTCACGGTTTCCAGAATGCGCTGGTTGACGTAGTCCAGATCCTCCGCCTTCTTCACGCGGGCCGTGATCTGAAACAGCCCGGGATCGACATTGCCGGGCGAGTTGGCGGAAAGCGAATCCGCCCTCTGCTCCTGCACCACCAGCCTTTGGTAAAGATCGCTCGTGTTGGAAAATGCGAGTTCGCTCAGCGCATCCAGCGCCGCCGTGTCCTTGCTGGCGTCGCTATAGGCTGGACCCTTGTATGCCACCGAAACGATCGGCAGCGTCGCACTCGGCCAATCGACGTGCGCCTTCCGGGCGCCGTCCTGTGGCGGTTCCACGGGAATCTCCGGCTTGTAGGTGCCGCGCTTCCACGCGCCCCAGTAGCGATCCACCATGGCGCGCACCGCCTTCGCCTGCACATCGCCCACCACGATGATCGTGGTGTACTCGGGGCGGTAGTAGCGGTCGAAGAATTTCAGGCTGTAGTCGTACTGGTTGGGCATGTCCTGTATGTCTTTCAGGAAGCCCATGGTGGTGTGCTTATACGTGTGGCTCTGGTAGGCGTTGTCGTGCAGCACTTCGTTCAGCTTGCTGAACGGCGAGGCGCTGTTCTTGTTGTACTCGCCCAAGACCGCCAGGCTTTCGGTCTTAAATTCCGGCTCGGCGTATTTCAGATGCTGGAAGCGGTCGGCCTCCATCGCCATCACGCCGTCGAGGTCTTCTTTAGAAAAGGTGGTGTGGTAGATGGTCAGATCGTCGTCCGTGGAGGCGTTCGACGCGGCGCCGATACGGGTCAGCGTCTGGTTGTACTTCGCGGGCGGAAACTTTTCGGTGCCGCGGAACATCAGGTGTTCGAACAGGTGGGCGAACCCGGTGTGCCCCGGTTCCACTTCATTGCGCGAACCTGTCTGCACCACGATGTAGGTGGCGACGATGTTGGCGTAATCGGTGGGAACAGTAATCAGCCGCAGTCCGTTCGGCAGATCCTCCTGCGAGTACTCGTAGGGGAACACTTTCCGGGGCTGGGCGGCGCAGGTAAGGACGGCACACCCCAGAAGCAAAAACAATTTCGGGATCATTACTCTTAGGGTAGGACAGGCCTCCCGGCCTGTCCAGCACCATCGTGTTGGCCCGGCGAACCCGGCCCCTCTACTGCGCCGGCAGAGTTACCGTATTGATGTCCGAGGGTAGGACAGCCCTCCCGGCCTGTCCAGCAGCATTGTGTTGGCCCGGCGAGCCCCGCTCCTCTACTGCACGGGCAGAATGACCGTATTGCTGTCCGAGGGTAGGACAGCCCTCCCGGCCTGTCCAGCAGCATTGTGTTGGCACGGCGCGCCCGCCCCTCTACTGCACCGGCAGAATTACCGTATTGCTGTCCGCGCCATTGATCGTAATGCGCAGCGTCGCGCTGCCGCTCACGGAGCGGTCCACCCGGAACTGCACCGCATCCACCCCGCAGCGTCCCGTCACCGCAAACGCCTTCTCCGCCGCGAACGACGCATCGCCCACCTGCACCGTCACTCCGTCCACCAGCGCGTACGACACGTCCTGCGGCAGGGGGAAGCCGGCCAACCGCGTGCGTTCCACCGGGCCGAAGCCCGTACCGTACACGGTTAGCAACTCCCCGGCCTTCGCCGGAGAATCCGCCGATACGGCGGAGCCGTCCTCGTGCATCGCCATCGCCTGTCCGTCCGTCAGGACCGGGAACAAGCCCGGAGCATTGCGCGCCACAGTAAAAGTCGCGCGCACTTCCGCAACGCCCAACGGACTGATCGTCAGAACCTGCGTTCCCGTCGCCAGATCGTCCGGCAATTGCGCGTTGATCTGCCCGGGAGAAACGAAGAACAGGGGCAGCAGCCGGTCGCCCACGCGCACCGTGAGACCGCCCAGCGTCTGCGGCAGCATCCCGTCGCCTGCCACCAGCGTTTCGGTCGTCAGATTCGCGCCGAAGATCGAAATGATGGCGCCCGGCGCCACCGCCTGCTGCGGCGTCAGGCCGGCCGCATTGCTCACGCCCGCCGGGGCGATGTAAGGCACCGCGTCCAACAGGGCTTTCACGTTGCGCGGGGCGCTCATGGTCACCACGCCGCTCGGAATCGTGCCGCTCAAATCGCCATCCCAACGGCGGAAACGATATCCGGGTTGGGGCGTCAACGTCACCGCCACATTGGCATTCGTGCGATAGAAGCCATCCGCCGATGCCGGCAATACGCTCCACACCGCGCCATTCACCGGATCGCTGGCTGCGCTCAGCCGGTTCAGAAAATGATAATTCGCACTGACGCTGGTATTCGTGTCACCCACGTTGATTGTCAGATCGCCTGCCGTGCCCGGCCAGCCATCAAAATCGGCGCGCGATCCGTCTCCCTGCGGCACAGATGCCGGCACACTCACCTTCACCTGCGTGCCCGGGTTGCGCACCACTTCGCACGGCGTATTGCACGCCACGCCATCCAGTTTAATGCCCAGGCCGCTCAGAGAACTGTTGACCGTGACCTTCGTGAGCGGCGTGTAAGTCGCCGTCAGCCGCATCCCGTTATTCTCAGCGTCCGCGGGCACCACGACATCCTGCGTCGCTTTTCCGCCGTTGGACCACGACGCGAATTGCCACACGCGCCCCTGCTCGTCGGTCTGCTGCAGCGGCGCTTCCAAATGATGCGTCTCGCCGATTCCCCAGGCGAAATAATAGGGATCGAGCGCGTTGTACTGCCCGTCCACCTTGATCTTGAGGCCCACCGGCAGCGTCAGAATGCTGACCCCGCCCGCCGGGATAAACTTCGCCGTCAATGCGGCCGGTGTGCTCGAACTCGCCACTTTGTACGCGTGATTCACCTCGCCGCCATCGCTCCACGCTTGGAAGGACCACCATTTGCCGAAGCGATCTTTTTGAGGGGAGTTGGCGCCCACGGTGTGAACCGTTTCCACCGCCCACTCCATGGTGCTGGGCGTCACCGCCGGTGCCCGGTCAACCAAGAGCGTCAGCTCCGCGGGATCGGTGGCAAAGCTGACTTTGCGCGCCACCTGGAAGCGGGGGTACACGGTCATCGGACTGCTCACCGTGACCGTATTCTGGAAGCCCGCAATCACTTGGTTGGGGCCCGGCTGCCAGCCGAGAAACACGTAACCCGGCTTGGGAAACGCCTGCAAAACCGTAGTGGCGTTCGCTGCCACGTAAACGTCGGCGGTCGAATCCAACTGCAAGCCGTTGACGGTGACCGTCCCCGCGCTATCGCAGTTGGTCGGGTCGGGGCAGTAAGAAAACACAACGCCCAATCCGTACAGCGTATCGAACACCGCGCGGTATTCGCTGATCGCGGGACTCGCCGTAACTACCACTGGATTTGCCTGTAACACGCCGCCCGTGAAATCCCAGGCACGGAAGGTATATCTCATGCGGATGCCGCTCTGAGTGACGTTCGGTACCCACAGCGTATGCTTACTGCCCGAGGGCCAAGCTGCTGCCGTGGCATGGGTATAAGCCTGCCCATCGACCATATACTCCGCACCGTCGGGCACGGGAGTAATTCGCGTGATCGCCCCCTGCTCCTGGGCGCGGAAAACCGGCGCCAGGGCCACGCTCATTATAAATACGACGGCAATCGGTATATATTTCCAGTCGAGTCGCTTCATTCCCGGGCCTTCCCTGAGCCGCTCCCGCTTGCCATTGCAGCGCATGAACGAGAATCGGCCCACGATGCGGAGTATACGCGTAAGCCTACGGAAATACACGGCTAACTTTGGTAATGCGGCGTCTACTAGCCATTTCGATCATTGCGTCAAACGGCTCCTGAGGACTTTAATCGTAACGTCTGACGAGTGTGAAATTATGCGCCGGAACCATTGCCTTATTTTGACCGCATTCGCCGCCTTACTGGCCTCCTCGCCCTGCGACGGAGCTCACTTCGGGACTGTTGTTCCCATTGGCGGCCATGCGTCCGATATTGCCCTAGATGAATCTCGCGGAGTCCTCTATATCGCGAACTTCACGGCGAACCGAATCGAAGTGATGTCCACGGCGGATTACTCCATCCGCACCTCGATGAACGTAGCGCCGCAGCCCGGGGCACTGTCTCTGTCTCCCGATTCGAAGTTCCTGCTCGTCGCCCACTATGGCGCGCTTACGGTGTCGGACCCCAGCAAGAACGCAATTACTCTAATTAATCTGAACGACAACACCCGCCAGACTTTCTCGACGGGCGACACTCCGCTGGGCCTCGCCTTCATTGCCGATGGCCGCGCCTTCATTGTGACTTCGACCGGCGTCCTGCTGTTCGATCCAATCTCGGGCGCGATGCAGAGCGTGGCGACGTTCGCGGCGCTGGCGAAAACCCTGCCAGCCAATCTGGACACGTTCCCCTCGCAGGTGATTTCGGCGGCGCTCTCCACCAATACCGATCGCACGATCGTCTACGGCATCGCCGACAGCGGCTCCGCGCAGGCGTTTTACCGCTTCGACGCGCGCCGCGGCGAACTCTACGGCATCGGCCTGGTGGCCTCGCCCAAGCCGCTTCCGCGCGTCAGCGTGTCCGCCGACGGCACCTGGGCCATGATCGGCCAGTATCGCCTGAGCGGAACGGCCGACAATCTGGCGCAGTATCCCAACTCCATCTCTTCCCCCACCATCGGCGGCAACGCCATCGATTCGCGCGCCGGCATCATCTATGCGCAGATTCTGACCGCCGGTTCCGGAGCTGCCGGCGGGACCGCCGCGCCCACCACCGGCCCTCCCCTGATGACCGTCCTCGATGCCGAGAACCTGCTGGTTCGCGACACCTTGCAGATGCCGGAAAACATTGTGGGCCGCAGCGTCCTGAGCGCGGCCTCAGAGATGCTTTACGCCGTCTCCGATAGCGGCGTCATGATCTTCCCCGTGGGCCGCCTGAATCAGCAGCACCGCCTCGCGGTCGCTGTGCGCGACGTGGTCGCCCGCGGCACGTTCTGCAATCGCAACGTCATTATCCAGACACTCACCATCACAGATCCGGGCGGCGGCAATACCGATTTTCAGCTAATTACGAACCTGCAGGGCGTGACCATTTCGCCGTCCTCCGGCATTACGCCAGCCACCGTTCAGGTTCGGGTAGATCCCACCGTCTTCCAGAATCAGAACGGCACGCTGTCGGTGCCAATCTCGATTACCTCCTTCGGCGGCGTGAACGTGCCTCCTCCGGTCCGCCTGTTGATCAACAATCGCAATCCCGATCAACGCGGCACGTTCGTCAACGTGCCGGGATATCTGACAGATCTGCTGGCAGACCCGGTGCGCAACCGCTTCTACATCGTGGCGCAGGATTCCGACCAGGTGCTGGTCTTCGACGGCACCACCTATTCGCAGATCGCGGCGCTCAAGACGTCCGCCACGCCCACCCAGATCGCTTTCACGTTCGATCGCAAATATCTGGTGATTGGACACGATAACGCCCAGCAGGCGTGGGTCTACGATCTCGAAACCCTGCAGCGCCAGGCGCCCATCCAATTCCCGACCGGGCATTATCCGCGCTCCATCGCGGAGAGCGGCAAGACCATGCTGGCGCTGGTGCGCAACGCCGCGCAGGGCGGTCCCGGCGTCATCGACCGCATCGATTTTGTAGCGCGCCGCGCCATCGAGTTGCCGAGCCTCGGGATCTACACCAATTCCGTGAACCCCGGCGGCGTCCTGGCCCCGGCTCCCAATGGCGGTGCGATTCTGGCTGCCATGCCGGATGGCAACGTTCTCCTCTACGACGCCAACGCGGACACCTTCACGGTGTCGCGCAAGGATTTTAGCTCTCTGTCCGGAGCCTACGCCGCGTCCAGCTACAACAGCTATGTGGTCGGCAGCACTCTGTTGAACGCGTCCCTGGTCCCCATGGGAGCGCTCGAAACTGCTTCCGGCGCGCCCTCCGGCTTCGCGTTCATCGATCAGAGCGGCTTCCGCACCACGGCCTCTTCACTGACCGCGCCCGGCGTGATCGAACGCTGGGATGCCGCGCAAAGTTCCGCCACCGGCAAGCCTACCCGCCTGGTAGAGGCGCCGCTGTTGCCCACGGCGGCCGGCGGCGGGACCACCGGCAACTCGACTGCGGCCTCTTTCCCCACCGGATCCCTGTCCGGCGCCAATACTACGATGAGCCTCATCCGGACCCTGGCTCCGCTCAACGATCGCAGTGCCGTGATCTCGCTCTCTGTCTCCGGTTTCAGCGTCCTGCCCTGGAACTACGACGCCGCCGTCGCGCCGCCGAAAATCTCCGCCGTGGTCAACGCGGCGGACGGCAAACTGCCTGTGGCGCCCGGCGGCTTGATCAGTGTCTACGGCCTGCAGATGGCGCCGGTCAACCTCGCTACCCGCGAGATTCCGCTGCCCACGGCGTTGGCCGACAGTTGTCTCACCGTCAATGGCGTACCGGTTCCCGTGCTGTTCGTCAGCTCGCAGCAGATCAACGGCCAGTTGCCCTTCAATGTGGATGGCAATGCCCAAATGACGTTGCGCACTCCCGGCGGCATCAGCGACAATTTCAACTTCTCTATTCAACCGGCCGCTCCCAGCATCTTCCGCACCGGCACGGCGGGACCCCAAACCGGACTGGCAACCATTACGCGCGCCGATAACGGAGAACTGGTGACCCCGACCAACCCGGTGCACCCGGGCGACTCCATCATCATCTGGGCTACCGGCCTCGGCCGCACTTCGCCGGCCATCGATTCGGGCATGCCGGCCCCTTCGGACCCGCTGCCCAGCGCCATCATCCAGCCCACTCTGACGCTGGGCGGAACCCAGCTCGACGTGCAGTACGCGGGACTCGTGCCCGGCTCGGTCGGGCTCTATCAAATCAACGCCTCGGTGCCGCGCTCGGTGCCGCTGGGACTCAGCATTCCGCTCGTCGTTTCACAGGGCGGCGGTTCGACATCGCTTGACCTACGGGTGGTGAAGTAGCCACCGCGGAAGTCGCCGGCAAGCGGTTTGCGCAGGAAGCGAGCAATTGCACAGGAACCAAGCAATTGCACATGAACCAAGCAATTTGCGCAGGAAGCGAGCGATTGCACATGAAGCAAGGAGATTGCACATGAAGACGTTTTTGAAGTCGATTCTCATCCTCACCGCGGCCGGCACGGCAGCTTTTTCGCAGCAGTGGGAGTTCGGCGGCACCGGAGGCCTCGGCTTCCTGAACACCGTCAATGTCGGCGGGTCGAGTACTGCCACCGCGGGCTTTCAGCCGGGAGCCGCCTTCGGCGGCTACATCGGCTTTAACCAGAGCGCGCATTTCGGCGGCGAGATTCGCTACAACTACCTGCAGAGCAACCTGAAACTCAAGAGCGGCGGCACCGAGGCCACCTTCTCCGGTATGTCCCACGTGGTGCACTACGATCTGATCATCAAAACCACGCGCAACGAAGGCAAAGTGCAGCTCTTTGCGGCCCTCGGCGGTGGCATGAAATACTTCCAGGGCACCGGCAAGGAAGCGGCCTATCAGCCCCTGAGCCAGTTCGGGTACTTCACCAAAACTTCCCAGTTGAAGCCCATGGCCAGCGTGGGCGGTGGCGTGAAGTTCGCCATCACCCGAAACGTTTTCATCCGTACCGAAGTCCGCGACTACATTACGGCCTTCCCCACGGAACTGATCACCCCGGCACCGGGCACCAAATACGGCAGCATTTTGCACGACATTGTCCCCATGGTTGGTATTAGCGTTCAGATGTAGTTGTTTGCACCTTACTAACCCCTTCGGCCGCGGCTTCCCCCCTGGGCACCGCGGCCTTTTTGCCGGCATGCCGCCGCGCTCCCAAAATTCCGCCGCGCTCCCAAAATGCCGCCGCGCCTCCCAAAATGCCGTAGAGCCGCCCACCATTGAACCTGAAGAAGCCTTTTCATTTCGCAAACATTCTGCAAATTTTCGATTGATTCTAAACCGCTTAACTTCTTCCGCATCCTGAACCCTCCCGGCTCGCCAGTTAGCCTGCGAATGTGGAAAGACTCAATCAAGTGGACCGGGCCTGTGCCGTGGCCGCCGCCGCCGCGCACGACCTGAACGACGAATTCACCATCATCGTCAACACCGCCAACGAAACCCTCGCAATCCTGGAGCCGGGCCACCCCGCCCGCCCTTACCTTCACGAGTTGCAGCGCTCCGCCCAGCGCTGCGTCTGGAAGACCTCGGGATTACTCAACTACGGCGCCCGCCGCGGCGTCCGTCCCCGCAACAGTCCCATGGAGCGCCTCATCCTGGAATGCTCCGAAGACGCGCTAAGGTAGAGGGAGTGCGTATTTTAGGCATCGAATCCTCGTGCGATGAAACCGCCGCCGCCGTGGTTTCGGCCGCCGATCTCCCTGGCGAAGGCGTCGCCGATTCGGTGCTTTCCAGTGTGGTCGCTTCCCAATTCGCCACCCATGTGAAGTACGGCGGTGTGGTGCCCGAACTGGCCTCCCGCGAGCATCTGCGCGCCATCGTTCCGGTGGTGCGCCAGGCGCTGCTGCAATCCTCCACCCGCCTGTCCGGCCTGGCCGCCATCGCCGTCACGGTCGGCCCGGGCCTGGTCGGCTCCCTCCTCGTCGGCCTCACCTACGCCAAGAGCCTCAGTTTCGCCAGCGGAGTGCCGCTCATCGGCGTCAATCACATCGAAGGCCACATCCATGCGGTCATCCTGGAAGCGCGGCGCGATGGCACGCCGGTCGAATTCCCGGTGCTGGCGCTGGTGGCTTCCGGCGGCCACACACACCTGTTCGAAGTCCATGAGGATGGCGCCTACCGCCTGCTCGGGCGCACCCGCGACGATGCCGCCGGCGAGGCCTTCGACAAAGTGGGCAAACTCCTCGGACTGGGCTATCCGGGCGGCCCGCTCATCGATCTCCTGGCGCCGCATGGCGATCCCCGGGCTGTGCCGTTCACCTTTGCCAAAATGAAAGGCAACGCGCTCGATTTCAGCTTCAGCGGCCATAAAACCGCCGTGCTCCGCTGGGTGGAGGCGCACGGCCTGGCGGACGAAATCGCCCGCCGTAAAGCCCTGCTGGCCGCCTGTCCGCACCCCACCGTGGAACAGTGGCTGGAGGTCACACCGAAGCAAACACTAGACCTATTGGCTTCGTTCCAACACGCGGTGATTCACGAATTGCTCACCCGCGCGGCCTCGGCGGCGGAATCCATAGGAGCCCGCTCGCTGATCGTTTCCGGCGGAGTGGCCTGCAACTCCGGCTTGCGCGCCGCCGCCCGCCGCGGACGTCAGCCCTACACCGTTCACTTCCCGTCCTTCGGACTGTCCACCGATAATGCCGCCATGATCGCCGCGGCAGCCATCCCCAAATACCGGCGGGGAGAGTTCGCGGCCCTCGACATCAACGCCCAGGCCAATTTGGCCCTCGCCTAACCTAAAGATCCAGACTCTCGCCCTCTGCTGATTTCCGGTATTTGCGGACCAGCACAATGCCCAACATCGGCAAATAGTTAAACACCGTGGAGATGAGCGCAACCTGCTGGATCGTCCGGGTCGCCGGCGTCGCAAGAAACGCCCCCCAGCTCAATACCCCGGCGGCCACCAGTTCCGCGGTCGTCTCGGGAATCAACCAGAGCAGGAAGGCATCGTAATACCAGCGCTGCGGAATTACTCCCATCAGCAGCAGCCACCGTGAGCCGGCATCGTGCCGCGCCCATCGAAGCACCACCAGCAATACGCAGCCGATGCCCCAAATGGGAATGAAACCCTGGTATCCCCGGGTCTGTTTCCACCACACCAGTGGCCAGTCCGGCTGAATCAGCAGGGTGGCCAAGGTCAAGAGCGCGGCCACAATCAACCCGTTGCGGTGCATCGCGCGCAACGCCACCGGAAAGCCGATATTGGGCTTGGCGATCACTACCGGATAGAGCCAGGGCAACAACGCCGCCGCCATCATCAACGGCGACCACTGCACCGTCAGCACCGCGGCCCAGTAGGGGTAGGAAGCGAAGATCAACAGCCGGTTCCAGCCGCGGCGCGTGATCGCAAACCCGAGCAGGCCCGAACTGATTCCGATGAAGAGCGCCCCGGCCAACTCCGGCTGCAGCCGGCAGAAGGGAATCCCGAACAGCGCGGCGGTGAGCGGGTACGGCACCCAATCGAACCCGACTGCCAGGCTCAGCGGCTTTTCTCCGCGAAGCAGAAGCGCGGCCTCCCTGGTGGCCCACCCGAAATCTCCGGCGCCGATCTTGACCTCGGTCAATCCCTGGAAACTGAAAATGGCTAGCAGGATCCCGATCAGGATTCCGGCCCCCACCCGGTGTGCGAACTTCACGGGCGCCTTTTCGGAACTGGGCATGGGACTCATTCGGCCGCCGTGCCTTCCGCTAGAGTGCGGCGAGCAACTTCGCGAGCAACGCGGTGCGGTCCGCCATGCGCGCCACCAGCAGGCTTTCGTTGGCGGCATGCGCGCCCTCTCCCACGGCGCCAAGACCGTCCAGCGTCGGGATTCCCAGGGCCGCCGTAAAGTTCCCGTCGGACCCGCCGCCGGTCAGCGATTCCTCCAACTCCACGCCGAGCTCACGCCCCAACTCCCGCGCCTTCCGGAAGAGCGCCACGATCCCCTTACTACGCTCCATCGGCGGCCGGTTCAATCCGCCCGCCACCTCAATCGCGCACCGCTTATCGAACGTCCTCAGCCCGGCGAACTTCTGTTCCAATCCGGCCGCGTCGCGCATCCGCAAGACCCGTATATCGACATGCGCCCACGCCTCGGCCGCCACGACATTGCTCCGTGTGCCGCCGCCCACCACTCCCGGATTCACCGTGATGCCGCGCTTTAAATCCGTGAATCCGGCGATGCGCTCGATCTGGCGCGCCAGTTCCACTACCGCGCTCGCGCCCGCCTCGAAATCCACGCCCGCGTGCGATGCCCGGCCACGCACCGTCACCCGGAAATCGCCCACGCCCTTGCGTGCCGTCTTCAACTTGCCGGTCAGCCCCGTGCCCGGTTCCAGCACCAGCACCGCCTTGCTGCGCTGCGCATTCTTCCGGATCATCGCCCGCGATGCCGGGCTGCCCACTTCCTCGTCGGGATTCAATTGCAGCAGCACTTTTGACCCGGCGGCGATCCCCAACTCGCGCAGCGCGCGTACCGCGAAGAGGAAGAACACGATCCCCGCCTTCATGTCGAGCACGCCCGGACCCCATAGGCGCCCGTCGCTCTGGCGAAACGGCATGCCGCGTAGAGTCCCCAGCGGCCATACCGTGTCCGAGTGCGCCAGCGCCAACACCTGCCCGGACTTCTTCCGCCCCGGCACTTGCATCTCGGCCACCAGCAGCCGCCCGAATTTTCCGCCCGGGTACGTCTTCACCTTGGCGTACGGCGCCACTTCTGCGGCCACCAGATCCACGAAGCGATTGACCGCCGCGCTGTCGTCACTGGGCGATTCGCACTCCACGAAGCGCCGGATCGCCGCCACCATCTCGGCCTCGTGAGCCTGCGCAAAGGCGAGGATCGGGTCGGCGGCGGCCATGCTAGCTGACGGCCTTCTGGCGGAACTTCTTCAGCCCCAGGAAGAGCAGGCACAGGTCGATCGCCGTCAGCGCCCCAATCACCACCAGCGTATTCATATGCGGCACCTGCGGCACCAGCGCGCCGCGCAGTCCCTCGCTGGCATAAACCAGCGGATTGACCAGCACCGCGATGTGCAAAAGCGGGAACGATTCCAGAGCGCTCCACGGGTAGTATGCGCAGCCGAACATCATCATCGGCGCCAGTACCAGGCTGAACATTAGCCCAATCTGCGTCTGGCCCACGCTGCAGCCCAGCGCCAGCCCTCCGGTCGACGAGAATCCCGCCACCAGCAAAGCCACCAGCAGAAACTCCACCGGGTGCGTGAAATCCAGCGTCACTCCCGACCCCATGATCAGCCACGCCGCTGGAATCACCACCAGGCCCGCCGCCATCGCCTGAATCATGCCCGTCACAATCTTCGCCACCGCCAGCCAGCCGACCTCGATCGGGGCCAGCAGTCGGTCCTCAATCTCGCGCGTAAATTGAAATTCGGTGATTAACGGCATGGCCACCGCCTGCACTCCCGCCATCACCATGCTGATCGCCATCACGCCCGGCAGCAGCATGTTCTTGTAGGAAGCGGGCATCATGCCGCTCCCGGTCATCACTTTGCCGAAGACGAAAGTGAAGAGCAGCGGCTGCAGCAGATTCTGCAGGAGTGTCGGACCCAGGTTGCGGCGCGCCACATGTGCGTCTCGCGCAAGCAGGGCGTAAAACGTTTTCCAGTTCAATCCCGCAGGCTCCTTCCGGTGTGGTGCAGGAACAGAGTCTCCAGACTCGGCTCCTGTATATGTACGTCGCGTAGTTCCATGCCCGCCGCCACCGCCGCATTGACGATGGGTCCGATCAGCGGACCGCCGCTGCCCGCGTACACATCCACCGAACACGCTTCCGCCGAACGCACCTCGGTGACGCCCGGCAGCGCGCGCAGATCGTTCAGCAGCGCCTCGGAAATCCGGTCGAAGCGCAGGCGCAGAAGATAGCCGCCCGGGATGGTCGCCTTCAGTTCGGTGGGCGTGCCTTCGGCGATAATCTTGCCGTGATCGATGATAGCGAGGCGGTGGCACAGCGCGTCGGCCTCATCCATGTAATGCGTGGTGAGCACAATGGTTTTGCCGAGGCGGTTGTATTCGCGGATGGTATCCCACAGCAGTAATCGCGTCTGCGGATCCAGCCCGGCGCTGGGCTCGTCCAGGAACATCACCTCGGGATCGTGCATCATGGCGCGCGCGATCGAGAGACGCTGCATCATGCCGCCCGAGAAGGTGCGCACCATGTGCGTGGCGCGGTCGGTGAGTTTGAATTTCTCCAGTAGTTCGTCGGCCCGGCGCTCGCGCTCGCGAAAACTCTGCCCGAAATATGCGCCGTGAAAGGTCAGGATCTCGCGCGCGGTCAGCGAGAAATCCAGATTCGGCCGCTGCGGCACCACGCCGATCAGGCGCTTGGCCTTCACCTGCTCCTGCCACACGTCGTACTCGCCGATGATGGCGCGCCCGCTGGTGGGTTGCGTGCGCGTGGTCAGAATGCCGATGGTGGTCGATTTTCCGGCGCCGTTGGGACCCAATAGACCAAAAATCTCGCCCGCGCGAATCTCGAAGGACACGCCGTCGAGCGCCACCAGTTCGAACTTCTTCGGCGACGTGTCTTTGCGACCGGAGCGGGCGGGCGTGAACGAAAATCCCGCCCCGCGTCCGGCCATGGGCGGCGGGGTGTCGAAGACTTTGCGCAGGTTTTCGATGCGGATCCCGATGCCCATGTTCACTTGGCGCGTTTGGCGACAAAATCCTCGCTGGCGAGATCGCCCACCTTGCGATTGAATTTGATTTCGTCGCCGCTGATTGTGCCGGTATAGGTCACTTTGATCGTCATGTCCTGGAACGTCAGCATCTCGGAGAAGGTGATGGTGTTGCCTTTGACGGCGCCTTCCGTAATAGGGCTGCCGCTCATGTCGCTCTTCGCGGTGCCGGTAAGTTTCTCGCCGTCCACTTTGAAATCGTAGGTGTAGTTTTGTACACCGATCTGGGTGTCGATGGCGGCCGTCCATTTACCCGCTACGCCCTGCGCCATGGCGGCGAGCGTGAAGAAGAGGGAACAAGCTGCCAGTTTGAGAATGGTCACGGTTAAACTCCTGTCAACGTATTATAGCGGCGCGCACGGAAACTCGCCGGGACGGGGCACGCGGCGGGGGATGAACGATGGTATGCGACCGCCCGTGCGGACCGCTTGGCGAAGCCAACAGGCCGCGCGAAGCGAACAGGCCACGCAAAACGATGGCCTGTTCCACCTGGCTGCTTAGTCGCCTGCCTGGCTGAGGCGCATCAATTCTTCTTCGAGCTTGCGATTGAGGTTGCCGCCGGAGAATTCCGCCGCCACCCGAATTGCGTTCTTGATGCCGTTGGCGTTGGAGGAGCCGTGCCCGATGATGCAGCCGCCACGCACGCCCAGCAGCGGCGCACCGCCGTATTCGGAGTGATCCAGGCGCTTGCGGAAACTGCTCAGCGCGTTCTTGGAAAGTGCGTAGCCGATCTTGCCGCTGATCGTGGCTTCCAGCGATTCCCGCAACAGCTTCTTGAACATGTCCACCAGCCCCTCGGACACTTTGAGGGCGACATTGCCGGTGAAACCGTCGCAGACAATCACGTCCACATTGCCGGCGTACATGTCGCGGCCTTCCACATTGCCGATGAAATTGATGCGCAGGTTTTTGAGCAGGGGCCAGGCGGCGCGGGTCAGGTCGTTGCCCTTATGCTCTTCCTCGCCGATGGACAGAATGCCCACGCGGGGATTGGGGCGATGCAGAATGTTGCGTGAATAGATGTCACCCATGATGGCGAACTGCGCCAGCATTTCTGGCGAACAATCCACATTGGCCCCGACGTCCACCAGCACCACCGGATTTCCGGCCATGGTGGGAAATACACCGAGCAATGCCGGACGTTCCACGCCGGGCACTACGCCTTGTACCATCTTCGCGGTGGCCATCACAGCGCCGGTATTGCCGGCCGAGACGAACCCCTGGGCACACCCGTCGCGTACTAGCCGCGAGGCCACGCGCATGGAGCTATCCCGCTTGGAACGCACCGCTTTGGCGGCGCTGTCTTCCATGGTCACGCGCTCACTGGCGTGTACGATTTCGATGGGAAGGTCGCGGTATCCTTCGTGCTGTTCCAGTTCCCGACGGACCGCATCCTGCTGGCCCACCAGGAGGACTTTGACGCCCAAACTCCCGGCGGCTCGAACCGCCCCTTCTACTTCGGCTTGGGGGGCGTGGTCTCCGCCCATTGCATCCAGCGCAATGGTCAGCATGTCGGGATGGCGCTACTCTGCAACCACTTCAATTACTTCACGGCCCTTGTACTGGCCGCACTTGGGACATACGCGATGTGGAAGCTTGGGCTCGTGGCAGTTCGGGCACTCCGAAAGACCGGACGCCTTCAGGGCATCGTGCGCGCGGCGGGTGCTGGTCCGCCTCTTGGAGTGTCTACGTTTGGGATTCGGCATTTCTCTACCTCAACAAATTCCTTCTGTACGCCCTTTGTGCCAGGGCTCTTCATCGCTGTCAGTTAAGACTCAGATATTTAAGTTACGGAGCGCGTTCCAGCGATTGTCCGCGACGGGCTTACAATCGCACGAGCTTTCGTTCCGGTTCTTACCGCAAACGGGGCAGATCCCTTTACAGGTTTCACTACATACCCGCTGCATCGGCAAAGCCAACAAAATCTGCTCCTGGAGAATGTCCCCCAGTTCGAGGCCATCCTCGTAAAACCCGATATCCGCTTCACCCGCGCCTATTTTAACCTCTTCCTCTTCAGGAGCATCCGAGGCAGGCTGATAAAACAAATCGAACTCCGTGGCGAGCGGATAGCGCACTCGTACCAGACAACGGTGGCACTGCGCCAAAATTTCCGCGGTGTATTTGCCGCGGACCCGTAATTGCCCGCCGGAATCGTCCAGCAGTTCGGCAACCCCAGTAACGTGAAGGGGCGAACCTAACTCCAGATCTTCTCCGGCGAACCCTATCTGCCCGGGTTCGAAAAGCTTGTCAAAGCTGATCTTATGCAGCTCCAACTCTTTGACACTAAGGAACATGGGGTAAACTCGATCTTCAGGGCAGAACCACTACAGTATAGCAGAGCGGGTAGGGGGTTCCGCTACTTATGGCGAACTTGTCCGCGCCCTCTCAGCGAGGCGTTTTTCCTTACCCGTTAGCGGGCCTCAGGCGACGCGCGCCGCGTCGATTTCGGCGATCTCCTCCGGCGACAGGCGGAATTCCAGGGCACCCTTCACCCCCGCAGCCTGTTCCGCGCTGCGCAGGCCGACAATCGCGGCGGTGACCGCCGGATGGCGCAGCGTCCAGGCGATCGCCACCTCGCCCGCCGAACGGCCGTGACGCGCGCCGACCTGCTTCATCAGGTCGGCAAGGGCTAAATTCTTGGTGAGTTGCGGCTCCTGAAACGCGGGGGCGCGGCGCCGGAAATCGTCCTCGGGCATGGCCGCCACGCGCTCCTTGGTCATCTTGCCGGTCAACAGGCCGCTCTTCATCGGCGAATAGACAAGGACGCCGATGTTGTGTTCCTGGCAGTAGGGAAGCTGCGCGTCCTGGATTTCGGGCGAGATGGCGGAATAAGGCGGCTGCAGGGAAGTGATGGGCGCAATCGCCCGACAGCGTTCCAACTGCGCCACGTTGAAGTTCGATACGCCGATCCACCGCACCTTGCCTTCCTCCTTCAGGCGCGCCAGCGTTTCCCAGCCTTCCTCGACATCCTCGTCCGGTTCCGGCCAGTGGATCTGGTACAGGTCGATCACGTCGACCTTCAGGCGGCGCAGGCTGTCCTCGCACTCCTTGCGCACCGAATCGCGCTTCAGGACTTTCTGAATCTGCCGGTCGGCATTCCAGGTGCGGGCGCACTTGGTGAACACATAGGGTTTGTCGGAGCGCCCTTCGAGCGCGCGCGCCACGACTTCCTCGGAATGGCCCAGCCCGTAGACGGCGGCGGTATCGATCCAATTGACGCCGTAATCGAGGGCGGCGCGGATTGCCGAGATCGATTCGTTATCGTCCTGGGGCCCCCAGGCGAAGGCCCATCCGCCGCCTCCCATCGCCCAGGCACCAACGCCGATCCGGGTCAGCTCCAAGTCGCTATTACCAAGCCGTCTTTTTTCCATGCTTTCTACAATAACGTGATTCAAGATTTCCGCATGCGGTCCGATAAGACGGGCATGAGTATCACAGGCGCCGCTTTGGGCGGAATGCAGGACGCCCAGAGCAAACTCGAAAGGAAGGCGGAGAAGCTTGCCCCGCCGGGGCGGTCTCCGGATACCGGAGAACTGGCCGGCGACATGGTGGAACTGCTCAGTGCTGGACATCAATTTGCCCTGAATGCACGCGTACTGCAGACGGCCGACGAGATGCAGAAGAAGCTGATCGATATCTTCGCGTAGGGAGGGCCTTTCCGCCGCTTGCAGCGCGCGCCGCGTGCGCTGCCCATGGACGCCCCGCTCTCCAATCCGCGCGCCTGAGCGGTTCCGCGGATGCCGCCTCCCTAAGCCTACGCCGGTAACGCACTGTCCATGAAGACCGCTCCTAACACTCTGCTCGCGGAAGCCCGCTCGCTAAGACGTGCTTCGGGAAGTGTGGGGCGGTAGAATGCCCTGAATGCCTCTTTGGTTGTCCGAAGTCGACGTGCGCGCGGTACTTCTCATGCCCGATCTGGTGGACGCCGTGGAGAGCGCGTTCATCGGATTCTCCGCCGGCTTGTCCGATAGCCCCGCGCTGGCGAGCGGACGAGGGACTCCGGCCGCGCTATGAAGCGAGTGGTGCTGCCGGGGGTGGCCGCCGTCATCGTGATCGGGCTGGTGTGGGCAGCGCCGCGGCATCGCGCCACTGCGCCGCGGTTGCGTGTCGAGCCCACCCAACTGGCGGCCGATGGCTACGACACCGCACTGGTCACGATCGACCGGCGTTCCGACGCGCCTCCCCGCGTATCAGTGGAACCCGCGCACGCCGCCACAGTGGAAGAAGTGGAGGCAACCGACCTTGGCTATCGGGCGCGGATTCGCGCCGGGGTGATGCCGGCCGAGGTCACGGTGCGGGTTGAGTTCCCGGGCGATCCGGCCCTCCGCGTCCCGCTGACCGTCACTCTGGCCGTGAACGATTCCGCCGGTGACGGCACGCCCGACTTTCTGCGCCTGGACGATGCCGCCGACCGGCGCGCCTTTCGCCTGTGGTTCGCCTTTCTGGCGGAAGCGCAGTATTTTCAGGCGCTGGAACAGCGTCCGGCTGAAATCAACGATTGCGCGGCCCTGATTCGGTACGCCTATCGCGAGGCTCTGCGCGCTCACGACGGCGCCTGGGCGACGGCGGCTCAGTTGCCGATCCTGCCCGGAATTCCGGCGGTGGTGAAATATCAATACCCGTACACGGCGCTCGGTGGGAACCTGTTCCGGGTGACGCCAGGGCCGTTCCGTCCGGCCGATTTGGGTTCGTTTGCTCAATTTGCCGACGCCAAAACGCTGCAACTGAGAAACACGTATTTTGTTTCCCGTGAAACAAATCGCGCGGAACCGGGCGACCTCCTGTTTTTCCGCCAAGACCAGGAACACATGCCCTTTCACAGCATGATTTACCTGGGCGCGAGCCAGATCGAGAAGTCGGACGCGCGCTATCTGGTGTATCACACGGGTCCGGGCGAGGAGGGCGCGGGCGAGATCCGGCGGCCCACGCTGGACGAACTGCGCCGCTTCCCCGATGCCGACTGGCGCCCGCTGGTGGAAAATCCCCGCTTTCTGGGCGTGTACCGCTGGAATATTTTGAGGCCGATTTCATGAAGCTCTCGCGTGTATTGCTGCTGTTGACGCTGGCCGCCGCGGCGCTAGGCCAGCGTGAAGACGAACCCTACTTCTCGCTCAATTCCGGCCGCGTGTTTGGCGCTTCTGGGGGTGTGTCGGCGGCTGGCAGGCCCTCCGTTCAACTGAGCGCGTGGAATGTGGCGTCGCTGGAATTTCGCGTCTACCGCGTGAACGACCCTGTGCAGTTCTTCCAGCAACTGGAGAGCGCCCACGAGTTCGGAGGGCGGGTGCCGCGTCCGCCGCATCAGCGTACGCTGCTGGAGATCGTCCACGGCTGGAAACGCGGCCTCAGGTCGCGCATTCGCAGCGGACTGCGCGCCCAGTTTACGGAATCGCCCAGCGCCCATCTGTTCGGCCGCCCGGCCGCGCCCACCGCTACGCCGGGGACGAAACCGGCAGGCACGCAGTACGCCGAAGCGCCAGTGCTGAATGCACAGCAACTCGTGCTGACCTTCCCTTACACGCCCAACGCGCACAACCGTTGGGAGAGCCAGAATGTCGAAATCGGCGTCAAGGATCGCGGTGTCTACCTGGTGGAAGCGGTACGCGGCGAACTGCGCGCCTACACCGTGCTGATGGTCAGCGACCTGGTGATGGTCACCAAGACGGGCAGCGGGCGCATCGTCAATTTTCTGGCGGACCGCAACACGGGCGAACCCGTTTCGGGCGCCGGACTGTTCCTTATGGCGCGCGAGGAGCGCAAGGCCACGGCGGAAAGCGACGCCAACGGAATGGCCGAGTGGAAGTACACGGGGGCGAAGGGCGACGAACTGCGGCTGGTGGCGCGCCACGGCGGCAACTACGCGGTCAACACGCTCTCGTCGTACGATTTCGAAACCAGCCGCGAGCACTGGCAGGGCTACATCTATACAGACCGTCCGGTGTATCGTCCCGGGCATATGGTGCACTTTAAGGGAGTGATCCGGCAGCGGGAGGCAACGGGCTATACACTGCCCGCGGGCAAGACGCTGAGCGTGGAGATTCAGGACGCGGAGCAGAAGCCCGTGTATAAGAAGACGCTCACGGTGAGCGCCAAAGGCTCTATTCGCGACGATTTCGAGGTGCCTGTCTCCGCCGCGCTCGGAAGTTACTCGCTTCAAGTGCGTGCGGGCGAAGACGAATTCATGCACGGCAGCTTCGAGGTGGAAGAGTACAAGAAGCCGGAATACGAAGTGCGTGTGAGCCCGGTGAAGGCGCGCGTGATGCAGGGAGAGAACGCGCAGGCCACGATCGATGCGCGCTACTACTTCGGCGAGCCGGTGAGCGGCGCCAAACTCAAATACGGCGTGTATCGCAGCCGCTACTTCTTCCCGCTCTGGTACGAGGTGGGCGAGGACGACGATTCGCCGCCCGATAGCGATGATGGCGGGAACGATTACGGCGACGAGCAGGTGCTGGAAGAAGAGGGCACGCTGGATGCCGACGGCAAGCTCACCATCAACTTTCCGACCACGGTATCCGACCACAAGACCGACTACCGCTACCGGATCGAGGCGCACGTCACCGATTCAGGGAAGCGCGAGATCGTGGGCCGCAACTCCATCATCGCGACCTACGGCAGCTTCCTGGTGAACGCGCGCCCCGACCGGTATTTTTATGCGCCGAACAGCCGCGCGGCCATGACCGTGGAAGCGCGCGATTACGACAACAAGCCGGTACGCACGCGCATCCACGCTGAACTTTATCGCTGGACGTACCGGCAGCGTGGCAATCAGCCGCAGAGCACGCTGGTGTCGGCCACCGATGTGGAGACAGGCGCGGACGGCAGCGGCGTGGCGGGGTTCACGATCCCGGGGCAGGGCGGTACGTACCGCGTGAAGGTTTCGGCGCGGACGCCGGAAGGGCGCGACGTCGAAGCCTTCGTGCACCTGTGGGTATCGGGTGCGGGCGACGCCGATTTCGGCGAAGGCTACCGGCGCACGGCGCAGTTGATTCCCGATCAGAAGACCTATCGCGCGGGCGAGACGGCGAAAGTGATGATTGTCACCGGCAAGGCCAATACCCCGGTGCTGGTATCGATCGAAGGGCGCGATCTGCGCAGGCATCAAATCATACGGTCGGCGGATGCCACGGCGGTCTTCGAAGTTCCCGTGGCAGAGCAGGACGAGCCGGGCATTTGGGTGACCGCGCAGTACGTGCGCAATGGCGTGATGTACTCCGCCAACAAACAACTCAGAGTGCCGCCCGTGAGCCACCAGTTGAACGTCAACGTCGCGACCGATAAGGCGCAGTATCGTCCGGGCGAGACGGCGCGGTACAGCGTGCAGGTGAGCGGTCCCGATGGCAAGCCCGCGGCCGGCGCGGAGCTGTCGCTGGGCGTGGTGGACGAAGCGATTTACGCGATCCGGCGCGACATGACGCAGGATCCGGTGGCGTTCTTCTTCGGCCACGAATGGAACATGGTGCACACGTCGGACTCGCTGACGTATTACTTCAACGGGGAAGCGGGCAAGCGCCGCATGCGGCTGGCGGCATTGCGCGACCCATCGCGCCTGGCGCAACTGAAGCCCGACCGTATGGTGCAGCCCAAGGTTCGCAAGGCATTCCCCGATACCGCCTTCTGGGCGGCCGATCTGGTGACGGACGCCGAGGGCAGGGCGCAGGCGAAAGTCGAATTCCCCGATTCGCTGACCACCTGGCGCGCCACCGCGCGCGCCGCTACGGCGGATACGCGCGTGGGTGCGGCGACCGCGAAGACCATCGTGCGCAAGAATCTCATTTTGCGGCTGGCGGTGCCGCGCTTCTTCGTGCAGGGCGACGAGGTGGTGATCTCCACGATGGTCCACAATTACCTGGCGACGGAGAAGACGGTGCGCGTGTCGCTGGACGTGAAGGGCCTCGACGTGGTGGACGGCGTCACGCGGGATGTGCGCGTGCTGCCGCGCGCGGAGGTGCGGCTGGATTGGCGTGTGCGTGTTCAGCAGGTGCGCAGCGCGACCCTCACCGGCAAGGCGCTCACGGACGAAGAGAGCGACGCACAGGAACTCGAACTCCCGGTGAATATTCCGGGCGTGAAGCTGAGTCAGGCGCGCGGTGGCGCGCTGGCGGCGGGCGGCAGCACGGCTTACGATTTGACGTTCCCGGCCAAAGTACAGCCGGGTTCGCGCGCCATCGGCATCCGCATCTCGCCTTCTATTGCGGGCTCGCTGTTCGGCGCGCTGGATTATCTGATCACGTTCCCATATGGCTGCGTGGAGCAGACGATGTCGAGCTTCCTGCCGAATATTCTGGTGACGCAGGCGGTGAACGAGCTGGGGCTCAAACTGAGTCTGGATTCGGCCGAGGTGCAGCAGAAGATTCGCGCCGGGGTGGACCGGCTGAATAACTTCCAGCACGAGGACGGCGGTTGGGGCTGGTGGGAGACCGACGAGAGCCACGCTTTCATGACCGCGTATGTGGTGGCCGGGCTGGCGCAGGCCAAGGCTGCGGGCGCGCAGGTGGAAGAGTCGCGCATCGAGCGCGGCGCGCAGTGGGTTTCGAAGACGTTCGCCGCCGACCCGAAGCTGGCTCACGATCTGCGCGCGTATATGCAGTACGCGCTAGCCGTGGCTGGCAAGCCGGAAACGGCGGGGCTGGGGCAGGTGTACGAACAGCGGTCGAAGCTTTCGCCGTACGGCCTCTCGGTGCTGGGGCTGGCGCTCGAACTGGGGAAGGATGCGCGCACGGGCGAGATCGCGGGCATGCTGGAGCAGTTGGCGCAGCAGGATGGCGAACAGGCGTGGTGGACCGCGACGCGCGATGCGCTGCTCGATTTCTCCGAGGACGCAACGCCCGAGGCCACGGCATTCGCCATGAAGTTCCTCTCGCACCAGCGGGCGAATTCCCCGCTGCTGCCGAAGGCGGCGCTCTGGCTGATGAATCATCGCAACGAAGGCTACTGGTGGAGCAGCACGAAACAGACCGCGATGGTGGTCTATGGCCTGACCGATTACCTGAAGACGAGCGGCGAATTGAAACCGGATTTGCTGGCGACCGTGATGGTAAACGACGTCCCGGTGCTGAGCAAGAAATTCGATGCGGCCAGCGTGCTCGGCGTGCCTGAGTTCGTGCTCGATGAAAGCAGGCTGCAGCCCGGAGTGAATCGCATTAAGGTGGTCACCACGGGGCAGGGCAGGCTGTACTTCTCGACGCGCGCCGAATACTATTCCACCGACGAGAAGTTCCAGAAGACCGGCAATACCTCGCTGAATATTCTGCGGGAGTATTTCAAGCTGACGCCCACGAAGGACGGTGAGAAGATCGTGTACGACCTGGCGCCATTCAACGGACCGGCGGCGTCGGGCGATACCATCGCGGTGCGCTTGACGGTCACCGGGTCGGAGTGGAAATACCTGATCGTGGAGGACCCGATTCCGTCGGGCACCGAATTCATCGAGCGCGACGGAGGGTACGAATTGAAGTCGCGGCCGCCGTGGTGGCGCTACGAATTCACGCGGCGCGAGTTGCATGACGACCGCATGGCGATCTTCCAGACCTACTTCCCGCAGGGCCAGCAGCAGTACTTCTATTTGCTGAAGGCTGTGAACCCGGGAACGTTCCAGGTGAGCCCCGCGCGGGTGCAGCCGATGTACAACAACGGCGTGATGGCGACCACGGAAGCGCGTCGCGTGGAGGTGAAATGAGTTCGGCCGAACGCAAGCTCTTCGCGATTCACCTGGTGGGCGATGCGCTACTGCTCTATCTGGGCTATCTCTGGCTGGGGGTGGGAGAATCGAGCGGTCTGCGCCTGGCGTGGAGCGCGCTCTTCGCGTTGATGATTCTGGCGCTGGCATGCTGGCTGCACGGCGGCACGCTGGCGTTCTTCCGCGTGCCGGACGGAGGCGTCCGCGCGGCCTTCGCGGCCACTCTGAGGCAGGTTCCGGTGCTGCTGGTGGCGGCGATTGTGGTGCTGGTGCTGTACGGCTTGCTGGCCATGGCCGCGGCGGCGAGCGCGCAGCCGGCGTTTCGGCTGGCGTCGTGGCTGACACTGACGCTACGCATTCCGGTGAAGCCGCCCATGGTCGCGCGGATTTTTCTGGGCGCTTTCTGGATTGTGCGCTGGGTGGTGCTGCCGGTAGCGCTGGTGCCGCTCGGGTCGGCGATTGCGGCGAAGGGGTGGAAGGGCTTCGCGCGTGTGGGTTGGCGGGCGCCGAGGCGCTATTGGGTCGTGGTTCCGGTGCTGCTCGCGGCGGGTTTACTGCTGCCGCTGGTGCTGCTGCGCTGGGTGCCCGGCGTGAACGGATTTTCGCTGGAGATGGCGAGTTTCGCGGGTCGCATGGTGGTGGCGTATCTCCTGTTTGCCGGGTGCGTGTGGTGGCTGGAGAGGGTGACTCCGAAATAGGAGTAGGGGCGGGCGTTTTAGCGCCCGCCCCGCCGGGTTACTCGCTGGTGGACGCGCCGCAACCGCACTGGCAGTCACGCTCGGCGCACGAGCAGTTTTCCTTGGTGCAGCCGCAGGAACAGGTGTCGCAGCCGCAGCCGCAGGTATTCTTCTTCGTGGTGTTCGTCGTGTCGGTCATTGTCTCTTCTCCTTTTGTGTAGCGCATCATGCGTTACATCAAGGCTGACGGACGGTGCGAAAAAACCTTACACTTCGCGCGGGATAGAATTGTGAAAAGCTATGTCTTTGTCGAATGAAGCGATTGCGCAACTGGTGGCGAGCCACCGCGAATTTCTGGCTTTTCTGGAGCGGCGCGTGGAATCCCGCGAGGCGGCCGAGGACATTCTGCAGAATGCCTTCACGCGCGGATTGGAACGCGGGGACGGCGTGGAAGACGAGAAGGCGGTCGCCTGGTTCTACCGCGTGCTCCGCAATGCGATTATCGACCATTACCGGCATCGCGCGGCCGGGGCGCGCGCGGCGGAAACATGGGCTCGCGATTTTCAGGACGAAGCATCGCCTGCGGCGGAGGTGCGCCAGGAAATCTGTCAGTGCGTAAATTCGCTGCTTGCCGGGCTGAAGCCTGAATACCGAGACGCGCTACGGATTGTCGATATGGACGAGGGCGCGCTGGCCGACCTGGCGGTGCGGGCCGGAATCTCCGCGGAGAATGCCGCGGTGCGCGTGCATCGCGCGCGCAAAGCTCTGCGCAAACAACTCACGCAAGCCTGCGGGACGTGTGCCGAGCACGGCTGCCTGGACTGCCGCTGCAAAACGTCGGCCGGCGGCCACTGCGGGTAACTGCTGCTGAGAACAGGCTGATGATATCCAGGGTCACTGGCTACGTCAGCGCGTTAGACTCTCACGAACATTCATTGGCATCTGCTGCAGCGCTCCCTCATGGTCGCGGCTGATTGGATTACAGCTAGTGCTAGTGGCCGCTGCCAACCGTGAAGTCCGCCATAGATTCCGAGCCGCTGAATTTCGACCAGTACAGGCCGTAAATCGCCACGAACCCGAAACAAACCATGGGCACGATGAAGCCGCGCGACATGTCGTATTTATCGGCCACCGCGCCCATCAGCTTCGGAATAATCGCGCCGCCCATGATCGCCATCACGATGAACGCCGAAGCCTTCTTGGCGCGCGCGCCGAGTCCGTGAATGCCGAGCGCGAAGATCGTCGGGAACATGATGGACATGAAAAAGTAGCTGAGAAACACGCAGATCACACTGAACCAGCCCAGCTTCAGAAAAATCAGCAGGCAGACCAGCACATTCGCGGCGGCATACGTTCCCAGCACCTTGTGAGCGGCGAACTTACGCAGGATGCCCGCACCGGTGAAGCGCCCGGTGAGGAAGCAGACGAAGCCCAGGGAGGCGAGATTGCTCGCGCCCTGATCGGTGAGGCGCAGGACTCCGGCCTTCGAGGTCTCGAACCAACTGGCGAGTATGCCCGTGGTCCACGAGTGCGGAATCGCCGGCAATTCGCTGGTCATGTAATTGATGAAGAAGCTGAAGATGCCCGCCTGCGCGGCCACGTAGAAGAACTGCGCCAGTACGGCACCCGTAAAATGGGAGTGCGACCAGACGCTGTGGGACGTGATCTTCCTGGCAACCGGCGCCAGAAGCGCGGCTGCCAAAGCGACGCACAGCGGCCCGCCGATCCACATCATTTGATTCGTGACCGATTCACTCACGCCCGCCGTGGACAGAATCACCCAGAGAATCATGCCGCACGCGAAGATCAGCACCGACGCATTCAACCAGAGCATCAGGTAAACCATGCCGCGGCTGAACTGGCGGTCCTGCACCGCTTCGGTTTCCGGCCTGTTTTCATCCAGGTGATAGGCGTCGGCCGATTTCACATCGGGCATGGGGGCGAAGTAGAAGACGACCGCGATTAGGATGACCACTACGGCGATGATCGCGTACGGGATATAGAGCGTCTGGCTGCCCGTACTGGCGCCGGAAGCGTCCTTGGCGTAGAAGAACATGCCGCCCACAATGGGTCCGAAGATCCAGCCGATGCCGTTGCAGCTTTGCGCCAAATTGATGCGCGTCGCGGCATACTTGGGATCGCCCAGCACCGTAGTGTAGGGGTTGGCAATGGTCTCGAGGAAGGTGAGGCCGCTGGCGATCACACAGACGCCCAGCAGGAAGGCCCAAAACGCAGCGATGCCGGTAGCAGGGATGAACCAGAAGCCGCCGGCCGCGACGATCAGCAGGCCGGTGATGATGCCGCCCTTGTAGCCGAGTTTGCCGGCGAGCCAACCGGCGGGCATGGACATCAGGAAGTAGCCCAGGTAGTGCGCAAACTGCACCCAGGCCGACTGGGATTTGGTGAGTCCCAGTTCTTCCTGGAAATGCTTATCCATCACGTCGATCATGCCGTTGCAGAATCCCCAGAGGAGGAATAGAGAACTGACGAGGGCAAAAGTGAACGCCAGATTCTTGCCGTCGGCTGAAATGAACAGGCCGGTTTTGGGCGGTTGGCTGAGGGATTTGCTCATGGTTTTCGGCTCGATGGACTCACGCGGTTGTCGGCTTCGGGAACTGATTGTATCAGCAATCGCGCGCGATATTCGGAGAGTTAACGATTTCTATGGCGGAAACGATTACAGCACGTGATAGTAGCCGTCGCGCTCCAGAACTTCCACCGGGATGCCGAAGAGTTCGCCGAGCGCCTCCGCGCTCAGCACGTCGCGCTTGGCGCCATCCAGCATGATGCGTCCGGCGCGGATGAGGACCACGCGCTGCATTTCGGGGATGATGTCCGGCAGGTGGTGCGTCACCATGAGGATGCTGATTCCGGTGCCGGCCAGTTTACGCAGGGCTTCACGCAGTTCCCAGGTGGCGCGGAGATCGAGGCTGGTGGAGGGTTCGTCGAGGATGAGCGCCTGCGGCGAGTGCACCAGCGCGCGCCCGATGAGGATGCGGCGCGCTTCGCCGCTGGACATCTCGTTGGTGTTGCGGTTGGCCAGGTGTGGGATCTCCAGCAGTTCGATTACTTCGCGCGTCTTACGCTCCATCTCCGGCGTGACGGTGTGATGAGGCCAGACGCCGACGCTGCCGAAGAAGCCCGACAGCACGATTTCGTAGCCGGAGTAGTTGCGCGTGCACATCTGCATCAAATCGTTGGAGACGATGCCGAGGTGATTGCGCAGATCGAACAGCGCCCACTTGTCGCGGCCCATGATGCGGAGACTGGACGGCTGGTCTTTGAGCATCGGGTAAAGGTCGCGCGAGATCAGTTTGATGAGGGTGGACTTGCCGCACCCGTTGGGTCCGAGGATGGCGACGTGTTCGCCCTGCGCGATGGAGAGGGTGACGGAATCGAGGGCGACGCGCTCCTCGCGGCGCACGGATACATTTTCGAGTTCGATGAGAGGGATCAAGATTTCATTTTAGGGTGAGGTGGCGCTTAGTTCAAAGCTCATCGCCCTTTGCAGCTTGCCCAGGCAGGAGAAATGTCTTGGGGTACGAGCCGCGGCCGCAAATCTTGAATGAGCCGAAGTCTTTGTACCACTCATTCTCGGGGACCTCTGGCCGCGTCTCGATCCAAAGACGAAGCTGGTTCAAGTCTGAGATGGTGATGGAGCGATCACGCATGCGATCGACCAGGTGGCGCCGAACTCCCTCTGGCAATTGCTCCCATCGCTCAATCTTCGGCATTAATCGCCGAAGACCATGCGGCCCAGTTCGTCTCCCAGACGGTTCGCCGCTTCAGGATCCTTCTCTTTACGGAATCGTTCCGCCAAAGCGAAGAACTGCTCCTGTTTTCGGGCCGACGTCTCGATTCCAGTTTCAATCAATTCCACCAGCATGCGGTTCTTGCTCAGCCGCCGGCTTCTCGCCAGGCTGCCGACCTGCTTTGCTAATTTGGGAGGTAGGGTCACGCTCTGCCGGACCGCGCGCTCGTTCGCCTTCATCAACACCATTATGCACCAATATGGTTCACCGGAACGCGCGGAGTGGACAGGGTCGAAAGACGGTCGCTCCCTCACGGTCGCGGCGCCGATTGGTACGTGTTCCATCGAAGTTTCGCGGACGGAACGCGCGGGGCGGACAGGGTCGAAAGACGGTCGCTCCCTCACGGTTCGCGGCTCCGACCTACGTTTTGGTGTCGAGCACTTTGCCGTCGGGGGCGTGGAGCGTCACCTGGAGGGCGGGCATGCCGTTGGCGTGGGTGGAGCAGCTCAGGCACGGGTCGTAGGCGCGCACCACGGCGGACACGCGGTTCAGCATGCCTTCCTTGAAGTGCTCGCCATCGATGAAGTGTTGTGCCACCTGTTTCACGCTGCGGTTGATGGCGAGATTGTTGTGTCCGGTGGCGACAATCAGGTTCGCCCACAGAATGGCGCCCTGCTCGTCCACCTTATAGTGATGCAGCAGGACGCCGCGCGGCGCTTCGATCATGCCGGCGCCTTCGAGCGCATTGACGGAAGCGCGCGAGCGCACGTGCTTGCTGAGAATTTCGGGATCGTTGAGCAGGGCTTCGATCTTCTCCAGCCCATGCAGAAGTTCGATCAGGCGCGCGTAGTGATAGTGGAAGGCGCTATGCACCACGGGGCCGCCGCGCTGATGGAATTCTTCCAGTTCGCGGTCGGCAGCCGGAGTGCCGCAGCGATCCGCCACATTGAGGCGGGCCAGAGGACCCACGCGATACACACCTTCGGGATAGCCAATGGGCTTGAAGTACGGTGCCTTCAGGTAAGAATCGCGCAGCGACGCTTCCCCGATAAACTCCTGGTAGGCCAGGGCGGGAATTCCAGCGGCCACGGTGGTTCCGGCCGCATCGCGGAACTTCAACCCGCCGTCATACCATTGCAGACCGCCGTGCGGATCCACCATCCCCGCGTACATGGTGGGCGCTGAACCGAAGTTGGCGATCTCTTCGGCGAACTGATCGAGCACGCCCTTGAAGAAACCCAGCGTGCGTTCGGCAAGGGCGCGCGCGGCCGGCAAGCCGGCGAGGATGCGATCGCGTTCCGCGCTGGCGAGCGGGGCATTCACGCCGCCGGGCACAATCCACGAAGGATGCACGCGCTCCTGCGCCAACCCCTGAATGATCTCCTGCCCGAACTTGCGCAGCGCCACGCCGGCCCGCGCCATGTCCGGATTGGCCTCGATCAGGCCGAAGATGTTGCGATGGGCGGGGTCGCTATCGAAGCCCAGCAACAGGTCTGGCGCCGAGAGATGAAAGAAACTCAGGGCGTGACTCTGCACGAACTGCGCGCAGTGAATCAGCTCGCGCAACTTGATTCCGGCGGGCGGCGGCGCCACCGCCATGATGGCGTCGCAAGCCTTCGCCGAGGCCAGCAGATGGCTCACCGGACAGATGCCGCAGATGCGCGCGGTGATGGCCGGCATTTCGTAGAAGGGACGTCCTTCGGTGAATTTTTCGAAACCGCGCACCTGGGTGACGTGGAAGTGGGTGTCGGTGACGTGCCCGGAATCGTCCAGGTAGATATCGATCTTGGCGTGCCCCTCGATGCGTGTCACGGGGTCGATCACAAGTTTCTTCATGGCCGCTCTCTTTACCCGAATTTCACTTTCGATGCCAGTACCGGCATGCGCCCTTCAATCAGTTCGCCCAAAGCGTAGGCAATCGCGCCGGGACTGGGCGGACAGCCTGGAATGTGCAGGTCCACCTTGACGACTTCCTGCACCGGCACGGCCTGCCGGAGCAGCGCCGGCACGCCTTCGGTGGGAATCATCTTGTTGATTTGCGCACCCTCGATGTAGATGCGTTCGAGCAGCTTACGCGCGGGGTGCACGTTGCGCATGGCGGGGACATTGCCGGTGACCGCGCAATCGCCCAGGCTGACCACCAGCTTGCTCCAGCGGCGGATGGTGTGCACCTTTTCCAGATCGTCCTGCGAACTGACCGCGCCTTCAATCAAGGTGACATCGACGGCTTTGGGGAACTCCTGCGCGTCCACCAGCGGGCCGTAGACGACGTCCACGCGCTGGGCGATGGCGATGATGGCTTCGTCGATATCGAGCAGCGACATGTGGCAGCCGGAACAACCGTCCAGCCAAACCGTGGCGAGCCTGACGCGTTTCATGCATGACCTCCGCGATGGGCGGCCAGGCGAACGAGGTTGCGATCGACCTTCACCATTTCCTCGACCGCGAAGCCCTTTTCGGCCAGGGCGCCGGTAGGGCACACCTGCACGCACTTGCCGCAATTGGTGCAGGACGACGCCTGCGCCCACGGCCGGTTCATGTCGCAGACGATCATGCTGCGGATGCCGCGCGAACTGACGTCCCAGACATGCGCGCCCTCCACTTCGGCGCACACGCGAACGCAACGCGTGCACAGAATGCAGCGATTGTGGTCCAGCACGTAGCGCGCGTGCGATACGTCCACCGCCAGTTTGGGATAGGCATAGGGATAGCGCACGCTGGTCACGCCGAGGCGCTGCGCCATCGTCTGAAGCTCGCAGTGATTGTTCGAGACGCAGACGGCGCAGGTATGATTGCGTTCGCTGAACAGGAACTCGACTGCGATCCGGCGGTACTCGTTGAGTTTTTCGGAGTGAGTGGTGACCGCCATGCCGTCCTGCACGGGTGTGGTGCACGCCGGCAGCAGGCGTCCGACGCCGGCCACTTCCACAATGCACAGGCGGCAGGCACCCACGCTCGAGGTGCCGGCCAGCCAGCACAGGGTGGGAATGTACTTGCCCCCGGCGCGCGCTACCTCCAGAATGGTTTGCCCTTCCTTGGCGGGAACATATTCTCCGTCGATGCGAATGGATATTTGTTCAGGCATGGCTAGTGGTGGTCCTTAATATCGCAGCGCAGGCACCGCGACGCTTCTTCCAAGGTGTCTTCCGGGCTGAGCGAGAGCACCGCTTCGCAGAAGCTCTCCACGCGTTCACGCGCCGGCAGCTCTTCCAGCGTGTGGCGCAGGCTTGGACTGGGTTCCGACGGGGTGCTTTCGTAGGGGATGCCCGGGTCGATTTTGTCCCAGCGGTAGGTTCCCATGAGCCGCTGATCCATTTTGCGCGCCGCCTTTTTGCCATAGCCCATGGCGTTAGAGACATTGCTGGCGCCGCTGATGAGATCGCCGCCTGCGTAGAATTTGCTGCGGCTGGTTTCCATGGTGTAGCGGTCCACCTCGAGGGTGCCGCCCTCTTTGATGCGGAGGCCGCTGGCGCGCAGGAAGTCCTGATCGACGGTTTCGCCGACCGCGAGGATGACGGTGTCGCACTCGAGGCGGCGGATTTCTTCGGTGGGGACGGGGCGGCGGCGTCCGGACGAATCGAATTCGCCGAGGCGCGTCTTCACTACTTCGATGGCTTTTACGCTGCCTTCATCGTCGCCCACGATGCGGTGCGGCGTCGCGAGGAAGAGGAATTTGGCGCCCTCTTCTTCCGCCGCATCGGTTTCTTCGCGAATCGCGGGCATATCCTTGCGCTCGCGGCGGTAGATGACGGTGACGTCGGCGCCCATGCGGAGGGCGGTACGCGCCGAATCGATGGCCGCGTTGCCGCCGCCGATGATAGCGACCTTGCGGCCGAGGCGGACGGGTTCCTCTTTCGCCATGGCTTCGAGGAAAAGCAGCGCGGGAATCACGCCTTTCAATTCGGTACCGGGCAGATAGACCCAGGCTTCCTTCCAGGTGCCGATGGCCAGGAAGACGGCGTTGTACTGATTGTCGAGATCGTTGAGCGTGATGTCGGTGCCCACCGCGACGCCGCACTGGAAGTTGACGCCGAGGCGGCGGATCAATTCCACCTCCTTGCGGATCACGGCGTGCGGCAGACGGTACTCCGGCAGGGCGTAGCGCAGCATGCCGCCGGGCTCCGGGTTGGATTCGTAGACGGTGACTTCGTGTCCGAGCAGCGAGAGGTAGAAGGCGGCGGCGAGGCCGGTGGGTCCTGCGCCGACGATGGCCACCTTGCGCTCGGTGGGCGGGAGTTTGCGGGCGACGATGCGTGCGGCGAGCGCGTCGAAGCGGTCCGATTGATAAATCGAATCGGCGATGGTGCGGTGCACTTCGCGCATGTTGACGGCGGAGTCGAGCGAGCGGCGGCGGCAGCGATTGTCGCAGGGGTGCTGGCAGACGCGGCCGGTGGAGGCAGGCAGGGGGTTATCCATGACCACGGCTTCGAAGGCCTCTTCCAGGCGTCCTTCCTTATAGAGTTGCAGGAAGCGTGGAATGTTCATGTGCAGCGGGCAACTGTTTTCGCACGGAGAGAGGGCCAGGTCGTCGCATACGCCGGCGCGGCAGCGTTTGGCGCGAATGTGGTCTTCGAACTCGTGGCGGAAATGCCGCATGGTGGTGAGCAGTGGATTGGGCGCGGTCTGGCCGAGGCCGCACAGGGAGGTGTCGCGGATCATGCGGCCCATTTCGTCCAGGCGGTCGAGGTCGGTTTCGGCGGCGCGGCCGCGGGTGAAGGCATTCAGAATGCGCAGCGATTTGTCGAGGCCGACGCGGCAGGGAATGCACTTGCCGCAGCTTTCGGAATGGGTGAATTCGATGAAGTAGCGCGACACATCGACCATGCAGTTGTCTTCATCCATCACCACCATGCCGCCAGAGCCCATGATGGAGCCGAGCTGCGCGAGCGTTTCGTAATCCACCGGGGTATCGAACATTTCCTGGGGAATGCAGCCGCCGGAAGGGCCGCCGGTTTGCACAGCTTTGAGATGCTTACCGTCGGTACCGCCTTCGCCGACATCGTAGATGAAGGTCTTGAGCGGCGTGCCGAGAGGCATCTCCACCAGGCCGGTGTTGGTGATTTTGCCGACCAGAGAAAAGACCTTGGTGCCGGCGCTTTTGGTGCTGCCAACTTCACTGAACCAGGCGGGGCCTTTGGTGACGATGGGCGCCACGTTGTACCAGGTCTCGACGTTGTTGATGTTGGTGGGCCTGCCGTAGAGGCCGCGCTGCGCGGGGAAGGGCGGCCGGGGCCGCGGACGTCCGGCGAAGCCTTCGAGAGAGGCGATGAGCGCGGTTTCTTCGCCGCACACGAACGCGCCGGCGCCTTCCACCAGGCGGATATCGAAGCGGAAGCCACGGCCGAGGCAGTTGTCGCCCAGCACGCCGGATTGGTGCGCCTGCTCGATGGCGCGAGTGAGACGGTGGACGGCCAGCGGGTATTCGGCGCGAATATAGATGATGCCTTCGCTGGCGCCCATCACATAGCCGCCGATGATCATGCCTTCCAGCAGCGCGTGCGGATCGCTTTCGATTTCATTGCGATTCATGTACGCGCCGGGGTCGCCTTCGTCGGCGTTGCAGATGACGTACTTGTCGTCGGAGACGGCCTTGCGGAGGAACTCCCACTTAAGCCCGGTGAGGAAGCCGGCGCCTCCGCGCCCACGCAGCTTGGACGCCTTGATCTGCTCGATCACCATGGCGGGGTTGGCGTCGATCAGCACCTTGTAAAGCGCCTGGTAGCCGCCGATGGCGATGTACTCCTCGATATCGTCGGGGCTGATAAGGCCGCAGTTACGCAGCACGATCTTCTTTTGCGGCTTGAAGAACGGAATGGTATTCCAGGCGGGGATGTTGGGATAGCCCTGTCCGTAGAGAACGTGCGCGGTGAGGTGGTCCCACTCTTCGATTTTGCAGAGCGCGAGGCCCTCGGTGACGTTGCCGGCCGCGACGTCGTCGAGGATGCGCGCCACGTCGCTCGCCTGGACGCGGCGGAGAATGACCAGGGGACGGCCGGGGAGGCGCACGTTGACCAGGGGTTCCTGGGCGCAGAATCCGAAGCAGCCCACGGAGGCGAGTTTGACGTCGAGGCCCTGCTGTCCGATTGCTTCAGCGAAGGCGTGGTAAACGCCTTCCGCGCCGTTGCCGGTGCCGCAGGTTCCCATGCCGACAGCGATACGCGGCAGGGAGGGCAGGAGTTTCGCCCTGCCCGCCTCGCGCACGGCATTAAATGACCCGAAATCCTGTATGCGCGTCACTTCTTCTTCTCCTTTGCCAGGTGCTCCACTTCGCGGTGCAGGGTCTGCTCGTTCATGTGGCCGAAGATGGCATGATCCACTTCCACCACGGGCGCGAGCGCGCACTGGCCGAAGCAGGCGACCGTCCGCAGGGAGTATTTGCGGTCGGGTGTGGTGACGCAGAGCTTGTCGGCGCCGTCCTCGCTTTCTTCGGGAAGGCCGAGTTCCAGGCGCAGGCGCTGCAACAGGTTGCGCGAGCCGCGCGTATGGCACGCGGTGCCGCGACAGATGCAGATGGTGTGATCGCCCTGCGGTTCCAGATTGAAGAGCGCGAAGAAAGTGACCACGGAGTAGAGCTGCGAGAGCGGTACGTCGGCTTTCGCGGCGACATATTCCAGAATTTCAGTCGAGAGGTATTTACTGGGATGATGTTCCTGGACGCGCTCCAGGATGCCGAGCAGTGCGCCGGGGCGGCCGGTGTGAGCCGCGATGGTGCGGTCCGCGAAACCCTGCTCTTCTACGGATAATGCCATGATCTCTCCTTTTAAAAAGATATTCAGGCATGTTTATCTGTAAATGAACGCGTGTGCCGTGTCAAGCCCTGCGCCGGCGCTTTGCCGGCCGTGTGCTGGAGCATACGCAAAAGGCGTCTCGAGCGCGGTGCGGGGCCTAACTTCGCGTGATATGATTTCTGCACACTCGAGGAGTTTTATGTCGCGTTTTCTACCGATGCTGTTAACCGTAATTGCCGTGCCCGTGTGGTCGCAGGCGCCCGCCGTCCCGCAACCGGCTGCTCCCGGAGCCGCCGCGGCACCTGGCGCGGGTCGCGGAAATCGTCCTTCGGCGCCCACCCGGGATCCGCATACGCCCGGCTACGTCCAGGCGAAAGAACTGCCCGATGGGGAGATCCCCGCCGTCACGGCGGACGGCAACTTTATCATCGGCCCGACTCATAATCCCGCGCCACAAACCGTGGTGAAGGACGGAGTACCGAAGGGCGAGATTGTCAATTTCACGATGGAATCCGCGGACAGCAAGTACTACCCCGGCGTGGCGCGCGACACCGCCCCCCCGCCTCCAGAGGCCGCCCAACCCGCGGTCCCGGCGGATCCGGCCGCACGGCGGCGCAACATCAGCAATCACCCCGCACCGTATACGCGCAAGGTGGCTGTGTACGTGCCCAAGCAGTACGTGCCGGGTACGGAAGCGCCGTTCATCGTGGGGGCAGACGGGCCGGACAATATGCTGTTCACGGTGCTCGACAACATGATCGCCGAGAAGAAACTGCCGGTGATGATCGCGATCTCCATCGGCAACGGGTCGGGTGACGGACCGGGCAGCCAGCGCGGTCTCGAGTACGACACCATGTCCGGCAAGTACGCGGAGTTCGTGGAGAACGAAGTGCTGCCCCTGGTGGAGAAGAACGCCAAAGTGAAGCTGACGAAAGACCCGGATGCCCGCGCTACCATGGGCGGCAGTTCCGGCGGGTCGGCCGCATTGGCGATGGCGTGGTTCCATCCGGAACTTTACCACCGGGTGCTGACCTATTCGGGCACCTTCGTCAACCAGCAGTGGCCCACCGATCCGGCATTGCCGCACGGCGGCTTTGAACTGCACGAGAGCCTGATCCCCAACAGTCCGGTCAAGCCGATTCGTCTTTGGATGGAAGTGGGCGATCGCGACAATGGCGGCAACAACAACGACGAGTTGCACGATTGGGTGATCGCCAACGAGAAGATGGCGGCCGCGCTGGCCGCCAAGGGCTATCACTATCAGTTCGTCTTCGCCGTGAATGCGGGTCATACGGACCGCACCGTCAAACAGCAGACGCTGCCCCTGGCGCTGGAATACACCTGGCTGGGCTACAAAAAGAAGTAAGTTCCGTCTGAGCTGGAGGAGCGTCCCGCTTGCCGGCGCTCCTTCCGCCTGCCCCATCTGCTGCGCGGACGGGGTATTGCGGCCCTATTATGTGCCCGAGGAATAGTGATGTTCGACCCGCGGGCGTACGGAGAAGAGATCGCCGGAATCCTGGCGCTGGATGGCGACGGCGAACGCCTCATGCCGCTGGCGGGCGGCACGTGCAGTTCGCTCGAAGCTCGTGAGCGGCTCAAGAGGTCGCAGATTGCCGCGCCGCTCCTGGCAGGCCTGTACGTGTATTTCTCGTGCTGGGAGGAAGCGCACCAGGTTGCGCAAGATCTGGAAACGCGTGAGGGGAGCTATTGGCATGCCATCGTGCACCGTCAGGAGCCGGACGCGTCGAACTCCGGCTACTGGTTCCGGCAGGTAGGCCGGCACCCAATCTTCCCCGGGCTGCGCGAGGCGGCGGCGCGAAGTGGCGTGGACTTCGGACCGAACTGGGATCCCAAGGCGTTCATCGAGTACTGCGAGCGTGCCCGGATGAATCCGGGATCTGCGAAAGAGGGCAAGGCTCTCGGAGTGCAACGCGCCGAATGGCAATTGCTATTTGCGTGGTGCGCGGCGCAGGAGTGAGCGTTCACTCAGAGCGTTCACTCAGAATGATTCGCGCTGTTGGTCTTTGCGGACTCTTCGCGTTTCGACGCCGCGCGGACAGGCCACAAAAGACGATCATCTGTCCCACCATTTGTGTGCGCCTGGCCGGATGCCTGCCCTACGCGGGAAAGAGAGATTTGATCACGATCTCTTCGACCTTCTTGGCTCCCGCGGCGTTGGGGTGGATGCCATCGCGCTGCATCAGATCGTCATGCGCGCCGACCCCCTCGAGCAGAAACGGAATCAGCCCCGTCTTATAGCGGGCCGCCAGATCCTTGTACATGGCTTCGAACTTGCGGATGAAGGGCGCGCCGTAGTTCGGCGGCAGCGACATACCCGCCAGCACGACCCGCGCACCGGCGGCTTGAAACGCCTCGATCATCTGCGCGAGATTCTGCTGCGTGACCGCGAGTGGCACACCCCGCAAGCCGTCGTTGCCGCCCAATTCCAGCAGGACGATCGCCGGCTTTTCCGCGAGGGCCATGGGGACGCGCGACAGTCCATCCTGCGTGGTGTCTCCGCTCACGCCCATGTTGACCACGCGATACTTCAGGCCGCGCGCGTCGAGATCGCGCTGCAAAAGGTCGGGATAGCTGTGGCCGGCATCGAGTCCAAATCCGGCGGTAATGCTGTCGCCGAAGCAGACAATGGCGGGACGGCTGTCCGCCGCTGCGGCAGGGGCAGGCGCGGGCGCTGGAGCCACTGCGGATGGCAAAGGTTTTGCGGGTTCCTCGGGCCGGCTACAGGCGCACAGGGCGAGCAGCGTGGCGATCAAAGTGAATCTGAGCATCTGAATGCCATAATAAAGGCTTGATCGAGGTTCGCGCTCTCACCAAATCCATCGACACCGGAACTCACCGTGTCGATATTCTCAAAGGCATCGATCTGGAGATCCCGCGCGGGCAGTTCGCCGCCATCATGGGCCCCTCGGGCAGCGGCAAAAGCACGCTGCTGGGCCTGCTCGCCGGACTCGATACGCCGACCAGCGGCCAGGTGATTCTCGATGGGGAGAACATCACGCACCTCGGTGAAGACGACATGGCGCTATTGCGCGGCCGCAAGATCGGCTTCGTCTTCCAGAGCTACCACCTGATTTCCACGTTGACCGCGGAAGAGAACGTGCTGCTTCCCATGGAACTGGCCGGCGCCGAAGCCGGAGGGCGCGTCCGTGCGAGGGAACTGCTCGATCGCGTGGGACTCGGCGGCCGGCACGATCACTACCCGGTGCAACTGTCCGGCGGCGAGCAGCAGCGCGTGGCGCTGGCCCGCGCCTTCGCATTGCGCCCGCCCATTTTGCTGGCCGACGAACCCACGGGCAATCTCGATTCCGCCACCGGCCGCTCTGTGCTCGAACTGATTCTCGCGCTCAATCGCGAACAGGGCACCACCATGGTGATGGTCACGCACGAACAATCGCTGGCCGATAGCGCGGACCGCCGCATCGTGCTGCACGATGGCCTCGTGGTCAGCCAATGAGCCCGCACGCGGCATCCCTTCCCCGGCTGTCGTGGCGCGCGGCGGTGCGCATCGCGTGGCGTGAAATGCGCGCCTCGCGCGCCAAGTTCCTCTTCGTGGTGCTCTCCGTCGCCATCGGAGTGGGCTCGTTGACCGGGGTGCGCGGGTTCAGCAGTTCCTTCCGTCACATGCTGCTGGGCGAGGCCCGCACGCTGATGGCAGGCGATCTCACGGCGCGCGTCTTCGCGCTTCCCAACGCGGAGCAGGATGGCGCACTGCGTGCGTTGGGCGCTCGCGGAGTTCGCCATACATGGATCACCGAAACCGTGACCATGGCCGCCTCCGCCGCGACACCCGATCCGCTGCTGATCTCGGTGAAGGCCGTGGATCCCGCGGCCTACCCTTATTACGGCGTGGTGAAACTCAATCCGCCGCGCGCGCTTCGCGAGGCGCTGGACGCGCAATCCGTGGTGGTCTCCGAAGACCTGCTGGTGCGTCTCGACGTTCGCACCGGCGACACGCTGCACATCGGCGGACAGGACTTCCGCATTGCCGGTGTGATGGTCTCCGAGCCCGACCGCATGACGGGCAGCCTCAATGTGGGTCCGCGGGTGATGATCTCGCGCGCGGGGCTGGATCGCACGGGGTTGATTACGCCCGGCAGTCGCGCCGCGGAGCGTTTTCTATTTGCCTTGCCCGCGCAGAACGGGCCCGGCGTCGGCGAGACGCGCGCCATTCTCAAAGCAGCATTTCCTGAAGCCACCATCGCCGACTATCGCGAGACGCACCCGATTATCACCCGCGGGTTGGATCGTGCCACCACGTTCCTGAGTCTGATTGGCCTGATCGCCCTGGTGATTGGCGCGATGGGCGTGGCCAGCGCGATGCACGGCCACCTGCAGCAGAAGCTCGATTCCATCGCCGTAATGAAGTGCATGGGCGCTCGCTCCGGCCAGATCATTCGCATCTACACGGCACAGACTTTGCTGCTCGGGCTGGGCGGAGGCTTGATCGGCGTGGCGTTCGGCGTGGGTGTTGCCGCGGCGTTTCCGGGGCTCATCGCGAAGTATTTCGCGATGGACGTTTCGTCGTATTGGGACCCGTGGCCGGCGGTGCAGGGCATCGGGGTGGCCTGCATGGTCACGCTGTTGTTTACGCTGCCGCCCTTGCTCGCCATCCGCGACATCCGCCCTGCGGTGATCTTTCGCCGTGACGTGGAAACCAAGGGTGCGCGCCGCCGCGCCAACTGGTCCGCGTGGCTGGCCCGTACGGCCATCCTGTTGGGCACGGGCGCGATCGCCGGCACGCTGACGGAAGGCGGCCCGATGGTCGCCGTACGCACCGGAGGCTTCTTTGCGCTGGCACTCGCCATCGGGCTCGCTCTGCTCTCGTTCGCGGGATGGGCCATGCTGCGTGGCTTCCGCTGGCTGCTGCGGGTCGCAGGCGGGTATCTTCCGGGCGTGGTGCGCCACGGCATAGCCAATCTATATCGGCCCGGAAATCAGGCGGAGGCCGCGGTGGTGGCGCTGGGCGTGGGCGTGATGTTCACGTTGACGGTGTTCCTGGTGCAGACCGCGCTGGTCAATCAGATTCGAGGCAGCGCGCCGCCGGGCATGCCGAATGTTTTTCTGCTCGACATTCCCGCCAATCAACGCACCGCGGTGAGCACGTTGATCGCGCAACAGCCCGGCGTGAAGGAAGCGCCGGACGTTGCGTTCGCGGTCGCGGCGCGCATCACGGCGATCGACGGCACGGCCATCGAGAACCGCGACCTGCGCGATTTCAATCGCCGCTATCTGCGCACCCGCAGCGTTACCGCGATGAACTCCATGCCGCCCGATACCGTGATTCTCGACGGCGCATGGTGGCAGCCTGGCGACCGGGCTCCGCAAATCTGCGTGAGTGAAGAGACCGCCAAAATTCTCGCCCTGAAGCCCGGCACGCTGGTCGATTGGAGCATCTGGAATCGCACTCTGCGCACGCGCGTGGCCTGCATCGAGCGTACGGAATCCATCCGCATGACCGGCCGCTTCGAATTCATTTTCAACCCGGGCCAATTGGACAAACTGCCCGCTGTCTACTACGGCAGCGCGCGGGTGCGTCCCGCCGATGTCGCCGCCATGCAGCGCGAAGTGTATCGCAAGTTCCCTACCGTGACCGTCGTCAATATTGCCGACGTGATGCAGATTGTGGAAGATGTGGTGCAGCGCATCGCGGCGGTGATCCGCTTCATTTCCGGTTTTACGATTCTGGCGGGCGCGGTGATGGTGGCGTCGAGTGTCGCCGGCACGCGCTTCCGGCGCATGAAAGAAGTGGTGACGCTGAAGACGCTGGGTGCCACGCGCCGCCGCATCGCATGGATCTTCTCGGTGGAATTCGTAGCGCTCGGCATCGTGGCGGGAGTGATGGGGAGCCTGCTCGGCAGCGGTTTTGCGGCGCTGGTTTTGAAGCGGCTGCTGGAGATCGATTTCCGCCCGGCACTGGGTACCAACCTGGCGGCTGTCGCCATCGCAGCTTGCGTTGCGACAGGCGCGGGTTGGGTGGCCAGTTTTCGTATACTGGGCCGCAAGCCGCTCGAAATTCTGCGCGACGAATAGGCAGGCGGAGCGCGCCCGTTTGCTACGATAGCGCTAACAGGAGTCTTTCATGCAGCCATCTCGCGGCCTATTGGCGGTTGGTGTATCCATCGTTCTTTCGGCAGGTTTCGCTCGTGCCGAAGACAAGGGCGTCAACCCGAAAATTCAGGAAATGCTGGGGCAGGTGTCCGAGGCGCGCATTCAGGCGATCATCGCGAAGCTGGAGAGCTTCGGCACGCGCAACACTCTATCGAACGCGGACGATCCCAACCGCGGCATTGGCGCGGCGCGCAACTGGATCCTCAAAGAGATGCAGAGCTACAGCCCGCGTCTCCAGGTACGCTTCGAAAAGTTTCGCGTCAAGAAGCAGGGCCAGCGTATTTTCAAAGACGTCGATCTCTATAACGTGGTGGCGTATCTGCCGGGCAAGAAGATGCCCGAAACTGTTGTGATGGTCAGCGGGCATTACGATTCGCTCAATCTGGGCACGCGCCCTGCGAGTGCGGCGGCAGGCGCCGACGCAGGCGTCGCGGCACCGGGCAATTCCACCGCCAATCTGACGGTCGCGGATTTCGAGAAGAACGCCGAACTGCCGGCGCCTGGCGCCTGCGACGATGCCAGCGGCACCGCTGCCGTGATGGAACTGGCGCGCGTGATGAGCCAGTTTGAGTTCGATAAGACCCTCGCCTTCGTTAGTTTCGCGGGCGAAGAGCAGGGGTTGGTCGGCAGTTCGCTGCAGGCCGTCAAAGCGCGCAAGGAAGACCAGATCATCGAGGCTGTGCTCAATAACGACATCATCGGCACGGATGTTTCCGGCAACGGCCGGATGGGCAACACCACGGTCAATGTGTACAGCGACGAAACCATGGACTCCCTGAACCAGCAGCTCTCGCGCTACTTCAAGGAAGTCGCGGAGCGCTACTTGCCGTCGATGAAAGTCAACACGGTGTTCATGGGCGACCGTCTCGGCCGCGGCGGCGACCACACGCCCTTCCAGTGGGAGGGCTTCGCGGCGGTGCGCATTTCCACCCCGAACGAAAACTACGCCAACCAGCACCGGGATACCGACCTGTTGGCCAACATGTCCGTGCCCTACACCGTCAGGGTGGCGCGAGTGAATCTCGCGGTGGCGGCGAATCTCGCGATGGCGCCGAAGCCGCCACTCGTCTTTCCGGAGACCCGCGGCACGGGCGGCCGCCGTCCCAATCCGACGATCGCTCGCGGCGCGGGTTACGATGCGGTGCTGCGCTGGCGCGCCGCCGGGGCGGAGGACGACATCAAGGGCTATACGGTGGTGTTGCGCGCGACCACGGCTCCGTACTGGGAGCAGGAAATCTACGTCGGCAAAGTGAACAGCTATACGCTGAAAGACGTCTCCATCGACGACGTGAAATTCGGAGTGAAGGCGATCGGCGTGAACGGCGCGGAGAGCCTGGTGGCTCCCTACCTGTATCCTCCGCGCGTCAAAGTAGAAATCGAGACGATTCAGTAAGGCGCCGGTCTATTGCAAGTCCGCGATCCGATCCAGCGCGCCGCCGGCGAGTTCCATGCCGACGTGGCCGTGGTTGGAGCGCACCGCGCCCAGCCGCTCGTAGAAGCGGAAGGCAGCCTCATTCCACTCCAACACGCCCCACGCCATGCCCGCCCAGCCGCGCTCTTTCACTACGCGGGCCAGGGAACTCATCATGCTGCGTCCCACGTTGGCGCCGCGCGCCCGAGGTTGCACATACAGATCTTCGAGGTACAGCCACGGCAGGCCGCGAAAACTGCCGAAGATGGGGAAGAAGAGCGCATAGCTGACGTCTTGCCCGTCCAGATTCCCAATCAGGATTTCGATGCAGGCGCGCTCGCCGAACGCGTACTCGGCGAGGCGCGTTTCGTTCACCTGCACGCGATCCAGCCTGCCTTCGAACTCCGCCAACTCGCGCAACAGGGACAGGATCGTGGGAATGTCCGCAGGCGCGGCGCGTCTCACCGAAACAGGCATACGTCCTTCATACCACGGAGAAGCATTTTCGCCCACCACGACGACGCCGCCGGGGAGGCGGAGCGGTTCGAGGTATCCAACCTTGGTCATCTCGGTGCCCAGTAAATCGTGCGCTGCGCGGTATTCGCAACTTGTATCTGAAGCGGGGACTGGTTAGAAAAAGGCATTGCTTGCGGGCTGTGTTTGCCTTATGCTTTACCTGCCGATTGCCCTCGGCAGGAGCCTGAGTTATGAACTTACCCGTACTGGACGTAGCCATTGGCATAAGTTTTGTTTTCCTGTTGCTGGCCTTAATCTGTACGACGGTGAACGAAATGATCGCCGGAGTCTTCAAGACCCGGGCAAACTTTCTGGATAAGGGGATTACCCGGTTACTCGGCGGTAGTGACGAACTCAAGAAACTGCTCTACAAGCATCCGCTGATTCAATCCCTCGCTTCGAGCGATAGCGCCATCTGCCCCTCGTATATTCCCGCCAACAAGTTTGTCACCGCGATGATGGATATCGTCTCGGGCAAGGGGAATTCCAGCGCCGACATGGCAGCCCTGCGGGAGGGCATCAAAACCCTGCCGTCGGAGCACCTGCAAATCACATTGAATGCGTTGCTGGACAGGGCGGGGAACAACGCTGAGGCGGCACATCTGCTGCTCGAACAGTGGTTCAACGAAGGCATGGACCGCGTCAGCGGGTGGTACAAGAAGAACTCGCAGATTAACGCGATCATTCTGGCGGTGATTGTCACGGTGGTCATGAACGCCGACACGATCCGCATGGCAGCCCTGTTGTGGACCACGCCGACGCTGCGCGCCGCAGTGGTCGAACAGGCCAAGGTGCGTGCGGAGAAGGCACGGCCCGAGGACAACCTCCCGCTGGTGGAGTATCCCGACCCGACCAATCCGACCGAGAGCAAGCCGGTCAGTGTCCCTAATGATCAGGCGCTCACCCCGGCGGAGAAGGCACAGCTTGCTCAACTCACCGGCTGGGATAGCGATTGGAAGGCCCTCGACGATTACAAAAAGGACCCCAACACCGGTAAGTCGTTCGGTGGGGTTATTTGGGATCATCTACTGGGTTGGATCATCACCGCCATCGCCGTGTCGATGGGAGCCCCCTTCTGGTTCGATACCCTAAACCGCTTCATGAATATTCGCAATGCCGGTCGCGCTCCCGATGAGAAGCGCGACAAGAGTAGTTCGGCGCCGGCGACGGTCATCACCTGAGGAGAATGGCGATGAAACTACTGCTTGCGATTCTTTTGCTCGCCGGACTCTCCTCTGCCGAGACGCTGATTCTGAAGCGCGCCTGGCTGGAGAACTTCAAAGATCGCGCCACCATCGATGCCACTTTTTTCATCGATCACGCGCACAAGAAAGCCAACGCTGCCTCGGCCGACGGCGATATGCATGTTGCCGGCCGCGCGCCCAAGGAGGTCGGCCTGCCGATGGTGGCCGAAATGATGAATGCCGCGGGCACGCTGCAAAAGGCGGCGGTAAACCTGATTCATGCCAACGAAGGCAAGCCCACATCGGCGCCGATTAACGGCGCCTGGCGCTTATGGTTTGAACACCCCGCCCCGCTGCAAAAGCAGTTTGACCCGGTGGCCGTCGCCTCCAACACCAACCCGGACCATTCGTTCGAGATCCACCCGATTCTCAAATACGGCGGCCTCGATGTGTCGGGCTCGGTGGATTTCGTCAAAGGCTTCCCGGCGCATGACGCCAAAGCGTCATTCGCTTCCTACGAGAAGATGACGGTGGCGCTGAAGGCCACGGCCACGGCGGTCACCATGGATGCCAAGAAATCGGGCTTCAATTACGCTGTGTACCGGATGAGGATTCTGGGCAAGCCGAAGAAACTCGACGATGGCGGGTTGGCGGTGCTGGCGGATGTCTTCGACGCTAAAGACGAAGAAACCGCGCTGGCCAGCAAAGTGCGCATGATTTTCCTGCCGGGCACCGGCCCTTGGAAGACAGTGGGCAGCGACGGCGACGACGGTTCCACCTACGATGCCATGGGAATCCCTCGCGTCAATTTGAATGCCATCTCGACATTCCTGAAGGCCGCAGGCACGGCTTCGGCGACGCGCAAACTTCCCTACGAAATGATCGTGGTTGCTCTCAAGGAAGTAGAATAGTCCCGTCGTGAAAGAAGAAATCGTAGCGGCAGCCGCTCGGATCGCGCCGTTTGTACGCGTCTCTCCGGTGGAGTACGCGTCCGAAATTGGCGCGTATTTGAAACTCGAGCATTTACAGCACACGGGCTCTTTCAAGTTTCGAGGCGCGTCCAATAAAATTGCGCTGCTCACTCCGGAGGAAGCGGCCGCCGGCGTGGTCACGGCCAGCAATGGAAATCATGGACTCGGCGTCGCGGCAGCGGCGCAGGCGCGCGGCATCGCGGCGGAGGTGTTCGTGTCCACTCAAGTTTCCCAAGCCAAGGCCCAGCGTATCGAGGCCGCAGGCGGCAGCCTTCACTACGCCGGAGACGATCCCCTGGCCGCGGAACTGGCCGCTCGCGGCGCAGCGGCGCAAAGCGGCCGCGTGTTCATCTCTCCCTACAACGATCGCGACGTGATGGCCGGACAGGGCACCATCGCGGTGGAACTCGCCCAGCAGTTGCCGGAAGTCGATGCCGTATTCGTCGCGGTGGGAGGAGGCGGCTTGATCGGCGGCATCGGGTCGTACTTCAAGGCGGTCGCGCCGCGGGTCGAAATCGTGGGTTGCTGGCCGGAGAATTCGCCCGTGATGCTGCGCTGCATGGAAGCTGGGGAGATTGTGGAGGTGCCTGAGTTGCCCACGGTCTCGGAGAGCACTGCGGGCGGTCTGGAGCCCGGTTCGGTCACGCTCGACGTCTGCCGCCGGGTAATCGATCGCGCCGTGCTGGTCAGTGAACGTGAGATCGTGAGCGCCATGCGTAAGGTGTTCGAGACGGAACATTGGGTGATCGAAGGTGCGGCGGGCGTGGCGGTGGCGGCATTCCTGCAGGAGGCGGACCGTTGGCGGGGAAAACGCGCCGCCGTGATTGTGTGCGGCCGCAACGTGTCGCCGCGAGTGCTGCACTCGCTTCGATTTTAGGAAGCGGGTTTCGTATGGACGATGGGACTTCGTCGCGCTGGCACAACGATGCCCCACCGATCCGGCTCGATGAGCCTTACCCGTTTTCGAGCAGCGCGAGCAGCTTTTCCTGCACGCTCTCCGCGGTCGGCGTGTCGGGCGTGATCACGAGAATCGTGTCGTCGCCGGCAATCGTGCCGACTACTTCGGGCCACTCCTCGTTGTCGAGTGCGACCGCCACCGAGTTCGCATGCCCGGGCGAAGTTTTGAGGATCACCTGATTCTGCGCCCGCAGCACGTCGCGCAGAAATTCGGCGGCAAGCAGCGAGAAGGCGGGACCGGGATCTTCCTCCGCCATCTCTTTGTAGCCCTCGCGCGTCTTCACCAGTCGCAGGTCGCGGATGTCGCGTGAAAGCGTCACCTGCGTCGCGGCGATGCCCTGACTCTTGAGCTCCTGGGCGAGTTCTTCCTGCGTGGAGATGCCTTTGCTGCGGATCAGTTTCAGGATCTGGCCTTGCCGGTAGCTTTTGGTCATAAACTCATTTCCGCCAGCCGCTGTCGAGCGGCGGCCAGCGCGGCGGCAACTGCGTGAGGTCCGGTGCCGCCGGGCACCTCACGCGAGCGCATGCCATTCTTCGGGTCGAGCAGCGCCGCGAAATCGCCGGTGAATTCCGGTGCGAATTGGCGCATCTCTTCGGCGGTCCAATCGGCGGGCCGCTTGCCGCTCCGGACACTTTCCAATACGAAGCGGCCCACAATCTGGTGTGCCTGGTGGAACGGTGTGCCGGCGCGGGCCAGCGCCTCCGCCAGATCGGTGGCCACCACCCAGCTTTCCTCCGCCGCGGCGGCGGGTTTCGGCGCGTTCAACTTCACGCTCTCAATCACGACGCGCGTCATTTCGAGCGATCCGGCCACCTGGTCCGCAGCTTCGAACAGGGGAACCTTGTCCTCCTGCATATCGCGATTGTAGGTCATCGGGAGACCCTTCATGGTCACCATGAGCGAAGTGAGCGAGCCCATCACGCGCCCGCATTTGCCGCGAATCAACTCCAGCGAATCGGGATTCTTCTTCTGCGGCATGAGACTGCTGCCGCTAGTGACGCCGTCGCCCAATTCCAGCCAGCCGAACTCCTCGCTGGAATAGAGAATCCAATCTTCCGCCAGGCGGCTCAGATGGATCATGGCGACGCTGGCCGCGTATAGAAAATCGAGCGCAAAATCGCGGTCGCCCGAAACGTCCATGCTGTTGTAGGTGACGGCAGCGAAACCGAGATCGTCCGCGATGGCCCTGCGGTCGAACGGGAAGCCGCTGCCGGCCAGCGCGCCGGAGCCCAATGGCAGATAGTCGGTGCGGCGCCGTGCATCGCCGAAGCGCTCCCAATCGCGCGCGAACATTTCGAAATAGGCCAGCAGGTAGTGCGGCCACAGGACAGCCTGCGCGCGCCGCATGTGGGTGTAGCCGGGAATCACGGCGTCCGGATACTGCGCCGCGAGATCCACCAGCGCGCCCATCACACCGGCCAGCAGCGCGCGCACGCGGTCGCACTCCTCGCGCAGCCACAGGCGGGTATCGAGCGACACCTGTTCGTTGCGGCTGCGGCCGGTGTGGATCTTGTCGGCCACCTTGCCCGCGCGCTCCTTGAGTTTGCGAATGACGAGAGTGTGCACGTCCTCGTCGGTCGCGCCCTCGTAGAAGGCTGGCGCAGAAGATTCGGCGCGGATGGCGTCAAAGGCGTCCACGATTTCCTGGCGCTCCGCGGCGGTCAGAATGCCGACCCGCTCCAGGGCGCGTGCAAACGCCTGCGAGCCCCGTATGTCGCAATCGATCAGCCGGCGATCGAAATCCAGCGAGCCGCTAAACCGCTCGAAGACCTCGCTGGGTCCGGTCTCAAAACGCCCGCCCCAGAGCTTCATCGCGTCTGCCCGCCGTGCCAATTCGCAGTGGTATCCGGCCCGCCGCTTGCGGGCGCCTTCTGGCTGAGTGTGATCATCAATTTCCCTATTCGGACAGCATCATCAGCAGCAGCGCTTTTTGCGCATGCAGCCGGTTCTCCGCCTGATCGAAGACGACCGAGCGGGGGTGTTCCACAACGGAATCCGTGACTTCTTCGTCGCGCTTGGCGGGCAGGCAGTGCATGAAAATCGCATCCGCCCGCGCCTGCGCGAACAGTTCGCTGTTGACCTGGTAATCGCGGAAGGCGCGCTTACGTTCCACGGCCTCCTGCTCCTGTCCCATGCTCGCCCAAACGTCAGTGTAGACTGCGTGCGCTCCCGCGACCGCAATGGTCGTATCGTGCGTGATTTCGAGCCGCGCTCCCGTAACGGCGGCGAGCCCTTCCGCCTGGGTGACAATTTCCGGATCGGGCAGATAGCCCTCCGGGCAGCCCAGCGAAAAATCCATGCCGAGACGCAACCCCGTCAGCATGAGCGATTGGGCGACGTTGTTGCCGTCACCGATAAACGTGAGCTTGAGGCCATTCAGCAGCGAGACGCCGAAATGTTCGCGAATGGTCTGCATATCGGCCAGCGCCTGGCACGGATGATACAGATCGCTCAGCGCGTTGACCACCGGCACGCGCGACCATTTGGCCAGGCCATCGACCGTGCTCTGCAGAAAGACGCGCGCGACCAATCCGTTGACCCAGCGATCGAGATTGCGAGCCACGTCTTTCAGCGGTTCGCGCACGCCGATGGGTCCTTCCAGAAACACGCTGCCCCCGCCCAACTGCTTCATGGCGAGTTCAAAAGTGAGCTTGGTGCGCAGCGAAGGCTTCTCGAAGAGCATGGCGACGTTCTTGCCTTCCAAAGCGTGCGCATATTCCCCGGGTGTTGCTTTGACTTCCGCGGCGAGATCGAGAAGATATAGAAGTTCGTCGTCCGTGAGATCGAGATCTTTCAGAAAATCGGAAGCGGCGGTTTTGAGAATTTTGTTCGGAGCAAACATGGTGGCCACGGAAAACGCCTCGGCTGAATGATTATTCACCTAAATGGATAATTACACATTCAGGTGCACGAGTCAAGAAACTGCAGACAGCGCGGCGAAAGGCGCGGGGACCACTCTCTTTCCACGGACGGCGACGCTTGATAGTCCACCGAGGAGGAGCAGTCGCTTGTGCGATTGCCGTAGAGTCCGTTGGATAAGCGCCGAGTGATATCGAAGGTTAGTAGCAGTTATGCGGTAAAGCCGAGGGCGGAAGGCACGCGCAACGCGATGCGGTTTCACTCCATCATTCCCAGCGCCGGCAACGCCGGATTTTGTGGGTCTTAAAGGCATGCGCTTATCGGTTGGAGATTACAGCTTTGGAATCGTATACTGCAACCATGGCATACGACGTCCGGCAGGATGGCATAGGAACTCGCTCATGGTGAAGCCGGAATGAAGGCGATTGTCGTAATCCCAACCTACAACGAAATCGAAAATCTGGAACGGATTGTGGGGCTGGTTCGGGAGCAGCCAGGGAACTTTCATATCCTGATCGTGGACGATAACTCTCCGGATGGCACCGGCCGGCTGGCTGACGAACTTTGCGGCAAATATCCGAACGAAGTTCGTGTGCTGCATCGCAAGGGCAAAGAGGGTTTAGGGCGCGCCTATGTCGCCGGTTTCGCACACGTGCTGGAGGAGATGCCCGAGTATGCCGCCATTATCCAGATGGATGCCGATCTCTCGCACGATCCTTCCTACCTGCCCGGTTTTATGCAGATGTTGGAGCAGTACGATATGGTGCTCGGCTCGCGGTATTTGCACGGCATCAACGTAGTGAACTGGGATTTCAAACGCCTCCTGCTGAGCAAGGGCGCGAGTATCTACGTGAAGATGATCACCTCGATGCCGTACAGCGACGCGACCGGCGGTTTCAAGGCGTGGCGGCGGGAGGCCTTGCAGTCGATCGGGCTGGATCGCCTGTTCTCCAACGGGTACCTGTTTCAGGTGGAGACCACGTATCGCCTGCATCGTACCGGCAAGCACTCCATCGGAGAATTGCAGATCATTTTTCGCGACCGCGATCTGGGCCGCTCCAAAATCGACATGCCCATCATCATGGAAGCGGTGTGGGGTGTGATTCGTCTGCGGTTGACGGGTCGCTGACTGCGGCGTCACCGGCATCCAGAGTCGCCACCGCGGCGCCGAGGGCTCCCACCACCAGGTAGTAGTAATTGCAGAACGCGGACTTGTTGAACACAAAGAACACAATCAACACCAATGAGGTAGCGCTGCAGATGGCGGTGGGGGTGGATGGCGCGCGCAGCAGCACGTAAGCCATCGCGATACCGGTGAGCAGAAAGGGGACCCATCCCGGCATATGAATGCCATAGCGCAGCAGCCACGCCATATAACTCAAGGCGTCCGGACGGGATGGCTGGGCAAAGTGAAAAAATACCGCGCTGTTGAAGAACTCGCGGACATTCCAGAGCACGAGTGGCGCCGTCACCAGAGTTGCGGCCAGCATCGCCTTCGGCACGTCCCTCCACCTGCGCAGCATCGCGGGCGCGGTGAAGATCATGTACTGCTTGCCCGTCAATAGAAGGCCGGTGATCCATGGCGCCGCCCGGGGATAGCGGCGCAGACAGAAGACCGTCAGGGCAAAGAGGAATACCACCACGGGTTCGGTCCAGTTCGCGTCCACGACGAAGAAGACGCGGGGACAGAAGAGAAGCAGCAGAGCGCCCAGCGTGCTGATTCGGCCGCGCCCCGAAAAGCCGAGGAGCAGCGCCGCCAGGCAGATGGCGGCCAGATGGGCGTAGCGTGTGTCGCCCGCCACCAGATACCCCAGCGAACTGATGTAGAGGCTGATCGGGGGATAGGGGAAACCGACGGTGAGGTACCCGCCCAGTGACATGCCGGGACCGTAGAAGAGCCGCGAATACTCGGGGGGATACATGTCGCGGACGCGGATAGCATAAGGGTCGGTGCCGGAAAAGAGCGCCTTGGCGCCCTCCTGATGCAGGTCCCAAACGTCCACCTTGGGACGCGGCGTACTGCGCAGCATGAGGACCCCGCATAGAAAGACGCCGGCAATCGCCGCCACCATAGCCAAACGGCGCCAGGGCAAGCGAAGCGGCCCGCCGGCCGCGATGGCCGAAGCACTCGCCAGCCAGATGATGGCCTGGAAGGCAGTGCGGTCGGCGGCACCTACGGGGGGCTGGGAATTAAGGAGGGTCAGGATTTCGTAGACCAGCGCTGCCCATGGCACCATCCAACGTAAGCGCCGGTCTTTGGATGTGAAGCCCCAAATGCACAGAAACAACCCCGCCGTGACCAGGCCTAGCGCTCCGGTGGCGATGGCCCCGTCATTCCATTGAATGGCGGCGCTGATGCAGACGAGCGCGGCGATGGTCGCCTCGCCTGCCGAAGGCCGCAGTGCGGCAAACCCTGATCCAGGAGGATTCAAAAGGCTCCGTCCATCGCCAGCGGTACGGCCGTTTGGTGGGGAGGCGTTGCCGGGTGTTGTTGATGTGGTGACAGGGGCATAGGGAATACGTCCGGCATCAATACGGGACAAAAAGCGGACGGTTGAAAATGTGGGTGAAATTGTGGAGCGGAATGCTCAAGCCGCGCCATTCTTCCGGCCACTGATTGAGGGTGCCGGTAAAGGCGTACATGAGGGAGAGCGCGCAGGCCATGGTGAGCAGCGCTTTCCGCCAGCGTCCCCAGGCCGGAATCTCATTCACCACGTTCGCGCCGAAGAACCACCACAGCGGCAGGACGGGAACGAACCAGCGGATGCTGTAACTGGCGCCGCTGAAATTCGCGCTTGAAAATGCATAGAAGGCGAGAACCGCGAGCGAGCCCGCCAGGGCCGCCAGCGCTTCGCGCCAATACCTGGACCTGGCAGCCACCGCTCGCGCACAGCCGTAGATGGCGAAGCAAGCGAGCGCATTGTAGAGCAGAAAACCGCGCTTGCCGAAGAGCATCAGGGCCGCATATTTGATCGCGAAGGGGAGCGAATTCCGGGAAGCTCCGGTCAAACGCGCAGTGCTCTCGCCGGCGTTTACCCACGGCGAGCCGGGGTAAACGAAGAACTCGGGACGCGCGGCGAATGGCTTGAGTGTGTGCCCGATCATGTAGTAGTAAGCGAATGTAGGGACCAACGTGGCCAGCGCGGGCAGCAGGAACCATGGCAGCAGCCTGCGCTTGCGGACCAGCAGGCAGAGCGCGAACAGTCCGAAGAAGGCGAGCATCGCATGATCGGCGGCGGCGGCAAGCGAGAAGGCCAGGCCGGACACCATCGCATGGACGCGGACGGATCCCGTTTCCAGGGAGAGGACAAAGCAGGAGAGTCCGATGGCGACGAGCGCGGCGCCGAGACCGTGGCTATTCAGCGTGGTGCTGTAGGGCAGAACGAGCGTGGCGCAAGCCAATGACGCGGTGATTGGCATTCGCCACACCGGTGGCACCGCGGTTAGGTGCAGCGCACGGAAGAAAAACACCAGCCCTGCGATGGTCGCGAGTCCGTTCAGTATGAAAGTCAGCACGACGTAGCTTGCGGGCCGGTCCGGCGACAGGCGCATGCCGAAGAGGCGCAGCGGATAGTAGATCGCGGCCCCGAGAACCGCGACGGCGGGTGGTTGATGGGAATAGAAGCGGCCATCGATCTGGATTTTGTCGACGGTGTCGAGGTAGACCGATCGATCGATCGCGAAGGTCCCCTGCTCCACCAGGGAAGTGATGGTGGCCAGGCGCGAAGTGATGTGCGGGGAGATGCGCTGCACGGCGGCGGTCAGAAACAGCAGCACGGCCGCGTAGGCCAGCAGCCATACGAAACGCTGGCGATTCACAGGGGGCACCACTTCCCTGGCAGTGCCCGGCTTCCCGGGAATCAGCCCTTCGGTTGGTAACCCAGAGCCCGGCAATCCGCCTCCACCATGATGCGCACAAGTTCTTCGAAACTGGTGCATGAAGTCCAGCCAAGTTTCGCCTGTGCTTTCGAAGCGTCTCCAATCAGGAGATCGACTTCGGCTGGTCGATAGAAATTCGGATCGGTCACCACATGATTCCGATAGTCGAGACCGACAATGTGGAAGGCCGCCTCGCAGAAATCGCGGACCGAGTGGGTCTTTCCGGTGGAGACGACGTAATCGTCAGGCTGATCCTGCTGCAGCATGAGCCACATCGCGTCGACGTAATCCGGTGCGTGTCCCCAGTCGCGGCGGGCATCGAGATTGCCCAGGCGGAGTTCCTTGCCCTTACCGGCGGCGATCGCTGCGGCGCCCGAAGAAATCTTGCGTGTCACAAACTCGTGGCCGCGGCGCGCGGATTCGTGATTGAATAGGATGCCGTTGCAGGTGAACAGCCCATAGGCTTCGCGGTAGTTGCGGGTGAGGTCGAAGCCGGCAACTTTACTGATGCCGTAGGCGGAGCGAGGATGAAAACGGGTGGTTTCCACCTGCGGTATTTCCGTGACCTTGCCGAACATTTCGCTGGAGCCGGCAAAATAGAAGCGGCATTCGGGAGCGGCATCCTTGATCGCGGCCAGAATGAAGTGCGTGCCGCTGATATTACTGTTCAGCGTCGAGAATTCGTCGTCGAACGAGTAACTGACGAAGCTCTGCGCCGCCAGGTGATAACACTCATCCGGTTGCACGCGGCGAACAATCTGATGCAGGCTGGGGAAGCTTTCGAGCGAGCCGGCGTGCAGGATCACCTGGTCCCGGACGGCGGACAGGCGTTGCAGTCGGTTTTCGTAGTCTTCCAGGGCAACGCGGCGTACGATGCCGTGGACTTCGTATCCTTTTTTCAGGAGTAACTCAGCGAGGTAAGATCCATCCTGCCCGGTAATGCCCGTAATCAGCGCTTTGCGTTTCATGATGGTCAACTGTTACCGGCCGCCGCTCAGATGCAGGCGGACTGCCATCGCCCGCACGGGAAAGCGGACCCCCTCGAACATGATCTTCCGGCTGAACTTCGATTTTCCCGCTTCCCGTTCCGCAAACACAATGGGGAACTCCTGAAAGGTGGCGCCCTGCCGGAAGAGATTGAACTTCATCTCCATCAGGAAGGCGTACCCTTCAGAGCGGATGGTGGTTAGATCGATGCGGCGCAGAATGTCGGTCCGGTAGCCTACGAAGCCGGATGTCATGTCGTGAACGGGGACGCCGGTCAGGGTGCGGGCATAGAGGTTGGCGCCAAAGCTGAGGAGTTTCCGGCGAAAATCCCAGTTCACGCTGCCGCCTCCTTCCACGTAGCGCGACCCGATGGCCACGGTAGAAGTGCGCAGCGCTTCCACCATGCGGGGCAATAATTCCGGCGGATGGGACAGGTCGGCATCGAACTGAATCACATGCGGCGCCAGATTTTCATTGAGGATCTTACGCATGGCATCGCGGCAGGCGGAGCCATATCCGCCCTTGCCAGGGCGCGCCATGAGGTGAACGCTGGGATCGGTCTTTTGGATTTCGCGGATGGCTGCGGCTGTGCCATCGGGCGAATTGTCGTCGACGAAAAAAATCGGCTCTTCGGGTACGGCCTTGCGGATCCGTGCCACTAACGATGTTACATTCGCGCGTTCATTGTAGGTAGGGATAATCAGCATACGCGGACGGTGATCGCCTGAAATTCCGAATTTCGCACCCGGCCTACGCGATGTTCCAGTCGAAAGGATCGACACGAACCGGCGGCCGTCATTCGCATCAATTTCACGTGCAATTCCGACCGGAATTCCGGCGGGCCTTCAAGCGTACAGCCATTGTACATCAATGAAAACGAATCTCAAATCGTACGGACCGGCGGGTGGTGACCGCTGGTACTGCTCCGGGTATCCACCCAGAACCAGGCCGTAAATACGACCAGCGCGAGGTTGCGCAGGATGAGGGGCGCCGGCCAGAGCAGGCGGCCCCAAAGGGGCATCGCATCCTCCACGGAGAGCGCTCCCAGTACTTTGCCGGTGAAGAACGGATAGTGCACCGTGGTGAGTCCGCAGATGGTGAGGAAGGCCGCCCACGCCCACCATCGGGATTTCCCCTCCCACAAGGGTGCAACAGGCACCAGCCAGAGAAGGTACTGGGGGGAGAACACGGGCGCGAAAACGGTGGCAGTAAGCAGGCAGAGACCGGCGCATCGAGTGAAAAAGATCGGGTTGGCCTGTGCCATGGTGAGTTTCGGGTTGCCCGGGGAACTGACCCGGTGGCGCAACAGCATCCACAGCGCGATCGCCAGGGCAGGGATTACGGCGGCTGTGAAAAACGAAGCCAATTTGCGCAGCGCTCCAGTCCAGGGACAATTAATTTCCACCGCGCCGAAACGCAGGCTGGCGCTCACTGGCCAGCGCACCGCCGCACCCAGGGCGATCGGCACCGTGTTCCACACCGACGCGATTTCGAGTCCGCGTTTGGCATGGTAACTCAGGAAGCCGAGCGTGTCTTTACCATCGTGAAGGAAAAAGGGGAGAAAGAGCGCGACGCCGATCAGTCCCAGCACCAGGGCGTTGCGCAGGATCAAGCGCCACGTGCGGAAGGTCACCGGACCAGCCAGCGCGCCCGCCGGCAGCGTGCCCAGCAGGAATAGCGGCACGAGCACCAACGGGGTCATCTTGAAATTGATCGCCACAGCGAGCACTGCGAAGGCGGGCCAGGGGGACCGTACGCGCAGCAGCAGGAGGATCGCGGCGAGCAGGAGGACCCCGAGTAGCAGGTCCATCCGGTCGTAGAGGATGGGGAAGAGCAGCAACCCGCCGAGAGTGTAAACGCCGAGTTGGGCCGCGCCTGCGCCGGCGAGCAACAGTATGGCAAAGCCGCACACATCCACCAGGAACATGGCGGCCTGATTCGCGAAGCTTGCGGACTTGATGTAATCCGGCGGCAGCGGACCGGAAGGCGGCGCGGGACCCAGAAAAGACGCGGTGGATTTCATCCAGAGAATCGCCAGGGGCGGGTATTCAATGACGCGTTCTTCGGGAACCGATTGGGGATCTTCGAGGCGCCGGGCTTCTTCGTGCAGTCGATAAAAGGAAACGCCCTGCCTGGCTGCCCGTTGCGCCTCGGCTGCATAGCGGACATTGACCGTCGCCAGGGTACTTCCGAGCTGATGGGCGGTGACCAGCGCAAGACGGCTGATCAGGAAAAGGAGGAAGACCACCGATCTTCCTGGCATAGGCTTGAGCACGATAAGTTCCTACAGCTTACCATCCATGGTGAAACACGCAAACAAAAGCGCCGCAGCCACTGCGGCGCCCCTGACTTACTGCAATGTCACGCTCTTTGCGGCCATCTTCGGCCGCATGCTCCGGTACATGAACTGCACTTCCGTATTGGTGAGTGCCCGATCGTAGACCATGAGGGAAGCAAAGCTCATGCCCGAGGTGCTCTGGCCGCGATAGGTCGGGGTAGTGCCCAGGACGAACGGGCCGGCAGTGACCGCCGGCGTCTTGGTGGTCGGGCTGTTGGCCGCCGTGTATGCGATTCCCGCGTTGACGTCCTGCAGCGCTCCGGGGGCAGTTGCACCGCCTACCCAGATGCTGACGGTTGGCGTGCAGTTGGAACCGCAACCCGTTTGCGCCTTGACCGTGGCCGCCACGAAATACCAGTTGCCGGCCGTCATCGTGAAGTTGGTGGAGTACTGATAACGGGGATTGCTGTTGCCGTTCCAACCCATTACGATGCGGCCATCGGCCTGGGCGAATGAAACGGCGGCGTTATCCCCTGCGCCGCCCGTTCCCGCGGCCCAGATGCCGGCGTTCTTATGAAACGGCGTGGGGCTGTTATACCGGTACACACCGACTACCGAATAGGACCCGTTGGCCAACATCGCCGCGGGCGCGCCGGCCAGCGTGGTGAACCCGTTGGAATCCGTCCGGAACGTGTTGAGATGGGCATCATACTCGTAGTTGGTGGTGGAGAAGCCGGCACTGTCGAGGGCAATACCGCGTCCGGGGTTCATCGTTCCGCAGAGGACGGGCGCAAAGTAGTCTCCCCCGGAGCACGGGCTCAAGACCACCGAGTAGTTGGCGCGGTCGAGGAAATAGGGCCAGTTTTCGCCCCCGGCGAGACCCACCAGATCCGAAAAGTCGAAGGACCACACCAAGCCCTTGCGCGGGAAAGACCCGGCAATATTGCCGCCGGTGAACTGGTAACCGGCGCCCAGAGCGTTGGTGGCGGTGTGCGTCACCTGAAACGCTTCGCCGGACTGCTGCCTGCCCAAAACCAGGTCGAACAGAGCGAATCTCGGCGATCCGGCGCCGCCGAGGTATGAATTCGAGTTGGCAGTCAGTTGTACGTGCGGCGGGTTCGTCCTGATCACGTTGTACCCAACCGCAGGCGACGCGGCGAGGAAGTTCCCCACCCCGATGCTTCCCCCCATGTAGCGGTACACGACCGTCCACGGGCCTTGAATTCTCGGAGCCCAAAGCACGTCGGTCCCCTGACCGAAACTGATGTAGCTTTTGAACTCTTTCAAATAAGTCATGACATACGGATTCGAGAACCCACCCACGCCGTTGTACGGCCCCCCGCTAAACGTCTGGTACATGACAGGTGTCGCGTTGGCCAGGTCGGACGTCCAACTCGCTGGATCCGTCCCGCCGCACCGGTAACTCATCGTCATAGCCGGACACGTGTAGTATTGCCACGCGGAGATGTCTAGAATGCTGCTCGAGTTGGGGACCCGCGCCAACTTCCCGGACGCCGACATGTACATGAAGCAGGTATATTCGGCTGGATCGCAGCCATCGTCGATGCCGGCCGGGTAGGGTTTCCCGTCCTGGTTGCCGTAGTTGACCCACACAAACGTCTCGGCCGTGAAGTTCTTCCACATCATCGAACTGTGGGCGCTGTCCAGAAATCCGGGGTCGGTGCAGGAGGAAGTGGAGGTCGGCGCAGCGCATAGCGGGGCGTCGCCGTCCGCTTTCCAGTTTGAACTGTCGCACCCGGGTGCGCCTGCATGGGTGAAATACGTATAGGGATTGCACCAGTGCTTTCCGGAATCGGGCGACATGATGTAGGTGGCCGCGTGCGCCGACGGCGCGCCGCTGCCGACCTGCCGCTCCACCGGAAGATACAGAATGCCCCCCTTCGAAAACGGGGCGCGGCTCTTCCAGCCGCCGACGGTCAGTCCGTCATCCGGAGGAGACGAACCCGTCAGGTGGCTCTTCCACCCGGGCGGCGAGTCCAACGCTCCCAAACTGGTGCCGAATGAGGTCATGCAGTTCACAACCGTAGAGCGGGAGGCGTTGGGGTTGGACCAATTGAAAGCATCCAGTTGCAGGATCGCCAGATTGCCGCCGGTGCATGGCGCGGAGAAATCGTTAATGGTGCCGACTATGGGAAGCCCATTGGTCACCGGCAGGCCGCTCGCATTGGGCATCCACGCGGTCCAATAATACGAGTCGCCGTTCAGGGTGTGGCCCACGCACAGATGCGTGCTGTCGCCAGAGCACCCGCTCGCCGTGCCGTTGTACCAGTCGAAAAACTTGGCGATGCCCGGGCCCGCATTGGCGCTCCGGTCCGGACCCACGGCGATTGGCTGTTGCGCCATCAAGACGGCAGTGGCGCACAGGAGAAGCGCGCTAGCGGGCCGCATAGCCGCAAACCTCCCACGTCACCGCTCCCGCCGTGAAATTACTCGCGCTGCCATTGCCCAGGTTGCTGTTGGCGGAGAAGTTCAAAACCACGGAGTAGGTGCCAATGACTTGTGGCGGAATCGGTCGCGTCGACCAGTAACTGGCGTCTCCCCCCGACGACTTGAGCGGCATGGCAACGCCGCTCATCTCGATGTTGTTGTTGGTTCCGGGCCGCCCCATGGATACTGAAAGCGCCGGTGTGCCGGCAAACTGTGTGCTTTCCGAGATCAGCACCTGATCCCACCGGACGTTGCCGGGAATCCCGGTCTGAATGGTGATCTCCTGGGTGGTGCCGGCCGCCGTCAACGCCGAGTACGGAACCGTTCCCGACGCACATTCCACCTGCCGCTGCACCAGCGCGCCTCCGCTGAAGATCGAAGCCTGGCTGCCCGCGCCGCTCCCACCGCCGCCCACCGCCTGCCAATCGCTGCCGCTCCAGCGGCAGGTCGCGAGTGCTGAGCCGCCGCCGGAGCAACTTCCCAACGCGGCCGCGTCCGTGAAGACATACACCGACCCGGCTACGGGGGACGAGGGCTGGTTTGCGAATCTTGCTGTCGGGGGTACCCATGTGGCGCCCCGGGCATCCACCACGCCAGTCTGTACAACGTTTCCTTTGCCCTGTCCGAAACACGCGGTGACCAGGAGCAGTCCGAATACAAAACGCTTCATCTTTCACCTCTCAATGAATGGCAAACGCTGGCGCCAGACGCGGATGGGGAGATCGCGCGCGATGGCATCGCTCGCGCTCCCCAAGTTAATTATGCCAGTCGCCGCCGGCTTATCCTGTGCTGGGTAGCTCACCACGCTGAAGAACACTCTCTCCATTCGGCTTTAAGATAGCTGGCGTGCACTGGCGGATTTTTCCCAGGAAAACGGCACAAAATCGTAACTTGTTGAAGGCGGGGGCAATAAAAGACCCAAAAAAACCCAGTGTTTGCGAAATGGAAGCCGGGAGAACCCCGAAAAAGGCCGGAATCAAACGAAAATTTCGCCCCTACTCCGGATGCTTGCGCCATCCGCCGGCGGCGTTGGCTTTATCCAGAAGTTCCCTGGCGATGGTCGCGGTATTCAGGTGAATGGTGATGGTGTCTTCGGTGCTCTGGGCGTATCCGCCTGCCAGTACGATGGCGACCGGAACCCCCTGCATCAAAGCCGTGCGGATGACCATGCGGTCGCGTTCCATCAGACCTTCCATGGTCAGCGACAGGCCGCCCAACTGATCTTCCAGGTAAGGGTCCGCGCCCGCCACGTAGAGCAGCAGCTCGGGGCGGAACATGGCAAGCGCGGCGCGAAATCCATTACCCAGACGATGCAGATACTCGGCATCACCAGTGCCGTCCGCCAGGTGGATGTCAAGGCTGGAAAGCGGCTTCTCGCTGGGATAGTTATTGAACTGGTGGATGGAGAGTGTGAACACGCCAGGGTCGTCCGCGAACACCGCCGCCGTTCCATTGCCGTGGTGGACGTCCACATCCACCACCATGGCACGCTGGATGTGTCCTTCCGACTGCAGTTTGCGCACCGCCAGGGCAATGTCGTTGATCGCGCAAAAGCCTTCGCCGTGACCCGGAAACGCGTGGTGGAAGCCGCCGCCGATATTGAAGCCGATGCCGTCTTCCAGTGCCAGCCGCGCGGCCAGAATCGAACCACCGGCGGCCAGCCAGAACGCTTCCACCATCTGCCGCGAATAGGGGATTTCCAGGCGCAAAATGTCCTGGTAGCTGAGGGTGCCGGTGCGCAGCTTCGCCACGTACTCGGGGTCGTGCACCAGGCGGACGTCGGCGTCTGTTGCCGGCTCGGGCTGCACGAAATCTTCCGGTTCCGCGAAGCGTGTACGCAGCATGCGGTCTTTCAGCCAGCGATATTTTTTGGCGGGAAAGACGTGATCTCCCAGATGCAAATCGTAGAGCTCGTGGTAAACCAGACGAAAAGGCAACATGGCCTCGACGCTTTCCTAATCCGTCTCCGATTGCAGCGCCGTGACGACCGCCACATTGTAAATATCTTCCGCCGAGCAGCCTCGCGAAAGATCGTTAGCCGGTTTGGCGAGCCCCTGCAGGAACGGGCCGATGGCCATGGCTCCGCCCAGCCGCTCCACCAGTTTGTAGCCGATGTTGGCGCTTTCCAGGCTGGGGAAGATGAGGGTGTTGGCGCGGCCGGCCACCGGTGAGCCCGGCGCCTTGCTCTTGCCCACCGCGAGGTCCACCGCGGCGTCCGCCTGTAATTCGCCATCGGCGTTCAGTTCCGGGGCGCGCGCCCGGAGGATCTCCATCGCCTCCGCCACCTTGTCGACCATGGGGCCTTTGCCGCTGCCCCGTGTGGAAAAGCTGAGCAGCGCGACCGAGGGTTCCGCATCGATCAGGACGCGCGTGCTTTCCGCCGTGGCCATGGCGATGTCGGCCATCTGCATGGCGTTAGGTTCAATCACCACCGCGCAATCGGCAAAGGCCATCAGGCCACGGTGCCCCTGCGACACGTCTTGCAGCGCCATGATGAAGACGCTCGACACCAGTCGCGCGCGGGGGTGGACGCCTACCGAATGCAGGGCGGCACGGACTGTTTCCGCGGTGCTGTTGACGGCTCCGCCAACGCTGCCATGGGCATCCCCCGCGCCCACCATCAGCGCGGCGAAATAGAGAGGCTTCCTCGCCGTGGCGGTGGCTTCCATATGGGTAACGCCCTTGGAGCGGCGGCGCTCCTGATACAGAGCGGCGTACTTCGTGACCAGGGGGGAATCGGCGGGGTCGACGAACTCCACTCCGGGCGGCGCATTGGCCGGTTTGGGGCCGATGAGCACCGGTTTCAAAACGCCATCGCGTGCCAGGCGCGCTGCCGCCTCCAACACGCGCGGATCGGTGCCTTCAGGGAACGCAATGGTTTTTTTCAGTTTGCGGGCGCGTTCAACGAGCCCGGACATGAAAAGCTTTGCCGATTCAGGAATAGCTGCCATTTGCTGGAATCCTGAGTCTAGCAGGTGGAGCCGCCAGTCAGCGAATTCGCGGATGCTGGTCCAGTTCTACTCTGCCCGGGTAAGGAATCACGAGTCCCCGGCCGCGCATTGCCCGCCGTCGCGGAGGGGTCAACAGGTCCCCGGCAGGGACGGCAATTACGCTGGTGTGGTCCGACGGGACATGACCCCTTTCATCGCCACCATAGAACTACGGGGTGGTGGCGATGCGGCCTTCTATGCGGCGAAAGGCGATGGCATCGCGTTGCCCGTTGGGCGTCAGGGCAGACGGCGACCTCAGTCCGTAGGGATGTTCCATTGTGCCGCGCTACACTGCAAGCAAGGCGCGGCCGGACGCCCGCAGTCGAAAGGAATGAACGCATGAATCTCCGCAGCGCGATCTTTTTCGCGGCCGCCCTCGCCGCGGCCCAGACCACCCCGCCACGTACGCTGCGCGTGGACTACGTTCACACCGGCGCGGCCGCCGAGGAGCAATTTGCACTCGATTCGGTGGTGTTGGAAGGCGAGTGGCCCGGTCCGATGGACCGCTGGGTGGATGAAAGCAATCTGGGCAAATACCACTTCCAGGTAATCGACCGCGCCACCAATCGTGTCGTCTACTCGCGCGGCTTCGCCAGCATCTATGGCGAGTGGGAGACCACGGACGAAGCCAAACGCCAGCGCCGCGCTTTTTCGGAAAGTCTGCGTTTCCCCGCGCCGCAATCGTCCGTTCAGGTGATCGTCAAAAAGCGCGGTCCGGCCAACGAATTCCGCGAGGTGTGGAGTGTGGTGATCGACCCCGCCGCGCCCACGGTGGAGCACGCGCCGCCCTCCAAACTCCGCGTCTGGCCGGTGGTGCAGAATGGCGCGCCTCGCGACAAAGTGGACCTCCTGCTGATGGGCGATGGCTACACGGCCGCCGAAATGGACAAATGGCACCGGGATGCCGCCCGCATGGCGGAGACGCTCTTTGCAGCGTCGCCCTTCAAGGAGCGCCGCACGGATTTCAACGTGTGGGCTGTCGATACTCCCGCCGAAGACAGCGGCATCGCGCGCCCCTCGGACAACATCTTCCGCCGCTCACCCCTGCGCGCCACCTACGACGCCTTCGGCTCTGAGCGCTACATCCTCACCTTCGACAACAAGCGCTTGCGCGAGGCTGCCGCCGCGGCGCCTTACGAATTCATCGAAGTGGTGGTCAACGATCGCAAGTACGGCGGGGGAGGGATCTTCAACCTCTTCGCCACCGTCAGCGCCGACAACGCGTTCACGCCGTACGTCTTCGTACACGAATTCGGCCATCACTTCGCCGGACTGGCCGACGAGTATTACACCTCCGACGTCGCCTACGGCAGCCCCACCGAGCGTCCCGAGCCCTGGGAACCCAATGCGACGGCCGACCCGCTTGCCGCCAAATGGAAAGACCTGCTGACCTCGGGAATCAACCTTCCGTCACTGTGGCCGAAGCAGGAATTTGAGCAGATGGAGCAGGCGATCCAAGAGCGCCGCCGCGGCATTCGCGCGCAGCATCGTCCCGAAGCAGACATGGAAGCGCTGTTTCGCGAAGAAGAAACGGCCGCTACGAAACTACTGGCTTCCGGCCGTAATGCGGGCAAAGTCGGCGCGTTTGAAGGCGCCATGTACGAAGGCCGCGGGTATTACCGTCCGCAGCAGGATTGCATCATGTTTACGCGGGACCGGGTAGGCTTCTGCGCGGTCTGCCGCCGCGCCATCGAACGGGTGATTCGCCAGTACGCCAAGTGACGTTCCGCCTGGCCGGCAACTTGTTTTGGCCGGAAAGCGCGGCTGAAGGCGGCATGGCGGGCGCCGGTGGCGTAGAAGCTCCTAACGTTCTGCTAGCAATTTGGCTAGCATTTTGCTAGTATGAATTGGTGAACGTAATCAGCAAACGGACGCTCTTCGAAAAAGCCGCCAAACATGCTGATGCCGCCGTTTCCATACAGACTTGGTTCGAGGTCGCCCGCGCGGCTGAATGGACATGCCTTGAAGAGATTCGCAAGACCTACCCGGCAACCGACCTCGTGGGCGCGCTCGCAATCTTCAACATCAAGGGCAACCGTTACCGGCTGATCGCTCGCGTGTCGTTCACTTATCAGCGGCTCTACGTCAAAGAATTCCTCACGCACGCCGAATACACCAAAGGAGCTTGGAAGAAATGGCTACCCTAACCGAAACCGCCTACGGCAAACTGCTTTCCGCCGCGCGCCCACGCGTCATCAAGACGGATGCGGAAAACGAGCGGGCAATTGCCAAGTTGGAAGCACTCGACACCCTGGGCCGGAAGCTCACGGGTGAGGAAGCAGAACTCGCGGAACTGCTGACCCTGCTCATTCAGCGCTTTGAAGAAACGCGCTATCCCCTCAGCAACGCCACCCCGCTCGACGCCCTGCGAGAGCTCATGGAGGTCCGCGACATCCGACAACGCGACCTGATCCCCATTTTCGGAGCCAGCAGCGTAGCCTCTGACGTGCTGAACGGCAAGCGGGGGATCAGCAAAACGCACGCGCGAAAGCTGGCTGATTTCTTCCACGCGCCCCTGAGTCTTTTCATCTAACGCAGCGGGGAAGGCGTGAACTTCACGGCGGCGGGGCGCGGCTGAATGCGGAACGGCGGGAGCGCGCGGCATGACCTCAGGGCCGCTTCAACGACCGAAGCGAGACGATTGAAGCGGCGAACTACAAGCGGGCACGCGCGGCACGCAAAAGGGGTGGGAAGGACAGAGCGCCGTTTTCTGTCGTCCGTCCGCTCAAGCTTCGAAGCTCGAACAGGCCACATAAAACGATGGCCTGTTCCACCGAAACTCGCTACCCGGGAAGCCGGCGGCCAACAGGCCGCATGTCCCCTCTCCCAGGGCCCGAACCAGCGGGCACCTTATGGACCGCATCCAAGTTTTCTTCTTGACTCGCGCGGCGTCCAAGGTTACTCTGCATAGAAATTGACCGGGCTGGACCTCGTGGCCCATCCTAGCTTGCCTGCTCCCCGTCTTGAGCCCTTTTCCGTGGACTTCGTACAGGCCACACACCAGGGGCGAATCAACACCAACCAGGAGGATTCATGCTGTTTCAACAGCAATCCAGTTCGATTTGGTTTTCGGACTCTGCGCAACGGGGCGTATCAATGCGGGCGCGCAAGAAGAAATGAGCAGGTCTCAGTCGGCCGTCTGACAGCGGCCTGACCCAAATCGCGCGCTAGGGCGCAAGGGCCGAGAGGTCTATCCACCAACAACAAGGAGTTGCTATGCGATACGTGTATTTGCTGTTCGTGTGTACCGCGGTTTTGACGGCGCAGTCTTTTCAGGGGTCGCTCCGCGGAAGAATCGCCGATCCCAAAGCAGCAGTCATTCCCCTGGCCAAAATCACGGTAGTGGACGAAGCAAGTGGGGTGTCTCGCTCTACCGTCACCAGCGACCAGGGTGAATACGCGTTCGCGGCGCTGACGCCGGCCACCTACACGGTGATGGCCGAGGCCGCGGGCTTCAGCAAAATCTCGCGCAAAGGCGTAGTTGTATCTACCCAGACGGCAGTGACCATCGACCTCGTGCTGCAACTCGGCGGAGTGACCGAGCAGATCAATGTCGTGGCCGAGACGCAATTGGTCGACACGGCGGACGCCTCCACAGGGCAGGTGATCGACAGCCAGAAGCTCACGGACCTGCCGAATCTTGGACGCAATCCGTTCATGCTTTCCAAGCTTTCCGAATCCGTGGTGCAGGTGGGCAATCCCAAGTTCAACCGCATGCAGGACCAGTCCGGGTCCTCGCAGATTTCTATTGCGGGCGGCCCGGTCCGCGGCAATAACTACACGCTCGACGGCATCTCCATCACCGATTCGACCAACCGCGCGGTGATCATTCCCTCTCAGGAATCGGTGCAGGAAATGAAGGTGCAGGCCAATACCTATGACGCGGAAATGGGCCGCACCGGGGGCGGTACGTTCAACACCTTCCTCCGCTCCGGAACCAATGAAATACACGGCAGCGGGTTCGGCTACATTCGACGCACCGAGTGGCTGGCCAACAACTTCTTCTCCAATCGCGCCGGCCAGTCGATTCCCGACCAGCCCTTCAAAAACTACGGCGGCTCGATCGGCGGGCCGGTGTGGATTCCCAAAATTTACAACGGCCGCGACCGCACCTTTTTCTTCGTTGCGGGCGAAGCCTACCGGCAGTACGATGCCAGCGGCACGCGGCTCTCGGTCCCCACCATGCTGGAGCGCAGCGGCGACTTCTCGAAATCGCTTTCTCGCACAGGGAACGGCGCCCTGCAACTACTGTACGATCCGCTGACGACCACGCCAGACGGCGCGCGCCAGGTCTTCCCGGGCAACGTCGTTCCGGGCGACCGGCTCAGCAACGTCGGGCTGAAGATGGCCTCGTATTATCCCGCACCCAACGTGGCGGGCACTTATTACGGCGCGCCGAACTTCGACTCCACGGTGCGAGCGTTCAACCGCGCCGACCAGATGACTTTCAAGGCCGATCACGAAGTCACCCCCTGGTGGAAGGCGTCGGCATCGTACCTGCACTATGGCAGTCAGGAGCCGAGCAATCGCTGGTTCCCCAATCAGATCGCTTCGCCGAACCAGGGCGTGATTTATCGCAAGGTGGACGCCACCCAGGTGAACTCGACCTTCACTGTCACGCCGACCCTGGTGATCACGGCCCGCTACGGCTTCAACCGCTTCCCCAACTTTACGCCGCCGATCAGCCTCGGCTTCGACCTGACGACGCTTGGCTTGCCTGCTTCGCTGGCGGCGGTGACGAAGTACACCGCCTTCCCCAGCATCACCATGAGCGATCTCGCCAGCTATGGCGGCGGCACCACGGCGCAAAACGTCTTCCACTCCAAGAGTTTCAATACCACCGTTTCCAAGTTCCTGGGGCGGCACAGTGTGAAGGGTGGGTTCGACTACCGCCTGTTGCATCACGATGGCGCGCCCGGAATTGGGCCGAGCAGTTTCGGGTTCAGCGACGTGTTCACGCGCGCTACGCCGAAGACCACCACCACTGGCGCCGGCGCGAGCCTCGCAACCATGCTGCTGGGCTATCCCACCAGCGGCAGCATGACGGTCGGCACGAACTTCTACAATTTCGTGAAATATTATGGCGTCTTCGTGCAGGACGATTTCCGCATCACCTCGAAGCTCACCCTGAATTTCGGTCTGCGTCTCGAGCACGAAACCGGGCCCGGCGATACGAACAACAAGTTCATCAGCGGCTTCGATCCCGCGGCCGTCAGTCCGTTGCAGGCAGGCATTTCCGATTTGAAGATCAACGGCACGGTCCTGTACGCAGGGGTCAACGGCAATCCCACGCATGCGTTCGATCCTTACGGCGCCAAACTCGGTCCGCGCTTCGGGTTCGCTTATTCGGCCAACGCGAAGACCTCGGTTCGCGGCGGCTTCGGCATCTTCTGGGCGCCGCTGCCGTTCTCGTTCCAGAGCACGCTGGGATATTCCCAATCCACTCCCATCATCACGTCGATCGACAACAACTTCACCCCCGCGGCGTCGCTCGACAATCCCTATCCCAACGGACTGCTGCAGCCGGTGGGTAATTCGGCTGGCGGATCGGCCGGCGTCGGGCAAGCCATCACGGTGTATGACCGCAAGACGCGATCGGGCGGCTATGTCGAGCAGTTCTCACTCGACATTCAGCGCCAGCTCAAGGGGAATTTCGTGCTTTCGACGGGCTACATCGGGTCGCGCGGCATCCATCTGGTGCAGGACGGGCGCAACATCAACCAGCTCGAGTCGCAATACCTTGGGCTGGGCAGTTCGCTCAACTCCAACGTCCCCAACCCGATGTACAACAAGGGCGGCGTGCTGAATGTCGGCAACCCGACCATTCCGCGTTCGCAGCTTCTCTCGCCCTTCCCGCAATTCACGGGTGTGACCGTCAACGGGTCGGACACCAACCACTCCCGCTACGACGCACTCTACATCAAGGTGCAGCGGAGATTTGCCGCCGGCATGACGCTGCTGGCCACCTACACTTGGTCGCGCAATATGGACCTGGGGTACGGCACGATTTCGAATTCCTACAGCACGGCGCCAACCGGGCCGCAAAACGCCTATGACCTCGGCTCGGAATTCGGGCTTTCGACTTCGCACACGCCGCACCGGCTCTCGATGGCGGCTTCCTGCCTGCTGCCGTTCCGAGCGCACAACCGCATTCTGAAGACCGCGGCGGAGGGCTGGAGCGTCAACCTGACCAGCGTGCTGCAGTCCGGCTATCCGCTGGCGATTTCGCAGCCGAACAACAACAGTGTGATCGGCGCCAGCACGCAGCGGCCGAATGCCACCGGCGTTTCGGCTTCCGTCGACGCGCCGTTCGAGAAACGGATCGACGGTTGGATCAATCCGGCCGCATTTTCGCAGTCGGCGCAATTCACCTTCGGCAATGTGGGCCGCGTGGCCTCGCTGCGCGGACCGGGACAGATCAGCTTCGACGCTTCCATTTTCAAGGGCTTCCACCTGATGGAGAAAGTCAACGTACAGTTCCGGGCCGAGGCCCTGAACGTGACCAATACGCCGACCTTCTACGGCCCGAATACCACGTTCACCAACCCGCAGTTCGGCATCATCACCAGCCAGGCGAACTACCCGAGGTTGATTCAGATGGGGGTGCGGTTCTACCGGTAGGCGCTCTCAAACTGGCTTGCGGGTCCGACGGCCAGCCACGCGGAGGTTGGCACGCCGTTGGAATCGCAAGCCAGAATCGCGGGACCGGCGGGGAAGTCCGCGGGAATTGTGAGGTCTGCTTGATAAACGCCAATCATGCCGGGAGCGTAAGCCAGAAAGGGCATCGGGAGTGGCCGGCCAGGCATTGCCGGGCCAGGAAGAAGGAAGCAGCCGAGCGGGGCGAGCGGCACGGACGCAGGGTCGCTCGGACCGGGAATTCCTGTCGGCACGGGGCGGTCCAGTGGTCCGAGATTGTAGAACCAGGTGTGGATGGTCGAGCCCGCGGGAGCGGGATGCTCGGGGGACACCAGGGCACTGAAATCCTGCAGTGCGGCTTTGATCTGGTAATTGCCTTTGTCGTCGGTAGTGCCCGCGATAACGGGACGGACGACGGGATCGAGTGAGACCGCCAGCGGCAGTTCGAACGCATTGGAATCCCGCTTGACGAGCAGCGGTGGATTCGGCCCTGTGGGCGCCTCCCAGGGAATCTGCACCGCGATGGAATCACGGCTGGCATCGTCGATCACGGGATAAATCAATGTGCCCGAAGTGAAGCGGAGTCCGGTGGAAATACCACCGCCGCGCGGCGAGGCCAAGACCATCGCGGAACCGGGCGCGGAGCCTGCGTATCCAGGACCGAGGCGTGGAGGCAGCGCGCCCAGCACTTCCTCTATAGTCCCGGCATCGACGGCGATCTTGAGTAGCCTTCCGCTCGCGGTGAATGCCCAGACGATCCGGCCATCGCCGCTCAGCACCATGCTGAGGAAACCTTCGTCCGCCTGCGCCAGCACCCGCCCTTCTCCACCTGACTGCCAGAACCAGAGTTCGGTATTCTGCGAGGGCCAGAGGTACGCGACGCGGCTGCCGTCGTTGGAGATCTGGTGTCGGGCGGTTTCCAGGAAATTCGAAGTGCCGTCAGCCGCCAGTTGCGCAATCCGCTGCCGCGCCCCGTTCGCCACATCGACCAGCCACAGTTCGCGGGACTGCCCGCGTACCTCGACCAGAACGTGGCCGCCATCGGCACTGAGCCAGCCATCCAGCGTCTCCGCGCGGAAGATCTCGACAGCTTCCGCATTCGGCCGCCACACCACCAGACGGTTTGGCACGAACGCCGTGGTGAAGCCAACCTCGCGCGCCGCCGCGAGCCCCAGCACTGCGCCGTTATCGGCGACTCCGAAGGCACGCAGGTAGGGCGCCGCCGGCGGACTCCACGTCAAGCCAGTCGAGAGGTCCTGTAATTGAAAATCGGTAACTCCCAGGAAGCCGGGCGACAGCATGAAGCGCTGATTGCGGCTCAACGTCAGGGAATAGTTGCCCGCCGAAGCCGGCGCCGTCAAACCGTCGAACTCCGTGACGGAGCGCGGTATAGCCAACATGCAGGACCCCTGGCAGGGCAACGTCCGCTCCCACGCGGCGACGCTGCCATCGTGGCTCAGGTAAGGACGCGTGAGATATGGACCCTGGTCGGTGTGCGCAGTGGCGGTCCAACTGCCGCCTGCCGAACGATAGATGCCGAAGTGCAGAGGCTCGAAGCCTTCGCCGGGCAGCCGCCACCAGGTAGAAAGCAGCACCTGGCGTCCATCGTCGGTGGTCGCCAGCTCCTGCGCGCGGCACAGCGAGGCGCTCAGGCACAGAACAAGCAGGCACGTACGGGCCATGCTCTCAACGTAGCACCAGGGGAAGCGCGACACTACCCTAGTCGCCCAGGAACTTACCGAAGGGGCGCAGCTCTCTCACGTTGTCGCAGACTGCCTTGATCCCCGCAGTCAACGGGATGGCCAGCAGAAGTCCGGGAGCATCCCACAGGAATCCCCAGATCATCAGTGAGAACGTCACCACCAGCGGATTCAGGTGCACGCGCGAACCCACGATCTTCGGATACAGCACGTTCAACGCGACCAGGTGCAGCATCGCCACCGTCATCACCACGAAGAGGTAGATGGACACCTCGTTGAGAGGTAGCGACGCAAACAGCGGCGGAATCATAGCCAGAGGCAAACCGATATACGGCACCAGGCTGAGAATCCCGCTCAACGGGCCCACCAGCATCGGGTAGGGCACCCTCATCATCCAGAAGAGGATCGAACTCAGAATTGCGAGCAGCAGCCCGAGCACGAAGTTGCCCACCACAAACGCGCGCACCATGCCCGCGATTCCCTGCACGCTGCGCGCCGCCACCAGCCGGTCTTCCCCATGAAAAAACTGCAGGAACGCCCGGTTGATATGGTCTCGCCAACTCAGCATGAAGTACACCAGGAACGGAATGAACGAGAACATCAGCAGCACCTGATACACCGAGCTCAGGCGCGAATAAACGTAATCGCCAATGGGCGTTCTTTCCTCGTGGATGCGGACCTCGGGAATCGCGCCCGGCGCTGCCGGCGTGGTCACGGGAGGAGGCGTGCCCTTTTTCCCCTTCCTGGCAACGGTTGCCGCCTGCTCCTGCTCCCTGCGCCGCTCTTCTTCCTGCCTCTGCCGCGCCGGAACCACCAGCTGGTACGTCTGATCTTCCATCGAAGAGATCTTCTGCTGGAAGCCGTCCACCAGGTCTCCGATGCGCTGGCCGTACTTCGGCAATTCATCGTACAAACCCGCCAATTGCGAGTACGCCCCCAACCCGATTACATACAGCAGAGCCAGCGCGATCGAGCATACGACAAAGCTGGCCAGCGATCGCGGGAACCGCAGCCGCATCAGCAATGCCACGAACGGTTCCAGGATGAAAGCGATGGTCAGCGCGATCAGCGAGGTGATGAAGAACAGGCGTCCCAGGTACAGAATGGCAATCACCACTCCGAGCGCCAGGATGTTCAGGGCGATGCCCCGTGCTTCCGGTGCAGTATGCTTGGTAGTGTGTGTAGACTGCGTTACGAGGGACACGGCGCGTCAGGCAACCCTTGTCTCGACTGTAGCACGCGACTGTCTATAATGAAATTACTTGACGCCTGCCCTTAGCCGAATTCTCGCCCTGGACCTGGGCAAACGCCGCATCGGCCTGGCCATCAGCGACCCCATGCGCATCACGGCGCAGGGGCTCCCGAACCTGGTCCGCACCCGCATCCGCGACGATCTGGACGCGCTGGAAAAACTCATCCGCGAACGCGAGGTCGGCATCATCCTGCTGGGCAACCCGATAAACATGCGCGGTACCGAGGGCCGCCAATCCGTTTGGGTCCACGAATTCGCCGCGGTCCTGGAGAAGCGCACGCACCTGCCCGTCAAACTATGGGATGAACGGCTCACCTCGGTCGAGGCCGGCCGCGTGCTTCGCGCCAGCGGCATCAGCATCGAAAAACGGGCCGCCGCGGTGGACCGCCTCTCCGCCGTCATCCTCCTCCAAAGCTATCTGGATTCCCTATGAGCATCTTCCGCCGGCTCGCCCTTCTGCTGCTTCTCGGTCTCGCCGCCGGCGGCTTTGTGATCTACCGGCTCGAGCAGCCCTACGGGAATTTTGGTGCAGAGACCTTTGTCGAATTCCCGCGTGGCACCGGCACCAGCGGGATTGCCGACGCCCTGATGAAGGCTGGCGTGGTTCGCTCGCGCTGGGATTTCCTGCTCGCCCGTTTCGCCAGCCGGACCAGGGTGCTTCAGGCCGGCGAATACCGCTTCGACCGGGCTGCCACTCCCCTCGAAATCGTGGGCCGGATTGCCAAAGGCGACGTCTTCTACCTGGAACTTGTCGTCCCTGAGGGACGCAATCTCTTCGATATCGCCGCCTCTGCAGAGCAACTCGGCCTCTTCCCGGCCGCACGCTTTCTGGAGACGGCGCGCAACCCCGCGCTGATCCGCGATCTGGACCCCGACGCTCCCACGCTGGAGGGCTATCTCTTCCCCGATACCTACAAACTCGCCCGGCATACCACGCCGGACCGCCTCTGCCGCCTCATGACCGGCAAGTTCCGGGACGCATGGCGCAGCCTCAAAACCGGGGCTTCCGTGCATCGCACCATCACTCTGGCATCACTCGTGGAAAAGGAAGGCAAACTGGCCGACGAGCGGCCGATCATCGCCGGTGTCTTCGAAAACCGCCTGCGCATCGGCATGAAGCTGGATTGCGATCCCACCACGATCTACGCCGCGCTCCTGCAGCAGCACTATACCGGCGTGATCCACCGCAGCGATCTCGATAGCGAACATCCCTACAATACGTACCGGCATGCCGGACTTCCCCCGGGGCCAATCGCCAACCCGGGCCTCGCCTCGATCCGCGCCGCGCTCGCGCCCTCACCAGGCGATGCGCTGTATTTCGTCGCCCGCGCCGATGGCTCCGGCGGCCACGAATTCTCCTCCAACATTGCCGCTCATACCAACGCCGTGGAGCGCTACCGCCGTGCCGGCCGAAGGTAAGTCCGTCAAACAGCAATTGCGCGAATATCTCGCCGCCGGGAAGCCGCCTGCGATTACGGAAGCGGTCTGGACCCAGCTGATGATGCGTCTGGCTCCGGTGTCCGAGAGCTATCTTCGCGACCTTCTGCGCGCCACCGGAATTCCCTTCGACCAGCCTTACTCCGGCATCCGACAGCATACGTTCGAGGAACTGGAAGAGTCGCTGCTCAGCATGCTGGGGGTCTACCGCGAGTCCACTGCCGGCGGCAATCGGGATCGCGCGCGCTATTGCCGGCGACAGGTGATTGCCGCCAAGGATCGCGCCCGATTTCTGGCGGGGAACCCGCAGACTGCGACGGAAAAGCGCGCCGGGAAGGAAGAGATGGCGCAGTGGATGCTGGTTTGGCTGGAGAATCCCGAAGTATTTCCCGCCTGGGTGGAGGCCCGCAAGAAAGCAGGCGGATTGCCCGGCGACCCACCCCCGCCGCCTGCAGGCGACGCCGCGGAGTAGCTATTTCTTCGCCTTCCTCGCCGCGGCGGTCTGCGTTGGACCCTTCCGCTTCAGTGCCTCTTCCCGGCGGCGCTGCGACGCCGCCAGGAATGTAGGGCAGCTTGCGCTGACCACTTTTCCAGCCTTACCCTAGCAGTTTCTTGCGCCGTCCCAGAACGCAAAGCGCCAGTCCCGCGCCCGCCAGTGCCAGCGACGCCGGCTCCGGAGCCGCAGTCAGTCCCCCAACCTCTTCCGCCGTCAAAGCGCCATCGTAGATCCGGATCTCCGTCACTACGCCGCCGCTCGATTCGCGTCCGCCAGTAACGCCGTCATCCTGGAAGAAGTTGATGATGCCGTTCGCCGCGTCGAATACCGCAGCGGAACTCGTATCGGCGAACGATATTTGCTGCACACCGTTCACGTACCCCACCACATTGCCAGAGCCATCGCGCGTGAGCACTACCTGGGCGAAAACGCCAGGAGCGAAGGCGCCGGCAGGGCCAGTGGTAATGTTGTAGAAATTGAGAGTGGTGTCCAGATTGTACAGGCCGTTGTCCGAGCCCAGGGCCTTGAAATCAAGGATCTTACGGAAGCCGGTAGTTACATCGAACGCAAAATTTAGATAAATCGAGTAATTCGCGTTCTGACCGCCAGTGAAAGCGTTGCTCAGACTGAGCCCTTGTTGTTGGGCAAATGTGTATCCGGTCGGTCCGATCGTCCCGCCCAGTGACGTCAGATCCGGTCCGCCCAGCGAATCGGCCAGCGTGTTCTGTAGCAGGTAGTCGTGAGTCAGGGTCGCGGCAAAAGAAGATCCCGCCCCAAGAAGTAGCGCAAAAATAAGGCCTTTAGCCCTCATTAATTCCCTCCGAGAAGGTATCTTATCATCTGCGCCGTCTCTCGAAGGCGAATAAGGTACTCCATCAGTACTAGTGCTTATTTGTGCTAGTACACTTATGTAAGTGTTGGGGGCAGAGGCCCAAACATTACTTATTTCCGAAACGGTAGCCTACAATCGCCTTCACCAGCAGGTGGTCGGTACTATGCGTGACCCCGATGCCCACGCCAAAGTTGAATTCCCAGTTCTTGCCGAAATCCACGTCGATCGCGGGCACAAAGGACTGCTCGGTCTCATGCGCCGGGTCCCAGTGAAACACCGGGCCATACGCGCCGTAATACTCCAAACCTGCCGCGACCCTCTTCACCACGTCGTAGGAGACCTTGACGTTAGGCGAAAACGCCGCGCCCGATTCCTTTCCCGGGCCGTGCATCGATTTTTCGATCGTCGGGTTGAAGGACAGGTAAAGCTTGCCGATTTGCTTATCGATGATCGGACGAAACTCCCACGTCCAGGTGTCCGGGTCGAAGTTCGGACGCTGGTAGCCGATTTCCTGTGACAGGCTCAATCCCACCGGCAGGTGATACCGCTCCGGAATCGAGAAGCGCGGCCGGATATGCGTGCCCACCCATTTCCAACTGCCGTCGGACTGAATGCTGGTGAACTGGTAGAAGCCCAGCTCGAACCATTCATTGAAGCCGTGTGTGATCTCCAGTGTCTCGTGCACGGCGTGATGAGTCGGTAGCACGCCGTCGATGGTGCCTTTGGTGCCTTTCACCGTGATGTTGCTGTGAAGTTCCACCATGGTGACACCCTTGGGCGTCAACTCAGAGCCGTAAACCTGCACTTCGTAGTTCCCTTGCGCGAAGGCGCAGGCGGTCCAGGCCAGACCAATGACCAATCCAGTGAAATAACGCAAAATGTCCCTCTGTTCTGTAGACTGTTTCTAATACTGTAAACCACTGGGAAGGAATTTTGCGGCGATCGCTATTTTTGTGCGATCACGTCGTGATAGATTTCCAGCACTTGCCGCGCGGTCCAGTTCCAACTGAAGCGCGCTGCCTGCTCCCGTCCCCGCCGGATCATGCGGGCGCGCAGTTCCTCGTCCTGCAGCATGTCGCTGATGCCGCGGGCGATATCGAACACGTTCTCCGGGTTGACCAGAACGGCGGCGTCCCCCACCACCTCGGGCAGGGAACTCACGTTCGAGCACACCACCGGCGTGCCGCACGCCATCGCCTCCAGCGGGGGCAGCCCGAAACCCTCGTAGCGTGAGGGAAAAACGAAACCCGCGGCGGATTCATAGAAGCAGCGCAGCGTTTCAAACGGCACGAAGCCGAGGAAGCGCACCACGTTTTCCACCCGGCTCTTCATCACAGCTTGCCGTACCGCCGGATACTGCGAGATCGTGTCGCCTATAATTACCAGGCGCAGGTCCTTGTACACCGGATGCGCGGCCAGTTGCTCCCGCACCACGGCGAACGCTTCCACCAGTCGCGGGATGTTCTTATGCCGCCTGATGTTCCCAGCGTAAAGGATGTACGGATACTGGATCTGGTAGCGCTCCAGGATGAGCTGCCGTTCCTGGGCGCCGGGCGCGGAAGCGCGCGCGTAAAAGGCCGGATCGGGAGCGTTGTAGACGCGCGTGATCCGGCTCGACGGCACGCCCATCTTGCGCTCGACGTCGCGCTTCGTGGCTTCACTCACCGAAATCACGCGCGCCGCGCGCCGCAAGCCCCGGCCGAAGCGGAAACGCCGCAACCGCATGCGGAAGTTCGACGTCTCCTCCTCGAAGAACAGATTCGCCATGTCGTGGATGGTCACCACGTAAGGCCTGATCATCAGCAGCGGCACCCGATTCAACGGAATGTGCACCAGGTCGGGCGACAGCCTCCGCAGGAAAAGCGGAAACGCCGCGTGATCCAACGCGCTGTGGTCGTTGCGCGCATAGGTCGCCGACTTGAAGTTCTCCGGCAGGCCGGACAGCAAAGGCACCTCGTCCGGACCGCTGACAATCGTGTACCGGTTGTTGCGGTCGATCCCGCCCAACGCAAAGACTAAACTCCGGATGTACGTCCCAATTCCGAAGTCCCGTATGCGCCGGGCGTCGATGACGATGTGCGCGGGCATCCTATGCCTGCACTGGGTCGCGTTTCCAGTGGTAGAGCGGGAAACGCCGGGTCAGCGCCTCCACCTTTTTGCGTACGTCGGCGATGGCGTCCTGGCTGGAGATGTTGTTCAGCACCTCGGCGATCAGCGTGCCCACTTCGCTCATCTCCGCTTCCTTGAATCCGCGCGTGGTCACGGCCGGCGAACCCAGCCGAATCCCGCTCGGGTTCATCGGCGGATTGGTGTCGAAAGGAATCGCGTTCTTGTTCACGGTGATGCGGGCGTGGTCCAGTGCCTGCTCGGCTTCCTTGCCGCGCAGTCCCTTGGAGAACACGTCCAGCAACACCACGTGCGTATCGGTGCCGCCCGACACGACGCGGTAGCCCGCCGCCATCAGCGCCTCGGCCATCGCTTTCGCGTTCGCCACCACCTGCTTCTGATAGGTCGCGAATTCCGGTTGCAACGCCTCCAGGAAGCACACCGCCTTGGCCGCCATCACGTGAACCAGCGGTCCGCCCTGAGTGCCCGGGAATACGGTCTTATCGATTTCCTTGCCGTACTTCTCGCGCGCCAGAATCATGCCCGCCCGCGGTCCGCGCAGCGTCTTGTGCGTGGTCGTCGTCACGATGTCCGCAAATTCGCACGGGTTGGGATGAACTCCCGCCGCCACCAGGCCCGAGATGTGCGCCATGTCCACCAGGAACACCGCCTCCACCATGTCCGCGATCTGTCGGAACCGCGCGAAATCGATGATTCGCGGATAGGCGCTCGCCCCCGCCACGATGAGTTTGGGACGGTGCTCTTTCGCCAGTTGCTCTACTTCGTCGTAGTCGATGCGCTCGTCTTCCTTGCGCACGTTATAAGGCACCACGTGGTACATCTTGCCCGAGAAGTTGAGCGGGTGGCCGTGGGTGAGGTGGCCGCCGTGCGCCAGGTTCAGGCCCATGATGGTCTCGCCCGGCTTCAGCACCGCGCTGTACGCCGCCTGGTTCGCCTGCGAGCCCGAGTGCGGCTGCACGTTCACGTACTCCGCACCGAAGAGTTTCTTGGCCCGCTCCCGCGCCAGGTTCTCCACGATGTCCGTGAATTCACACCCGCCGTAATAGCGCTTGCCGGGATAACCTTCCGCGTACTTGTTGGTGAACACGCTGCCGGTGGCTTCCAGCACCGCCTCCGACGTGAAATTCTCGCTGGCGATCAGTTCGAGCTGTTCGTCCTGCCGGCCGGTCTCCTGCTGGATCGCAGCATAAATCTCAGGGTCAACTTCCAATAGAGTACGGGACATGCGTTGCGTTTCGGTCATAGTCGTGTTCCTCGGCGATCTTCAGGGCGGCAGGCGCTCCGCGCGCCCTTCCACTATTTCTCGGGCGGTGCGGATTCCAACTGCATGATCTTCGCGACGCGCCGGGCATGACGCCCGCCGGCAAATTCGGTCTTCAGGAAAATATCGATCAGTTCCATCGCCCGGGCTTCGTCCATGTACTTGGCGCCCAAGGTGAGAACGTTGGCATCGTTGTGCTCGCGCGTGAATTGCACTTCGTCGTCGTTCTGGCCAGGAGCCGCGCGCACGCCGTCCACCTTGTTCGCCGCCATCGCCATGCCGATTCCGGTGGAACAAACCAGAATTCCGCGATCGGTGCGCCCTTGCGCCACATCACGCGCCACTCGCTGCGCGAAATCGGGGTAGTCGCACGAGTCCAGACTGTTCGTGCCAAAATCGGCCACTTCGTGGCCTTCCGCCGTCAGTTTCTGCCGCAGTTGTTCTTTTAGAGAAAACCCGGCATGGTCCGCACCGATTGCAATCTTCATAGAGGGGATAAATTCGAGTTTAACATGCTAGAATTCAGGTCCTATGCGCTGGAGCCAGCTATTCATTCCCACCCTTCGGGAGAATCCCGTAGACGCCGAAGTCCCCAGCCATCAACTGCTGCTGCGCGCCGGATATGTGCGCCAGCTTTCCGCCGGCATCTACAACTACCTCTTCCTCGCCCAGCGTTCGCTGCTCAAGATCCAACAGATTGTGCGTGCTGAAATGGACGCCATCGGCGCCCAGGAAATGTATCTGCCCGCCCTCAATCCCGCCGAGACCTGGCAGGAATCCGGACGCTGGGATGTCATGGGCGACAATCTGTTTCGCCTCAAGGACCGCAACGGCCGCGATCTCTGCCTCGCCATGACCCACGAAGAGGTGATGACCACCATCGCCCGCGGCGAACTGCGCAGCTACAAGCAACTGCCGCAGATCTGGTACCAGATCCAAACCAAATTCCGCGACGAGCCGCGCCCCAAATCCGGCCTCCTGCGGGTCCGCCAGTTCATCATGAAGGATTCGTATTCCTTCGACCTCGATCACGCCGGGCTCGACGCAGCCTACGACAAACACTACCAGGCCTATCGCCGCATCTTCGAACGTTGCGGCATCGAGTTCACCGTGGTCGAAGCGCACTCCGGAGCCATGGGCGGCAGCCAGTCGCACGAATTCATGGTCGCTAGCGATGCCGGTGAGGATTTCGTCGCCCTCTGCAAAGGCTGTGGCTATTCCGCCAATCTCGAAAAGGCCGTCTCGTCGCCCGTGCCGCCCGCCGCGCCCGACCCCGAAGGCGATCTTTCACCCGAAGAATTTCATACCCCCGGCCACAAGACCATCGCTGAAGTCGCGGCCTTCACCGGACTGCCCGAATCTTCGCAGATGAAGAGCCTCGTGCTGATGGCCGGCGACACGCTGGTGCTGGTAATGCTGCGCGGCGATCACCAGCTCAGCGAAACCAAGTTCGCCGCCAAGACCGGCGTCGCCGAATTCCGCCAGGCGCTGCCTCACGAAATCCGCGAACATTTCGGAGCCGACCCCGGCTCGCTCGGTCCCGTCGGCGTCTCCAAAATCCGCATCCTCGCCGATCAAGCGCTCGCCGGCCGCCGCAACATGATCGCCGGCGCCAATCGCGACGATTACCACTTGCGCCATGTGACGCCTGGGGAGGACTTTCAGCCCGAGTTCTGCGATCTGCGCCAGGTCTCCGCCGGCGACGCCTGCACGCAATGCGGCGCGCCGCTCGACGTGGTGAAGACGGTCGAAATCGGCCATATCTTCAAGCTGGGGTACAAGTATTCCGAATCGATGGGGCTTCGCGTTCTCAATACAGAGGGCAGGGAAGTCACGCCCATCATGGGCTCCTACGGCATCGGCATCGAGCGCATTCTCTGCTGCGCCATCGAACTGTTCCACGATGAAGACGGCATGACGCTGCCTTCCGCCATTGCGCCGTTCGACGTCGTCATTACCCCGGCGAACTACAAGGACGCTGCTCAAAAGCAGGCGGCCGACCAGATCTACAGCGAGTGCCGGGCGCGCGGACTCGACGCCCTGCTCGACGATCGCGACGAACGCCCCGGCGTCAAATTCAAGGACGCCGACCTGATCGGCATTCCGTATCGCATCACCATCGGCAAGAAACTGGCCACCGGACTCGTGGAAGTCAAGGATCGCCGCGCCCGCGCTTCCACGGACGTGCCTCTCACGCAGGCTGTCGCGAGCATTCCGCGCCCCTAGTATTACTGGGTCACAAAAGAACAATTTGATGTAGAATTGTTTTGTGGGATCACACCTGTCAGCGCCAGGCCCACAAGAGAGACGCTTCGCGGCATATATAGAGGGCCTGGCGAACGCCGCGGGGCACCAAGACCGGCAAGCACCTTTGAAGAACTACTGCAAGGGATTGCTGTTGCCCGGGGAGCGCAAGAGCATTGAGCCGATGGCCGCCCGCCTGGACGCTGAGAACACTCAGGCCATGCGCCAGTCCCTACATCATTTGGTGGCAAAGGCGCCGTGGAGTGATGACCTGGTGCTGGAACAGGTGCGCCATTCGGTGTTACCCGTAATGCAAAAGCACGGACCAGTAGTGGCTTGGATTGTGGATGACACCGGCTTGCCCAAGAAGGGCAAGCATTCGGTCGGCGTCGCACGCCAATACTGCGGACAAGTAGGCAAGCAAGATAACTGTCGTGTCGCGGTGAGCCTATCGGTGGCAACGTGGAGTTCCAGTTTGCCGATTGCCTATCGCTTGTATCTGCCAAAGGAATGGGCCGAGGATTCTGAGCGCCGAGAAAAGACGGAAGTGCCGGAAGAAGTTGAGTTTCAGACCAAGCCGGCGATCGCACTGGACCAAGTCCGTGCGGCGGTCGCGGCGAACTTGGACCCAGGCGTTGTGCTGGCCGATGCGGCTTACGGGATCAATACGGAATTTCGCGACGGGCTCACCGAACTCAACCTGCAATACGTGATGGGTGTGCAGAGTTCGATGACCGTCTGGGAGCCAGGCAAACAGCCTTTGCCCGCCAAGCCACGAGGACCAATGGGAAGACCTCCGCGGCTGTTACAGCGGTCTACCGATCACCAACCAGTCTCGGTGAAGCAGTTGGCCATGAGTCTGCCCCTCACCGCCTTTCGGGAGATCACTTGGCGAGAAGGAACAGACCGGAAGTTGCAATCGCGCTTTGCCGCCGTTCGCGTACGCGCGGCTCATCGGGATTACGAGCAAGCGGAACCACACCCGGAGGAATGGCTACTGATCGAATGGCCGCGAGGAGAAAAGGAACCCACCAAATATTGGGTATCGACGCTGCCGCCTACTACCAAGCTCAAAGCTTTGATCAAGATGGCCAAACACCGCTGGATCATCGAACGGGACTATGAGGAGTTGAAACAAGAGTTGGGGCTGGGACATTTTGAAGGCCGGAACTGGCGCGGTTTCCACCACCACGCAACGTTATGCATCGCAGCTTATGGGTTCCTGGTAGCCGAGCGGAACCTTTTTTCCCCCTCTGCCCGCACCGGTCATCTTGGATTCATTACCCCCCGGCCGGCACCAGACTTCCGCCCGCGAGGCTCACCGGGTACGCCCCGAACGACATAATCCGCACTCGATCGCAACGATACGCATCGTGCTCGCACGCCTGTTACTGCGGCAACTGCATCACTGTCCGTTTTGTGGATCGCGCTCGGGATGATCCTCCGCGTCAATATCGGCTTCTGCCACACAGGACGCAGGCCGCGCATGATTCGGAGCTGTGTGCCAGACATCGTCCGTTAACTTCACCTTACTGAGTTTCTCCAGTGCAACACAACGCCAGTTTGCAGGCGAACCCGCCGGTTGGAGTCCACTCAGGCTTTCCCCGCCGTATTGATAGCACAGTACGCGAAGCTGTCCTTGTCGATTCCGGCCCAATCGATGGGGGCAAAATAATCTGAGCCGCCCTTGATACATCGCCTCGATCGGCTGTTTGTTCTCCACGGCAGTCCAGACCAACCGATAAATCTCATCCACTGTCTGGATTTGCGCCTGGACCACCCGCATCTCAATTCAAGTTCACCACGTCGACGGGCCTAACTTCAACCGCATCTATTTGTTATGACCCAGTAGTACTAGCCCTTTTGGGGGCGGTAGTCCCGCTGGCCGGGCGCGACAAATTGCCGCATTCCGCCTGTGCGTCCGATCACAACTGTCCCTAAAGTGCTGACATTACTCTGTGCCGCGCAACGGTGGGCCGATTGCACACGTCCCTACATGCTGACGTCCCGGAATTCCGTAATGTCCACATCAACCGTTCCGTCGCTTGACGGGCTTTATTCTGATCACGTGAATCCGCAGTGGGTCAAGCTGCTCAACGTCCTGCAGATGAACGTTACCTACGAGCGCTGCGCCTCTAAAGTCGCGCCCCCTCTGGTCGTGACCGAAGCGCAGTTCCAGGAATTCGTGACGGCCGTGCGGGATGTGGTCGATGTCATGCACCACTCCCCCAGCTTCTGGACCGAAGCCCTCGGCATGGCGCGCCGCGTGGTAAATATCTGAGAAGCGCAACATGATTGTACTGCCGCAATCGACGGACCTCTTTGTGATTGGTGGCGGACCGGCCGGTCTCGCCGCCGCCATCGCCGCGCGCCGCTGCGGCCTCAACGTCATGCTCGCCGATTCTGCCGTTCCGCCTATCGACAAGGCTTGCGGGGAAGGGATCATGCCCGACGGGATCGCTGCTGCCGCCGCACTGGGCTTGGACCTTGGCCCTGCGGGGGGCCATGCCTTCGACGGGATCCGGTTCTGCGACCGGCGCGCCATAGCCGAAGCGGAGTTCCCCAGCGGACATGGCCTCGGCTTGCGCCGCACCGCGCTGCATGAACTGATGCTCGAGCATGCTCACGCTTGCGGAGTGCGCCTGCTGTGGGGCACGCGCGTCGTCGGCATCCAGCCGGATGGAGTGACCCTGGACGATCGCCATGTGCGCGCCAAGTGGATTGCCGGCGCCGATGGCGGACACTCCACCGTTCGCCGCTGGGCCGGCTTGGATGCCTGTCACCGCGACAGCCGCCGCTTCGGCTTCCGTCGCCATTACCGCCTGGCGCCCTGGAGCCGGTTCATGGAGATTCACTGGGCCAAAGGGTGCCAGCTCTATATCACGCCCGTGGCGGACTCCGAAATCTGTGTCGTGTCGATCTCCCGCGATCAGCGCCTCCGGCTGGATAATGCGCTGGCGCTCTTTCCGGAAGTGGCGCGGCGTCTGGCGCAGGCTTCGCTCGCGCAGTCGGAGCGCGGCGGTGTCACCGCTACTCGCAGGCTGAAAGCCGTCTGCCGCGGTAACGTCGCCCTGCTCGGCGATGCCTCCGGCTCGGTAGACGCGATCACCGGCGAAGGGCTCTGCCTCCTCTTCCAGCAGGCGCTGGCGCTGGCCGGCGCGCTGGAGGCCGGCGACCTCTCGCTCTATCGGGAAGCCCACCGCCGCATCGGCCGTCGTCCCGAATGGATGGCCGAATGGATGCTGCTCCTGGACCGCAGCGAACACCTACGGTCTCGCGCCGTCCGCGCGTTCGTCCAGCGCCCCGCGCTCTTCGCCGGCATGCTCGCCATGCACGTGGGCGAGTTTTCCCCGGCTGACGTATTTACAAATAGCCTCTCCCTTGGCTGGCACATGCTCACCCTATGATGAAATTAGTGCGTTACGCCGTTACCCTGTTCACTCTCTCGGTCCTGCTTGGTGCCGGAGAGTCCCTGGTCGTCGACCCGGCCCGGACCAAAGTGGAGTTCACGCTACCCAGCCTGCTGCATACCGTCCACGGAGAATTTCAGTTGAAGCGCGGCGCGCTCCACTTCGATCCGCAGACCGGTGCCCTTGGCGGCGAACTGGTGGTGGACGCTGCCAGTGGCGACAGCGGGAACTCGTCCCGCGACAAGCGCATGCACAGCGCCATTCTGGAGAGCGCCAGGTATCCGGAAATCACCTTCCGCCCCGACCGGGTCGATGGCCAGATGGCGCCTGCCGGCAAATCGCAGGTGCAGCTGCACGGAATCTTCGGGATCCACGGCGCAGACCACGAAATCGTCATGCCTGCCACCGTGGACGCCGCCGGCGGTTACTACACCGTCGATGCGACCTGCGAAATCCCCTACGTGAAATGGGGCATGAAGAACCCCAGTACCTTGTTTCTGCGGGTGAGTGACAAGGTGGACGTCCACATTCATACCCGCGTGACTGCGGCGGCAGCCACCCCTCACCAGGCGCTTTGAAACGCTCTGTTGCGTAACTGCCCACCGAGCCGCCGGCGACCTGGGTGAGGAGCAGCGACCGTCAACAGCGATTCTCTATTTCCCTTTGGGTTGATGAATCGCGGCTTCTATCGCCGCGGCCAGAAGCCCCTGTCCAGCAAGATTGGGATGTATGTCGCAGGTGCCGCTGTCGTCGGGCATGCGAATGAGCAGGCCCGCGTCGCAGGCATCTCCATCGAAGTGCTTGGAGACGGCATCGAATGCGCCGAAGCCATCCGCGATCTTGGCGCGAAAGGCCGTTCCCACGCCTTCAGCGATCGAGTTCAGATCGTTGGCCACGGGAATAAACTCCCCACTCGGCGCATAGTAGGTGAGCAGGACGAGATCGCCATCGTAAACCGCGCGCAACTTAGCGAGAATCTGCGTGAGATTGGTCTGATATTTCCCCATCACTTCGGCGTAGTGGCTCCCGATGCACGCCTGGTCATTGCGACAGATCGCCACCAGCAGCAGGAAATCGTTGGCGCCTATGCTGAGGCTGACTAGTTTGATGTGCTTGTTGGAAGTGAGTTGCGCGACCGCGTAATTCATCTGCGAACCGCCGTAATCGGTGTGCAGACCAATCGTCGGCTTGAAAGCCGGCAGCGAGTAAGGTTCCACCGGCAGCAGGTGGACACTGTGGCAGCCGTTGTCCGTCGCGTTCACGTCGAGAAAGCTGCCGCTGGTTTCCCCCGGGCAGGCAGCGTTCACGAACTTTTTGGATTTCTGCCAGTGTTCAATGTCTGCCACCACTTCCGGATAGCCCGTGAAGTCCGACGGGGTGGGAAGGGCCTGGCCTGGCCCGGTCGGCAGTAGAGTGATGTCCATGCCGAAAGGGACCGAATCCCCCAGCGCGAGATAATCGTAATTCTTGTCATTGCCCGCGAAAGCGGGAAAGTTACTAACTAGTCCTGTGAAAACGATCCCAAAAGCGAGTACCTTTGATCCGATCATGCGCGTAGTGTATCACCGTGTAATCGGCCCGCGTACTGGACAATTACGACAATAGGACCATTTAGAACAATTACAGGCCGGCTTAGTGAGACATCGCGTAAATGACGTAGTTGATGCCGATTCGAATGCCCAGCGCCGAGAACTTTTCGGGGTAGTCCGGCGTATCGGCATGCTCCCAGGAATCGCCCAGGTCCATATTGTGGCAGATGGCCACCATCAGCCGGCCTCGATCGTCGTAAATGCCGCGCCAGTGCGGTACCGTGCCCCCGTGCTCGTACGTGACGCCGCCGTTGAACCATGGGGACGCGCCGGGCACCTGATACCGGCCGTCCAGGTCGTAGATGGTGTGAAAGATCGGATCCTTATCATCGATGTCCACCACCTGCCGGTCCGGGAAGACGCGGCGCATGGTCAGCATGAAGATTTCCCATTCTTCGTCGCCATGGAAATCGTCGCACATGAAGAATCCGCCGCGCAGCAGGTACTCGCGGAACAGCCCTACCTGCGCGTCGGTCAGTTGCCAGTGCCCCACCTCCACGCCGTAAAGCCACGGCCAGTCGTATTGGAAGCCGTCATCGAGATTCACCGGTTCTTCCACACTGCGCGAATGCAGGCGCGTCAACCGGCGGATGGCTACCCCAAAATGGCGGTCGCTGCGCGGGTAGTCCATGGTCCAGAAAACGCCGCGCCCGCCTTGACGCCAATCGCCTCCCCATCCGCCGAAGCGCTGCCCGTACGGCGAGTTCGGGTACATCAGGCGCGCGAAGGCCCACTCGGTCTTTTCCTGATAGTCGGGGGGAATCGGGAAATCGTTGTATTCGAAGGCAGGGTATTCGCGCCACGCCTTCTGGGCGAACAACACGCCCAGAAACGCGATTGCCGCCGCGCAACGCGTGACTGATTTCGGAATCCGCACCCTCCGCCGATCCTTCCTTACTGTCAATTCTAGCCTGCAATCCTCAGCGGACGGGAAGGAGGCGAAAGGCGCGTAACCCAAGCCGGGACGCGACAGTAAGGGAGAGATTCTTACAAGGGGCTCTGTCGCCCCGCGAAAGACCACTCGAGGCTGGCGGCCGATCAGTCGGGATAATAGCCGGTGCGAGCCGTCACGCGCAGCTTCGGTCCGGTGGAATTGTCCAGCTTGATCTTCACGCTCCGCCACTTGCCCGAGAGAAACCCTTCAGGCGGCCGGTAACCCAGCACGTAGAGATTGTTGATCGCCGTGGCCAGTTTCGCGCCGATCTCCGGCAGGTCGCGCCGGTCGCGCACCACGAACTGCAATCCGCCCGTGGTCTCGGAGAGCTTGCTGAGCAGAAACACTCCGGCCCGCTCCTGTATATTCATTGCCGCTTCGTGAATGCTGACCGAGTAAACCTGCGTATCGCTTTCCAGCGCCAGCGACGTCAGCTCGCCTTCCGTATAGCGGCTGTTGTTGTCGCCGCCATCGGAGATCACAATCAGTACGCGCCGCGGATTGCGAGCGTTCTTCATCTCGTGCAGGCCCATGTAAACGGCATCCACCAGCGCGGTCGCGCCCTTCGTGCCGGCGAACAGCAGGGGGTCCACCACGGAATTGACATCGCGCGTAAACTCCACCCGCATTTCGGGCGTCTCCGCGAAGGTCACCAGGAATGCTTCGTCGTCCGGTCCGGTACGCTTCAAGATCTCTCGCAGGGCATGGATGGCATGGTTGCGTTTGCCCTGCATGCTGCCGCTCAGATCGAGGACGATGCCCAACGATACGGGAGCCTCCTCACGGGTGAATGAGACAATCTCGACGGGCCTGGAATCGTCCAGTATCTGAAACTGCTCCCGGCGTAAGTCGGTGATGGTCTTCCCGTTCCGATCGGTCACCGTGACCGGCAGCAGCACCATGCGTGAATCCACGCGATGGGTCGTGTGCTGGGCGTCGCCGGCGCGTCCCTGACCGGGTAGCATCAGGGACGCCAGGCCGAGTGCGATCGAGAGAGTGTACTTATGCCGAAGGCCTGTCATCGTGATACTCCACTTGTAGGCTGCCACCAATTGCTGCCGGGTACAAGGGAGTAATGGAAGTTCGGCCTCGGGCGTACCTCGCTTCTGTATAGTGCGTGAAAGTAACTACTTACTTCGGTCCGAAGAACGCCACAAATCCCAGCGTAATGGTGTCCTGATTCTTGCTCAGGCCCTGATAGCCGCGCTCAAAATACGCTTGATCCGACCAGTCGCGGCGATACTCCAGCCGTGACAGCAGGCCCTGTTTCCACTTATACTCCCCGGTGAGTGTGAAGCTGTTCAGTTTCTGCGCCACGCCGGTGATGAACCCCTGCCGGTCGTTGTAGTTTTCGTAGCGCACGGACAGCGCCGTGTGTTCCGTGGTCTGCACGCGGCCCGCCACGCCGATGGCGATCCATTCCGCATTGCTTTTGCCGAAGGCCTGGCTTTCGTGGCCGAAATCGAAGTTGACGTAGACACTGGTCTTGGAATTCGGCGTCAGGTTCAGCACCGTATCGTAGAACTGCCGGTATCCGTCATTGGTCTTGTTCTTCTCGGGTCCCGCATAGTAAGTGTTGTACCAGGACACCTTACTGCCGGTCCACGCCGTGGTAAAGCCGAGGGTCTTGCCGGAATTATTGTCTTCCACGTTATTCCAGCCATTCACTACCTGCATGCCCACGGTGAAACTCTTGCTCAGCGGCTTCGTCATGCGCGCGCCAAAGTGATAGTAAGGTCCGTTGGTGTATAGATAACCGCGTCCGTAGGACCAGGTGAGATTGTTTTCCGTCAGTTCCGCGCCCGCCGACGTGTAGAATTTGCCGAAGTCGAACTGGAAGCCGCCCCATTTCGGAGGCTTTAACGAAACGTATGCCTGCGGAATGTATTGCACCACATCCGTGCCGGCCGGGTCGGTCGCGTGAAACACTTTCCAGGCGCGGCCGAAGCCCACGTCGAACGTGAACCCGACCGGATCCGCGGTGTGCGACATCGAAAGCTTGGTCATGTTGAGCGAGAACTGGTTCGACTTGACCTCGAAGTTGCGCAGCGTGTTGAACCCCGAATCGGGATGATTGAAATTGAAGCTGTAGTACCCGTCGATCAGGCCGGCGAAATCGATCGGCCCGACGGACCACGTGCTCGGCGCCGGCGCGCTCGCGGGCGCGGCGGCCGGATCCGGAGTCTGAGCGTACAGCGCGTGCAGAGACAGCAATGCCAGGGTTAGTAATCTCATCGTTTGTCCTTTTTGTTTTCGGTGGCGTGCCCGCGTACTTGGCGAGAAGGATAGGGAAGACGTCCTGGGCTCCCCTGTGTGCGATCAATGGGTGAATAAAGCAGAATCGGTAGGGGCCGTGCAATAGTTCGCCAGCGACGGGCCCCTAATCCCGATGTATTTGTTCCAGATTGACGCAGCAGACAGGGTGGTGCAAGGTTCTACTGGTTCTTTGGGCCGATTTGTAGCCCGGTTCTGTTATGCCGTTTTGCTATTCCACCAACCCTTTTCGCATGGCGAAACGAACGATCTCCGTGGAACTCCTCAGGTCCAGTTTCTTCATGATGCGGCCCCGATGCGCGTCCACCGTGTAGACGCTGATATCCAACTGGGTAGCGATCTCCTTGGCAACTTTGCCTTCGGCCAGCAGTTGTAGCACCTCGCGTTCCCGCGCCGTCAACTGGTCGAACGGGTCGGCCACCTGCTGGTACTCCTGCAGCACCGTAGCCGAGATCTCCGGGCTCAGGAAGCCGTCACCGCAGGCAACGGCGCGTACCGCGCGCAGCAGGTCCTGGTCGATAGAGTCCTTCAGCAGATAGCCTTTTGCGCCGGCGCGCAGCGTTTCGCGCACGTAGACCGCGTCTTTGTGCATGCTCAGAATCAGGACCCTGGCATCGCTGCACGCCTCCAGGATCCGGCGCGTCGCTTCCACGCCGTTGATCTTCGGCATGCCGATGTCCATGATCACCAGCGTGGGCTTCAACTGCAGCACCAGGCGGACGGCCTCCATGCCGTCTCCGGCCTCTCCGACGACTTCCATGTCCGGCTCCTGGTTCAGGATCAGACGGAAGCCCTGACGCACTACGGCGTGATCATCGGCTAACAGGATTCGTATTTTGCGATTCATATATGGATTGAGCTGATGGGAGCACTACACTGACCGTGACGCCTTCGCCGGCGCGGGAGCGCACCGAAATCTCCGCACCCACGGCGCGAGCCCTTGCACGCATGCCCACCAGTCCGCAGCCGCGCCGCGCGGTGGCCATGTTGAGGCCCTTTCCGTTATCGGAAATCGTCAACCGCAGTCCGCCAGAGGCCTCGCAAAAGTCGATGTCGACGGTGGTCGCGTTGGCATGGCGGGCCACGTTGGTCAGCGCTTCCTGGGCAATGCGGAACAACTGCGTTTCGCTGTCGGGCTGCAGCCTTCCGGTGAAGGTCGAGGAGTAGCGCACCGTGCGCCCCGTGCGTTCGGCAAAGCCGTCGGCCAGCCACCGCAGGCTGGCGTCCAGTCCGAAATCGTCCAGAATGCTGGGGCGCAGCAACTGCGAGACCTCTCTGACATTTTGCACCGCGTCCTTCACCAGGCCCAGGCAGTCTTCGATGCGGCCCGTATGATAGGTTTTCGCGTTCTGCATCGAAACCAGGTTGGCTTCGATCGCGCTCAACGTTTGCCCGAAGTGGTCATGCATCTCGCGCGAAAGCCGCGTGGCCATCGCCTCGTGATCATTCATCGTCCGTGACGATAGTCCCGCGAGCTCTTCCGCCTGCCACTGCAGGCGCCGGAACATACGGGTCACATGGTACACAGTGAGCAGCGCTCCGCCCAGCGCCACCAGCACCGCCGCGCCCATCAGCAGCAGCGCGTAACGGATTCGCGACGCGAACAGCTTGCGCTCTTCGCTAACCGCGCCCACCGTGCTGAAATTAGAGCCGGTCAATTCCGCCAAAGCCGTCAGCAGGTTCTGGTGCCGCAGGAAGAACTCGCTGGAAGGCTCGCGCCGCGATCGCAGGGTGGCGCGGCCTTCTTCAATAAAGGCGTCAACCGCGCGCCGCACATCGTTCCACAGCGCGGAATCGCGCGATGCCGTGCCCACATCTGTCGTCCGATGGATGGCCGATTCCAACGCATCCAGGCGTTTGAGCAGCGCGGCGGCGTCGACATTCTGCGGGCCTGCCGCCAGCGAATAGAATACGCTGCTTAAATTGCCCTCCTCGCTTTGGATTTCTCCGATCAGCCGCAGCGTTGCCTGCTGCTCCGCCGCGAAATCCGCCGCGATCGCCTGCGTCGACCGCATCGAATCGACTGCGATCACGCCCGACACCAACAGCAACATCACCAGCAGCGTGAATCCCGCCACCAGCACCGGCAGAACATGGCGTTCCTTGAGCATCGTACCTATCCAAAATTCTTGCACACGTGGAGCGGAACGATTCTTCTATGTACAGAAGTAGTCTACGGATGGAACAGAATCACTGGGAGTCCAGCTGCCGGAAGAGGGCGCACAACCATGCCATCCGGATCCAGCGATGCGGGCAAACGGCGGACGCCATATCCCCGCCCGGCCGCAACGCCCCACTGAACACGCGGCGGAGAATCACGAGCGCTCCGCCGGCCCCGCCGCGATACGCCTCGCGGTCAGGCAAGCGTCCGCGAATCCATCTCATGCACTCAAGCTCATGCACTCAAGGCTTCGGCGGAACTCGCGCTCAATACCAGGGGCGCTTCGTACGGCACCGGATGACGCAGCGGAATCCACGACCCGTCGCCCTGGCATTGCGAGACTTCGCCCTGATCGATCTGGTAGAACCAGCCGTGCAACCGCAGCGTGCCTTCCTGTACGCGCGAGAAGACGCTCGGGAAGGTCCGCAGATGCTCCAGTTGCAGCCTGACATTGTATTTCGCCAGCCGGGCCACCGCGTCCGGAGCGCCGGCCGCACCGCTCTGCCGCTCGAACGCGGCCAGGGCGCCTTCGGCGTGGGTCAGCCAGCCCTTCACCTGTGGCATACGCCGCAGCGCCTTCGGGTGCAGCAGTCCCTTCATCGCGCCGCAATCGGAATGCCCGCAGATCACAATGTCGCGGATTGGCAGGGCATTGAGAGCGTACTCGATGCTCGCCGACACCGCATTGCTCTTCCCGTGCGGCGGCACCAGGTTGCCCGCGTTCCGGCAGACGAACAGGTCCCCCGGCGACGTCTGGGTGATCAGATCGAGCGAGATGCGCGAATCCGAGCACGCGATGACCAGCGTTTCCGGACTCTGGGACGATGCCAGATTCTGGAACAATGCCCGGTTCTTAGGAAATACTTCGTCCTGAAAGTGTCGAATTCCTTGGATGATCTTATCCACGATTTCCCTCCGCTACGCCTCTTGTGCCTGGCGTACCTGCCAATGAGACGCCGGGGAAATCCGAAAAGTCACCACGAAATAAGCGACTTACAGAACAAGGCTACAAGCTGTGCCGAAAATTAGTTATTCCCTTGTATCCGCGCAAAAGCTCTGGCAATCTACATTCAACAGCGTCGTGCAGTTTCCACTCAACCGAGACGCCTGTAGGAGCACGACGCAGGCATCCATCTCCTAGATGGTGTCCCACCTGTAGACCAAGCCAGCCCCCCTTCCCCGTATTACCTCGGGGGGCTGGTCTCGTAACTTCTCTGTATCTTCGTAAGAAGTTACTCCAGCGTCGCCAGTAACTCGCCGGCGGAGACGGTATGTCCCTCCCGGGCCGGCACCGTGAGTACTTTTCCCGCGCGCGCCGCTTTCAGCTCATTCTGCATCTTCATCGCTTCCACTATCACGATGTCCTGTCCCGCCGCCACCTGGTCTCCGGGCGCGGCCAGCACGCGGATCACCTTGCCCGGCATCGGACTGACGATGCTTTGCACTGCCCCCATACCGGCGGCCGCCGCTTTGCGCGACCACCGCCGCGGGTCGCGCGCCTCAATCTCAAAGCGATGGCCTTCCACCGAAACCACCATCCCGGATGGCGCGTCCTCCACGAACACGTCGTAGCTTCTTCCGTCCAGCAGAATCGTATACACCCCAGGCTCGGCCACTTTCACGTTGGCCTCGCGCGGCGCGGCGTCGCCCAACTGAAATCGGCACCCGGGCGCCGGCGAAATCAAATCGATACTCTCGGAACGCCCGTCGATCGTCAGCAAGAGTTTCATCGCAGCAGGGACTCCCGTCCGGCGTCGCGCCAGGCGCTGGCGGACGGCGCCCCGCCGTTTGACCCCGCCTCTGACGGCGCGCGGGTGGCGTGCAGCGCGGCTGCCAGGGCCGCCGCCGCTACCACCCCGGCATCCGCCTCCAGCGGCGGCCGGCGTTTCCAGAATTCTTCGATGAACCCGGTATGCAGGTTCGCCGCCAGGAATTCGGGGTCTTCCAGTATCTGGCGGAAGAACGCCAGGTTGGTGCGGATGCCCCCCACGTCGTACTCCCGCAGCGCGCGCAGCATGCGCTGGACGGCGTGATCGCGGCTATCGGCCCACACCGCCAGTTTGGCCAGCAGCGGATCGTATTCCATCGGCACCGTCCAACCCAGGTACACGCAGCCATCCAGCCGGATGCCAGGCCCCGACGGGCGCGTCAGCCGCGTGATGCGTCCCGGATAGGGCAGAAAATCGTTGTAGGGATCCTCCGCGTAGACGCGGCATTCCACCGCGGCCCCGCGCCACGTGATGTCGTCCTGCGTGAACGGCAGCCGTCCCCCGGCGGCGATTTCGATTTGCAGGCGAACCAGGTCGAGGCCGGTCACCAGTTCCGTCACCGGGTGCTCCACCTGCAGCCGCGTATTCATTTCCAGAAAGTAGAATCGCCGGTCGGAATCCACCAGGAACTCCACCGTGCCGGCGTTGTAATAGCCCGCGGCGCGCGCCGCACGAATCGCTGCCTGCCCCATTTCGTGCCGCAACTCGGGGTGTGCGGCGACCAGCGGCGATGGACATTCCTCGATCACTTTTTGATGGCGCCGCTGAATGGAGCACTCGCGTTCGCCCAGGTGCACCATGTTGCCGTGCCGGTCGCCCAGCAGTTGGATTTCGATGTGGCGCGCGCGCTCGATCAGGCGCTCCACATAGACCTCCGGGGAACTGAACGCGCGGCCCGCCTCTGATGATGCGTCGAGAAACGCCGCTTCGAGATCGGCCTCCCGGTCCACCCGGCGCATCCCCTTTCCGCCGCCTCCGGCCACCGCCTTCAAGAGCACCGGGAAGCCGTGTGCCGCCGTGAATGCGCGCAGCGTTTCCAGCGTCACCGGTTCGTCCGTGCCCGGGATGACGGGTGCGCCCGCCGCAACGGCGGTCTGCCGCGCTGCCGTCTTCGCGCCCATGGCGCGGATCGACGCCGGGGAAGGGCCGATAAACGTAATGCCCGCCGCTTCGCACGCGGCCGCGAAATCCGCATTCTCCGAAAGAAAACCGTACCCCGGATGGATCGCGTCCGCCCCGCGGCGCCGCGCGATATCGATCAGGCGGTCCATCAGCAGGTAGCTTTCCGCCGAGGGACCCGGTCCCAGACGCTCGGCTTCGTCCGCCATGCGGACGTGGAGCGAGGTGCGGTCGGGGTCGGAATAGACCGCCACCGACGGGATTTCCATCTCCCGCAGTGCGCGGACCACGCGGACGGCAATCTCGCCGCGATTGGCAATCAGTACCTTGCGGAACACAGAGGGAATTGTAACAGGGAGGGCCGGGAAACGCTTCCGCTCCAGGCCCGCAGCTCGCCCGCTCCACACCCGTTACCCGCACCTTGTCCAGTCGGCACCACCCAAGCGCACACCGCCAACTCCACACCGCCCCGGGGCCACCCCTGAACCGCACCTCGCCAGGTCCGAGGCACTCTAAGGCCCTCCCAGCCCAACCAATCCAGACTCGACCGCCAGGGACTACGGCGCGACTGCTAGAATTGGATAGTTCCCTCACTATGGCTCTCGATTCAATTGAAGGTTCGTTGAAGGAGCGCGGCGTCAGGCTCACACGCCAGCGCCAGATCCTGCTCGAACTCATCGACAAGACCGGCGAGCATCTGGATGCCGAGAGCCTGTTCCAACTGGCCAAGAAAAAAGACGCCAAACTCAATCGCGTCACCGTCTATCGCACCCTCAAAATGCTGAAGGCCGGCGGCCTGGTCGACGAGCTCGACCTGATGCACTACGGCGGAGATCAGCATTACTATGAAACCCGCCTGAAGCAGGAGCACGCTCACGTCATCTGCATGCGCTGCGGCAAGGTGGAAGAGTTTTTCGGCGAACCGCTGCAGCGCCTGCGCAAGCAGATCGAAAGCCATTTCGGCTTTCAGGTGCTGCTGGCGCGCACCGAAGTCGGCGGCTACTGCGCGCACTGCCAGACGCTCCGCGCCCGCGAGGTGGAGGAACTGCGCATGCTGTCGCTCGAAACCGGGAAACTGGCCCCCGCACGAGCCCCCAGGAAGCGGACGCGGAAAAGCTGAGATGAGTCCAGGCCAGAAGGAGCCGGACGGGGCGCACCCCTCCGGATCGACATCCGAAGCGGCCGGCCATTCCGGCGCGGGTCCTGCCTCCTTCGTCGTCGTCGATCCCGGTGGGCATCGCAAGCGCGTCGCTGTCGAGCCCATTCCGTTTCTAATCGGCCGCCAGCCGGACAATCACCTGATTGTGCGCGACAGCCGCGTTTCCCGATCCCACGCCAGAATCGTAGTCAAGGACGGCGCCTACGTTCTGGAGGACGCCAACAGCCGCCATGGCACCTTTGTCAACGGCACGCGCGTCATGCGCAAAGTGCTGGAGAACTCCGACCGCGTGGAACTCGGTGCGCCCGATTCGTACCAGCTTTTGTTCGCGCTCGACGGCGTGGAGCTAAAGCGCCTGATGGAACAGTTCGGCGCCGTGGAAACGTCGCCTCCGGGAGTCGGCGGCAACCTCGGGAAACTGCGCGCGATTCTCGACCTGGCTCGCACCCTGCAGAGTTCGTTTTCCATCGATGAGGTGCTGGCCAGCGTGGTCGATACGGCGCTGACCATCACCGGCGCCGAGCGCGGCTTCCTCCTGTTGCGTACCGCCAACGGGCCGGCGCTGGAGACGCGCGTGGCGCGCAACAAGCACGGGCAAATCCTGCGGGAGAGCGATTTGCGGGTGCCGCGCGACGTGATCCGCCGCGCGCTCGAACATCGCCGCGAACTGCTTTCCATGAACTTCGAGCCCCTGGGCGCGGAAGAAACGCGGCCCCAGAACAGCGTCGCCGATCTGGAATTGCGCAGTGTGGTCTGTGTGCCGCTGGTGCGTATTCGGGCGGGGCAGGGCAACGCGACCAAGGTGCTTCCCAGGGGCGACGAAACGGTTGGCGTGCTCTACATGGATTCGAAACTGTTCGCCGCGGACCTGGCCGGCGGCAATCGCGAACTACTCCAGACGCTGGCCATCGAAGCTTCCACGGTGCTCGAAAACGCGCGCCTGCTCCAGGAAGAACAGTCCAAGCACAAGATGGAAGAGGAACTGCAGTTGGCGCGGACCATCCAGCAGAGCCTCCTCCCCGGCAGTCTGCCCTCCGAGGGGTGGCTGCGCGCCAGCGGCAGCAGTCTGGCGTCGCACGAGGTGGGCGGCGACTATTTCGATGTCACGCGCGTCACGCCGCAATGTTGGTGCGCCATTGTGGCCGACGTTTCCGGTAAGGGCGTCGCTTCGGCCCTGCTGGCTTCTCTTTTGCAGGGCGCGCTGCTCACCGCCACGGATCACGCCGAGGGAATGGGGCACCGCATCGAGCGCCTGAACCACTTCCTGCTCGAGCGTACGGGTGGCGAAAAGTACGCCACCGTGTTCTATTGCCTGCTGCATGACGATGGACGCATGCACTACGTGAACGCCGCGCATTGTCCGCCCATGCTCGTGCGCGCCGGCGGCGGGCGGAGCGAGTTGGAGGTCAGCGGCACGCCGGTCGGTCTGATCGAGCCTGCTCAGTTCGGGGTCATCGAAGAGCGGCTGTCGCCCGGCGACAAGGTCGTCATCTACAGCGACGGAGTGACGGAAGCCCAGAACCGGCAGGGAGAATTCTTCAGCAAACGGCGCCTGCGCGAAGTCGTGGAGGCCAATGCCGGACGCTCCTGCGCCGCCATTCATGACGCCGTTCAGGAGGCGGTCGTGCTATTCACGGATGGTGCGCCGCAGTCCGACGACATTACCCTGGTCGTACTGGAATTCTTCGGCACGCCGTAGTCCGGCGATTCAGCGCCTCGGCGAGATTGACCAGCGGTGAAGGTCACAATGTCACTTAAAGCATATCTTTGCCGCGAATAAACCATAACCTTGCCAGGCCAACGCGCTGCATCATCGGGAGCGCGCAGCGACGTCTGCTAATGCTGTTTTAAACATACCTCGCGGGGCCTTTATGACGCTTCTTACGCGCTTCATGTATCCTCCTGTCAGCCCAGCCGCACTCGAGACGGATCATTCTACGCGCACCAGCTTGATCGTCACGGGAACGGCGTTCGACCCAGAGGGCGTGCGAGTCTGCGTCAGTGTCAGCGTATCGCCGTCCCTCCGATAGGTGTAGACGGTCGTCGCGCCGTTCGTCATCGCTGCGGGGTTCTTCGCGACCATCGCTTGCATCGTGACGACGTTCCTGCCAGTCACCGCGAAGGTGCCGGCTTCGGCGACGAACGGCCCCCACACCGCTCTCAGTTGATCCGCAGATGCTGTCGCCGGATCGTTCAACACCGGCCGGGCACCCTCGACGTGCACTTCAACCCGGCTGTAGTACTTACCGTGAAAGATGGCCAGTGTTGCAGCTGATCTGAACGTCTGAGGGGTCGGCCCCGGCACGATAACCTCGACTGTTTTCCACACGCCTTCGAACGCCGTTGATGAGTCGGAGGCGGTCAACCTCGACACCGTGGCAACAAGCAGCGTTGCGCTCAGCACTAACAGGGACAACAGAACTTTCGAATGCTTTGACATGGAACTCTCCTTCGATGCTAGTCTAGAGTGCCGCTCGCGAACGCTCAAGCGTCATCAGACGCCGGGAGGCCGATGGCGTCTAACGACGCACCGCTGCGCTATCCTATCAACGTTATGAGTGACACCCCGGATGCCCCGCCGCCGCCTGCGGGTGAGCGCCGCCGGCTCGACTCGTGGAAGGAAATCGCCGCCTATCTCGGACGAGGCATTCGCACGGTCCAACGCTGGGAACGGGAAGAGGGGCTTCCCGTCCACCGCCTTGTCCACGCGGACCGCGGAAGCGTATTCGGCGATCCGATAGAGCTGAACAAGTGGTGGAAGAGCCGTCAGATCGCACCCATTGCGCCCCCCCCAACGACCGTCGAAGCTCCTCCCGGACCGCGGCTTCAGCGAGTCACCACCACGACGGCTGCCACGTTCTGGCCGTCGCTGTCCTCTGACGCTCGGATGGTCGTCTACGTTTCCGATGCAGGGCAGGATGGTGCGACGCCGCAAGTGTGGCTACAGCAGGTGGGCGGGGGCGCCATGCAACTCACATCGGGCATGCGCGAGTGCGCGGAGCCCGCCTTTTCTCATGACGACACACGTGTGATCTTCAGCGCAGCTGCCGACTCGACTCGGCACGTGTATGAAGTGCCGACATTCGGCGGACAGGTTCGAGTATTGAAGCGGATGGCGCGAGGCGCGCGCTTCGCGCCCGACGGCAAATGGCTTGTGTATCTCGCCATCGATTCGCACGAGGCAGTGCGCATCGTGTCAGCGACCGGCGACGAACGTGTGGTGGCGACGGGACTTCTGGATGTCTCGTTTACCGGCTGGTCCGAGGACTGCCGCCATTTGCTCATTGTCGGTCATCCAAACCCCTCGGTTGATCGCGATTGCTGGATCGTGCCGGTGGATGGCGGACCGCCAGTCGATACCGGTGTGTTTCGCCGGGCGCGACAACAGGGATCGATCATCGTCTCGATGGCGGTCGCCTGGACGGGAGATTCGATCTTCTTCACGGCGGCCGGAAGGCAGGGCGTCCATGTGTGGCGGCAGCGTATCTCGCCGACGACGTTCGAGGCGAGTGGCTCGCCGGAACTGATGACGCCGGGTGCAGACTCCGCCTTCTTCCCCACCACCGCTCGACAGCGATTGGGCTTTGTCGGCGTTCACACAGACACGAACATGTGGTCTGTCGGGATCGACGGACACACTGGAATCGCCCAGGGGCAACCTCGACGTTTGACCCGCGGCGGAGGCATCGTCAGCAATTTCAGCGTGTCTCGCGAGGGAGATAAGCTCGCGTACTTCGCCGCGGGGTCGAGCGGCGCCGAGCTACGAGTAAGAGACCTGCAGCGGGGCACTGACGCCGTGTTGGAGGGAGACCCCGGCGTCAATCGCGGTTTTCCGGTGATCTCGCTCGATGGGAAACGGCTCGCGTTCGGAACGCTGGTCGCCGGACCGCCTGTCAGACGTCCGGTGTTCGTGGCGAATCTCTCAGACGGAACGTCCCAGTTGATTTTCGAAGATTGCGGCGGACGTCCGCGGCTCTGGCTCGACGACGAGTTGCTGCTGGCCGAGACCTTCGGGATGGGGCTGAATTCGTTTATAGTGCTCAACACGCGCGAGGCCACGCAGCACCCGCTGCTGTCTTCCCGCGAGCGCCGTCTGTCGAACCCTCGCCTTTCTCCCGATGCACAGTGGCTAGCCTTCGACGCCACGCCGCCTGACGGATCTCCCTCGGTGTTCTTGGCGCGGCTCGACGATATCCACGCGGCAGATGAAACCGCGTGGATACGTGTTGACCCAAAGGCGAGTCACCCGTTCTGGTCGCGAGACGGACGCTTGCTGTACTATCTGCCGTCGACGCCGACCGCTGATATTCGAAACCGGGTATTCGCTCGCTCTTTCGATCCTGGCGATGGAAGCGTCAGCGCACAGCCTATAGAAGCGCTCGCCCTGTCGGAGATGATCGTGCCGGCGATGATCAGCACCGCCGCGCCCATCGTCGCTGGCGATCAAATCGTTCTTGTGCTCGGGAACTACCGGGGTGATATCTGGATAATGGACGTCTAGGCTGCGGCTAGGACTTCGTGTGACCGAAGTTCGATGAAAAAAATCACCTGCGTTGCGCGTGGTTGAAAACGCAGCGTAGATTCTGCGGCTGCCGAGGCAGAGTCAATCTCGAACTTCGCCGCGGTTAAGCCGACGTCCACTCGCGATCCGACCATCGAACGATCGGGCGTTTCTCGGCCAAGTGGATGCCCGACTTCCGTTGAGGCCGAGTTTCCGATAACCCCACTTTCTTGGCACTTGGTCTTGGCCGCAGCGTTCCGGCCCTTGGCAAACGCTGCGCCGTTACTAGCGGGTAATGTGCCTGGCGGCTATCGCGTACCTGAAAGTGCACCTCCCGCCTTCCCTTATAGAACCTCATAAGAAACGCGATCCAGAAACATGCCGCGACGGCGGCCGTCGCGATGGAGTTGTGCGGCGACACGTCGAACGATGTGTCGGAAACGATCCGACCGAATATATTTCATGATTGACAAAAAGTAATCTATAGAGTACTTTTAGGAATTGGTAAAATACTTAAAGACGCGCTAAAGAGTCAGATTGGGTTCCCGACGCCCGTAACCGTAGCGCTGTTGGTCGCCGCCACGGATATCGTTACTTCCTTGCTGCTGGCTAGGATGGAGTTGGGTCAAACCGCGCGGGTTGCCATCGCTTTGCTACCGATTCCCGCCAATGTCTGGCTTGTCGCCATCATTCTTCGCACTCTTCGAAGACTCGATGAATTCCTAAAACGAATCCAGTTCGAAGCGGTCGCCGTGGCATTCCTCACCACCGGCTTGGCCGCGCTGACGTACGGCCAACTGCAGAAGGCTCAAGTTGTGGGCCCGCTCAATGTGGGACTCATCTGGGGCTTCATGGGAGTGTCTTATGTACTCGGGTATGCGGTCGCCGCTAGGCATTACCGATGAAGAATCGCATGCGGATATGTCGAGCGGAACTGGACTGGACGCAGGCGCAATTGGCGGCGAAAATCGGCGTCTCCCGACAGGCAATCGTGGCCGTGGAAAACGGCAAGTACGATCCGGCGCTTCCCTTGGCGTTCAAGATCTCTCGCGCGTTCGGCAAGAACGTCGAAGAGGTCTTTATTTGGGAGGAGCCGGCTGGCTAACGGCTCCACAACTGTAGGCTTTGATTTGGTACGTGAACACATCCAGCGTCAGTTCGATCTTAGTTCAAACTGACCCACTACCAAAACTTCCGCTGGGCAGGACGTCCTGCTGCATGTGCCTCAAATCCGTCACCCGCGAGTAAGTCGCCAAGCGTTTACCTATGCCCCGGGGGCTATTGTGGCCGAAAGACGGCATTACCGGACTTCACCCGATGTGGCGAATTGCAACATGATCACTTTGCAGAATGAAGTCCGCAAACGCCACTTTCATGGCGGTTATAGCTGAACGCGCCGATTGGACAGGCCCACGCAGCGCAATCGGAAGTGTGAGGCCACGCCGTGTCCGGCGGTGGCAGTCGCAAGCCGCTGCCAGGTTCGACCTGCCGCAGCAGGGTTGCAGCCGATGCGAATCGTGTGACATTATCGGGCGAATGAAGCGGATTTGGGTGCTGTCCATAGTCGCGGTGGGCTGGTCGCAGGATCCACCGCGCGTGGCTCCGCTACATTTTGATGTGGCTTCGGTGAAGGAGGTCCAGACCCAGAGCCTCAGCCCAAGACGATTCACCGAATATCCGGGCAGATTGAAAGCCGAGTCCGTTTCCATTGACGATTTAATCGCGTACGCTTACGGGGTACAACCAGCACAAATCGTCGGGCTGAAGTCCGGCCTTGGTATTTATGACGTTGAGGGTAAGGCGGACGGTGCGTACTCACAGAAGGAGTTGCGCGCGATGCTTCAGGGGCTGCTAAATAATCGGTTCCGGCTGGAATTTCACCGCGAAGAGCGCGATTTACCGGCGGAGATACTGGTAGCTTCCAAGGATCTAAAGCTGAAAGCCGCAAGATTGCCTGAGGCCGACCCTCGTGGATTCAAACTGGGCGCCAGTGGGCGAGGCGCCGGCTCTGTCAAAGCCACGTCGACCGGTATCTCGCTCGCGTGGCTGGCGGATTACCTTTCGAGCCATCTTTCCAAGCTGGTAGTGGATGGGACGGAACTCAAGGGCTTCTATGAATTTGATGTGGACGTCGCGTTCGATTTGTCCGAGGCAATGGACGAGAGGGTGCCGGCCCACGATGCCACTAATCTTATTCGCCTGGGATTAGTGTCTGCTTTGGGCCTGAAGCTGGAAAGCACAAAGAAGGCTCGGGTCCAGGTGCTGGTGATCGATAGAGTGATTCGGCCGGAACCGAATTGATGTGGTCTTTAGCTGAGGGCGTATGAATCTCCCTGGACTTGTCGCCGCCTATTTCGCGGCGTTAAGGCGCCGATTTTGGCTGCTCGCGATCGTCCGTGGCATCGCGGTGGTGGCGCTCGCAGCGCTGCTGCTGTCGCTCGGATTATCCTGGCGGCTTGCGGCGGCCGCCCCATCGCCGCGACTGCTTCTGGGCTTCCGCGCGATTCTTGGCGGCACTGTGGTTGCGGCCGCGCTCGTCGCGATCTGGCTTCCGCTGCGGCGATGTCGTTTGGTGGTAGTGATCGATGACGTGGAGCGACGATGGCCCGCGTTCGACTCGCGGCTGCGCACCCTCGCAACGCTCCTGCCTCTAGGTGCGGGCAGTCCGCTCGTGCCGCTGTTAGCCGAGGAGACGCTCGCTCTCGCACCGGCGCACCCGGTCCGCCACTTCGTTCCGCACCGGATGCTCGCCGGCTTCGGAATTGCCGGGCTGGTTTCGGTGGCGTTATTGGCGGGTCTGCTGATGCGGCCTCAGGGACGGATCGCCTATTGGGCCCAAGCATTGTGGCGATTGCAGCAGCCGTTCTTTATCGAGGTGAGGGGCGACCGGGTGACCGTAGCGCGAGGACGCGCGTTGAACGTGATGATACGGTCGAACGGATTCAGCCCGCCCGATGCCGAATTGTGGGTGAAGCCCGCGGGCGTCGCGGAGTGGCGGCGGACTCCTTTGCAGCCGGACGGCGAGCGCGTTTTCCGTGGCTCAATCAAGGCGCTTGCGGGCGGTGCTGAGTACTTCGCGTCCGCCGAGGGTATTCGCTCACCGGTAGCCCGCGTGCGGGTTATCGAATTGCCGCTCGTGACGAGCCTTGAAATGGTGCCCGCCGGAGGCAGCATCCGCGTCGTAATCGAAACTGACCGCCCGATGATTGGCGGAGAACTGGCTGGGCCGCGGGGAGGCACCCGCGTGCTTCACGAAACTCAGGGTAATAGGACGGAATCTGAAATCGCCGGCAATGACGTCGGCCGCTATTACGTTGGGGTGCGGCACGAAGGAGAATTGGTGCCGGTGAGCGATGACTTCGATGTCATGCGGTACGAGCAGTTCCAGCCTAAGCCCGGCAACGCCGTCCCGCCTCCTGTAAACGAGGATGGGCGCGAGCGAGTGCCGCGGAGCTACGAGGACGCGGTCCGCAGGTATTACCAGCTGATTGGGAAATAGGACGAATTCTTGATAGCTGGTTGTGATTGGTGGAAGCAACCGTTAGTTCGCCGATGGCCTCTCAACGTGATCGATGACGAGGACGTCGACCGGCCCTCTGGCGGACGCGAGTTTGAGTCCGAGTTGGTCCTGAAGGGCCCCGAAGACGGACGGACCGAGCGGGTCCGGGACTGAGGCCGTTGAAGCCGGATTGTCGACGCCGCTGGCCGGTGGCGGCGCCTGGGTTGCTGCATCAAGCGCGTAGACCAGGTGAATGTCGAACATTCCAGTGAGGCCGGTTCGATTCGCCACGGGACGGTCAAGACTTGCGAGCATTCCGCCGGCAAACTGATCCATCGTCACGCCCAGTCCTGTTTTTGTGACGTTCCCACGATTGGTCGCAGATGCCGTATTTCCGCAGGGCTGCAAGTCTGGCTGGTTTGCTGGGGGCTCTCCCAGTCCAAAGTTTCCAATGACATTCGGTCTGCAGGCCCCTGCCTTGGTCAGTCGTATTTTGGGACCGCCTTTGGCGAGCTCCAACAAGTAAATCGGAGCCTCCCGGGTCTCCTTGTGGACCTTCAACTTACATCTGTCTTCAAGAAGCGATTGCAGCATCTCAAAGACCTGGCTAAGCGACGTGATGTTCGCGCCCTTTGCGCTGATATCGTAGACTTCTGAATCCAGCCACGCCGGTCCGCCCAGGACCTCAATTTGCCGGGGATTTGTTAGCCCGTACATGGGTTTTCCGTAGGCAATCCGGATCAGGACTCGCAGAGGGACACAGGAGGTGCTATAGCCGGCGCGCGAGAATCCGGCACCGCGGCCGCGCCGCTCGCCGCAACTCGTACCAAGCTTGATGGATGCCACTTCGAATGCGGGGCGATTCGTGGCCGGCGGCGACTGGTTTTGCCCAATCACGGGGAGAGCGAAAATCGCGAGAATCGTGAAGCCGAACACACGAGGCAGCCGCCTCTCCTCACAAGATGGACTCATCACCGCCGAAGTGAAGTTGCTTTTCATATTCTTAATGGACAAATCTGCACCCGAGTTTGTTCCCAAATCCCTCAAGAAATTGATTCGCCCGACGCGTCCATTCGGCCTGTGAATGTTCCATACGTTCGATAAACGGCGTTTGGGGAAAGAACTCCGGCGGGAATGTCCTCGCCGGGATGAAGTCCAGAAACGCCACCTATCATCCAGTGATTGGCAGTCCAGCAGGATTGCTTCCGGATAGCGCAAGATTACCGGCCAATGTCGATTGACCGACGATCCGTAGCGGCGGTTCCCCTTCGTTGTCCCTGCCCCTCGCTATTTGGCCTGCATCGCAAGATTTGTGATCAGCGACATTAGAAGCCATCCACCGAGGGCGCAAGGGAGCGCCAACGATGCCAGCCTCAGATTACTGGTGGACTTCAACCGTGGGATCGCCACCCGCATGACGAGAAATGCGGCAACAGCAAACAACAGTATCACCATGCATTTGAGTATCGCACTGCATGACAGCCCAACAGAAGGGGCTATAAAAACGGCGTTATCGTAGATCATGCCTGGAGGAACTGATCAACCCCAATATCGGCCTG
>JBDTMZ010000141.1:0-64706 GCA_039934035.1 Candidatus Solibacter sp. | reverse complement strand
GCAGGATGGCGTCCAGCATGCTGTTGACCCCGCGAACAATCTCGGCGTAGGCGCCACGGAACTGCTCCGGCTTGCCGCGCTCGCTCAGTTGCCCTTCGCGGGAGGCTTCGGTCAGACGATTCAGCTCCTTTTGCAGGCCTTGCACCACGCCGCCCACATTGTTGATGGCCAGCTTCATCTTTTCGTGGTCGCCCTTATAGGTAACGGCGACCAGCTCGTCGATCTTGCCTTCGGAAATCTGCGCCAGGATGCGATTGCCTTCGCCGATAGGCAGCAGGATTGCATCCAACATGCCGTTGACGCCGCGCACGATCTCGGCATAGGCACCGCGGAATTGCTCCGGCTTGCCGCGCTCGGACAGTTGCCCGTCGCGGGAAGCGTCGGTCAGGCGGCTCAGTTCCTTTTGCAGGCCCTGTACCACGCTACCCACGTTGTTGACGGCGCCCTTCATTTTTTCGTGGTCCCCGTGATAAGTGTGGGCAATCTGTTCGTCGATCTTGCCGTCGGAAATTTGAGCCAGGATGCGATTTCCCTCGGCAATCGGCAGCAGGATGGCGTCGAGCATTTCGTTGACGCCGCGTAAAATTTCGCCGGCCGCGCCGGTGAATTCCGCAGCCCGGCCGCGTTCGGTGAGGCGGCCCATGCGGGACGCTTCCACCAGGCGCAAGACCTCCTGCGAGACGCGTTGCATCTCCCCGCCGGCCGCGGAGCGCGTTCGTTCGGGCGCATTGACCGCTTGGCCGCGCGCTTCCCGGGCGGCTCCTTTGCGCGGGACGACGCCGCTCTTTCCAGAATCGCTAGACTTGCTGCTCACTACCTTGCGTGCCATCGGTTTTATCTTCCTTGTTCTTAGGTGGGAGGCTATCCAGGCGGTATCCGCGGCTCTCCCGGCCGGCGGACCCGCGTCTTTGAGATGCTGCCTGCAGAATGCTCTGTACCAGGCGATTGGGGTCGAGTATCAGGGCTACCGTGCCGTTGCCCAGAAGGGTGGCGCCCGATACCTCCTGCACGTTGCGGTACAGGCGGCCCAGGTTCTTGATGACTGTCTGGTGATCGCCGAGCACCTGGTCCACGACGAAGCCGTATTGGCTGTAGTCGGTATCCACCACCATGATCTGTTCACGCTCCGGGTGCTGGCCGGCGATGCCGAAATATTCCCGGAGGCGGATGTAGGGGACAATCTCGCCCCGGACGTTGGCCAGGTGTTTGCCGTGATTTTCCTGGATGTCTCGGCGGGTGAGTTCCACGCATTCCCGGCTGTCGGCCAGTGGCAGGACGAAATGTTCGGCGCCGACGCGCACCAGCAGGCCGTCGATTATGGCCAGGGTCAGCGGCAGGCGCAGCGTGGCGGTGAGTCCCGCTCCCGGGCGGCTGGCAATCTCCACCGAGCCGCGCAGGGCTTCGATGTTGCGCCGCACGACGTCCATGCCGACGCCGCGGCCGGAGACGCCCGACAGTTCCCGCGCCGTGGAGAATCCCGCGGTGAAAATGAGGCTGAGGGTTTCGGATTCGGAAAGCCGCGCACCCGGCTCGATCAGGCCTTTTTCGGTGGCTCGCGCCCGCACCGCCTCGACATCCAGCCCTTTTCCGTCGTCCGTGACCTGGATCAGAACGCTGGCTCCGGCGTGCCGGGCCGAGAGATGAATCGTTCCGGTGGGGCTCTTGCCCGCGGCCAGGCGGGCCTCGGGCGGCTCAATGCCGTGGTCCATGCTGTTGCGGATGAGGTGCACCAGCGGATCGTTCAGCTGGTCAATCACGGTCTTATCGAGTTCCGTGTCCGCTCCTTCGACGGTGAAGTTGACTTCTTTGTGCAGGTCCGCGCCGAGATCGTGAACCAGTCGCCGGAAGCGCTCGAAGGTGGCGCGCAGCGGCAGCATCCGGATATTCATGGAGTTGTCGCGGAGGGAGGCCGTCACGCGATCGACCGCTTCGGAAACTTCCGTCAGGTCGGGATCCTGATGACGTCCGGCGACTTCGCTGAGACGCGCCTGCACGGTAACGAGCTGGCCGACCAGGTTGACCAGTTCGTCGATTTTGGACGTGGAGACGCGCAGGCTGGAAGTAGCGGGAGTAGCGACGGTCTCGCGCACCTTACCGGGAACCGGGGGCGCGCCGGGCCGCCGCCCGTCCGCCGGGAGTGTCGCGGCGTCCGGCTCTTCGGCAGCAGCAGCTTCGATGCGGAGCTCGCCTTCGTCTTCGACGAAGATGAAGACGTCGCGGATCGCGGCTTCCGGTGCGGTTGTCGTCAGCACCATGTCCCAGGCCAGATAACAGTGTTCGGCCTCGATTTCGGCAAGCGGCGGGATGGCGGAGGTGTCGAGCGTCATTTTCAGCTCGCCCAAGTCGCGCAACTCCCGGAACAGCAGTCCGGGATTGGTGCCCTGTAGCAGAATGCCCGGCGCGGGACGAAAATGAATGCGCCAGGTGTGCCCCACGGCTTCTCTGGCGGCGGCGGGGTCCTTCACCGGGTGCGTGTCAGCGGGCGAGGACGTCGCGTCATGGGTGAGCTTCTGCAATTCCGCGAGAATCTGCTGCGAGCAGGCGGGATCCGCTGCCTTGCCCCCATCCTCCTGCTCGAGCATGACCCGGATCTGATCGCCGGCCGCGAGCGACAGGTTGATCAGATCGCTGGTGGCGGTGAGTTCCCCGTTGCGCAGGCGGTCGAATGCGGTTTCCAGATTGTGCGCGAAGCCGGCAATGGCGTCGAAGCCGAACATCGCGCCCGACCCTTTGATGGTGTGGAGCGCGCGGAACGCCCGGCCCACCACCTCGCGGTCTTCCCGGTTGCGGTCGAGTTCGAGCAGCGCCGACTCGAGTTCGGTCAATAATTCGCGGGCTTCTTCCCGGTATGCCTGGCGGAAACGATCGATCATCCGAGCACCTTCCGTACTACGGCGAGCAGTTGCTGGGTGGCGAACGGCTTCACAATCCAGCCGGTTGCGCCCGCGGCGCGGCCTTCCTGCTTTTTGGAATCCTGCGATTCCGTGGTCAGCATCAGGATTGGTATCCCTTTGTATGCCGGGTTGGCCCGGACCCCGCGGATGAGGCCGAGGCCGTCCAGATTGGGCATGTTGAGGTCGGTGATGACGAGATGGACTGGCTGGGTCAGTTTGGCCAGCGCGTCTTTTCCGTCGACCGCTTCGACTACCGTATAGCCTGCGTCAGAGAGAGCGAAGCGGACCATTTGGCGTACGCTGGCCGAATCGTCCACCGTGAGGATTACTTTGGCCATGCGCCAGTGTCCTGGACTGTTCCCGCGAAATCACCGAACCCAAGTTCCTGCGCCGCACACTCCACCGCGCAGGAAACGCGTGCGGCCAAAACGCGGCCGCCCGCAGCGGCCTCCCGCGCCGCCGCCCAGATCAACTGCATCGTCGCCAAATCCACTGCCTCCACGCCTTGCAGATCTACCTGCACATCTCCGCCGGAAGCCAGAGCTTCGAGCAATTCGGCCTTCAACGCTGCCGCGGAACCGACGGTAGCTTCTCCGCTCAGCCGGACGAGTGTTTCCGTTCCGTGTTTTTGCAACATCCCGGGCGCTCCTTTTTGCAGACTCGCTGGGGACCGTACAACCGGTCACGTAGAACCTATCGGCAGGCACCGACTTTTCCAACAGGGCAGAGTGCGAAATTTGTCGTGGACATCTATTTCATGTGTTTCCCCTTCCGCCCGATATGACTCATATGAGCTCTTGGAGACTCCTGTCGCGCCGACTCGCCCGGAAGGGCGCGGTGGACAGGGCGGGAATCCGCACACTGCTCGACGAACTGGAAAGCCTGAATGGCTCGACGGAGGCGGAATTCCTCGGCGTAGGGGAAAAGCTAATGGAATTTCGTGCCGCGTCGCGGGAGATTTCCACTGGTCTGAGCACACTGACGGAACGGATCAACGGCGCCCACGGCACGCGGGTGGAGGATGCACTGAACCGGATCCTCGACCATTCACGCGCCGTCGATTCGCGGGTGGCGCGGAGTGGCGAGGCGTTGAACGAGGTGCGGGTGCAGGCGGCGCGCATCCGCGGGGCATTCAGCGGGCTGCGGCCGATGGTGTCCACCTTCCGTACCATCTGTACGCTGACCCGCATCGAGATTTCACGGCTGCGGGAGGGCACTACCGATTTCTTCGATCTCACGGAGGAAGTGCAGCCGCTGACGGAGAGCATACAGGCCGGCGGGGAGGGGGTGCTGGCAACTTGCGCACGGCTGGAGTCGAGCGTGCGGGCGACGGTGAAACGCAGGGACGAACTGCGAGCGAAGCAGTTGAAGGGCCTCGCGGAGGTGATGGCCGAAGTGAGCGAGGGGCTGCGGGCGTTCGAGGAAAGGCGGGAGCGCGCGTCGGTGGCGTCGGTGCGCCAGGCGGAGCATTACGATGCGATCGGCATCGCCTTGGACGGCGTGGTGCACGCGATTCAGTTTCACGACATCACGCGCCAGCAGTTGGAGCATGTCAGCGAGGCGCTGCGGCCCATGACGGGTGCGGAAGAGATGACGGCGGATGCGGCGGCTGTGCTCCGCCTGCAGTCTTCGCAGACCGCCAGGGCGGGCGCCATGTTCACCGAGTCCGCCCAGCGTTTGAAGAGCGAATTGAGGGGGGTCGCGGGGCGGGTGCAGGAGATGGCGCGGGCCAGCCAGGAGTTGACCGGGTCCTATTCCGGCGGCCGAGAATCCTTCTTCCTGCAGATGGAGACGCACTTCACGGCGATTCTCAAGGTGCTCGATTTGTGCACGGAGGCTGAGGCGGAGGCCGACGCAATGGCGGCGCCGCTGTCCGAGGCGATTGCGCGCATGCAGGAGGGGGCGGAGGAGATGCGCGGGATCGAATACCGCATCCAGCGCATCGCGACCAATGCCAGCGTGCGGGCGGCGCACCTGGGGCGTGCGGGCGACGCACTGGATGTGATTGCCGGGGCGATGCTTCGCCTGGCATTGGAATCCAACCTACAGACGGAGACCGTGACCGAGATGCTGGCGGCGATGCGGGCACAGGTCCAGCGGGGGGCGGTGGAGGCCGTTCCGGAGGCGGCGGGACAGGCCACGGAGCTTGCCGGGGAGGTGCGGCGCACGGTCATGGAACTGCATTCGGCCAGCGAAGCGAGTTTCGGGTGCCTGCATCAGATTGTGGCCACCGGGTCGCGCCTGGCGGACGAAATTGCTTCGGTCTGCGCCGGGTTTACGGTGGATGCGCGATTTTCGGCAGTGACCTCCCGGGCCTGCGCGGAACTGGCGGCGATGGCGGCCGCCTGCGGTGGCGGCACGGAAACCGCGGCGAGCCTGGACGACCTGGCGGCGCGGTACACAATGCAGGTGGAGCGCGAGGTGCACGCCTCCGCCACAGGCGCGGAGGCGCAGGAAGTAGAGATGGCGGGGGCGACGCCGCAGGGAGAAGCCGATGATTTTGGCGCGAACATCGAGTTGTTTTGAGAGGGAGGAAAAACGGTGAGTGATGTGTTTCAGTGGGACGCGGAACTGGCGATCGGGGTGCCGCAGATCGATCGGGAGCACCGGCATTTGATCGACCTGGCGGCGCAGATGCAGGCGGCGATGCTGAAGGGGGCAGGGAAGGCGCTGCTGGACGAGCTGCTCGACCGGCTCATCGCCTATACCCGGGAGCACTTTCTGCACGAAGAGGACCTGATGAGGGGCGCGGAATATCCGGGCTTACCCCAGCATGTGCGCCAGCATGACTTCCTGCGGACGCAGGTTCGGGAGATGCGCATGCGAGCGTCGAACGGGGAAGTCACGATGACGATCGAAGTGCTGCAATTTCTGGTGGAATGGATTCGCCAGCACATCGCGGTCAGCGACCGCAAGATCGCGGCGTATGTGGTGGCGCGGCCGGAATTTCGCGTTGGGGCGCTTACGCGAGGTGATCGAGCATCACGTACACTACTACCCCGGTGACGGGGGGCAGAGTCGATTGGGCGGTGCGGTGGTGCAGGGTGACGAGGGCAAGGGCTGGGCAGGGGTGGAATGGCCGGAATTTCGCGATGGGGCGTCTACGCGAGGTGATAGAGCATCACGTACACCACTACCCCGGTGACGGAGACGTAGAGCCAGATGGGCAAAGTCCAGCGGGCGATGCGGCGGTGCTGGTCGTAGCGCGCGGCGAGTCCGCGGCGCAGGGTGACGATGGCGAGGACGGGCACGGCGGCTGCCAGTACGGTGTGCGTGAGCAGAATGCTCATATAGACGGTGCGCAGGGTGGTGCCTTCGTGATGGAACGGTTTGGAGCCGCCGATCGAGTAGTGGTACACCAGATAACTGACCAGAAACACGGACGAGGTGGCGAACGCCGTCTGCATCACGCGGCGATGCTGCTCGACTTGACGCCGCCGGATGAGGAGGTACGCCCACACCAGGAGAACCGCGGCCAGCGCGTTGAGGCATGCGTTGAAGAGGGGCCAGGTATTCATGAAGCGTCGCTTTGCAATTGCCGGATGTCGTGGAGCAGATTCTTGGGGAACGTGTCGTCGGTGGTGAGGTAGAAGCCGCGAATGCGCCGCTTGCGATCGACCAGCACGAAGCGCGTGCTGTGACTCATCGAGCCATCCACGCTATTCATCTTGAAGGCCTTGACGCCAAGATCGTTGAGGCGCTCCATTTCGCCGGTGAGGAAATACCAGCGCGAGTAATCGGCCATGAAGTGGGTGGCGTACTTGGCCAAGACGGGCGGGGTGTCCCGCGCCGGGTCCACCGTGAAACTCACCAGTTTCAGGTCGGGAGTGGCGGCGGTAGAGTTCTGAATACCACGCATCTGGTGGCTCATCATGGGACAGGGGCCGTCGCAATTGGTGTAGATGAAGTTGGCCACCCAGATGTGGCCGTCGAGGGTTTGGCTGTCGAAGGGCTGATCCGTCTGTAGCGTGAGTTGGAATTGCGGAATTTCGCCGAGCACCGGTAACGGCGTCACCTTGACGCAGGAGGCGAGGAGGAGAAAGGCTCCTATTAGCAAAGTTGACAGACCACGAAAAACGATGGTCTGTCCCACCTGCAAAGTTGACAGACCACGAAAAACGAGGGTCTGTGCCACGGCCTGCGTCCTCATGCGGCCGAGCGGGTGGACTTCTGCGCTGCCAGCATGCCGCTCAACAGCAGCAGGGCGATGCCGAAGCCGGCCGTGACCAACAGGCTCTCCGTCGCGCCCGGGGTGGCATTGGGCAGATGCAGGGTGGCATTCAGCAGCGATACCGAGTAGGTCATCGGGTTGGCCCACATGAGCGCCTTGACTGCGCCGTGGGCGGTGGCCATCGGGAACAGCGCGCCCGAGACCATCCACATGGGCACGAGCAGCAGCATCATCACGCCGTGAAATGCGGCGGTGGAATCCATTTTCCATGCGATTGCAAATCCGAGTCCGGTGAGCGTGAACGAGATCAGGAACATCGCGGCGATCACCGGCACCACTTCCGCCAGACCGATCTTCACGCCGGCCAGGGGAGCGAAGATCAGGAGCATCAGCCCCTGTATCCATCCTAACGTAGCCGCCCCCAGAATCTTGCCGAGCACGAGGCTGGTGCGGGGCGCGGGGGAGACGAGCATGGAGAGCAGGAAGCCTTCGCGCCGGTCCTCAATAATCGAGATGGTGCTGAAGATGGCGGAGAACATGACGGTGAGCACCAGGGTCCCGGAATAGTAGCGGGCCAGGTCGTTAGAGCCGTAGCCCATGAGCAGCCAGAAGATCAGGGGCGAGGCGACCACGCTCAGCACGCGGCTGCGCTGCCGCCAGAAGCGCACCAGTTCACGCTGCCAGAGAGTGGCCGCGGGCAGTAAAAAGTTATTCAATGGAGGCTCCGGTTTCGCGGACGAATACGTCTTCGAGCGAGGGCTTGTGGAGGCTGACGGAATCCACCGCGCCGGGGAAGGCTTCCACGACTTCGGCGATGAAGCGGTGGCCGTTGGCGATCTCGACGCGCACCTCGCCGTCGCGCACGCTGGCCGGAGCGGCGAAGCGCTGCCGGATTCCGGCTGCCAGACTTTCGGCATCGGCGGACTCCAGTACCACGACGTCGCCGCCAATGCGCGAGCGCAATTCCGCGGGGGTGCCCTGGGCGACGATCCTGCCTTCGTGCAGGAGCACGAGGCGGTCGCAGCAGTCGGCTTCGGCCAGAATGTGAGTGGTCAGGAGGATGGTGACGCCTTCGTGCTGGCGCAGGTTTTCGATGTGCTGGGTGAGATCGCGGCGGGCGGCGGGGTCGAGGCCGGTGGAAGCTTCGTCCATGAGCAGCACTTGCGGTTTGTGGAGCAGGGCTTTGGCGATCTCGACGCGACGGCGCAAGCCGCCGGAAAGGGTGTCCACCAGATCGTTACGGCGGTCTTCCAGGCCAAGGCGCTGCATGGCGTTGTCCATGCGGGTGGTGAGCAGGGAGCCGCTGAGTCCATGAAGGTGGCCCTGGGCGCGCAAATTCTCCTGGACGGTGAGCGCTTTGTCGAGGCTCTGCGTCTGGAAGACGACGCCGACTTGGCGCCGCACGCGGGCGGGGTGGCGGGCCACATCGTTGCCGGCAATCAGGGCGCTGCCTTCGGTGGGCACCATCATGGTGCTGAGGATGCGAAACAGAGAAGACTTGCCCCCGCCGTTGGGGCCGAGCAGTCCGAAGATTTCGCCTTGCTTTACTTCGAAACTGACGTTTGAGAGAGCGACACGGTCTCCGTAGCGATGGGTCAGGTTTTGAACTGCGATCACAGTCCAGGCCTATCGATGACCATGAGGCCGTAAATCAGGGGCAGGTACAGCACCGAGGTCAGCAGCACCATGCGGGCACGCTGCAGGGTGCGGTCCCGTGCCACGCGCACGCCGGAATACAGATACACCAGTCCCAGAATCAGCGCGCCGATCAGGTAGATGCGGCCAGTCATGCCGAGCATGCTGGGGATGATGCTGACCGGGATGAGGGTGAAACCGTAGATGACGATCTGGCGCGCGGTGCTGCGGCAATCGGGCTCGACCACGGGGAGCATCTGAATGCCGGCGCGCGCGTAATCGTCTTTATACATCCAGGCGATGGAGTAGAAATGGGGGAACTGCCAGAGGAACAGGATGGCGGCGAGCACCCAGGCTTCCTGGTTGATGACGCCGGCCGCGGCGGCGTACCCGATCATGGGCGGCATGGCGCCGGGAATCGCGCCGACGGTGGTGCTCCACCAGGTGCGCTGCTTCATCGGCGTATAAAGGAAGAGATAGCTGGCCAGGGTGAAGGCGCCGATCAGACCGCTGAGGAGATTCACTGCCAGCCACAGTTCGACGAAGCCGGCAACGGCCAGCACGATGCCGAAGGCCAGCGCGCGACCCGCGTTCAGCCGTCCCGAAGGCAGGGGACGTCCGGCGGTACGATTCATCTTCCGATCTGCCGCACGCTCGTACCACTGGTTAAGCGCCGCCGTGCCCGATGCAATCAGGCCGGTACCCAGAATGGTATGCAGCAGCAACAGCCAGTTGATTTCCCTCCACGCGTGCGAAGGCAACCCGAAAAAGTAGCCGATCCCCGTGCTCATGAGGATCAGCCAGGTGATCCGCGGCTTGGTTAATTCGATATAGTCGCGCATCACGCGGTGACCATCCCTCCCTGTACTCGATATATGCCGGGTCGCGCCAGCATGGCGAGCGCGACTGCCGCGCTCACGGCCAGCGAACCCACGGCGACGTGCGCCACCGTGAACAAAACCATCAGCGGCATGGGCTGCGGCGCGTCCAGGTAGGCCACGCGCGCCATCATTGCGCCGATGCCCAGAAATACCTGGGAAAACGTAATGGAAAGCAGCAGACTGGCGGGCCTGCGGATCGCCGGGTTCTCCATATTTTGCATCAAGAGCGAGAGTCCGGCCCACATGACCAGTCCGGTGGCCAGGATCGCGCCGCCGATGTGCGCGGCCGGAGCCACCACCTGATAGCGGACGCCAGCGCCCAGAATAGTCTGCGTAAATAAGGCAAAGGCGCAGATCACGCTCGGCATGTGCCATTCGCGCACGCTGGAACGGCCGCCATAGAGGGCGACGCAGATTGCTACCAGCAGGACGAAGAAAATTTGTCCGAGGGTGGCATGGGCGATGGCTGCCCATGCGGGCGCGGCCAGTTTGACGGTAGCGCCGCCGAGCACCGCCTGGGCGATCACCGTACCTACGGCAGCCCACGCCAGCCCGGGGAGTCCGCCGCGGCGCGCAAAGCGTTGCCTGCTGTCTGCATGATTCAGGTTGCGTTCGGAGGGAAGGCGGCGCATGGCAATCGCCAGGCCGAGGGTGAGTACGCCGACCAATGCCGCGATCGCGCGGTGGGCGAATTCGTAGCGGATTCCGCCTTCCAACGTGGGCACCAGACGGCCCCAGGAGAGCGGCCAATCCGGCACGGAAAGCGCCGCATCGTTACTCGTCACCAGTCCGCCGGCGATTACCAGACCGAAGGTGCAACACGCTACGAACACCGCGTAGCGGCGCAGCCAGAGAGATCCCACGTTGTTAAGATGCATTGAATGAGGGGCAGGCTTCCCAAAACCTGCCCCTTTTTCTCTTATCCCTTATAGGAGAATTCTACAGTCTTGCTTTCCTTTGCTCCCACGGTGACGGTTTGCTCCATTAGCCCGTATTTCTCGTGCACACTCTGAATGACGTACGTCCCGGGGGGCAATCCTTTTATTGTAAACGACCCGTCGTCTCCCGTCACGGCGAAGAAGGGGTGACCGACGACACCGATGTAGGCGCGCATCCAGGGGTGGACGTTGCACTTCACCGGGATCATGACTTCCTGGCGGGCGAAGCTCTTGGTGAGCGGCGGCTGGCCGGGCGATTGCGATTCGTTCCAATCCGGGTTCACCTGCGGCTGCGGGTGAATGTTGTGATTGGCCGGATCGGCATTCTTGATCTGGAAGTTCTGCCCGGCCATCAGGCCGATGACTCGCGGCTTGTACATGCAGCCGCTCTGATCCAGTTCCGTGGCAACGGCAGGCACTGCCCATTGGGTGTCCGCGGGAAGCCCGGACTTGACCCAGACGAACACATTCTTCAACGTTCCATTGCCGTTGATTACGACTTCCTCGCTCTTCACCGCTTCGCCTTTGTGCTGGCGCTCGCATACCGGTTGGGCCGACATATCGATGGTCGCTATCTTCGGTTTGTCGCCGGTAAAGGCGATTTTGCCGGTGACGGTGCCGCCGTTGGCCTCATCGGGCGTGGCGGTACCGCCGCCCGCTGCCGCCGGCGCGGTCGCTTCTGTCTTGGCGGTTTCCGCCGGCTTGTCGCCGCCGCACCCTGCGAGAATGATTGCGCCGGCCAGTACTGCTCCCATACAAGTCTTCGTCATTTTGGCTCCTACCCCTCCTTAGTGTTCAGCTGGATCGCTATTTCGCGCTTGCGCCGCTGCGCAATCGCGCCAACTCTTCCGGTGTGAACTGGAACATGTAGCGGACCAGCAGATCCGCGTGGTCTTTGGTATATCCGTTGAAACTTGCCGGAGTCGGACCGGTGAAGACGTAATGTCCGTTCTCGAGGCGGAACAGCCCGCTCGGCATGGCGGTGCCGGGACTCATCAGCGCGGGATCGAGCATCCAGCGCTTGGTCCAGCCGGGTTTGAGACGGTCCTTGGCCACGGTGAAATTGGGCGCTGTGGCGGTGGCATCGTGCTTGAGATCGCCGGTCATGTGGCACTTCAGACAGGGCGCTCCCTCGCTGCTGAAGAGATTGCGCGCCATGGTGCGCTCGGTCTCCGTCAGCGGCTCCAGCTTTTCGGGAATGAAGGGCTGCGCCTGCGAGCTTAATGCCTCGAAGAAGCGCACCAGCTTGCGAATTTCTCCATCGCTGAAACTGAAGGTCGGCATGCGCGCTTTGAGATACTGCCGCACGCCGTCGCGATTGGTGTCGGTTTCGCTCAACGCGGGATTGTTCAGGAAACGCATGAGCCATTCGGGATTGACGCGCGCGCCTTCACCGATCAGCGTGGGGGGCCGTTGATCCTTCCAGTCCGGATCCTGGTATTTGGTCATGGTGTCGAAGGTGGTGGTCTGCCCGACGTGCACTTTGTGGCAACCCATGCAGTTGTATTTGCGGATCACCCACCAGCCCTCGATGATGTCCTGCCGGGTGTCGGTGGGATTGTAGAAGTAGCGCGCCGGCACACTGGCATCGACGCTGCCGGTGAGGAACGTGGTGACGGCGTCGATCTCGGGCTTGGACAGATTGAAGTTCGGCATTTTCAGGCGGTCCTGCTTGGCCTTCTCTTTGCCGGTATCGTAGACCGCGGGATTCTCCAGCTTATGTTCGAAAAATCCCTTGTGGGTGTACCACTCTTCGCGCTCGGCTTTGTGACCGAGCAGCGCGAAATCGAGGCGCTCGATCGGCTTCGAGCCTTCCTTCGTCAACTCGGTGCCGATGCGCTGCTCTTCCTCCAGCCCGGAGATTTCGTGACAGCCGGCGCATCCATAATTGCGCACCAGGGCGAGCCCCTGATTCTTCAGCTTGGGGTCGTCCATGTAATCGGCGGCGGCGTAGGAGGCGTTGTCGCGCTTGCGCGTCATGAGGTAGGTCGAAATGTCGCGCGCTTCGTCCTCGGTGAGGCGCAGGCTCGGCATGGGGGTCATCTGCTGCACCTGGAGTTCGTGCCCGTCGTTGGGGCACTTGGAATGCTCGAGGTCGAAGACGTAGGGCAGACCTTTACGCTGGTAGTCTTCCGCCGTGAGATCCTTCTTCTCGAACGTGCAGTAGGGCGCGGAACGCTGACGCGGGTTGTGGACCCAGCGCACCAGGTAATCGTAATTGGCCTTCTCGCCTTCGCGGCTCAGGTTGGCGCTGAAGGTGCCGCCCTGTTTGGCTGCTCCTTCACCCATGGAATGGCAGGCCATGCAGCCGCGGGTTTCGAACGCCTCCTGCCCGCGCGCCGCGTCGCCCGGCTTTTGCGCCGGCAGATCGGCCTTGACGCCGCTTTGCCAGAGGAAGGCCGAGATGGCGCGGACCTCGTTATCGTCCAGGCGGAAGGTGGGCATCTTTGTGCCTTCGCGCCACTGATGCGGATCTTTCAACCAGACGGGAATCCACTCCTTACGGAGTTTGACGCGGGCTTCCTTCAAGCTGGGGCCGACCTTTTTGACCTCGCGGACCAGACTGCGCGAACGCATGTCGAACTGCTCGATTTTGGCGTCGAGTCCGCTGGCGCGGACTTTCAGATCGTTGGCGTGCGCCAGGAGTTTCTTGGCCTCGTCGTCGCTGGTGCGCGGATTGTTGGCCTTCTGCTCGCTGAAGCCGGCTTCGCGCTTCCACTCGGCCTTCTGCTGTTCGAACTGGCGGATCTGCTGATTCACGTTGGTGATTTCGTCGGCCTCGCGGTCGAAGCCTTCGTAGCGATGGCAGGCCATGCAGCCGCGCAGGCGGAAGATCTCGCGCCCCTGATTGAGGGTGCCGGCCATTTCCGTGACCACTTCGCGGGAATGGCACTGCTGGCAGCCGGCCTCGATGTTCTCCTTATGATGCAGCGGCCACAGCCAGAATTTGTTGTACCCGTGCGACTTCTCGACGCTCGCAAGCGCGGCGCCGTTGCCGCCATGGCACGGGGTGCAGCCGAACTTCTCGGGGTCGTGGAGCTTGAGCAGTTCCTTGTTAGGATGGCTGGTGAAGACCTCTTCGCCGATCGACGCTTTGGTGAGCGCCACGGGCTCGCGGGTTCCCAGGTGGCAGCTTTCGCAGCGGTCCACCAGGTCGACATCCTTCACGTGGATCTGGCGTATGCGGATATCGAAATTGTCGAGCGAATTCTGCACGGCCGCGATGGTGGATGTGCTGGCTTCGGCGATGCGGTCGGAGAGGTACTTGTCACGCTCCGCGCGCAATTCGGTGGCCTGTTTCATGAGCTCGACGCGCTGTTGCAGCAGGTGGGCCTTTTCGTCTTTCCACGCCTGCAACTGGTCGCTCATGGTTTTGAAATCCATGCTGCGCTTCTGCGCCTCGCCGGGCAGCGACACGTCGCGCTTTTCGGCCTTCAGTTTTTCGATTTCGGCGCGCAGCGATTGCTTGGCGCTGTCGCTATGCGACACCTCGATCTCATAGGTCAGCGAACCGACATGGCTGCGGACCTCCTGAAAGGGATCGTTCAGCGCCAGGATTTTCGGCACCAGCTCCTGATTGATCTTCTTGTCGATGACGGAGGCGGCTGGGCTGGCCGCGCGCTCGGCCTGCTGCATGGCCGCGTCCAGCCGCTTGTATTCGGACGACCCGCGAATCTGCCGTTCGACTTCCGCCTCTCCGGCGGCCGCCGACTTGAGATAGCGCGAGTATGTCTTCAGGAAGCGCGCCTGATAGCCCTTCCACGGGCGGATTCCATACATCTCGTCCCACAGCCCCCACGCCAGGGAGAGCACCAGCAAGGCCGACGAAATGAAGAGCGGCTTGCTTAACGAGGAATAGACAACCGGATCCTTCTCTTGATCGCTCATATGTTGAACCAGGGCGTCACCCACACGTATTTAATGCGGAACAAGAGCCGGATCAGAATTTTCACCGGCAAGGACAGCATCACCACCAGAAAGACTTGCATTACCGTGTACTGCAATACGCTCATGCGCGCGTAGATCTTGCGATTGAAGGCCGTGCGGGTGATCAGCTTATGCATGCCGATAGCCGCGGCCACGCAGTAGGCGCCCACCACGATCGCGCCGAAGATGATCTTCGGCACTTGGGTATGGATGCCGAAAATGTCGGGCAGATCGCGGTTGACTTCGAAGATGAGGCGGTTGTGATCCCACGTGGTGCCGGGCCAGAACCACATCCAGCCTGGCCCGCGAATCAGCGTGCCGATCACGATCATGGTCACCCACAGCACGATGAAGCCGAAGATAAACGTGAGAATCGAATACTTGCGCTGCTTGAAAGTGTAATAGCCGTTGCCCAGGGGATTGGTGTCGATATACGGAATCACCATCAGCCCCACGATGATCAGCGAGGGCATAACCACACCGGCCATCCACGGGTCGAAGTAGACCAGCATTTCCTGCAGCCCAAGGAAGTACCAGGGGGCCTTGGAGGGGTTCATGGTGAGGGTCGGGTTGGCCGGCTCTTCGAGCGGCGCGTTCAACACGATGGACCAGACCGTCAGGATGATGGTGAGGATGATGGCGGCCAGAAACTCGATGCGCAGCAGATACGGCCAGACGTGGACTTCGCGCGTCCACTCGGGCCGCCACGGCTGCGTCTTGCGGTGATGCGTCTTGGCCATCTCGGGGTTGGCCTCGAGCTGGGCGATCAGCCGGTCATTGGCGAAGCTTTGGCGCAGCCCGTACCAGGTATAGAACGGCACCACGAAGAGCAATAGCACGATCGGGACATTGTCCGCGGTGCTCAGAATTGTCCAGAGTTGATGCAGATCCATATCAGACCTTCCTGGGTTCCTTGATTTCGCTTTCCAGCATCATGGGCGCCGGGCCGGAAATGCCGCCATCCTTGCGCACCCGCCAGAAGTGCACAATCATGAACAGGCTGGCGATGATTGGAATGGCCACGCAGTGCCAGATATAGGCGCGCAGCAGCGCGTTGGAATCCACAATCGAGCCGCCGAGCAGGCCGAAGCGCACGTCGTTAAACGCCGTCATTCCCATCTGCGCGCCGAACGGGCCATCGTGGCCCAACAGCGGTGTGGCGCGCGCCATATTCGTGCCCACGGTGACCGCCCAGAAGCCCAGCTGATCGTCGGGCAGCAGGTAGCCGGTAAAGCTCAACAACAGCGTCAGCACCAGCAGCAATACGCCGATCACCCAGTTGAATTCGCGCGGCTTCTTGTACGACCCCGTAAGGAACACGCGGAACATGTGCAGTTCCACCATGATCACCATCAGGTGCGCGCCCCAGCGATGCATGTTGCGCAGCAGCTTGCCGAAGGGGACGTCGCTTTCGAGGTAGAGAATATCGCGGAAGGCCACGACCTTCGAAGGGTGGTAGTAGAACATCAGCAGCGTCCCGGTGAACACCAGCGTGATGTACACGTAGAACGTCATGCCACCCATTCCCCAGGTGTAGTTGTAGGCGACGGCGTCGCGATTGATCTTGGCCGGATGCAGGTGCAGGAAGACGTTGCTCAGCACGCCGAGCGCGCGGCTGCGCGGGGTCTCGTCGTGCTTCACGCGCAGGATGCTCTTCCAGACGTCGGTCTTTTCCGGCGCGCGTACGGTCTCTTTCAATTCTTCGGTGGCTTTCGCCTGTACGGCCTTGGCATCGGCGAGAACGGCGGCGAGTTTCTTCGCGCCTCCGCCGCTATTGCCGTTGCCTGCGCCATTGCCGCCGTCCTGGCCGTTCGCGCTTCCATTCGTTCCGTTGGTTTCAGGCATGATGACTCCTCAGCCCCGCTCTTTCCTTACCGCACCAATTCACCCGGCCGCCGCGCGGATTGCGCGCGCTCAGACGCGAAGGATCGCGCCCTGGTCGTTGAACTGGCTCGGCTCTCCCTTGGGCCAGCGGTACACGTGGCTGAGATCCACCAGGATTTGTCCCTCGGGATCCAACTCCACGTGCGCCCTGTCCATGGGGCGCGGCGCCGGACCCTCGAAGTTAATGCCTTCCGGGTCGTAGCCGCTGCCGTGGCACGGGCACTTGAATTTATTTTCGCTAGCCTTCCAGTCCGGCGTGCAGCCGAGATGAGTGCAGATTGCCGAGATGACGAAAATACCCTCGGTATTGCGCACTACCCAGATGCGGTATTGATTCTGGAATTTGGTATCCACGCCGAAGCCGAAATCCGACGGGTATCCGATGCGGAACTTCACCTTCGGTTCGTAGAGTGCTCGTGGGTAGAAGAACCTCAAAAACATCAGGAGGTTCACGCTCAGGGTGCCGAGCACGGCAGCCATGACAAACTTCCGACGGCGCGCGACAACCTTGCCTTCGTCCGCTTCTTCTTTTTTGGAGAATATGGAGCGAAGGGCGTGAGCTAACGAGGGCTTCGCCCCCGGCGGAGGAGTGGTCGCGGAACCGGCGGGCTCTAACGTAGAATTCGCCATCTTGTCCCCATTGCCGGCGTTACCCCGGCACTGTTATCCCGATTGCACCGCCCAGCCGCGTCCTGGAACCCAATCCCGTGCTCGATACCCGGTGAGATGGCAAGCCTGGCTTGACAGCCTGCTTGTGTCCAAATTTAGGAGTGGAATGGAAACAACCCTGGTCCCTGTAGCCCTCTATCCCCTCACCGTGTCCCTCGCGTTCGAAATTTGCATTCCGGACCGACTGAGTCCAGCGAGATTTATACCATCACCATAGGGGAATTGCAACCTCGGGCGAATCGGAGTCTAAATTACTCATTGCCCTGGGCGTTGGATTGCGGCAACCAGCAGCGCACTGGCGGCGGGCGTCGAGCCTGCCTGTGGTTCCGGCGAGTTCTGAAAGGCTGGAGGGAAGACGGCGTTGACCGTGACGCGGTGTTCCGCGGCGGACGCCGGGTGCCCTAAAGCAATTGAGCCACGGCGCCGATGTACCATACGAATATCAATGCGTCTGGCAATTATCTGTACGTTATTTTCGGTCATCTCCGCGGTTGCCCAAACGGAACCGGAGGTGCGCTCCCTGAACGTCAATGGCCGAATCGTCCGTTATGAGGTCCGCGGCGGGTTTGCAGTGGTGGAAGGCGACATCATCATCGGTCCGGCTGCCGATGTGGAGGCCGCCGCGCAGGACGATCCGGCGAAGTCTGCGCGGCCGCGTGCCGTGGTGCTGAATTTCAATACCGCGAATCCACAGAAGTGGCCGGACTCTACAATGCCGTACGTCATCGACAGCGATATCCCCAGTCAACAGCGTATTTTGGATGGCATCAACCACTGGAATACGCGCACGCAGTTTAAGATCGTGCCTCGCACCAATGAGGCCAACTATGTGCATTTTGTGCGCAGCACCACACTGGATGCGGCCTGTTCTTCGTTTCTGGGCATGATCGGCGGCGGCCAGACCATCGCCACCACCGATGGCTGCACGGCGGGCAGCGTGATTCATGAGCTCGGCCACGCCTGGGGCCTGCATCACGAGCAGGTGCGTGCCGATCGCAACGGCAACGTGACGGTGCTCTATCAGAATATGGACAAGCGCTTCCTTTACAACTTCGACCAGGCGCTCACCTCCACGCACGACGCAGGCTACTACGATTTCGACTCCATCATGCATTACGGCCCGACGGGCTTTACGCGCAACGGGTTGGACTCCATGGAGACCGTGCCCGTCGGCATCCCCATCGGCCAGCGCGGCGGGCTTTCGGCTGGGGACATCGACGGGATCTCACGGGCTTACGGTTTCACTCCGACCCAGACCACTATCACCAGCGTTCCCGCGGGGCTGACCCTTTCCGTCGATGGGGTGAGTGTGACGACGCCCAAGAGTTTCGATTGGTCAGCGGGGAGCACGCATACGGTAAACGCTCCGGAGGTGACCGGCAGCGCCGACCCGCGCTACGTTTTCGTGCGTTGGAGCGACAGTCCGCAGGCCAGCCACACGATCACGGCCAGCGCAGGCCAGACGGTCTTCTGCGCGGTTTATCAGATAAGGCACCGCTTCTCATACGATGTCGGCTCCGGACAAGGTACGGTGACGGCCGCTCCCGCTAGCGAGGACGGCTATCTGCCGGAACGGCAGCCGGTGCGTATCACCGCCACGCCGGCCGAAGGCAGCCAGTTCGTACGCTGGGCGGCGACCGGAACCACGGCCCTAAGTGCGGCGAACGTCAGCGTCTCCACCACCGACGCAGTAGTCCAGGTTGCGGCCGCGAATACGCAGTATCTCGGGACCTTCACTACCTCGACGGTCACCACCATCAAGTCCGATCCGCCGACCCGCATCGTGGTGGTGGATGGCACCAGCTATCTGACTCCCGTCAATCTGGTTTGGGCGCAAGGCAGCTCCCACACGCTGATTGTTACGCCGGCCCAGACATTCGGCAATAATACGGCGCATTATGACTTTCTCGGCTGGGACGACGGCGGTACCGCGACCACGCGTACGGTGACGGCCGGCAGTGCGCCCACGTTTACTGCCCGTTTCTCCACGAAATATCTGCTGAGCACCAGCACGTCCGGAGCGGGCAGGGTCACCGTATCGCCTCCCTCGTCCGACGGGTATTATGATGCGGGCACGGAGGTGACGCTTACCGCGGTGCCAAACGCCGGGGCGACCCTGCGTTACTGGCTGGGGGATTTCGCGGGTGGTGCGCTAGAGCAGCGCGTGATCATGAACGACCAGCACGACGCGACGGCGATCTTCGGTTCGCCCTTGCCCTTTGCCGTGTTGAGCGCCGCCAGTTTCATCGGCAATCCGCAGTTCGATGCGACCGGTTTCGTGGTGGCGCCCGGCGAGATCGTAACCATTTTCGGCGCCAATCTGGGACCGGCCACACTGACGACGGCGCAACTCGATTCCACCGGCAAGATTGCCACGTCCCTGGCCGGCACGCGGGTGCTGTTCGATGGCGTCCCGGCGCCCCTCATTTATACGTCGACCAACCAAGTGAGCGTCGTCGTGCCCTTCTCGGTCGCGGGCAAAACTCAGACGCGGGTGGCGCCGGAATACAACGGCGTGCCCCTTACCGCCTTGATCATCAGCGCCGGAGAGAGCGCGCCCGGGTTGTTTACGGCCAATGCCTCGGGTACGGGCCAGATCGCCGCCCTGAATCAGGATTACTCCATCAATTCGGTCACGCGGCCGGCCGAACCCGGTAGCGTGGTGCAACTCTATGCTACGGGTGGCGGTGAGTGGACGGAAGCCATCGCGGATGGGGCGATCACGGGGTCGCACCTGGTGGCTCCCAAACTTCCGGTGTGGGCGCGGGTCGGGAAATTGCCTGCGCAGATTCTTTATGTGGGTACGGCTCCCGATCTGGTGAACGGCGCGCTGCAAATCAATATCGTGCTGCCCAAGGAGCTGATTGGCGGACCGGCGGTCCCGATTCAGATCTCGGTAGGCAGCTACACGAGTCCGCCGGGGACTACCCTGGCAGCCCGGTAGGCGCGCTGCTCGCTTTCGCGGGCGAGAGTCGTGCGCGGGTAACGGGTCAGTTTGGGGATGGTAGGGGTCAGTTTCGAATCCAGGGCGAATCCACGCCGCCCGTCCCGCGGCAGGTACTTCAGCGATTCGTGCTACGGCCAAGGGGCGTCGGGTGACTGGCTGGCTTGTTGTTTCGAATCACTGCAGCTCTCTTCGAGTGACCATCCAGGAATAGCGCTCGTGTCTAGCGGTCCTGTTGCGAGAGAATGGGCGCATGGCTGATCGGGCGACCACAATCATCTCTGCCGAGGCTCTAGAGCAATTTGTGACTGCCATCAATCGTCACGACATAAACGCCCTCACTGCGCTGATGACGAGCGACCACATATTCGTAGACTCGGTGGGAAATCGGGTGCAGGGGACTCCTTCTATGGAGGCTGGATGGCGCAATTATTTCGGGATGTGTCCGGACTACTGGATTCGCACGGACCATGTGATGGCGGAAGGTGACGCGGTGCTAGCGGTGGGGGAGGCGGGCGGGACAATAGACGGCGTGTCGTGGCGGACGCCCGCAGCGTGGAAATCGGTGGTTCGCGAAGGCAAGGTGTTGGAGTGGCGGGTATTCGCGGACAATCAGCCGGTCCGCGAGATCTTGGCGAGGCGGCACCAGTAGCGCCAGACGGCCACCTATGACGGCACCATTCTCCGGGTAGCGGACAATACGCCCGAAGGGCGGCCGACGTTTCCCCGAATTCCGCTTTCCGGGAAATTTACATCGGGCAGTTTCCACGAACCGCGACAAACCAGCCAAGCGTTTGCTTTCAGCCAGGCCGCCGTTGAAGCAGCGTCGATTCAGCGCTCCGCTTCGGACGCGCCAGGGCAGTTATTGCCGGACGAATTTCTTCACGTTGGTCCCGTTGACCTCGCCCACATAAATGGCGCCCTTGGAATCGACCGTGACCGCGGTGGCGTTGTTTAGTCCCCCGATCTTCTCCAGGATCTTGCCGTCTTTAATACTTGCAATGAGCAGGCAGTTATTGGCGGAGCCGTCGACGACGTAGATTCGATCGCCTTTGATGAAGAGGCCCCACGGCGTCCCGAAGTTGGTCCACTGGGTGAGGAAACGGCCCGCGGGATCAAAAATCTGGATGCGATTGTTGGAGCGATCGGCCACGTAGATGCGGCGCTTGGAATCCACGGCGATGCTATGCGGCACATCGAATTGGCCGGGGCCCGTGCCTTTGCCGCCCCACCACTGGACGAACTTGCCCTGCCTGGTGAAGCGAGCGACGCGGGTGTTGGGGCCTTCCCCGTCGGCGACCAGGATGTCGCCGTTCTTCTCGATCGCGACGTCGGCCATGCCGTTGAACGTGTCCTGGGACTCATTGCCGCCAGTGACGCCCTTCTTGCCCAACGTCATAAGAAGCTCGCCTCGCGGGCTGAATTTGAATGCCTGCATATCACCGCGATCCGTGACCCAGACGTTGCCCGACGGGTCGATGCGGAGGAAATGCGTGGTCTTAAACGTGTTCTGGCCCCAGCCGCGGAGGAATCTACCGTTACGATCGAAGACCATGATCGGCATCGCCGCATTGCGGTGGAGCACGTACAGGTTATCGTTGCGGTCGACGTCTACGCCGCTAACGGAGCCCCACCTGGTGACGCCGGGCGGAAACTCCGCCCAATTCTCGACCACGCGGTAACGGCTATCTGCAGCGTGTGCTGCCAGGCCATCGAATGCGAGTGCGGCGGCCAGAACTGGCCAGACAGAGCAGAATCGGGTTTTCCGTGTCACGTGGCGACCATCCTATCAAACCGTCCAAACGACGGGCTGCACGGCGACCTTCGGCAGGCGGCATCCGCGCAGTTCGCCGGACGAGCCGTGCAACTACGCCGGAACGTACGTCAATCGGATCACATCTTCGTCAACGAGATCGCTGGCCACAAGGTGAAGCGGGGGCCGGGGGCCGGCGAAGAATGGCTTGCCGCGACCAAGCACGACGGGGTGGATGTAGAGTCGATACTCGTCAATCAGATCCAGGTCCGTTAGGCTTCGTGCCAAATCTGGTCCGGCAACTTCAATCTCCCCAACTAGCTCAGCCTTCAGCCCACGTATCGCCGCCTCGATGTCATTCTCAACAACTGTGGCGTTAGCGCCGACCGATTTCAAGGAGCGCGACACAACCCACTTCGGCCGGCTCCGCCACACCGCCGCGTATTCGCGGTCCTCTGCGTCCCAACCCGGAAGGTCATCGTCCCAATAGCGCATTACCTCGTACATGCGGCGACCGTACACCATGCCTGTCAGGCCGCGCACCCGCTCTGTGAAGTGACGAAAGAGCACGGGACGGCGTGGCCCGAATTCCTGGTGGTCGATGTAGCCGTCCAGGGACTGATTCAGTTCAAAGACGAGTTTTGCCATGGTTTAAGACTTCGAGGTTCTTCAGAATATCATCAGCCACGTTCTGCGGAGATGAGATGGGATGAGCCGCGCCGCAATGTCGGTGTGACCAATAACCAATGATTTTCGCCGGGTGCCATACGCCGGTTGGTCGAAACTGCCCACCCTGACGTGCCCTCGTCGGCGATTCTTTATTGCAGGCGCCGGGAGGCCGCGCGCCCAAAATGGCAGGATGGGCGTTTCCCGTCAAGTTGACTCGAATCGGGTCTACTTCCGGTTGGCGTGATTCAGGAGCAATCCGGGCAGGTTGGAAATGCTGGTCGCCAAGGACAGTTCGTGAAGATGCTAGCCCAGAAGCGTTGATTCAAGACCGTCCGTTAGTCGATTCCCGGAGAATTGTTCGCGCCAGCGATGCCATAGTGCACCCACAATAAACAGCGCGCGCGTGATCCGATAGGGCCCGATGTACTTCCGAACGGAAGTGCGTTACGGTGTGATTGCCATATTGAAGTTTCGTCCTCTCTCGCTCGCGGTTCTCTGGTACGCCTCGGCCGCGGTGGCGGGCTCGAATCCGGCGCTAGCCAATCTGAAAAGCCGCACCGCGGGGACCAGCGGCGAATCGAAGGCCATTAAGTATGTCGCCGGCAAGCTGAGGCGCGTCGGTTTAGACGTCCGCACGGAGCCGTTCAATTTCACCGGATTCGACCTGGTCCGCGCCACACTGCGAGCCGGCGGTCTTTCGGTCGAGCCCACTCGCGTGCTGTTCGATCCCTACCGTTCCACGGTCTTCTGGCACAACGGAGAATGTCGCCATCCACGCCAATTTCCGCAGACCGGGCAACAATTCGGAGGTGTGATGGATCCAAATTACTTGAGAGTTGCGCTCCCCGTCCGACTTATAAGATATGCTGGAACCACCTGCTATGACCAAGAAAACCCTATCCGTCGCCCTGTTTCTGCTGATTGCTCTTACGTCCACCGCCTCAGCCCTCGACATCAATGGCAAGTGGAAAGGCAACCTTGCCTCGCCCAACGGCGATCTTGAAACCACAATGGTGTTTAAGGTAGACGGCGAAAAGCTGACCGGCACAGTCACGAACATGTACGGCGAGGAGCAGATCGCCGAAGGCTCAGTAAAAGGGGACGATCTAAACTTCGTTATCAATGCCGGCGGTGGCCAGTTCAAGCTCCTCTACAAAGGCAAGATCACCGGCGGAGACATCAAATTCCATGTCGTCATCGGCGACTTCGGCGAGGGCGATCTGCTGGCGAAGCGCGCCTCATAGTTGTTCCCCGAACCTGCTGCCCATCGCCGGCTTTAGCGTCGCAGATCCAGCAAGATTGACCCGCCAGAAGGCGGACTCGGCAAGGTCGCGCGGCTTGATGCAGGTCATGCCCCTCGCCAGAAGCCAGGACAAGATCGGCTTTGCGCGCCATCTCGTCCGTGTAGAGCGTGATCCGCTCGGACCGTATTGTCGGCTATCCTGAAGTGATCCACCCGGCCGGTTATAAACGCCATATCACTGAAGTGCCCTGGGCAGATCACGCCACTCGGAAAGAGGCATTTCGTCCGGCGGCACCCGCAATGTGGTGTGCCGAGACATGGACGCGTGGCCTGCAACCATCGAACCGCCTCGCTTCAGTCAGAGTGACCCAATACCCGCAAGCAGGCCGTGGCGCGGCGCCTGCTAAAATACAGACAGCAATGCCTTCCGGCCCGCGTCAACTACTTGAACAGCGTCTTGCCGACGTTTCCACCGAACTGGAGACGATTTTCGAAACGGCCGTCAGCGAGGCGTGCCGCGACCAAGCCGAGCAACTGAATCAGGCCGTACGGCGTCTGCGCATCGCGCCGGACGAGGGCGAGCTTTGCGCCACTCTGGCCGGAGCGGTATCGCGGTTCGCCGCAGGAGCGATTGTGTTCCGCCTGGCCGGCGGGGTCGCAGCCAGCGAGTCCATTTCGGTGCCGCTCGATGATGCGCCCGCGTTGGCGGCCTCCGCGCAGTCCGAAGATCCACTGATTGTCGCGGCCACGCCCGGGGAGGTCTCCGCTCCCCTGGTCGAGTTGCACCCCGCGGAGTCGCGCGCCGCCATCTTCCCGGTGCGGGGAGCGAACGGCACGGGCGCGCTGGTCTATTGCTGGGGGAACGTGCAGGTTCCGGCGGTGGAACTGCTGGCACAGGTCGCGTCGGCGGTGTGGAGCGCATTCCCCGCGCCCGAACCGCCCGCGCAGCAGTTGGTCACGATCGCGCCCGCGCCGGTGGAAGAGCTTGCGCCCCTCGGCGATGTCGCGCATTCGCAGGTGCCCGGGTCTATTGAAGATCTCGCGCCCTTGGGGGAGCTCGCGCATTTGCACGTGCCTGCGCCGTTGGAAGATCTTTCGCACCTGTCCGCGGCGGCAGGAGATCTCTGGCCCGCGCCCGAAACAGAGCAGAAAGCGGTGATGAAGCCGCCCCCCGAACCTCCGAAAGTCAAACCCATTATTTGGGAAGACCTGATGTCTTCCGAACAGCAGATTCACCTGCGCGCGCAACGCATCGCCCGGGTGCGGGCCGCGGAAATCCGCCTGCACCATCCCGAACTGGTGCGCGCCGGCCGCCTGCGCGGCAACCTGTATGACGCCCTGCGCGAGCAGATCGACAGCGCGCGGCAAGCGTTTCGCGAAGAATTCTTTACGGCGTGTCCCAGCATGGTAGATTATCTCCACCTGGAACTCACGCGAACCTTAGCCAATGACGATCCGGACCTGCTCGGCAGCAATTATCCTGGCCCTCTGCTATAGCCTGCTTGGCGCCGCCCCGGCCGCCGGCATGTTGGCAGCGCTGGTGCGTGCCTGGCGCGAGGCTCCCACGCCCGCGCACCGCGGCGCCATCACGACGTATCTCGCGGGCCATCCCAAAGATGCCGCGATTGCCAATCTGGCCCTCGGCATCGGGGCTTACGAGCAGAAGGATTGGAGCGCGGCGATTACCAGCTTGAAATTCGTGCAGGGCAAACTGCCGGCCATCGCCGACTATGCGGCCTACTACCTGGCCGCCGCCCGCGTCGAAAATGAAGATTACGACGTGACGGCCTCCGACCTCGCGCCGGCACGCCGCAGTTCGCCGCTGGCCGCCAGGAGCTGGCTGCTCGAAGCGCGTGCCCGCAAAGAGTCCGCGCCCGCCGAGGCGGTACGCTTGATTCGCGAGCATTACGGCGACCTGCCGCAGCCCGAGACCGACGTGACGCTGGCCGACTGCTACCAGGCGGCCAACGACCTGCCGCGCGCGGCCGAGTTCTACCAGCGCGTTTACTACCACTATCTGACCGGCGCCGCGGCCACGCGCTCTGCCGCCGCGCTGCTGGCCTTGAAGGACGCGCTCGGCGCGACGTATCCGGCGCCCTCGGCGGCGCAGATGCTGCATCGCGCCGATCGCCTGCTGGATGCCAGGGAATACGCGGCGGCCCGCAGGGAATACGAGGCCCTCGCCTGGCAGGCCAGGGGACCAGAGCGGGAACTCGCCCGGATTCGCATCGGCGCGGCCGATTACCTCGAGGGGAAGGCCACGCTCGCCTGGCCGTATCTGGTCTCGCTCGAAGTGACGGGCGCGGAGGCCGCGGCCGAGCGCCTCTACTATCTCACCGAGTGCGCCCGCAGCCGCAAGGACGACGAAGAAATGATGTCGGCCGTGCGGCAGCTCACGGCCCGCTTCAAGGCATCGCCGTGGCGCCTCAAGGCGTTGGCTTCCGCGGCCAATCGCTACCTCCTGCTCAATCGTCCCGAAGACTACGTGCCGCTGCATCGCGCCATCTATCAGGATTTCGCCTCGTCCCCGCAGGCCGCGCTCAGCCACTGGAAGGTCACGTTCCAGGCCTACCTGCACGATCAGCCGGATGCCGGGCGTTTGTTGCGCGAGCACATTACGCAGTACCCCGGGCATTCCACGGCGGGCGCATCGCTCTATTTTCTGGGCCGCCAGTTGGAGCGCTCTGGCGATGCGGGCGGCGCACGCGCCAGCTACCAGCGGCTGACCACGGTTTTCGAGAACCACTACTACGCCATGCTGGCGCGCGACCGCCTGAAGGCGATTGGGGCGGCGCCGGCGGGTGGTGACGCGGCCGCCTTTGTGGCGGGACTCAAATTCCCAGTGCCCGTCAAAGTGGCGACCGACACCGCGGCGGCCACTACGGCGCGCATCGAGCGCTCGCGCCTGCTCCGCTCCGCGGGACTGGCCGACCTTGCCGATGCGGAACTGCGCTTTGGCATGCGCACCGACGACCAGCCCGCGCTGCTCGCCATGGAACTGGCCGAATCCGCCGAAGCGCCGCACCAGGCGCTGCGCGTCATGAAGAGCAACAATCCGGACTACTTGAACCTTCCCGTGCCCTCCGCTCCGCGCAAATTCTGGGAACTACTTTTTCCGCTGCCGTACCGGAGCGAACTGGTGCGCTCGGCCAGGGATCGCGATCTCGATCCGTTCCTGGTGGCCGGCTTGATCCGTCAGGAATCGGAGTTCAACCCAGCGGCGGTGTCGCGCGCCAAGGCTTATGGGCTGACGCAGGTGCGGCCGGGCACCGGGCGCCAGTTCGCGCGCACCGCGGGCGTTCCCAAAGTTACGACGAAGGTACTCTCGGAGCCGTCGGCGAATCTGAAGCTCGGCACGTCCATTCTGCGTTCGATGCTCGACAGCCAGGGCGGCAGCCTGGAGCAGACGCTGGCTGCCTACAACGCGGGACCCAATCGCGTGGTGGAGTGGATGGCCTGGAACAATTACCGCGAGCCCGCGGAATTCGTGGAGTCCATCCCGTTCACCGAGACCCGCGATTACGTGCAGGCGGTGATGCGTAACGCGGAAATGTACCGGCGCCTGTACCGGCAGTAGGGCACTGGCTGATGCGCGTGAGCCCCGCGCCTCCGCTGGCCGAAAGATGCGGGCGCGGGGCTACGATCTGTTAACAACCGCCCTATGAGGGCGATTTTGCCTGTGATAGCATAGAGCCAATTTCACTCTTGGAGGGTAAATTGAGCTACACCCAGTCGTTCTTCCGGATGGCGACAGCCACGTGCTGCGCCGCTGCTCTCAGTTTCGCCGCCGGCATCAACATGCCTGCAGGCAAAGTCGAACTCAAATCCGCCGGCGCCCTCGCTATGGGACCGGACGGCATCCTTTTCGTCGGCGATTCCGTGGGCGGCAAAATTGTCGCGCTTGATGTCGACGACCGCACTCCGGCGAAGTCCGCGGGCACGCTCGAAATTAAAGGGATTAATGAGAAGGTGGCCGCCATGCTGGGCATCGCCGCCGATCAGATCCTGATTCAGGACGTGGTGGTCAACCCCGTCTCTAAGAACGTTTATCTGGCGGTGTCGCGCGGGCGCGGCGCGGACGCGGTGCCGGTCATTCTGCGCGCGGCTCCCGGCGGAACCTTGAGTGAAATTTCTCTCGCGAGCATCAAGAATCTGTCGGTGGCCCTGCTGGATTCGCCGCAGAAAGATCGCGAGCGCATGGAGACGATCACGCAACTGAAGTATGTGGATGGCAAGGTGTTGATTGCGGGTCTCTCCAACGAAGAATTCTCTTCCAGCCTGCGCAGCATTCCGTTCCCCTTCGAAAGCGCCAGCAAGGGCACGGGGATTGAAATCTGGCATGGCTCGCATGGGCGCTTCGAAACCAACGCTCCTGTGCGCACCTTCGTGCCGTACGAAATCAACGGCGAGAAAGCGATTCTGGCGGCCTACACCTGCACGCCGCTAGTGCGCATTCCGGTTTCCGACCTCAAGGCCGGCACCAAGGTGAAGGGCACGACCATCGCCGAGCTCGGCAATCGCAACAAGCCGATCGACATGATCGTGTACGAAAAGGGCGGCAAGCACTACATCCTGATGGCGAACTCCAGCCGCGGCGTGATGAAGTTGACCGGCGATCATCTGGAAAGCTATCAGCCCATCACCAAGCAGACGGAATCGGCCGGCGTGCCTTACGAAACCATCGCCAGCCTGAAGGGCGTGCAGCACCTCGACCGGTACGACGATGGCAACGCGCTGGTGTTGATGGGAGAGGGCAGCTCGCTCGATCTGCGCACGGTGCCCCTGCCTTAGCAGCCCGTGGTAGAAGTCGCGCGGGACCGCGCGAGGAGGAGTCGATGCGGGACATCGTGGACGACGAGCAACAAAGTGATCGAGGCAAACCGTGTCTGCCCTGCGGGTTGCGGCGGCGCCGGGGCATGGCTGCGTTGCGGCTCCTTCCCGATGTCCCGCATCGCGAGCGTCGCCGCGCCTTGCCCTGCCCCGGCGGCGCTCGCAACGCGGCCCACGGGACTTCTACCACGGACTGCTAGTGCTGGCGCTATTATTGCTTGCCGCCATTCAGTGGAGTGGCGGCGAATTTCGAGTCACCGGGTGGGAGGCATCCTCCGAGCCTCCCGCCGGGTGGCCGAGTGTGTTCAACGTCTACGCCTCCCCAACTGCCGGTGCCTCCGCCGGGACCCCACCGCTGCTCGGCGCCTATTCGGTGGACGCGGGCGTGCTCGTGTTTCATCCCCGTTTTCCGCTCGCACCCGGCATGTACGTGCGCGCCGTCTTCCAGCCACCGCAGGGCGAGGCAGTGGAAGCGGCCTTCGAGATTCCCGCTAGCGCGCCGCGGACGCCCAGCACGCGGGTGTCGCAGGTGTATCCCAGTTCGTCGACTCTGCCTGCCAACGCACTCAAGCTGTACCTCTACTTCGACGCCCCGATGATGAAGGGCGACTCCTGGAAACATATTCACCTGCTGTGCGATGGCAAGCCGGTGGAGTATCCGTTTCTGGAACTCGACCAGGAACTCTGGGACCGCGAGCAGAAGCGCTTCACGGTGCTCTTCGACCCTGGCCGGATCAAGCGCGGCCTGGCGTCGCTGGCCGAGGCCGGACCCGCGATGGAAGCGGGACGCACGTACACTCTGGTGATCGATCGCGATTGGCTGGATGGCCGCGGCGTGCCGCTGGCGAGCGAATACCGCAAGACCTTTCGCAGCGTGGCGGAAGATCGCCTGCCGCCCAATCCCCGCAACTGGCGGGTCACTGCGCCGCGCGCCGGCACGTCGGACGCGCTGGTGATTCGCTTCCCGGAAGCGCTGGATTACGCCCTGCTGCAGCATGAAATCGAAGTTGCGGGAGTGGACGGCAACGTCGAGGTGGCGCGCGAAGAGACGGAATGGCGCTTCACTCCCACCGGGGCGTGGAGGGCCGGAAGTTATCAGATTGTCGTGCGCACTACGCTGGAAGATCGCGCAGGCAATCACGTGAATCGCCCCTTCGATGTGGATACGTTCGACCCGATTACGCGGAAGGTGACAGCGGATACAGTGAGTCTGCCGCTGCGTATTCGGTAAACGGCTGCGATTCCATGTTGAAGCTGCGAGGACGGACGACAAAAGACGATCGTCCCACCTCGGCGGTCCGCCACATTGCGAAGCACGAAGGGGTACGGTACGGAAGACGGTCGCCCGTCCAAGGCGGCGTAGGACAGGCGTCCTCGCCTGTCCACCACATGGCGAAGCAAAAGCGGAGGCGAGCCTCGCTCGCCTGCACAAGGCAGAGCCATATGCCACAAGAACTCCGGCCGGACACCACCCTAGTTGAAGGTGTAGCGGAAGCGGTACTGCAGGTAGTCCATTGCGCCTTGGGGGCCTGCCCAGATGCTGCGGTCCAGGTGGGAATACTGTAGGGAGAAGAGCATGCTGGAGTGCAGGGCAGCAAGCAGCACCCGGCGGTCGATGCCCACCGTCACTTCGCGCACCACGCGATTCTCCGTGGCGCTGACGTGCGATGCGTAGACCAGCCCGCCGTACGTGTAGATCAGCAGATTCCTCTGTGCCTGTACTTCCGCGCCTTGCAGCGCGGCCATGCCGTTGATGCCCGGGGCCACCACGCCCAAAGCCTGATAGGCGGCGCCCTCGCCCCAGTATTCCTGGGTGATCAGGCGGACTTTCGAACCTGCGCTCAAGACCGCCGACCCCTGCACGCCGCGATGTCCGCTGCGCCCGGTGAAGGCGGCCAGTTCCAGATGCTGTCTATGGTGGTCGCGCACCACTTTACCGACGAAATTTCCGGGGCCTTCCCAGGCGAAGGCCACCTGGTACTCGCCCAGGGAGCGGGTCACGCGAAGCTGGCGCGTGCGCGAGCCGATCAGGCCGGTGTGATAGGCCGGGTCGATCACGCGCGTGTTCATGTTGTTGGTGTCGGACGCCGTGCCCAGACGGTTGGCACGCAGCAGGCTCCAGGCGCGTCCGCCGAGAATTTCCCATTTGCCGAGCCTGGCTGCGCCCCAATACTGGCGCTAGCGGTAAGGGCTCTGATTCCGGTTGGGGTTGAGAAAATCGCTTTCCAGGTAGCCGGAGAAGAGCACGGGTCCCTCGCCGAATTCGCCCTTCAACATGAGGCGCGAATGGCTCACACTCTCCAGGCTCTGCGCCGCGTTGTCCGCCAATGGAATGGTACCGAAGTGCGTGGACACCGTATCCGGAGTGGTCGACGAGCGGTACATTCCGATGCTATCCAGGAAGCCCGACGGATTGAGCGTCAGGTGTCCCAGGTGCACCAGAAAAGGGGGTGGCGCATCGCTGGCGGCGAGTAGCCGGGTGGCGACCGTCAGTATGAAAATTGTGCGTGGGAGATTCAGACATCCAACTGTAACTGGAATGTAGTGAATTTGAAGGAATTGTTACGCCGATTTCACTACCTTGTAACGCATTCTTAATATGCAGTCTGGAGGAGCGCATAAACTACCCAGGCCGTGGTGGAGATGCGCTCCGCGTAGCTCTGCAGGCCGGACGGGCGAGTGGTTTCCGGCCAGCCGCCGTCGCTCTCCTGCATCTTCAAAAGCCAGGCGCGGCCGCGCGCGGCTTCAGGACCCTGTCCGCGGAGAGCGAGCACCGCCAAGGCCGTGTCGAAGGCTTCGGCCGGCATCTTCGCCTGCGGCCCCCACCCGCCGTCGCTGGTCTGCGAGTCCAATAGTTTCTGCCGGCAATCGGCCCGGCCGGGTTGGGCGAGCAGCAGGGCAGCGGCGTCGAGCGTGGATTGCGGCACGGCGGAGGCCAGCCAGCGGGTCGCGCGCTCGATGGGGCCGGCGAAGAGGGTCGTTCCCGCGACCTGCAGAGAGCGCCGGGAGAGATAGGTGGCCAGCCCCGTGCCGTAGGTGGCGGGCGCACCCGGAAGTCCGCCGGTGTCCACCTGCCAACTGCCATCGGGACGCTGCAGGGTGGCCAGCGCCCGGGCTGCGGCGCGCAGCGTGGTGCGGTCGCGCACGGCGCCAGTTTGTACCGCCTCCGCCAGCGCGGCAGTGAATTGAATACGGCCGAGATTCTTGTCGCTGGCCGCGGGCGCGCCGTGGATTTCGTCCCAGCGGGCGGGTTTCCGCAGCCACGCCGTGGTGTCGCGGAGCGCTTCGGCGGGAATATTGTATCCAAGCTTACGTCCCAGATACAGGACACGCGCGGCGTCGCCGTTGTTGTGACAGGAATAACAATGATTCTCGCGCGGCCACTGGGGAACTTCGCGCGCAAGGAAGGCGAGCGCCGTCTGGAGGAATACTTCGGCGAGCATAAAGAGGGGCAGGGAATCGCTCCCGCCCCCACACTCTACCAGAGGGGACTTCGGGGGTGTAAGGATTCGCAGCATGGTCCGGCACATGCAACGGGAGCGGCATGGCAACCACTATCAAGAAATGCGCACATCCGGCATGTAACTGTCATGCCCCGGCCGACGAGAGCTATTGCAGCAACTATTGCAAGGACGCCAAGGGCACCACCGAAATTTCGTGTAATTGCCGGCATGCCGGCTGTTCGCTGGATGAAGGCGGGGGCGCCCCGCGAGTAGACGCAGACTGAGGCGCCCGGCTGGACGGTGGTGTTTCAGAGAGCGACATCCTATAATGGCCGCTATGCGAAATGCATTGGCCTATGTTCTGCTGTTCCTCATGATCGCGTTGACGAGCATGTTGGCGCAGGATAAGAAGGCACCACCAACCAAACTCGTTTTTAATGCCAAGAACGGCAATGTGACGTACGATCATACGGCGCACGCCAAGCGGGAAAAGAATGAGTGCAAGACCTGCCATCCGGCGCAGTGGCCGCAAGATGCCAAGGCCCCGCTGAACTGGAAAGCCAGCATGCACCGCACAGCAGAAACCGCCAAGAGTTCCTGCGGCAGCTGCCACCACGCGGGCGGTACGGCATTCGAGACGAAAGGCAACTGCACGTCGAAGTGTCATGTAAAAGGTTGACGGGATCCGGCGAGAGCCCCACAGGACGGGTGCCACCGGCGTAATTTCCGTATAGAATGCTTCGTGGAGGTTCTATGCTGTGGCACTCGCTCCGTCCGGCCCTCGCGGCGTTGTCCGCGATCTGTTTGGCCATGGGTGTGGCGTCCGCCCAGTACCCGACGCAGTATCCCCCCAATCAATACCCCACGGGCGGCCAGTATCCGCCCAATCAATACCCCAGCGGCGGCCAGTATCCGCCCAACCAATACCCTAACGGCGGCCAGTATCCAAACACCTATCCGGATAATCGTCTGCCGGGCGGCATTCCGATGCCGAATATCCACCTACCTAGCAAGAAGCCGAAGACCGGCGAAGAGGTGAAGGTCACGCTGGCGGCGGCCGAGGGCACGCTGCGCAAGCTGAGCGATCGCGATCTCCTATTGCAAACCGGCAAGCGCGCGGTGCTGCGTTTCCGCCTCTTGGCCAAGACCAAATTCCTGGATAAGGGCGGCGAACCGGTGCGCGATTCCCTGTTGCATCCCGGCGATCTGCTCAGCGTACAGACGAGCCCGGACGATCCGGAGACGGCGGTGCGCATCACGCTGGTGCGCAGCGGAACTTCCGCCGAGCGTTCGTCCGCCGAACAGGCGGTAGATGCGGCGGCGGTGCGCGCGCCGGAAGCCGGCGATTTCGGCAAGGCGAAGACCGTCACTACCCGCGAGACCGCCGGGACCACGGATGCCCCTCCTGAAAGCAGCGACGATTCCGAAGCGCCCAAATTGAAGCGGGCGGAAGGCGGCGGCGACGACGATTCCACGCCTGCCCCGCCCACCGCCTCAGGCACTAAAGATCCCGCCCGAAATACCGATGCCCAGATCATTGCGGACGCGCGCGCCGCGGCGCAGTCCTTCAGCGCCGGGCTGCCGGACTACCTGGTGGAGCAGGTGACCGGCCGGTTTTTCTCTACCGGGTTTCCCTCGCACTGGCAGGAGATCGACGTGGTGACCGTTGACCTGGCGTACGTCAACGGCAAGGAAGATTACCGGAATTTCCGCATTAATGGGATTCCGGGTGACAGTCCGGAACGCAGCGGCACGTGGAGCACGGGCGAGTTCGGCACCACGCTGGAAGATGTGATGTCGCCGACCACCAACGCGTCGTTCAAGCGGCGCGGCGAAGAGAAGATGGCAGGCCGCACGGCGATCGTCTTCGACTACACGGTCGCGCAGTCGAATTCGCACTGGATCATGGTGTCGCCCGACGGGCGGCAGTACAAGCCGGCCTATACGGGTGCGGTGTGGATCGACCGGGATTCGCGGCGCATCTTGCGCATCGAGCAGATTGCCGCCAATTTCCCGCGAGATTTTTCCATAAGCCGGGCCGAGACGAAACTGCAGTATGCGTGGGTGAAGATCGAGCAGAAGACCTATCTGCTGCCGGGATCGAGCGAAAATCTCGGCTGCATGAGCGGGAGTGGCGCGTGCACGCGCAACGCGATCGAGTTCAAGAATTACCGGAAATTCAGTTCGGAGAGCAATATCACGTTTGGGAAGTGACGCTGGGGAAGGGATTCGGGGAAGAGATGCCGGGGTTCGCTGCGGGAAGTGACGCTGGGAAATGATGCTGGGTTGTCGCTAAGAGATCGAGGAGCGGGTTGAGATGAAAAGTGCGCCCCAAAAATTAATGGCCCCGAGCTGGGTACTCGGGGCCTGCACTCAGAGGGTGGCGGTAGGAGGGGACTTACCGCCAGGATGCTGTCTGTGTTGATTGAAGAATAGCAAATTAAGACCTGATTGTCCAGTTTTAAGCCAAGTTTTTTGAGAAATATTTTTCTCCAAGGGGAAAACAGGGATGCAAACCGGGACTAGAGTGGGGAAGACGTTGCCGGCACTGGCTTTGGGAATCGCCATGCTGGGAAGCCAAGTGGCTTCGGCTCAAGAGGATACGTTGTCTCGCCTGCAGGCCGAGGCAGCGGGCAGCCCGCAGCGGCTGGACCTGGTGGTGGAAATAGGCAATGCCGCGGTGGCGGCCGGAAAGCTCGATTTGGCTTTATCGAGCTTCGAAAAAGTGCTGGGGCAGGTGGATCCCGCCTCCGAGGGCGCGGCGGACCTGCTTTTGCGAATCGGGGAAGTGCAGCGGCGCACAGGCGACCTGCCCGGGGCTGTCGAATCGCTCTCGCGGGCCAGCGGCATACAGCCCGATTCGCCTGTGGTGACCAGTACCCTGGCGATGGTGCTCGAAGCCAGCGGCCGCACCGAGGAAGCGATACGCGCCTACCGAAAAGGCATTCAACTCGATCCGGAGAATGCTATTGCCATGAATAATCTGGCGCTCCTGTTGTCGGAGCATGGCGGCGACCTGGACGAGGCGCTGTCACTGGGCCGCCGTGCCCAGCGATTTTTGCCGCTGGACCCCGATGTGGCCGATACCGTGGGTTTGATCTGCTTGAAGAAACACCAGTCGGACGAGGCCATTAAGGCATTCGGCGCGAGCATTGCGCGCGACCCCGACCAGCCCGGAGTGCGGTATCACATGGGTTTGGCGTATGCCCAGAAGGGTGACCGGCCGGCGGCGATCGAACAGCTCAATCAGGCGCTGGGAGGGAAGTTGCTGCCGGTGGAGCGGGAAAAAGTAAGGGACTTATTGGCCACGCTGGAACAGTAGGCCATAAAAGTTAATGGCCCCGAGTTGGGTACTCGGGGCCGCACTCAGAGGGAGGCGATGGGAGGGGACTCACCGCCTGGATGCTGTCTGTTGATCCAATACTAGCAATTTAAGACCGTGTTGTCCAGTATTATGGCAAAGTATTTTCAAAATACTTTTTGACGAACGATTGGCTGGTGGAGAGCGGTGAAAAGCAGGCCGAAAAAGTAAAGGCCCCGAGCTGGGTACTCGGGGCCGCACTCAGAGGGAGGCGGTGGGAGGGGTCTCACCGCCTGGGATGCTGTCTGTGAATCCATAGTAGCAATTTAAGACCTTATTGTCTATTAATATTTTGTTTTTTTTTGAACAAACATTCCGCCCAGCTCCGTGAAGTGAGATTCTCAACCCGATGTCCGCCACCATCTCGAAGATTCTGGAGGCCTTGGAAGACTTTTACGGACCGCAGGAAGCTACCTGGCCGACCGATCCCTACCACTACCTCGTTTGGCTGCACTGCGGCTATCCTGCCAGTGACGAGCGCTGCGCGAGAGGCTGGCAGTCTCTCAGACGGGTGATTGGGGTCGAACCGGACCGGATTCTGGCCGCTTCGCTGCCGCAACTCACGGCCGCGCTGCGGCCGGGCGGTATGGTGGCGGACCTGCGCGCCGTGCGGCTGCAAGAGGTGGCGACCGTGGTTGGCAGCGAAGGTGGCGACCTGAAGCGCGCGCTGTCCGTTCCGGAGGCCGCGGCCCGCAAACTGCTCAAGAGGTTCCCGGGCGTTGCGGACCCGGGCGCCGACCGCATCCTGCTTTTCGCCGGGATTGCGCCGCTCGCGGCCGCGCCTTCGAACTGCCCGCACGTCATTGTGCGCATACGACGGGGCAGGGAAGCTGGGAACTACGCCGGGACCTACCGGGAAGCCAGACAGGAGCTGGAGCGCCTGCCGGCGAACGTAGCCGCTCGCACGCGGGCATACCTGCTGCTGAAGCGTCACGGGCAGGAGTTCTGCAAAGCGGCGAAGCCGAAGTGCGAGGCGTGTCCGGTCAGGGAAGAGTGTGCGTTCGCAACGGGGAGTCCGGCGGAAAAAAATTAAGGCCCCGAGCTGGGTACTCGGGGCCTGCACTCAGAGGGAGGCGGTGGGAGGGGACTGACCGCCTGGGATGCTGTCTATGAATCCATAGTAGCAATTTAAGATCTGTTTGTCCAGTATTTTCAAAAAAACATTTTTGGTGGCCGGCGGGTACCTGTTTACTAGTCCCAACGGTCTATCAGTACCATTCCAGACGAAATGCTAACAACATGAAAAAAAGCCAGTTAACTGGCACAGTTAGGTGCCGTTTACCGCGGTGATATTGGCCTTCAGATAACTAAAGACAGCTTGAGAGAAACGGCTACCCATTGTACTTTGTCCCTTGAAGGCGGTGATTGGTGCTAGACAACTTCGATGACAGGACGTTCGGCGCGAGAAGCGATCGGGAACGGCGCACCAAGCGGCGCTTCCAGATCGACCAGGAAGTCCGCTACAAGATGTTGTACGGGCAACGCATTGCCGAGACCGGCGTTGGCCGGACCCTCAACATCTCCAGCGGCGGGGTGTGGTTTTCTACCGAGAACATGTTGACCAGCGGGATGCCGGTGGAACTTTCCATGACGTGGCCGGTCCTGCTTAACGACTCATGCCCCATGAAATTAATGATTTACGGCTGTGTGGTTCGCAGCAACGAGCGCGGCGCGGCGGTGGCGATTGAACGCTATGAATTCCGCACGCAAGGCTCGCGCGCTTTCCAGAACGCACAGCCGGCGGTAGAGTTGAGACTCGCTTAAAACCCAAATTCGCAGTAGCTAGCAGTGGCCGGGCCCGGACCTCCAACCGTGGAACGGCCATTTTTTTGTGTCCGCCCGGCCCCGACGGTCCTAAATTGCTCGCAAAATGCGCGCAGGCAGCGTGACGATGGCCCAGACCAAGTCCAGCGCGCCTCCTACCGCAATCCCCACCAGCCGGAAGGGCAACAGGATCAGCCAGACTATGGGGTAGAGCACGATGGCCACGAGCGCGAGCGGCCAGCACAACACCAGCAGGATGCACCACAAAAGGAACTTCACTTTGCACCTCCGGGCATAATTCCTGCCCACTCTCTAACTACGCAGGAACGCAGGGAATTGTTCGATTCTGGTAACATAAAAATCTTACCTGATGCTGCGATTTGAGACCGCAGGGGAGTCACACGGCGAATGCCTGGTGGCAACGGTGAACGGGCTCCCCGCCGGAATACCTATATCCTTAGAAGCCGTCAACCGCGAGCTGTGGCGCCGCCAACAGGGCTACGGACGCGGGGGACGCATGAAGATCGAGACCGACACGGCGGAGATCGTGGCCGGGGTGCGCCATTCCAAAACCATCGGCGCGCCGGTGGCGATCGTGATCCGCAACCGGGACTGGGAGAACTGGACCCGCATCCTTCCGGTCGAGGAGATTGCGGATGGCGAGGACAAGCCGGTGACGCGGCCGCGTCCGGGCCATGCCGACCTGGCCGGCGCCATTAAATACGATTTCCACGACGCCCGCTATATCCTGGAGCGGGCCAGCGCGAGGGAGACCACGGCGCGGGTGGCGGTAGGCGCGATGGCGAAGGCGCTGCTGGGCGAATTCGGCATACAGGTGCTGAGCCACGTGATTGCGGTGGGTCCGGTGCGGCTGGAGCGCGCGGCGCAGTGGGACGAGCTGGTGGAACTCAGCCTCCGCAAGGAAGTGCTGCTGGGCTGCGTGGACGCGGAGACCGAAGTTCGCATGAAGGAAGTGGTCGACCTGGCGTATCGTACGGGCGATACGGTGGGCGGCGTGTTCGAAGTGGTGGCGCGCGGGCTGCCGGTGGGGCTGGGCAGCCACGTGACCTGGGATTCGCGGCTGGACGGTCGACTGGCGCAGGCCATCGTCTCGATGCAGGCCGTCAAAGGCGTGGAGATCGGCTTCGCCGCGGAGGGCGCGGCAAGCATGGGGTCCAAAGTACAGGACACGATTCACTATGACGCCGAGGGACATCGCTTCACGCGCGGCGCCAATCGCGCGGGCGGTCTGGAAGGCGGCATGACGAACGGTCAGGATCTGCTGGTGCGCGGCATGCTCAAACCGATTTCGACGCTGCGCCGTCCGCTGGAATCGGTGGATCTGGTGACACGAGAGGCGATGCCAGCGGCCTATGAACGCAGCGACGTCGCGGTAGTGCCGGCGGCGGGAGTGATTGGCGAAGCCATGGTGGCGATTATCCTGGCGCAGGCATTCCTGGAAAAATTCGGCGGCGATTCCCTGCGCGAAACGCGGCGGAACTACGACGGCTATCAGGCGCAGGTTCGGGATTACTAAGATCGAGGGCGGCGCCGAGGAAGAGATATGGTTTATCCGATTGTGAAGTTTGGCGAGGCGGTCCTGGAGAGCGAGGCCGCCGATGTAACGGAGTTCGATACGCCGGAGCTGCACAAACTGCTCGACGATATGTTCGAGAGCATGTACGCCGCCAAAGGTGTTGGCCTGGCAGCACCGCAGATCGGGATCGGCAGGAAGATTGCGGTTATCGACGTATCGAACGGCGAGCGTGAGGAAGACAAGCTGGTGCTGATCAATCCTTCCATCGTGAAGGTGGAAGGCAGGCAGGAGGGAGAGGAAGGCTGTCTCAGCATTCCCGGATTCCGCGAGCAGGTGCGCCGCGGGCGCACGGTGACGGTTCGCGCGCAGGACGCCAAAGGCGAGTTCTACGAGAAGACCGGCGAGGATCTGCTGGCGCGCGCCTTCCTGCACGAAACCGATCACCTCTACGGCAAACTCTACATCACCCACATCAGCGCCCTGAAGCGCGACCTGATGAAGCGGAAGATCAAGAAAATGCAGCGCGCCGGGGACTGGAGCTAGCGGGTGCGCCTGGCCTTCCTGGGCACTCCGGCGTTCGCTGTGCCGACGCTCGATGCCATGGTGGCGGCAGGGCATGAAGTGGTCGCGGTACTGACCCAGCCGGACCGTCCGAAGGGCCGGGGCCAGCAGGCCGCCGCTTCCCCCGTCAAACAGGCGGCGCTGCGTCTGGCTCTTCCGGTCTACCAACCGGAGCGGGTGCGGCGTCCCGAAGCGGTGGACTATCTACGTGGGTTGGCGTGCGACGCCATGGTGGTGGTGGGGTACGGGCAGATTATTCCGCAATCGGTTATCGATTTGCCGCCACTTGGAATTATCAATGTGCACGCGTCGCTGCTGCCCAAGTATCGCGGTGCGGGTCCGATCCAGTGGGCCATCGTACGCGGCGAAACCATCACGGGGGTGACCACCATGCGCATCAATGCCGGGCTGGACACGGGCGACATGCTGCTCAAGGCGGAGACCGTGATCGGGTCCGACGAGACCGCGGTGGAACTGGGCGGACGCCTGGCGGCGATGGGGGCGGAACTCTTGGTACGGACGCTGGCGGGGCTCGCCGGGGGAAGCATTGTGCCGGAGCCGCAGGACGATGCGCAGGCCACGCTGGCGCCGCTGTTGAAGAAGGAAGACGGCCTGATCGATTGGAGCCGGAGCGCGCAGGCGATTCACGATCAGGTGCGGGGCTTGCAACCCTGGCCGGGCGCGCAGACGCGATTTCGCGGGACACCGCTTCAGGTGTGGCGCACGCGCGCGGCGGGCAGGGAAGCAGGGGGCGGCGTGCCGGGTGGCATCGCCGCAATCCGGCCGCCGGTGGTCCGCTGCGGGCAGGGACTCTTGGAGCTGGTGGAAGTGCAACTGGAAGGGCGCAAACGGATTTCGGCGGCCGATTTCGCTAACGGACAACGTTTGACAGAGAATGAAATTTTGGGAGAGGCACGCCATTGAATTTGCCGCTGGGATACGCATACGCAGCCACCTACGCCGGAATACGCGCGGCGAAGAAAAACGATCTGGCCTTGATTGTGAGCGGCCTGTCGGCCAACGCGGCGGCGGTGTTCACGCAGAACCGGGTGCAGGCTGCGCCGGTCCGTTTGGGCCGCGCTCATCTGAAAGCCTCGAAAGGCCTGGTGGGCGCGGTGGTGATCAACGCCGGGAACGCCAACTGCGCCACGCGCACTGGCGACGCGGTGGCAATGGCCACCTGTAAGGCGGCGGCGAAGTTCCTGAAGCTACCGGTGTCGCAGGTGATACCTTCGTCCACTGGCGTGATCGGGGTGGAACTGGATGCGCGCAAGATTACGGATGCTCTGCCCGAACTGGTGAACGGCCTGGCTGCCGACGGCTTCGAGCGGGTGGCGCATGCCATCATGACGACCGACCTGGTGCCAAAGACCGCGTTTGCCGAAGCGCGCCTGCGGCGCGGCGCGATCCGTGTGGCGGGCATGACGAAGGGCAGCGGCATGATCCACCCGATGATGGCCACCACGCTGGGCTATGTGCTGACCGACGCGGTGCTCCCGGTGGCGCAGGTGCGCGCCATTTTGAAGCGCGGCGTGGAGACCAGCTACAACCGCATCTCGGTGGATGGGGACACTTCGACCAACGACACGCTGCTGTTGATGGCCAATGGCGCGAGCGGAGTGCGCGCGGACGCCCGGGAACTGGCGATGGTGGAGGCGGCGATCACGGATGTGATGCAGTCGCTGGCGCAGCAGATTGCGCGCGATGGCGAAGGCGCAAAGAAATTCGTCACCATTGTGGTGAAGGGTGCGGCGAGCGATGACGATGCGGCGCGGATGGCGCGTGCCATCGCCAACTCTCCGCTGGTGAAGACGGCGATTGCGGGCAGCGATCCCAATTGGGGCCGCGTGCTTTCGGCGGCGGGCAATGCCGGCGTCAAGTTCGATCCGGCAAAGACCGACATCCATATGCAGGGCGTGGCAGTGTGCAAGGGCGGGCTGGCGGCGCCGTTCTCCGAGCAGGAACTGAAGCAGAAGCTCGACGGGGCGGAGTGCGAAATCCGGCTGGCCATTGGCGGGAAGGGCAAGGGCGAGGCGCGCTTCTGGACCTGCGACCTGACCGAAGGCTACATCCAGATCAACGCGAGCTACCGGACCTAGCAATGACGCGGCGGGGGTGGCTGGGCATCTCGATTGCGTTCGGCTGTTGGGCGGCGGACCCGTCGCAGCAGGTGCTCGATCTGGTGGCTGACGCCGCGGGCAGTTTGAGCGCGGGAGATGCCGCGGGTTTCCTGAAGGCGTTCGACCGCGCCATGCCGGGCTATGAGCGGCTGCGGCAAAACGTGATGGGGCTGGTGGCGCTGGGCGAGGTAAGGTCGGCGATCGAGGCGCAGGAGGACGAAGGCAACGATCAGCGCCGGCAGGTGCAGTTTCTGTGGACGCTGCAGATTCTCGCGGGCCCTTCGGCGCGCGTCACCACACGGCGCGAGCAGGCGGTGAGTTGTACGGTGGAGAAGCAAGCCGGCAAGTGGCGGATCACGAAGCTGGAGCCGGTAGACTTTTTCGCTCCCATCCCGCCGCGTTAGCTTTGCGCACTTCGCGGAGAGGATGTTTCCGCCACGTCGGCACGGAGTTTCCCGGAAGGCGGGGTTGCTCCGCAAGAATCGGCGGCGATTGGTGCGGACTCTCCAGGGATGGTGCCGGTTCGGGACAGCGGGGTTCGCGCCCGCGTTAATGCGTAACCATCTCGCGAATCAGGGCGAATGTGGCGTCGCGCTGTTTAATCGGAAGGGTGAACTCGCGGCGTCCCGAGGCAGGGATTTTGTCAAGCGAGGTGTTGACAGCGCCGACCTGGGAGCCGGTGGCGTTGGTCAGTTCGATGACCAGGTCCGCGCCGGCAATATCCCGGTTCGTCATATTCTGAACCACGCCTTTGACGTGCGATTCCGACACGGTGATTTCAAGCACCTGGATCGCAGATGGCGGCGTCAGCCGGATCTGCTTGTCCATGTTCGGTAGCACTTTGGCGGCGATTTCCGCGGCGGTGAATTGTTTGACGGGCTCGGCTTCGGGCGGTTCCAATACGTAGAGCGTCACACCGATGCCGATCGCCAGAATCAAACAGGGAATGGCGATAAGGCTCCACGCCCGCATCTTCTGGCTCATCGTCCGATTGGAGAGGTAGAGGGGATCGTTGGGCGCCGGACCGCCGGCGAGGTGCCGTTCGAGCCGCTCCTGAACCGGGCTGAACCACGTCTTTTTCTTTGGGCCGGCGGCGGACCCGCCAGAGGGTTTGAGTCCCGCAAACGCAATCGACTCGAAAAATTCCCGGATACGCTTCATTGTGATGCAGTGCTCAAGGGTAGTATAGCGTGCGTAGGTTTGCGGCGATGCTGTAAGGGCACGTCTACTGGCGGGCGCTACGCGAGCCGGCGAGCAGGTGTTCCAGGGCGCGGAGATTGGTGGGGCGGCCCATGACAATCAGATAGTCGCCGCCCTGCACGGCGGTTTCGGCCGGCGGATTGAAGATCATTTCGCCGCTCTCCTTGCGGATGGCCATGACGATGACGCCGACCTCTTTGCGGAGTTGCATGTCTTTGATCGTGCGGGAAACCATTTCGCTATGGTTGGCGACGCGTACCTGTTCGATGGTGATGTCCTCGCCGATGTCGTTGGTGGTGAAGTCGAGAAACTGGACGACGTGCGGGCGAAGCAGGGATTGGGCCAGACGGTGTCCGGTGAGGGAGTAGGGCGCGAAGACGGCGTCGGCTCCGGCGCGGCGCATCTTGTGCTCGGCGCCTTCTTCGGCGGCGCGCGTGGAAACGTAAATCTTGGGATTGAGGCCCTTGGCGGAGAGCAAAACGAAGAGGTTGTCGGCGTCGGTGGCGAGGGCGGCAACGAGTCCGCGGGCACGTTCGATGCCCACATGGCGAAGGGTCTGGTCGTGGGTGGAATCGGCGGCGACGGCCAGCATGCCGGCGAGCATGGCGCGCTCCACACGCTCGGGGTCGATATCGACGACGACGAAGGGGACGCCGGCGTGCTGCAGTTCGCTGGCGGCACCGCGGCCGACGCGTCCGAAGCCGCAAATGATGTAGTGGTCCTTGAGATTTTCGATCATGCGTTTATTCCGCCGTTTGCCAATCGCGTCGCCGAACTCGAGTTCGATGATGGTTTGGGTCATGGCGCCGATGGCGATGAAGATGGTGGTGACTCCGAAGACGATGAGGAAGGAATTGAAGACGCGGGCTGCGTGATTGAGCGGGTGAATTTCACCATACCCGACGGTGGTCATGGTGGTGAGGGACATGTAGAAGGCGTCGAATACGGGGTATCCGGCGATCACCGTGAAGCCGGTGGTGCCAATGGCGAGGGTGGTGAGGATGGCGCCGAAGATGAGGACAAAACGCCGTGTGAGGCGACTCATGGGGATCAGGAACAAGTATAGCGGGATGGTTCAAAAGTAGGAATGGGACGGCGGGTTTGATAGACTAGGGGAGACCCGTCACGCAGCATCCCCTTTCAGGAGGGCCGGTAGCTCAGTTGGTAGAGCATGTGACTTTTAATCACAGGGTCGCGGGTTCGAGTCCCGCCCGGCTCACCATTAGAATCAATAACTTAGAGATCAATTTAAGCCCCTCGGGGCCGCTTTGGTAGCAACGCTGGTAGCAACTGGCTCTGGTGTCTTCAATGCGGCATCCATTTGGTTCGCCGCTTCCTTCATCAGCGCTGGCACCACATGCGAGTACGTGTTCATCGTGATCGCGATTTGGGAATGGCCGAGCAACTCCATCACGACGCGCGGGTGCACGCCTTGACTTAACAGGAGCGTCGCGGCCGTGTGCCGTAGATCGTGAATTCGGATGTGGTGCAGGCCCGCCAGCGCGAGGATCTGTCCGTACGCCCTTTCGAGATTGCGGGGTTCCATCGGTGTACCGATTCCGGTGGTGAACACGTAGTCCAACTCCTGCCACCGCGAGCCGGCAAGTTGGCGCTCTTGTTCCTGAATCGCGCGGTGCTCGATCAGGGCGGAGACGGACACGCGGGGGAGGTTGATCGTCCGTCGGCTCTTTCGCTTGGGTTCCGTCAGGAGCAGTTTACCCTTTTTCTCGCCTGGCATCTTCACGCGCTGTAGTGCGATGCGGACGGAAAGGGTTCCGCGCTCGAAGTCGATTGCGGACCACTTCAGACCGAGGGCTTCCCCCTTCCGCAGTCCGATGGCAGTGGCCACGGAGAACAGGGCGCCGAGCCGATGGCCCTTGGTGGCCTCAATGAACTTCATGGCCTGCTCGGGGGTGAATGGCGCAATCTCCGCGTGATCGACCTTGGGGAAGTCCACGAGCAGAGCGACGTTCCGCGGTACCAGATCGAGCTTGCACGCGTGATCGAGGGCCATGCGGAGTATCTTCAAGCAGTACCTCACGGTGGAGGTGGAGAGGTGCTGGGGGGCCGGCGCTGGCTGCCCTTCGAAGGGCTTCTTTAGCCATGGCGATCGCTAGCGTTCTTCGAATGTGCACAGGTCCTCGCATTTCACGACCATGGGCACGGCCCGTGGACCTTCCATTCTCCAACTGGGTTTCCCGCGGCGCAACCGCCACTCGGCTGCACAAACCGTGTTCTTGGCGTGTATGGATGACTTGGCTTCCGCCGTGGGTCGAAGATCACACGAGGAGTTGGCCGAGAACCTCGTTCGAGTCAGCGTCTTGGATTGCTGCGCTTTTCGCGTCACCTTGACGGGAAGCGCCCGACTCGCGGATAGACGCCAGCGTGGTCCACGTGTCGCTTTGCGGGAGTTCGTAGACGCGATGGCGACAACACATCTCGGTGACGAGTCAATCGGTAACGCCGTTTCACAACCGTTATCGGAGAGTGCTCCGATTCCCGACTGCCGATGCCGAGCGGTTAGTCGGCAATGATGGGTGATGCCGGTGGAGTGACCTCAGTTTTCTCAATGCTGACAATTCACCTTCGTCTTTCGAAGTTTCCAGTTTTGTGCTGCCGTCTTGCCCTTGGGTCCGATCGCTCTAGCTAGGCCCGGCTACAGGGCTGAGCCCTGTGAGGACCGCGAATGCTAAATCAGGCGCGGGGTACCTGGAATGTGTCGCGTCAGAACTTTGTGCGATCGTGCCCTAATGGAATGACCCTGATTTTCGATCAGCAGAGCATGCGCACTAGCGGCCGAGAACAGGAGGTATATTCGAGGCGAATCAAGGTTGGCAATCGAAATCGCTGCCAACGAAACCCTGGAATGCCAGCCACTCCATTGCGCAAGCAACCTAGCCAGCCGAACTTCGGCTGGCATCCTTAAGGCTGTCGAAGAATGCTCTACGGTGCCCAAGACCTTGACTTCAAGGTCCGAGTCAAGGCCTTAGGCAACTCGTGGGTCTGGCGCCTTCAAAGCTTGAGCGCCCGGAGCTTCAGTTCATAAGGCTGACAACATAGCTCTCGAAGACTTGACCCGCAGTTAGTGCCAACGGTGGTGGCCGAGAGTTTACTTGCCGACCAAAGTTTGATAGGCTTCAGCAATACGGTGCCTATCGCGCATTCTGCAATCAGTCTGCGGCACGTTCGCGCATACTTTGTTCTAAGGGATTTGTATAAAGGGATCGGTATGGAGTTCACTCAGTATCTATCTAGACGCGCGGGCAGATCGATTCTTGCCTCGATCGTCTGTTTCGCGCTGGCTTCCGGCCAATATCTTTGCGCGCAGGGAAAGGATCTGCCAGACGGCAAGGGAAAAGACAAAGTAATAAAGTCCTGCACTTCCTGCCATGGAACTGAGGAAATCATCAGTCACAAACTGGATCGCCAGGGTTGGGTGGATTTGATTGAGGACATGAAACGTCTAGGACTTGAGCTGAAGAAGCCGGACTACGACGACGTTCTGGAATACCTTGTCACGAATTTCAATGGCGCACCAGCCAAGCCGAAACAAGCGCGCTAGGCGGCGCGCTTGTTTTCTGGTGCGGCGTTTTCCCGGTTCGAAGCTGTGCGATCATCTGTTTGGCGGACGGTTTCGGAGCTAACGGCCCGGAAAATCCGTTGACTGGACATCTGAGGAACATAACGTACCTCTGGCGGTAGGCGCTTTCCGGCAGTTCCAGTCGGCTGGGACCGAGCGCGGGGCTCGGGGCAGCTAAGGAAGTTGCCACACCCACAACACCGAGCTTGTTTCCGGCCGTCTAAACTCCGCCGAAGCTCTCGCCGCGCCGCCACCCACAAGGCCCGGGTTGCCGGCAATCATCGCCATATATTGCTTGCCCTCCACCATATAGGTGATAGGGAAAGCATTCGGTACGTCTTGGACGCGGGTCTGCCAGAGTACCTTCCCATCGCGGTCATCGAAAGCACGAACGTACCGATCAGCCGAGGCCGAGAACAACAGGCCGCCCGCCGTGGTCAATTTGGCAGATGACTGCATAACGCTCGACTTTATGTCCATCGTGAATTCCGTGCTGGTGAGATCCAATCCGAGCATCCGGTCGGGGTACTCGCCAGCTTTGCCCGTGCAAACGTCATTCACTGAGATGTAGTAACGGTTTGTGTTGGGATCGTAGGACCCCGCCAGATAGTTCCTTCCACCGTTGTTACTCGGGCAGCGTTTAGTTCCTTCAGGTGGCCCCGGCGGCAGTAAGGTCTTGACGCCTGTCTTCGTATCGAACGTAAAGATATTCTGGACACCGGGGTCCCGGGCGAAGAGGAACTGGCCCGTCGCGGCGTCCAGCGCTTCAATTACGGCAGGCTTGCCCGCGGTGATCACTGCCTTGCGCCTTTGCCCCTGCCATTGGATCGGGACGATAAGCCGCTCGAAGGCATAGTCCTGATCAAATGTGTCGTTCGGCAGATGTGCATAGTACCAGACCAGCTTACCAGTGTCCGGATTTAGGGCGATGGTGCAACTAGTGTAGAGGATATCACCGTGTTTGCCACCGCCCTCAGGTTGATACGTACCTCTTGTAACAGACGACCATGGAAAAGGCGAACCGGTGCCGACGTACAGAAGGTTGAGTTCGGGATCATAGCTGGGCGGCGTCCAGACAGAAGCACCCCACCGTTTATCGGCAGGCAGGTTGTTCCACGTGTCTCCGTTGGGCTCATTCGGCTGTGCCACCGTATTGAACCGCCACAATTCCTTACCGGTTTCCAGGTCGTGTCCCGTGACGAAACAGCCAACGGAATACGGCGCGCCGCCCGGTGCACAGCCGCTGGCACCCATAATCACTTTTCCGTTGATCACTAAAGGACCACCGTTATAGACGCGGATGCTCCGGGGCTCGTTGTCGGTCACCACATCCCAGGCGACATCTCCTGTCTTTACATCGAGCGCGATGAGATGCATGTCCGTTGTTGGAAAGATGAGCTTATTACCGCCAATGGCCAGGGCTCGCTTCGTCCTGTAAAAGACCTCGCGTTTAAAGCCCTCGGGCAGGTCATGGTGGAATGACCAGAGCAGGTTGCCGTTTCTGGCATCGAGTGCCTGAATCGTTTCTCCATAATTCCAGACGAACATGATGCCATCGTGCACAATCGGCGTAAACTCATTTATGCCTACTGAACTCAGGCCCCAGGTCCACGCCACCGACAGATTCTTTACATTGTCACGATTGATCTGTTTCAGTGGGCTGTAGCCCCAGGAATTATAAGTGCGCCGCCACATCAGCCAGTCATTCGGCGAGGGGTCGCGCAGCATTTGGTCGGTTACTTTCGTGAGCCGATCGAGCGGCCTGCGCAGCTCCTCGACCCGAGTCGCCAGCCGAGCTTGAGCGATAGGGTCCGGCGGAGCGCCGCGTCCACCCCGTCCCCCGCGTCCTGCCTGCGGGGTTTGGGCAGCTGGCGTCTGCGCGAGGGCCAATCCACTGAGCCCCCAAATCAAGAGTCCACTAACCCCAAAAATCAATATGCAAGATGGGAACGAAAAGCGCTTCACTCTCAAGTTCTCCTTCTCCGAGTTGCAACCTTGTCGATATGTGCCAGATGGCCGAACATCAGTTGGAAGCATCTAAATCACCTGTCTAACTGTTAGTGGAGTCGATCTGCGCCCGATTGAACATGTTTAACAATTTCAAAGGAACTGTCAGCAGTGCCCAGAGTGGCTTCAAAGCGGTAATCGTCGAGTGTATACTGCTTTGGGATCTTATGCAGCACGGCACGGTGAACGCTGATGCAGTGAGACTCTATCATGCGCCCCAATCCAAGTCAATACTGATGTGAAATCATTGTCATCCGAATCGCAATGAATGGGACATACAATCCATGGCGCTTTATAGATGAGCAACTACGGACGGACGTATAGCCAAGTCATGGCGATAGCTTGGCTTAGACACTGAAGCTCAGCAAGTCGAGGTTCAGCGCGTGCAGGCACACGCACGCAAGAAACCGCACCGCTTGGACTGCTACATGTTGGACAGCTGCATGCCCCTACGATTCCGCTTCGAGGAAAGGCCTGGTAGCTCGCAGACCGCGGGCCAGCGATACTTAAGTCGGGCTCGACAACCTTGCGGCGCAAAAGGGCAGAGATTCTCGCTGCGGCAATAGGGATGGCCAAGACACGATGGGGCCTCCGCAAAGAAGCGTGCCGTGGTGGCGGTCGCCCGCAAGCTGACAGTTAGATCGCATCAAATTCGTTGGGCGTCCACTCCCCTGGGGCCCATGAACCTTGGTCAGCGGGAGATCTACATTTACCCGAGCCCTTAAATAAGCGGCATTAAGAGCATTGACACCATTTTGCGTCTATGATAGGCTCCCAGCGTACGAAATCGGCATTGCGTATGACGCAATGGCTTGAGACGGGTTTCGGAGCCTCGACACTCAAGTGCTAAGGAGGGGTTTGTGAGCGTAAATTGGTTGAGACTTATCTGTTTCTTGTGCGTGGCTGCGACCGCGCTTGGACAGCAAACCACGGGCACTATTGTTGCCACAGTCGTTGATGCGGCTGGTGCTGTTGTCCCAGAAGCGAATGCCATCATCACACTGGTCACGACCAACGCGAAACGCATAGCCACCAGCAATCAGAACGGAGAACTCAACTTCCAGGCTCTCGTCCCAGGGACTTATAAGCTCGAACTATTCAGGCAGGGATTCAAATCCCTGTCCATTGACCGGATCGAACTCCAGTCATCGGAAACTCGCGATATGGGCAAGATGACGCTGCAGGTCGGCTCGGTCAATGAATCGGTCGAGGTTACGGCTGAAGCGACTCCAGTCCAAAGTGCATCGAGCGACAAAGCTGACTCGGTGAGCAAGGCGCAGATCGATAACATCAGCATGAAAGGGCGCGATCCGTGGGGCCAGCTGAAACTGATACCGGGCGTTATCGACACCAGTTCAACTCGCGATGGAACCAGCGGAAACATCGCCAACATCTCTCTCAACGGAATGAGCGGTGGTCAGATTCAGGCCGCTGTTGACGGAGCTCCAAATCAGCAGCAGGGCGGTACCAGCAACCTGATTATCACGCCCAATCTGGACGCCATCGAAGAAATTCGCGTGCAATCCAGTGGCAGCCAGGCCGAATTTGGGCGCGACGCCGGAGGCACGATCAACTTCGTGACTAAGAGCGGCACTTCGAAATTCCACGGCACGTTTCACTGGGACCATCGCAACGAAGGCCTCAACGCCAATAGTTATTTCAACAACCGAGCCAGTATCCAACGGCCCGTCTACCGGTACCTCATCCTTGGTGGTTCTCTTGGCGGACCGCTTTATATCCCGAAAGTGATGCCGAAGAGCCTGCAAGGCAAGCTCTTCTTCTTCTATTCACCGGAATACTCGACATCGAAGCAGCCTACGGATACCCAGACGGTCAATCTGCCAACGGAGCTGGAGCGATCAGGCAATTTCTCCCAGACCTTCTTTGCACAGAACTCAGCGCCCACGGTGCCGCTTCTCGTGACAATCAAAGACCCCAACACCGGACTCCCGTTCCCAAATAACGTCATACCCGGGAACAGAATCAGTGCGCTGGGCCTCGGAATGCTCAACCTGTTGCAAAAGCCGAATGGCTACAGGAATCCCGCACTACCCTATACCGCCAACGCCAGCTATTCAGCCACGCCAACTGCCGTTCGTGTCGACCAAGTGTTTCGCGTGGATGCCAATGTTTCGAAGAACCTCACCATGTACTTCAGGCTGGTCAGGGACATCGTCAATACGGGAACGGTGAATTCTGTGACCGCCGGCCTGGGCAATTACATACAAAACACTCCTGGCTCGAGCTATCTCGGACACGCCGCATGGATTATCACACCCACCCTCGTGAACGAAAGCCAGTTCATCTACACCCTCTTTCACCAAGGTTCAGTCGGCCACGTGAGTCCCGACGAGACCGCGCTGTACCACAGTACGGCTCTCGATCCCCCCCGTCTGGTTCCTTATCCCGTGGGCAAGACAGTACCATGGGGCTACAATCAGTATCCACCGTATCTCCCGAGAATGAGCTTCAGCGGCGGAAACTATACTGGTTACGCCAGCTTCGATACGAATGCCCGCCAGGTGCAGTATGAGTATGGGTATCGCCAGTACATCTGGCGCGACGACCTCACCTGGGTGCATGGTTCGCACCGGATCAAAGGCGGTGTGTACTGGGAATACATGAAGGAGTACGATGAGCACTTCGGCTCCCAGTTTGACGGTAATTACAACTTCGGCAGCACGTCGACGAATCCGCTGGATACGGGAAATGGCTACGCCAATGCGTTGCTTGGAATCGTGACAACCTACACAGAAAGTTCAGCGCGGCCACTAGCAATTTATCCCTTCACCGACGTAGATTGGTATGTACAGGACAATTGGAAGGTAAACCACAGTTTCACCCTTGATTATGGTATGCGCTTCTTTCACGCTGGGGCGACGCAGGACCAAACGGGTTTTTTGGCGCACTTCCTTCCGTCCGCATACAATCCCGCGATGGCTGCCCGGCTCTTTGTTCCGGACTGCAAGGTTGCCGGCGCGACCTGCTCACCCGCTAATCAATTTGCACGCGATCCGCTGAATTCCGCGATCACCGGTCCCAGTTCCGCCATCGCTCAGATAATCCCGGGGTCGGGTAGTCCCGTCAACGGAGTGCAGTATCCGGTCCCGTATGGTCTCCATTACGCGCCGGTCCAATACCAGCCGCGCTTTGGATTTGCCTGGAATATCCGCGGAGATGGAAAGACTGTGATCCGCGGATCCTTTGCAGTGATGATCAACCGGCCGTCAAACAATAACGCCGTTGGGCAGTATTTTGCACCGGCTAATTACACAAACGTTGCTTCAGCCACCCTCTTGTCGTCCATCGGCAGTCAGGGGAGTCCCTTGTATGTAACTCCGGTCACGGGAGCCGTTAACGCCGCGATTCCGATGGAAAGAGCACACAACTGGAATCTCACGTTTGAGCGCGCCGTTGGCTTCAGCACGGTCCTCAACATCGCGTATATCGGTACTTACGATCGCCACCAGCAGATGACCATTACGCGAAACAATGTGCAGTTTGGGGCGTACGCTCTTGCAAAGAACGTCTTCAACAATGCGGGGATCAATGCGAACCTGCTTCGGACCGAGTATCCGGGAATGGGCGTGATAAATACTTATTGCGGCTGTAGCAATTCGGTCAATTATAATGGGCTGCAGGTATCAGTTAAGCACCGTTTCACCAAAGGTCTCACGTTTAACGGGAATTATCAGTTCTCCAAGGCCCTAGCCACGGGCAGCTCAAACGACCCGTACCATACTGGCACGCCGATTCAGACTGCATATGGTGGAACCATCACATTTCCCGGCCAGCGCGACTGGTACTACGGACCTACTTCGAGCGACCGCTCGCAATATGGCGGAGCCAATTTCGCTTACGAGTTGCCGAAGCCTCGGGTGGGCAAACTGGCCAACTATTTTGTGGCCGGCTGGACGCTTTCGGGTGTGACATCATTCAGCACGGGTGCGCCCATTTCCCCCACCTGCACATCGTCCGCTCCGTTCCCGGCAAACGATCCCACCTGGACCGGCGCCGGTGGAATTCGCTGTCAGGTAGTTGGAGACTGGAAGAATTTTACCCAGCGCTTCGACACCAACTTCAATAAGGCGGCATTTGCGTTTCCCAACGGTGGCACGGCGGCTAATCCGACCCCCACGTTTGGAAATGCCGGCCTCGGCATTATGCGTCAACCCGGTTGGTGGAACCAGGATCTGACGATCGCCAAGGTCTTCCGCGTGGGGGAGGCCCGTACGCTCGGAATCAATTTTCAAACTTACAACGTCTTCAATCACGCGCAATTCAACGCAATCGGCTCAACATCGGCATTTAACGCCGCAGGGCTGAACACAAACCAAACGACGGGGCAATATACTGCGACTGCGCCACCCAGGCAGGTTGCGATCAGCGCCAGATTCCAGTTCTGATCTGGAGGAGTTTTCGCGCGTGGCTTCCATCTAAACGTCGCTCGCGAAGTTCTGGCCCTCCAACATACTGCAAAGCGGCACAGAAGGAGACGGACAGTGCGAACACAACGACCAGTACATGGGCGCAAGGGGGGCACGGATCCCCGGTTACTAGCTCCCGGAATGCTTGCTGTTGGAACCGCCCTGGTGGCGCTGTTCGCGCTGGGTGCTGCTCCCAGGAATTTTGACCCGGACGGGATGTTCACGGGTTCGAGCCTGAGTGGTTGGCGCACAGTCGGGCAGGCTACCTGGAAGGCAGCGAATGGCGAAATCACGGGCACGGGCAAAGGTTGGCTGGTGTTCAATAAACCCTATCAAGACCTCCAGCTCGAAGCCATGTGGCGCTGCACCGGCGAATGTCAGACTGGCATCCTGCTTCGCGCGGAGAACACCCCGGACGGCGGTATGAAAGGTGTCTACCTCTCGCTGACTGCCGGCGACCTTGTTTCGTATCATGTCACGACCGATGCACAGGGCAATGTGACATCTCGTGAGAAATTACGGGCTTCCTCGGGCCGCGGTGGCCGCGTCGCCGAGCGGGCCGACAACGAGCTCCCATTCCTGGTGCCCCTCGATTCCTCGGCAATACCGCAGCCTCCAGCGGCGTCCGCGGCTGCGGGCCGGGGTGGCGCGGGAGGAGGACGAGGTGGCGCGGGCGGCCGGGGCAATGTAGCACCGAATGTGCCGAAGGCCGACGACTGGAATCTTGTCGACATCCTCCTCGACGTCAACATCATGCGGGCGCAGCTCAATTATGCCGCCGGCATCGCAGGAGGTGTTGCGGATCAGGCATATGGCCGGTACGGCCCTTTCGCATTCTACGTCGGCAGTGGCGAAGTGAAGTTCAAGGACATTGCTTACAAGGACATTCAGCCGCGCGTCACGCCCGAAGAGATCATTTCATCCAAGTTCCGGTTGCAGAAGCTCAGCGATTATTACTATAGCTGGGGACCTGCGGTTGCTGACTTTAATCGCGACGGTATTCCGGATATTGTGTCCGGTCCCTTCACCTACTTTGGACCGGACTATCACACGGCGCGTGAAATCTGGCCTGCGAAGACGTTGAATCCGAGCACGGAGTTTTTCAACGGGCTGCAATACGCCGGCGACGTTACGGGCGATGGCTACCCCGACGTAATCAACTGCATCCTCCGCGCCCCGATCCGGCTCTTCGTGAATCCGGGCAAGGAGCTACGGCGTTGGGATGCGTACGAAATAACGGGTCCTGTGAGCATTGAACAGTGGGCATTTAAGGATTTAAACGGCGACGGACAGCCAGACATTGTTTTCAAGGAGGCCGACAGCCGTTTGGTCTGGGCAAATCCCGATCCAAAGAACCCGAAAGGTCTCTGGATCAAGCATCCGATCAGCGAAACCGGGCCATGGCCTCAACACGGGCTGGGCACCGGTGACGTCAATCGAGATGGGCGCCTCGACGTGCTCGATTCGATGGGCTGGTGGGAGAACCCCGGCAACGCAAAGATGTCGGAGCCCTGGCCGTTTCATCCGGAAGCATTCGGGCGGACAGGGGCTCGGATTGGCGGAGCCGACATAGCGGTTTTCGACATCAACGGTGATGGCCTGAACGACGTGATGACGAGCCTGCACGCGCACGGCTTCGGCATTGCGTGGTATGAACAGAAGAAGGCGGCCGACGGCAAAAGCTCCTTCGTCGAACACCTGGTGATGGACGATTACTCGACCAAGGCGACCAACGCCGGCGGTGTGACGTTTTCGGAGATTCACGGATCGAGTATCGCGGACATTGACGGCGACGGCATTCCCGATTTCGTTACTGGCAAACGCGAGTGGTCGGAACTAGACACTTGGGCCGATCCGGATGCGTATGGGACGCCGGTACTTTATGTATACCGCACGGTTCGTGACAAGACTGCGCCCGGGGGCGCGCGGTTTGTCCCTGAGCTGATTTCCAATCGATCCGGCGTCGGATCAAGTGTATTGCTGGTCGATCTTAACGGGGACAAAAAGCAAGAAATCATAATATCTGCCCGGCGTGGAACCTTTATCTTCTGGAATAACTGGTAATCGCGGTGTGTTGTGAAATGTATGAAACAACCGAGAGCGCAACACTCTCTCCGCTGCGCTTGAGTTTTCAAGCGCAGCGTATGCACGAACGATCGAGCATCCTGATATGACGAGACGGCGCGATCTTGCACACTCCATGAACCGCCACCTATTTCTACCGGCAGCCGTTGCTACCGGACTCCCGCGGCGTCCAGCGCCGGTGCAAATTCGCGCCATGGCATCCGGCGCAAACCCGGGTGTAAACAAAACCACCCTCCCGCTCCTGCTCGGCGGTATGACCGCCGCCTCCGGGTCCTTGCGCAAATCCGACCATCGCCAATCCGGCGAAAGCAACTGCTCTGCCGAGTCACGAAATCAGAGCCAAAACCTGGCTGAATGCGGTTAGCACGTTGTTAAATCTCCTTCCGGATGTGCCGATGCGAATGGTGCTTCATTGCGCTATACGCATTGATAGTTGCGCATTCGTATCAGCGTCCTAGGTGTGTGTCAATGACCGCTCGCCCGCTGCCTACCTTATATCCTTCTGAAAGTTCCGGCGAATCTTCACATTTCTTAAGGTGACGGGAATCAGATGCCTGAGTAAACTCGCTCTACGCCGAGATTCGGCCTTGAGGGGGTAGCCATGTTGCACCGTCTGTACGTCGTCGGGTTCATTCTGTTCTCCGCCATCAGTGCGTGGGGACAAGGCACCAGCATCATCAATGGCACGGTGTCAGATTCATCTGGCGCCATAATGCCTAACGCGAAGGTCACCGCAATCGAAGTGGAGACCGGTCTTACGCGTTCCACCTTAACCAACACAGACGGGCTGTTTTCTGTGGGCTCGCTCCGCGCGGCGAAGTATACGCTAACGGTGGAGTCTCCTGGATTCCGAGCCTTTTCGCAAACCGGCATCACTATGGAAACCGATCAGGTAGCAACCATCAACGTCAAGCTCGAGGTCGGCGCAGCTAGCGAACAGGTCACGGTGGAAGCAAGCCCCACTCAGGTGGACACGACGACTCCGACGTTAAGGCAGGTAATTGACTCGGCCCGCATTGAAGAGCTGCCGCTCAACGGCCGCAACGCCGCCTCGCTGACCGTGTTGGTAGCCGGCGCTGTGCCTGCTCCTTCGAACGGAGTCGATGAAGGCGCAACCAAGACAATGCCTACCACTGGCGTCACGCCGTCTATCAATGGCAGCCGATCCAACCACACCGGCTATTATCTCGATGGCGTCCCCAATATCGACTTTCTTAGCAATATCAACGCACCGTTCCCAAACCCCGATGCGCTGCAGGAATTCAGTGTGCAGACGAGCGGCTATAGCGCGGAATTCGGGCAGAATGCCGGTGGCGTCGTCAATATCGTGACGAAGTCGGGCACTAACCAGTTTCACGGCAGCGGCTTTGGGTTCGTTCGTAATCAGGCGTTCAACGCTCGCAACTTTTTCGACGCGTCGCGCGATCCGTTGAAGCGCTGGCAGTATGGCGGCGGGATCGGCGGTCCGATCAAGCGCGATAAGGTCTTCTTCTTTGGGTCCTACCAAGGCACCCGCTTCCGGAGCGTAAACACAGGAGCGAGCGCGTTCGTCCCGACGGATGCAAATCTGGCGGGCGATTTCTCTGCCATGCTGAGCGCTACGAATCCGAACAATCCGCTGGGACAGGCTGTCACCGTAAAAGATCCAAGCAACAATCAGCCGTTCCCCGGGAACCTGGTTCCCGTTACTAAATTCGATCGTGCTGCCGTAGCGTTGGCGAACAACTGGCTTCCCCGCACCGGCGGGAGTGGGCTCGTCTTCTTCAACCGTCCGAATGTTCAGGACCTGCGCGAGTACACAGGCAAGGTCGATTACAACATCACGAACAACGACCGCGCCGTGGTGCGCTACTTCCGCGATGCCTACGACGGTCCCGCTACCCTGGCTGCCAAAAATCTCCTCACTTACGCGGATTACGCCTACTTCGTATATCAAAACGTCGCGCTCACCGAAACGCATGTCTTTAGCCCGAACCTCCTGAACGATTTCCGTTTCGGTTTCTCGTATGAAAGCGACCGGCGCGGTCCGCCGCCGAACTCTCCGTCCGTGCGGGACTGGGGAGTGGGCATTTCCCAGGGGTCGGCGCCCGCCATCGAAGGCATTAACGTCTCGGGCTTCTTCAATTTCGGCAGTTTCCCTGTGGGAAAATTTCCACGCGCCAGCTTCTCCTGGTCGGATACAGCGCGGTGGGTCCACGGACGTCACGCGATCACCATCTCCGGCCAAGCCGAACGCGATCGCCTGAATGAGTACACCGAAACCAACCAGAATGGAGTTTTCGCGTTTACCAATGCCTCTACGGGGCTGGCGCTGTCCGACTTCTTGTTGGGGAGAATGCGAACATTTACTCAGGGCAATGGCTACATTCAAGCGAACCGCTACAAGCTGTTCTCTCTTGCTGTTCAGGACACTTTTAAAGTATCCAAGCGGCTTACGTTGAGTTATGGTCTGCGTTGGGAACCGGCGCTGCCATGGGAAGACAAATTCCATGAGTCGGAAGTTTTCTTCCCGGATCGATACGCGCGCGGCGAGCGGTCCAAAGTTTATACCAACGCCCCCGCGGGCGAGTTCTTCCCGGGCGACGAGCGCGTTCCCTCTTCCGGACGGCGCAGCGATTGGATGAATTTTGCTCCACGACTCGGCTTCGCCTATGACGTTCTGGGTGATGGCAAGATGAGCGTGCGCGGCGGCGCCAGCATCACCTACGATGCGCGCGTCCCGGGCTTCTCGAATAATCGCCAGGCGCAGTCTACGCCTTTCAGCCTGGCCGTCACGCTCACCAGCCCGCAGGGCCCGTTCAGCAATCCGTACCTCGGGATCGTTGACCCATTCCCGGCGCCCCTGCCGCCGCCCAAGAACACGCCATTCCCCCCGCCGGTTCTGGTGTATTCATGGAGTCCGAATGACCGGCTCAGCCCGATCGAGTACAGCATGAACTTGGGCATCGAGCGGCAACTTGCCGGCAATTGGCTGGTTCGTTCTTCGTATGTGAGTACGCACATGAACCACCTGAACGTGAACCAGCAACTGAATCCCGGCGTCTACATCCCGGGCAGCTCCGCGTCCACCGATGCCCGCCGCGCTTACCAGGGATTCAGCGGCATCATCCTGGCCAGCAGTTCCGGCAACTCCTGGTATCACTCCGTGCAATCCACCATCACCAAACGTCTCTCTCACGGGCTGACCGTTCTGGCGAATTACACGTTCTCTAAAGCGCTGGACAATGTGCCGATTGGAACGGAATACGTAACCCCGTCAGTGGGCGCAACGTACGCCCTGCCGCCGTCGATGCCTGATTTCCAGCGCCTCGACCGTGGCCCTTCCGATTTCGATAGAAGGCACGTGGTGTCGATGTCTTCCGTGTGGCAGTTGCCGGCTCTCGCGCACTCGAATGCACTGTTGCGAACCGCTGCCGGCGGCTGGCAGATGGGCGGCATTCTCACGGGCCGCAGTGGAACGCAATTGACTGTGAGCTCAGGCACGGATCGCTCGCTCACTGCGATTGGTCGCGACCGCGCGGATCTTGTGTACGGCGCGGATCCGTATACTTCGGGTGGCTGCAGCAACATAGTGACGCCGTGCTTCAGCTACTTGAATTCCAAGGCGTTCGCGCAGCCTGCCCTCGGCACTTTCGGCAACGTCGGAAAAGGCGTGCTGCGAGGCCCGGGAGCATACAACTTCGACCTCTCAATGAGCAAGCGCTTTACGCTGCGGGAAGGGCTGGACGCCCGCTTCCGCGCCGAGGCATTCAATGCATTGAACCACATGAGCCCTGGGGACCCAACGGCGAATTTCTCTGGCGCCGGGTTCGGACAGATTCGCACCGGCTCCACGGCGCGCGTTATCCAATTAGCCCTGAAGTTTTCGTTCTGACCGGGAGTTTCCCATGGACGCGGCGGGCGCCTGCTCGCCGCGTTCACCCTTTTTGGACTGTCCCACTTCTACCTCCATTGCGAACGCCACAAGCCGTGAGACCGATATGGATTGCAGAATGACCCGCCGCATTCTCCTGCTTGCAACCGCCGGCGTTGCCCGGGCAGCGGCGCAAAAATCAGGCGTGCCGGCGACGGTTGACGAGCCGCCCGACACCACGGAACCGCTGCTCGAATTTGTCTGTCCCATGGATAAGGACATCCGGTCGGTAGCGCCCGGGCGGTGTCCACGCTGCGGAATGACCCTCCTTGCCGGCGTTCCTGAAGCCCTGGAGTATTCCGTCGAATTACGGCTCCGTCCACCTGCTCCACGGGCGGGCCAGAAAGTGGCTCTGCTTTTTCGTGTCAGAGACCCGAAGACTGGAAGACCCGTGACCGGCTTCCAAATCATGCACGAGAAACTCTACCACATGTTCATCGTGAGTCAGGATCTGCGGTATTTCCTGCACGAACATCCCGTGCGGTCGCCGGAGGGAGTGTTCCGGTTTGATACCAGCTTTCCGCGGCCAGGCATGTACCGCATCCTCAGCGACGTGTATCCGACCGGCGGAACGCCTCAGCTTCTACCCAGAACGGTAATTATTCCGGGCGGGCCGATCACACCCGGCGGGGTTTTGACGCCTGACTTCGCCCCGAAAGAGGCTGTCAACCTCCGGGTCACGGTAAAGACGGATCCGCCGCAGCCCGTCGCCGGGCTGAAAACACTGATGTTTTTTCACTTGGAGCCCGCCGATGGCATCGAGAAGTTTATCGGTGCCTGGGGTCACATGCTGGCGGCCAGCAGTGATCTCGTCGACATGATTCACACGCATCCATTCATCGCGGACGGTGGTCCCGATATACAGTTCAACATGGTTTTTCCGCGACCTTTGACTTACCGCGTTTGGGTGCAGTTCCAGCGCAAAGGAGTGGTAAACACAGTAGCGTTCAATGTGCCGGTTTCGGAGCTGAAGTAGCGGCGCCCTTATCTTTGCGCGGCGGCGGTTGCACTATCAGCGCGGCGGACGCCGTACCCGGTGTGATAGTAACGTGCGTGCCTGCCGGAAACCGTAACGCGTTACGGAAATAGTACGGCCGTTTGTAAGCAGGACTGAAATTTTGAAGCCAGATAAGAGGCTCGATGCTTCCGTCCGGCCGCGTTGCGAAGATCTGCACCGAGCCGCCAGGGAACTCGGCAGCCTGGATCCCCACTAGCACCGCTGCGAGTGGAACACCATCGAACCGGTAAATGTCACGTTCTGACCGGCCGGACTTTCGTCTTCCTCGTTGTCTTCGCGACGCGGCTTCGGCGGGAGTGCCAGAGGGTTTCCTTCCGGCGCGCCGCCGTCTACCCATTCGGAGAGAATTGCCAGATCGTCCTGGGTAAGGCCGTGGTCGTTCTTGAAATCACCGAACCCTTTGACTGCGTTCCAGGGAGGCATTCGTCGCGCCAGCACCTCGTCCTTGATTGCCTTCGCCCAGGGCCGCGCTTCGGCATAGGAGAGGAGCGAGAACGCGGGGCCTCCGTTATGGCAACCGGCGCACTGCCTGGATACAATTCGCGAGATCTCGCGCGACCAGGTGATCTTAGTTGTGATCACGTCGTGGGCCGGCAGGACCGGCGCCACGCACAGAAACAAGACGACTATGATGCTGCGCCGGGCGGCGATGGACCTCTATCTTACACGCGCTGCGACCAACTGTCCTCTCCGCGTTAGCAGTAAATCGTAGGAAGTTGTCCGTCCCTGAAGTTTTGTTAAAGTTTTGATCCAATGGGCGATTTCTTTGATATTATCGAGCCCGATCTGGGTATTGGGCTGCTGACGTTTACTTCTACAGCGTTCAGAACGTCACAGAATATTTACTGCACGGAGGGACTTCGGTGATGCTACGTACTCCCCGTTTGGGTTTGTTCTTCGCGGTTGCGGCATTTAGCGCCGACACCACTGAATCGGTTACGTTCAACAAGGATGTGCTGCCGGTGCTGCAAAAAAACTGCCAGACCTGCCATCGGCCAGGCGAGGTTGCTCCGATGCCTCTGTTGACCTATACAGAGGCGCGGCCGTGGGCGAAAGCGATTAAAGCGGCCGTCCTGACCAGGAAGATGCCGCCATGGTTTGCGGACCCAGCGGTGAACCACTTCTCGAACGATCGCAGCATGCGGGAGAGCGACCGAAAGATTTTGGCTGCTTGGGCTGACGCCGGCGCTCCCGAAGGGAATGTGAAAGATGCACCGCCGCCGGTCAAATTCGCCGAGGGCTGGGAAATCGGCAAGCCGGATATCGTGGTAGAAATGCCGGAGGATGTTCAGATTCCCGCAACGGGCATCGTTCGCAACCAGGGCATCTTAGTGAAGGTCAATTTTCCGAAGGACATTTGGGTTCAGGCCGCCGAAATCCGGCCGAGTAATCGAGCCGTGGTTCACCACATGAAAGCCTGGGTGGTCTACCCGAAAAAGGATGCTCCCGCCGCTCCGCCGCCACCGGAGGCGCAGCCTCAAGCCGGCGGCCGCGGTGCACGCCCGGGAATGGGGCCGGAGGGCGGCGCACGTGAGATCCTCGCCAAGTACAACCCCGGCCTGGACGGACAGAATTTCACGGTGGGCGACGCGGCCAAATTCATCCCGGCCGGCTCGGATATCTATTTCGAGACTCACTACACCACCAACGGCACGGCCACTACGGACAGGACGAAGGTCGGAATCGTCCTGGCAAAGAATCCGCCAAACCGCAGGTTCTTCACGTCCGGAGCTCTCACAAACTTGAACTTCACAATTCCGGCCGGCAATCCCAATTATGAGGTCCGAACCGAGATTCCAGTGGAAGACAATGTCGAGTTGACCTGGATTCAGCCCCACATGCACATGCGGGGCAAGGACTTTGAGGTCCGCATTCTTTACCCGACTGGCGAGACGCAGACGGTACTCAAGGTGAATGGCTACAACTTCAACTGGCAGGTTGGGTACGAGTTTGCGAAGCCGGTGGTGATCCCGAAGGGCAGCAAGATGCTGTCAATCGCCCATTTCGACAACTCCGCGAACAACCCGTTCAACCCCGATCCCAAGCGGGACGTTCCTTTCGGCTCTCAGACAACGGACGAGATGAGCGTCGGGTTTTTCAGTGTCGTGGTCAACAAAACAACCGACCTCACGAAGCTGTTCGGCAAAGCGTCCGGCATCAATATCTACGAGTAACCCCGAATGGGAAACGGGAGGGCGGCCAATCAGTCGCCCTCCGGGCCACCGATGACCTGATCACCAACCATCGGACCATTTCTCCAAGAAATTCTTCCGGACTGAAAGCAAACGATGACACATACAACGATGCGCACTGCACTGACCCTTGGTCTCCTGACGGCGGGTTGCCTGATATCCGCGGATCCGCTCAGCACGGAAATCACCAACGGTCTGATTCAAGCCAAGATTTACCTGCCCAACGGAAACGACGGCTTCTATCACACCACTCGATTCGATTGGTCGGGCATTGTCGCCAGTCTGAAATACAAAGGCCATACGTTTTATGGGCCGTGGTTCTATAAGGTCGACCATTCCGTCTACGATCTGGGTTACGACGAGCACGGGGTGATTTCGGCGGACTTCACAGCCATGGTTGGCCCCGGCGAAGAGTTTAATTCGGATGGCGGCGGGCTTGGCTTCGCCGAGGCTCAACCGGGCGGGACATTTATCAAGATTGGCGTGGGCGTGCTGCGCAAGCCCATGGTGGGCGAACCCTCGGATCCGCCTCGTCCAGCTCCCACGGCCGGCCGTGGAGCGCCCCCCGGAGGACCGGATCGTTACGACCATTCCCGCACGTACCAGATCGTAGACCCCGGCAAATGGACGGTTAAAAAGAACAAAGATTCAGTCGAGTTCACCCAGGTACTCAACGACACTAAGGACGGCTACGGCTACATCTATCACAAGGTCCTTCGGCTGGTTCCCGGAAAAGCGGGCATGATCATCGAACACAGGCTGGAGAATACCGGAAGCAAGGTGATCAAGACCAACGTATATAACCACAATTTCTTCGTGTTGGATCAGGAGGGTCCAAGTGAGGGCCTCACCGTCACTGTGCCGTACCAGATTCAACCCTCGCAGCGGCCTCCAACCGCAGGACTCCTCGATGTTCGCGGAAATCAGGTCGTGTACCTCAAGACTCTGGTGGATCAAGAACGCGCTTCGGCCTCGCTTCCCGGCTTCGGCGACACGGCGAAGGACTATGACATTCGTGTGGAGAACAAGAGAATCGGCGCAGGCTATCACGTGGTCGGGGACCGGCCGCTCTCAAATATCGCAATCTGGTCGATCCGCACGGTCATGGCTGTCGAGCCGTATGTCGCAATGTCAATCGATCCAGGAAAAGACTTCACCTGGAAGCTAACCTACGATTACTTCACGACCAAGTAGTCGTAGGTTAGCTTGCAGCGCCGGCCTCTTACGTTGCCGATAGTCTGTTCCACAGCTCCCGCAGTTCCCGGTTCGGGTCATTCTCGGCGTGGGTGTCACCGTTGAGGATCATCACCGCGCGAGTCTTGGCGTCGTACGGGGCCCACGGCGGCAGATTCGGATTCTTCGGGTTGCCGCTTTTCGCCAGGGCGGCGAAAGCGGAGCCCAACTGCAGCGCCACACGCTTTCCTCCCGCGGTATTCCCGGTCATTGCTGTCGTGGGATTCCCAAACGCGGGGCTAAGGTCTGTTCCGTGAACGGCTCCCCACTGCGCCCCTACCCCGTCGGCAGGCCAGTCCCAGCGGTACATGAAAACGGGCGCGCCGCCCTGAGCTGACTTGCGCTCCGCCTGGGTCACCGCACTCCTTCTGGCGCCTCGGTCGGTCGCGATCATGGCTCTTGTCAGGAAGCCATTCTTCTGGGGATACAGTTTGCGGTAAGTCGCGAACACTTCGCCGGCCTGCTGTTCGGCATTCGCAGATCGAAGCTGGCCCTGAATCCACGTTCGGATGGATGCCTCTTCGTCCGACCGATCCGTAATAGTAAAACCGAAGTCCTCAAGGCAGGTACCAATGATCATCGGGACGTTGGCTGAGATGGAGGGCGCATCCGGATCGAAAGGATCGCGCGGCACTACGGTTCCATCCAGCACTGGACCGGCACCCGTCCCACCCTCAATGAGGTCTTTCAACGGCAGTGACTGCAGTTTGTTCAGATCACCTTTGGCAACGCCGAACTTAGTCCATACCCGTTCGGCATCTTTCTGCCGCTCGTCGTGCCGGCCCGTCTTCAGGGTCGAGCCCGACTGGATCGCGACCTTATGAAACAGGCCCTTGGCCGACGGCATCGCCATGAGGTGCGAGCATTTCCCACCACCTCCGGATTGGCCGGTGATGGTCACGCTTCCCGGATCGCCGCCAAATTGCGCGATGTTGTCGTGCACCCATTGGAGCGCCTGGACCAGGTCCATTAATCCAGCATTGCCAGAACTCGCGAGCGCGGCTCCGCCAAAGGCCGACAAATCCAGGAAGCCCAGCACGCCCAGGCGGTGATTGACTGTAACCACCACCATGTTGGCCATCTTGGCGAGGTGCTGTCCTTCCAAGGCCCCGAGGTTGGCCGAACCGCTGGTATACCCGCCGCCATGGATGATGAAGAGCACGGGACGCTTGCCATTGTCGCGGACAGCGGGCGTCCAAACGTTGACCAGGAGGCAGTCTTCGCTCATTCCACCCCGATAGTTATTCCAGCCGACATATTTCGTGTATTCGCTGGGGTTGTCGCTGACGCGCTGCGGGGCGACATGGCCCCAATCGGTACAATCTCGAACGCCCGGCGAGTTCGCGACTTTCTGCGGCGGCATGAAACGATTCTTTCCGCTGGTGTCCGCGCCGTAGGGAATTCCTCGGAACCACTTGATGCCGTCGATCGTCACGCCGCGCACACGCCCGTGCGCTGTCTCGACGATGTCGGGGCCGCTTTGACCGATAGCGATATGCGGCGCGGCAGCAGCGCCAGCGGCCAGGCCAGCAGCCGTCTGAAGAAAGCTGCGGCGGGAGTTCTTGCGGGAAACCGGTGTGATCATGGGTTCTCCTTCAATGGAATCAATTCTTGAGGCGCCAGATGAGGCGCCGAGTGAGTGGTTTCGGCCAAAAAGGCCGGCTCCCTTCTTGCGAGGAAAGCCGGCCGAAAGCAAAACAAACAGCTCAGGCTTCTATCAGAACGATATGCGGCCGGAGATCTGGAACACCCGCGCGTTGCTGGCGCTGGTTACACGGCCGAACGTCGCGCTGGTCAGCGAGTTGCTGATACCGCCGAGGTTCACCC
>JBDTMZ010000140.1:0-15997 GCA_039934035.1 Candidatus Solibacter sp. | reverse complement strand
AGGGGTGGGCCAAATTAGATGATCGAAGTGGGCCAGGCCTGATGATCGAACTCAATTTCCGTATTCGCCTTTTCCCGCTTCCGCGCATTCCAGTCCGCACAGACCTTTAGGACGTCGATCCGGTCACGCCGACAACGGCCCCGCAGTCGTTCCAAGTTGCTACCCTCCACGGCGACCATCGCCAGTCCATTCTGAGCACCCCGCCGAACTCATATAATGATGTTTCACTATGAGTCAGCGTATCCTCAGTCTCGATTGGTGGGCAGTTCTGGCATCCCTGGCTGCCGCGCTTTTGGTCAAAATCGGTGTGCTCAAGAGCATTCCGTGGTAATCGGGCTTCGGCGTTTCCTGGGCCTGATCCCTGGTATCCTCTTGCTCGCCATTCTTGGTTACGCGGGCAAGATCGCGGAACAATCGATCGCCCGTTACGGTAAGGCGCATCATGTCTTTTTGCCCAACGTCGAGTACGTGCTCTGGGCCATCGTTTTCGGCCTAATCGTGGCGAACACCACTGGCATACCCAAGATCTTTCGTCCTGGCGTGGATACCTACGAATTCTGGCTGAAAGCCGGAATCGTATTGCTCGGAGTGCGGTTCATTTTGGGGGATGTCTTGAAGATGGGTGTAATCAGCCTCGCCTGTGTCGCAGTGGAACTCCTTCTATCGCTCATTCTCATGACTTACCTTGGACGCGCGTTTGGACTATCACCCAAACTCACCAGCCTGCTCGCCATCGGATCGTCAATTTGCGGCGTCTCCGCCATTATCGCTGCGAAGGGAGCCATTGACGCCGACGATGAAGACGCTTCCTACGCGATCGCCGCCATTCTCGCGCTGGGCGCGTTCAGCCTGTTTGCGTTCCCGGCGATTGGCCATGCTCTGGGAATGAGCGATCAGGCTTTTGGTTTGTGGGCGGGCCTTGCTGTTGACAATACAGCCGAAGCCACCGCTGCGGGCGCGCTTTATTCCGATGCCGCAGGAAAATTCGCCGTGCTCGCCAAGACCGCCCGCAACGCCACGATCGGGTTTGTCGTGCTCGGTTACGCCATCTATTGGGCTCGCAAGTCGCAGGCTGCAGTGATCGGCAATAAGGCGAGCTTTCTGTGGCAGAAGTTTCCCAAGTTTGTGCTCGGATTCCTATTGATCTCCTCCGTTACCACAGCGGGATTTTTCTCGCAGCCCCAGATCGCCGACATTGCCAATCTTTCTCGTTGGGCCTTCCTGCTTACCTTCGCTGGGGTCGGGCTCCGTACAAATTTCCGCGAAATGATGAAACAGGGAATCCGTCCGTTTCTCGTCGGAGCGATCGGCGAGTTCGCGATTGCAGGCATCACGCTGATGATGGTGCTCGCCCTGTCGCGCTACTATCTGGTTTGAACACTCCCTCCGCCGGTTGGGCCCGACGCCTGGAGCCCGCACTCGTGGCCGCGGAGATACGGCGTTTCGGAGAACAGGCCGGGGCAATTCTCCTCCCGGATCTACCAGCTCATTCCACGTTTCAATCGCCGCGATTAGGTCGCCAGACCGAACCGGCGACCGCCGACCGCATCGCGGGCAAACGGCACCATCCTCGTTCACGTCTGGATGACGCCCGAACCGAACACAGCGAATGATCGGGATGGGCTCCTCGTGCCGGCGTGTACCAGCGGCAGGTGTCATGGACGATGAGTACCGGTTCGCCCCCAATTTCGCGCGCTTTTCCGCAACTCATTGCACACATGCGCCGTCACCTGGGTGAAGCCGGGAAACGTGTTCGCCTTGCCGTAATGCGCACCTTTCTCCGTCGCGCGCTCCAGCCCGAGCAGCCCTTTCAGGATGTCAGCCTGGATCACGCCCACGACGGCCCGGACTCGTTGCAGCGGAGTTCCACGTTGGGCGACAAGGCAGCCACTACAATCGACGGCGACGGCTTCGTGCGGAACAATCGGCGTCCGGCGGGCAAACTCGTCAGACATGACCATGGGGATAGCACGAGGAAAGCGTTGCGGCATCCGTCTCTGAATACCTATCCCAAAGTCGTGGTCAGCACGGGTTCCAGGTATCTCCGCCCTACATCCGCATGGTTGTCCGCTCTGCTCCACGAATCGCCTGACCTCGCCACAAACCCGTACGCGCCCCCCTCCGCCGGTGGGTGCGACGAGACGGAATCGTCCGCCGCCAAGCGGCTCGAGCGTGACTGGATCTTCGACGTTAGGCCCGTTAGGCGTAATGACGGCCAATTTCTTATTGAGCAATACGACCTGCTGATCCCCTCAGACTCCGCGATAAAGTCCGCCGAAGCGCTCCGACGGATTTCTCGCCGTAATGGCAGCGCGACAGCATGAGGGTGATATTCTACCGGCGAGGGCTAGTCCCAATAACGAAAGAGCCAAGAGCCCTACAGAGTTAGGCTCCGGAACAGCGTTGATGATCACGTCGTCAAGAACTAGTTCAGTCGTCGTGGGCAACGTCCAACCTGTGGTTCCTGTCGGGGAAAAATGTCCCCAGTTCGTGAACGTTAAGGTAACGACAGGGTCACTGGGCACGAATGTAAACTCGTACACATGGGAATTCCCAAGGCTGGAGCAGCCGGAGGGCGCTGCAAGAAACAGGGTGGCGTTTCCCGTAAGGTCCAAACCGAAAATGCCGTCATGACCAAACCCACAGCCACCTACCGCCGACTTTCCGGAAGCCCAAAAGCTTAGCGCGTATTGAGCGCCTGGTGTCACAGAAATGGTTTGCGATACGTGACGGCCGGGGTGTAGTTGGAGTCTTTCGGAACAATGCTAGGTGGAGATGCGAATAGCACTGTGCCATCGGCCTTGAAAGTGGGGGTCTCGGAGATGGACGAAGCGAATTGGTTGCCAAAATAGAGACCGTTGACACCGTCAGGCAAGGGCCCAGTTGTGTTCATAGTATTCCCCCAATACGCATAGTTATCGGGTCCGCCACCCGATATCCACCCCCCAGGGACTGCGAATGGAGTGTTGTTAGTTCCGGTAGCCCAGTAGACAAACGGCGCTAACCCTGGAGGCCGAACCTCAAAACTCCCGTTCTCCATCAGATTGAACGGGGTGTTGCGGTTCAAGCTCAGCCCGGGCGTCAGATTCAATGTGCCTCCTCGAGCACTGCCGACGCCCGAAATCGTCATAACGAGCCCCAAAACAGCATGTTTTGTTGACGTCATTGTCCCCTCCTGCGTCAGTGGATAAGTATATACGACTTAGACGTAGCCAATGGGCCGATCGTCGATCAATCCAGAGGCGGAGCGCGAGGCGGATCCCCGGCCTTACTATCTTAGAGGGCAGTGCAAACCCTCCTCCAGCGCGTACGAAAACGATGCTATGAGCAATCCGGGCGGGCTCTTCATTTTCCATATAGGCAGCTCCCTCACGACCGCAAGTGGTACTGACTGACGGCAGCAGATCTCCCGAGCTTGCGTCGTTAACCTGGACGATTTCTCACTGGAAAGGCACAGACGGATTTTCCTGGCCATGCGCGATTTGTCGGATGCAGACGAGAACATTGACTACATCACTGTCCTGAATCCTTAAGACAGGTCTGTCGCACAGCCCGGCGTTCCACCCTGAGATAAGCTACTGCGCCGACCCAACGTAGAGCTGAAAGGGGGCCCAGTAAAAAGGCTTCACATAAGCTCCGCCCGAATGGATGAGCACGAGTTTGGCCGTGCGGAGGGCATCCGCCGGTCTGCGGCCCTCCGCGATTTCCCGGTACATGACGGCCATCAGTTCTGCTGTCGAGCGGTCGTTCACGTCCCATAGCCCGGCTACCACCTGCCGGGCGCCGGCCCGGAGAAACGCCCACGCAAAGCCAACCAGACCTTCCCCGGCATAGCTCTTTCCCCCGGCGCTGCGGCATGCCGAGATCGTTACCAGGTCCGCCGTGAGCGGAAGCGCCATAACGTCCCGTGCGAGCAGCCGATTGCTCCCGACGGGACCCGCGAGAATTACAGCTGAGTCGAGCGGGCTTTCCCGATTCACGGCGGCATGCGCCGTCAGATGAATCCATGCATAGCGCTCAGGTCCCGAGCCACGGTAGGAATCGGGCGTGGCGGCGTCGCCACGGAAGACTGCCGGCTTCGCCTTCCCCATCGTGGCAGCGATGGAGTCGATCTCCTGTGCCGCAAACTCAAGCCGCGGATACTGAGGGCTGGAACTCGATGGCTCGCCAATGATCAGGACGCCGTCGCCCGGGCGCTTCCGCGCGTCCTCCCGTCCGGCGACGAAGTTCAGCGACGGCGCGACCGAGACGGTTGCGAATTCGATCCAGAATTTGCCTGAGTCCTCCTTCGCGGGCAGGCTCTCCAGCGGAAGCGAATGGAGGATCCCATCGGGAACAATGACGAAACGGGACGCGCCAGCGGAGTCGCTCAAAGCGCCTTCCAAGATCATCGAGTAGAGCGCCCGGCCGGTTTCGCGTGCCACTTCCAGAGGGTTGCGGCCGCCTGCGATTACGGCGAGATACCTATCCACCTGGCGCTTGATCGTGTCGGCGGGGGGGAGCTTATGGATCGCGACCCTCTCCGGAGTGACAACCCACACATAAGACTGCACAGGGCCAAGCCAGTATTCCAGCAGCACCGATTGCGTCCGTCGCGCCAGCCGGCGGAAGTCCCCCGAGCCGTGCCGCGCCGCCACCGGGCCGCCTTCGAGGCGCTCCAGGAGCACATGGGACCGGCTGGACTCCGCCACTCCCAGCGCCCGCTCGGCCTGTCCGATACTCACCAGAAAATCGACGTAGTCGCGGTAGAAGCGGATCAGGCTCGAGAGGTAGGACAACTTGTATTCGGCTTTGGGAAGCCTGGCGCCGCGCTTCTCGATGAGCGCGACCGTGTTGCGAAATTCGGCTTCAGCCTCCTGGATGCGCCCGCCGTCAATCGACAGCCGCGCCAGGCCCGCGTGGGCGTCCAGAGCCACGCCGGGATCCTCCGCCGGCTTCTCAAGGGCCGCGCGAAAGTTCTCGCCGGCGCGGTCGAGCCGGCCCCGTCCCTCCTCAATACGGCCGCCATTCACCAGCGCGGTCGGTTCCCAGTTGGGGTCCTTGGACTGGCGCATCTTTTCGAGGGCCTCGTTGTTATATGCTTCCGCGGCATCCCACTTGCCGAGTTGGAGCGACGTGACGGCCAGATTGGCCAGCCAGCGCGGGATCCAGACCAGGCTCGGCACCTGGCGGGCGATTTCGAGCGCGCGCTTGTACGCCTCCTCGGCGGCAACATAGTCTCCGGTCTGATACGACACATTGGCGGCATTGCCGATCCAGATTTGCTGACTGTCCTTGTTGCCGGTCCTGGCAAACCAATGGTCCGCATTCTGGTAGTGCAGGCGCGCATTGTCATAATCGCCGAGGCGGAAATAGCAGACACCCAGGTTGCCGTGAGTGCGCGCCACCGAGTCGCCGGCGCCCAGCTTGGTGAACAGGGTGACGGCACGTTCGAACCACGGGATTGCCTCATCGTGCCTGGATTCCGTCAGCAGGCTGTATCCCATGTTTCCGATCGCGCTCGCCTCCTGGTACGGTTCGCCCAGGCGAACAGCGGTATCGGCTACCTTTTGGAACGCTCTGCGGGCATCGTCGTACCTGGATTGCCTGACGAGCAGTGAGCCCTGGCGCATCAGCACCTCGGCTGCGAGAGACTCCGCTCCGGCCTCCCGCGCGACAACGGCCGCGCGCGCGAGGGAATCCTGCGCCTCCCCAAGACGGTTTAACGTGTACGACGCACGGCCCCGCAGCAGCAGCAGCCGACCGCGGACTTCTTTCCATTCCAGACCGTCCGGCGGCGGGCCGAACCCGTCCAGCAGCGCCAGAGTCTTCGCTGCGAGGCGCTGCCCGATCAGAATATCCACCTGGAGCAGGCGGAAGCGCCAGATGTCGGCCTGGTTTCGGCTCCGTTCCGCCCGCGAGAGCCCCTTTTCGGCCTTGGGCAGCGCCTCTTCGTAGCGCTCGGCCGAGAGCAGCGCCCGAGTTGCCCGAAATTCGGCGTCAAGGGAGCCAGCGCCAGTGAAGCAGCCGGCGAGAGTGAATGCCGACAAGACCAGCAGTCCCTGCAGGGCGCGCGAACCCATCACTTCGACCCACTCAATAATCGTCGCCTCCGTCTGCAATTGAGCCGACCATCAGCCGGGCCTTATACGGACAATCCAGGTCGAGCTGAATCATGTTCAACACCCGCGTATTCTCCCGGATCTCCAGTTCGGCGAGGCGCACGGTCCCAAAACCCGGTATCAGGATGACGTGCCCCCAGTGTTCGAGGTTCTTTGCGGCCAGTTCCCGCACCAGGGATGTGGACGTGACGCCCCGAACCGAGGGCATTTCGTCGCCGCAGCGTTCCAACGAATTCAGCCAGCGCGCGACCTTCGGAGGCGCCTTATGGCTCCGCTGTCTCCACGTCTGGTTGTCAACGAGTTCCCGGACCTCGCCTTGCTTGTAAGCGTGGGCCAGCGCGCGATGCGTATCGAAGCGGTCGAACACGTCGGTCGCCAGGTCCACCTCCACGGGAATGCCGGCGATCCGCAGATTCTCGAAACGCGTCCCGATCAGCTTGACCGAGGGCTGCCCATCCGAATCGGGTGTATAAGTGGACGAGAGCGTGGCTACCACACGGTCCACGGTGACCATGTCCAGAACGTTGAGGCCCTCGACCGTGGACTTGATCCGCGTATAGAAGGGGCCATCCTCATTCCCGTCTTCACAGTCGCAGGAGGAGCCGGTAACCTCGCTGTGCGCGGCGTCGAACCGCACAATCTCGCGGTATTTGAACGCGACGGAACGCGCGGATCCGTGGCCGCCGATCTGAGGAAGAGCGGCGGCGGCCTGTACCTCTATCAGCTCGAAGAAGGGACTGCTGATGCGCCCGGCGGCGCCGATCGCATACCCGTGATAGCGAAATCGATTCGGCATAAAGCACCTCGTATACGGAATTTTAAAAAGGCTACCGGAACTCGAGCGTGAACACAAATGTCGAGACTCGGGCGGGCTCGCCGTCGGCCCGGCCGGCGCCGTAGATCTCCAACTCGTAGGCGCCCGGGCGGAGATTTCTGGCGGGAATCAGAATCGTAATCGGCTGCCCGGCGGCGGGCGCGGGCGCAGCCACGTTAAATAGGGTGCGCCCGCCGGTTACAACGCGACAGAGATACTGAGCGAACGTCACGGACGGTGGAATATCCGCGGCAACCGCAAACGACACCGAGGCGGCCGGGACCGTTACAGTCACGGAGTCACCCCGAGAGGCCGCCATCAGCTGGAAAGCCGGCAGGACGCGGGCGTCATCCACGCTACGGGTCAGCCTTGGGATCTGCACGGCTCCCTGATAGAGCGAGAGTGAGCCGAAAAACAGCGCCGCCACGCTGGCGAACGCGTAAGCAGGGTTGGCCCGCCAGGCAATCAACGAACGCCAGAAGGAGGTGGGGGGCGGTTTGGGTGCGGGCTCGGCCTCCGGCTCGGGTTCGGGTTCGGGTTGAGCCAATAGCGCGCGGGCGTTGACGATGAAGATCTCGCCCACCTCCACGGCTCGTGCGCACTCCTGACATTCGAAGTAGTGGCGCTCGAACTCTTCCGCCTCGGCGGGCGGCATCTCCCCGAGCAGGTAACGTTCGGCGGACTGATCCTTGACTGCTTTCATGTGGTCCATTCCTTCAACCTCCCGCGGCGTGGGAACACAAGAACGTGGCGCATTTTAACTTCCCGCCGCATTGGTTTCGGACACAAGAGCGCGACAGCTCTGCCGGGCCCGGAATAATAAAACCCGGAGATACTTCCGATCCACCTGAAACTCACGGCAAACCGTTTCCTTGTCCTCTTCATCCAAAAACACTCGCTTCAGAAGCTGCCGGTCCCTGGTCGATAGCCGGTCGAGGAGGCGCCGCACGACTTTCCGACTCTCCCCCGTGACCAACTGATGTTCCGGATCGGGCTCCATGTCCGCCGGCTCCGGCTGGTTCTCGGGTACCTGCGGTTGACGTGTGTGAACCCGCAGCAACTCCAGGGCGACGTTATGGCAGGTCGCGTGGACGAAGCCAGGCAGGCTGCCGGGGCGGTTCAACGTCTTCCCCGATCCGAAATACGAGAGCAGGCGCAGGAACGTCTCCTGATAAGCGTCCTGGACCAGTTCCGGGGAGCGCAGTTGAGCGCGTAGTTTGATGAGCACAGATCGCGAAAACGACGAGACGAAGCGGTCCTTCGCCCTGAGGTCACCCTCCCTCAAGGCATTCAGATCCGACTCTTCGAAAAGGTCGCTCACGCTTGTGTAGACAGAGCATATCAGACGCCCGGACCGGTCTGGCGTCGAATGCGTGGAAGAGTCTATTGGCGTGGAGAGCATATCCTGAATCCCCGGCTACTGGGTGTGTGATGTTCGGACGCGGAGCGTTTCGCGCAATCGCAAAATAATCCGATCGGCCGCGAAACAATATGCTCCGCACGAGGTGAAACGCTCGCGCCTCGCGAATTCACTGAGATGTGCACGGTGACTCGGACGAGCACTGGCACCACAAGTTAACCAGAGGAGGAGATCGGGATGAAACGCGAATATATCATGCGCGGAAAGCGCGTCGAAATCGAAGAACTGGATGGCCTCGCGGCTGTAAAGCCTGTGCGTACGGCTGCGACTGGAAAGGGTTACGTCCTCTCAATGGGGGAGAGGACAGCCGCGCCGGAGGGCGTAGACGAAGCCGGCTGGAATGCATTCACGCGGGCCGGGTGGGTATTTGTGCGTCCGGAGCCGGCGATCGCCCACGCGCTTCAAACGCATACGCCCGTCCGGGGCGCGGAGGCGGTCCAGAAGGTGTTCCGGCATCCGTCGGGCCGAATTTTTCTCGGCAGCGACCGGCTGTCGGTTCGGCTGCGCGCCAGCCTTGGCGAGGAACAGGCGACGAAGGTTCTACGGGACAACGGCCTGGAAGTAGTCAACCGCCTCAAGTTCGCTCCGAACCTGTTCGAAGCGCGCGTGACTGCGGGCAGAGATTTTCTCGACGCGTCCGTCGAACTCTCGGAGGATCCGGATTTCGAGTATGCCGAACCGCAGTTCGTCGAGCACATTCCCGGCAGGCTGGTGCCCTCCGACCCGGATTACACCCAGCAGTGGCACCTGAACAACACGGGACAGGCCGGAGGCGCCGCCGGAGCCGACATCAGGGCTGAACAGGCGTGGGACATGACGCGCGGCGCCGGCGTGCGGCTCTCCGTCGTAGACAACGGCTTCGACGTGGCCCACCCCGACCTCGCGGCCGCCATCGGGCCAACTTCGGGCTTTTTCCAGACCGACGGGATGGGGAACACCAATTTCGTACAGGGTCTCGTCGGGTATCCGGATCCCCCAACCAGCGCGGGACCCGGCATTACCGGACACGGAACCTTCTGCGCCGGCATGGCGCTCGCGCGCCGCGACAACACCCGCGGCGGTTGTGGCGTGGCGAACGAAAGCACGTTCGTCGCGGTCGCCTGCATGAACGACCAGGTCGGCACGCAGACCACTCTGGCCCGCGCCCTCGCTTATGCGGCCGACCCAACTCAGGAAGTCGCGGCCGCCAACCCGGCTGATGGAGCCGATGTCATCTCTTGCAGCCTGGGACCGAACGGCGCCGTCTGGGATATGACCCAAACCATGCAGGACGCGATCGACTTCGCGGTAACCAATGGCCGCGGCGGGCTGGGCACCCCCATCTTCTGGGCCGTGACCAACGGCAACTTCGGTATCAACAGCGACGAGGTCTGCTCGTACGCCAACACCGTTCACGTTGGCCGCTCGACGCGGAACGATACGGAGGACAACTGCGGCTTCGGCCCGGAACTCGACTTCCTGGCCACGGGCGTGGACGTCCACAGCACTGCCTCCGGCGGCGTCTTCGGCAACGGCACGGGCACCAGCTATGCGGCACCGACCGCGGCCGGCGTAGCGGCCCTTATGCTTGCCGCCAATCCGAATCTGACATGGCAGCAAGTGCGGCAGTCGCTGCGCGACACCTGCGACAAAATCGGCGGCGTGGTCTATGACGGCGCCGGCCACAACAACGACTACGGCTGGGGACGCATCAACGCCGCGCGCGCCGTCTGCACGGTCGGACGGAGCGTCGATCTGGAGACGCCGGCGGTCAACTTCAATGACGTGCCGGAAGGCGAGCTGACTGCCCGTGCGATCGTGTTCTCCGTGGTCACGTGCCAGGCGGCCACGTTCCAGATCGTCGCCGGCCCCACCGTGACTTCCGGGCCCGGCAGCTTCGGAACTCTTCCCAGTCCCACCTCCGCCCTGCCTTCCGTCGGCGGCATCAGCACCCGCGAAGCGCGGCTCTGGCTCTCCTTCACCGGCGTGAACGATGGCGACATCACCGCCGGCGAGGTCACCGTCCGCCTGCTGGAAACCGGCCAGCAATGGGTCATTCCCATTACCGCCAACACGATCGCGCGGCCGACCGTCGCCTGCGTTCTGGTGCTGGATCAGAGCGCATCGATGACGGCCCCCTCCGGCGTGCCCGGACTCCCCACGCGTAACGACGTGCTCAAGTACGCCGCGCCCGTGTTCGTCAATGTCCTGCAGGAGCACAACGGCATCGGCGTGGTCGATTTCGACCATGACGCCTACAGCCGTATGAACGTGGCCACCGCCGGGCCGGTCTCCGCGTTCGATCCCACCCGCTCCGCCGCGCTCGCCGTAATCCAGGCCCACGCCCCCAACCCGGCGGGTAACACCGCGATCGGCGATGGCGTGGAATCGGCCCACAACCTGCTCGGTGCGGCGCCTGGTTTCGACCAGCAGGCGATGGTTGTCTTCACCGACGGTTTCGAAACCGCCTCCAAATACATCAGCGACGTAGCCGGGCTGATCAACGACCGTGTCTTCGCCATCGGGCTGGGCACAGCCGATCAGGTGCAACCGGCTGCTTTGACGGCGCTCACCAACGGTACCGGCGGCTACCTGCTACTGACCGGCGCGCTGGGCGCCGACGACCTGTTCCGGCTGAGCAAGTATTACCTGCAGATCCTGGCCGGCGTCACCAACCAGGACATCGTGCTGGATCCGGAGGGTGCGATTCAGCCGGGACAGCAGCATCGCATTCCGTTCCATCTCAATGAGGCGGACATCGGCATGGATGCGATTTTGCTGGGCGAGACCAACCTGCCCATTTTCCGCTTCGCGCTGGAAACGCCGGCGGGCGATCTGATCACGCCCGCCGTGGCCGGGCCGCTGAGCGGAATCGACTACGTGGCGGCGCAAGGAGTAAGCTTCTATCGCGGTACGCTGCCGGTGCCGATCGGAGCGGCGGGGGCGAAGGCGGGCAAGTGGCACGCCGTGCTCACGGTGGACGATCGGTATTACAAGCGCTACCTGGCGGGTCTGGACAACAATCCAGCGTGGTACCAGACGGTCAAGGCGCACGGCGTGCGCTATAGCCTGAGTGTCCAGTCGTACTCGGGAATCCGATTGCAGGCGAAGCTGCTGCAGGATTCCAACGAGCCGGGCGCGACGCTCAACGTGCGTGGGGTGCTGACCGAGTACGGGCTGCCTATTCCAGGTAGCCGGGTGAACGTGAAGGCGGAGTTCGAACGGCCGGACGGGACCAAGGGCGTACTCGCGATGGCAGAGGCCGGTGCAGGATCGGGGATCTATACCGGATCGATTCCGGCGCCGCTTCCTGGGGTGTACCCGTTCCGCGTGCTGGTGGACGGCAAAACGATGCGCGGGAGGAAGTTCACGCGCGAGCAGTTGCTGACGGGAGCGGTGTGGAAGGGCGGAGACAACCCGCCGCCGACCACCACCGGCGATCCGCAACACGGCAAGGACGACCTGTGCAAGGCCTTAAGCTGCCTGCTCGGCGAGAAGGTGTTCGAACCCCGCTTCGTCGCGCGGCTCAAGGAGCTTGGCATCGATATGGAAGCGCTTCGCCGCTGCTTCGGGACCTGGTGCCGGCCGCAACGGCCTGCACTTTGACGCCACAGAATCCGGCCTGACAGCCGGAACCAATGAGTGAATGAGCCGCCCGGCTTCACGCCGGGCGGCTCAGGAGTTTCTTATGGCTGAACGTGTGCGCATGATCATTCGTTCCAAAGAACCGGACCGGCTTCGCGACCGGCGTTCGTGCTTCATCGTAAGGTTTTCGGGAGCATTTGTCCTCTTCCCGGGAGTCGGTGACTTATCCTCAGAAACCGTCAGCAGCTACTACTTGGCTTTCCTGCCATGATCGAGGCGTACCGCGGCCTTATAGCGATTGTCGAAAAGCCGACGCGACCTGGACGCGACGAACCGCGGCGCGCATCGCGGGCGAATTTCATGGAATCCCCTTTTTTGTCTGTTATAGGTGACAAGTAGATTGGTAACACCTGGGGGGAGATCGACCATAATGCTTGCATTCGGGGCATAGGGATACGGCGCAGCGCATCCAGAATCAGACGGGGGAGGGCAACCAAGACTGCTGTCTCCTGGTCCAAACGGAGTCCCGTTTCGCACCCAAAGTTACTGCTTCCCGGACAAGACGGTGCCTTGGAATGAAATGCCATCCAGAGACAGACCTGTTGAGTAACGGAGCTCAAAGGCCCCTACGAACACTCCTCTGTGATACCGACGCCTTTGCGGTTCACGGTGGGCTTCCTCTCAGGACGGTAGGGTGGGTCTGTCAAGCAATCGGAAGGGAACGGCGTGGATTGGAGCGGATGAAATCTGCCGAAATGGGCAGACTCCCATTCCACTCAACGCCTCTCGACGCAAAGTACTCTCAGCCAGTTACGGGGCGAGGCTTGGGGGCGAGCCCTCGCCTTGATAAATTTATCCGAATTACGGACTTGCTCGCCCCCGTCGCGAACCCCGAGAAAATTCATTCCGCACCTTCCATCCGCTTTACTTTATGCCACCAGTTGAACGGAAAAGGGGCAAAGCCTAGAAGGAAAGACGGCCGGAGATCTGGAACACCCGCGCGTTGCTGGCGCTGGTCACACGCCCGAAGGTCGCGCTGGTCAGCGAGTTGCTGATGCCGCCGAGGTTCACGCGGTTGGGCACGTTGAACGCCTCGCCGCGCAGTTCGAAGTTCCCGTTTTCAAACAGGAACGGCAGCTTGAATTGCGCGATCCCGCAAGGTCCAGATTCCAGTTGCCGAAGTTGCGGAAAAAGTCCTTGGCCATCATGCCCGAAATGGAACCGGGAGCCGGCCCCGGGAAGTCCGTCTTCTGGAACACTCCGTTCACCAACAGATTGTCCCGGGAAAGGTCGATCTCGTTGCCGCCCGCGGCCACCATTTCAAATCCGGCCAGATGAACTGGTTGCTGATCTCGTGATGGTGGCGTTCGCCGGGGCAATGCATCGTGAACTCGACCACGGCACGACGAATCGAGCCTTCGAATTCGACCAGATTACACCGGTCCGAGCCCGCTGGGCCCGGAGGACCGTGTCCGGCACGCCGAAGAACCTACCGCTCGGCATTCTTGAGTTCACGGTATTCGGGAAGCCGTAACCTAACCCCTGCGGCGTATGTGCCGGTAATTATGCTGACCGCGCGAGGCGAAGCCCCCCGCGCAGGAGTACTGGACATGCCTGCCCCGACCTTCAGAAAGCAAAGGAGGCAGTAAGGTCTGCGGCGGAGAGCCAACTGAGACAGGTCTCCTGGCCTTCCTCCGCTCCCTCGAGCTTCATAGAGGAATCTGCCAAACTGGTGCTCCGGCTAACACCACAATCTACTTGCGCTTCGCGTGACGAGTCGCAGGCTGGAGAATATGGAAAGTCAGCCCTCGCGTGACAAGGCCTAACGCTGAACTTAGTGGGCCAGTTCCCATACCCACAAGACAGAGGTCGATTCAGGACGCACGTACTCAGCCGAGGCTCTTGCTGCGCCATTACCGACCAGGCCAGGGTTGCCGGCAATCATCGCAATATACTGCCTGCCGTCGACCATGTAGCTGATCGGGAACGCATTCGGCACATCCTGGACGCGCGTTTGCCAAAGCACCTTTCCGTCCCGATTGTCGTACGCACGAAAATACCGGTCGCTGGAGGCTGAGAATAACAGTCCTCCTGCCGTGGTTAATTTCGCGGATGACTGCATCACTGCCGACTTAATGTCCATGGTGAACTCGGTGCTGCCAAGATCCAGGGCGAGCATCCGGTCCGGTGTGTCGCCGCCTTTGCCGGTGCACACATCATTTACCGAAATGTAGTAGCGGTTCGTATTCGGATCGTAGGAACCCGCAAGGAAATTCCTGGCTCCATTGTTACTCGGACACCTCTTGACGCCTTCCGGTGGTCCCGGCGCAAGTAGTGTCTTCACACCCGTTTTAGGATCCCATGTGAAGATATTCTGCGCGCCCGGATCGCGCGCAAAGAGGAACTCGCCGGTAGCGGCGTCCAGAGCTTCAATCACAGCGGGCTTTCCTGCGGTGATGACCGCCTTACGCTTTCGGCCCTGCCATTCCACCGGCACGATGAGCCGCTCGAAAGCATAGTCCTGATCGAATGTGTCGTTTGGCAGATGCTGATAGTGCCACACCAGCTTGCCGGTATCCGGATTGATCGCAAGCGTCGAGTTTACGTAGAGGCTGTCGCCGTTTTTTCCGCCGCCTTTCGGATTGTAAGTTCCCCTGTCCACAGACGACCACGGAAAGGGCGATCCAGTGCCGACGAAAAGCAGGTTGAGTTCCGGATCATAGCTTGGCGGCGTCCAAACGGATGCGCCCCAGCGCCGTTCCGCGGGCACGCTGTTCCATGTATCTTCACCCGGTTCTCCAGGCTGCGCGACGGTATTGAAGCGCCATAACTGCTTCCCCGTTTCGAGATCATGTGCGCCGACGAAACAACCGACACCCCCCGGTGCGCATCCGCTGGCGCCCATGATCACCTTGTTGTTGATCACTAACGGGCCGCCATTGTAGACGCGGTTGCTCTTTCTGTAATCGTCGGTCACCACATCCCACACCACGTTTCCAGTCTTCACATCGAGTGCGATGATGTGCATGTCCGTCGTGGGAAAGATGAGTTTGTTGCCGGCGATAGCGAGGGAGCGCTTCGTACGGTAGAAGACCGCGCGGGCATAGTCCTCGGCCATATCGTGGTGGTAGCGCCAAAGCAGATTTCCGTTTCTGGCATCGAGGGCCTGGATCGTCTCACCGTAATTCCAGAGGAAGATGATGCCGTCGTGAACGATCGGCGTGAATTCGGTCATTCCCGTGGAATTCATACCCCAAGTCCACGCCACGGTCAGATTCTTTACGTTGTCCCGGTTGATTTGGTTCAGCGGGCTATACCCCCAGGAGTCGTACGTTCGGCGCCACATCAACCAGTCATTCGGGGACGGAGCGCGTAAGTTCGCGTCCGTAACCGGCGTAAGGTGATTGAGCGGCTCCCGCAGGGCATCGAATCGTTTCTGCGACGCCGCATCCAGACCGGTACGCAGGGTATCTCCCACGCTTGGCGCTCCGCCCGCTGCGCTGAGCACAGCGCCAATTTGTATCGCCCCGCCGCCGGTGGGAACCTGAGCTCGCAAAGGCGCGCCATTACGTTGGAGAATGAAGGCTACCAGGCTGCGGGTATCTTCACCGCCCAATGATCGCGGTTTGCTCGGAGGCATGGTTTGCAATATGTGGGCGGACAGATCGCTTACCCTTTGCGCTCGCCATTGCGCCAGGAACGCCTCACCCGCGAGGGCCGGAGTGTCGCCCGTACCTTGCAGATTCACGCCGTGGCAACCGGCGCAAACCCGGGTGTAAATAAAGCCACCCTCCCGCGCCTGCTCGGCCGTATAACCACCGCCTCCGGGTCCTTGCGCAAATCCCGCCAACGCCAATCCGGCGAAAACGAGTGCCCTGCCGAGTCCCGAAATCAGAGCGAAAAACCTGGCTGAATGCGGTAACACGTCGTTAAGTCTCCTTCCGGATCTGCCGATGCGAATGGTGCTTCATTGCGCTATACGCATTGGTAATTGCGCAATCGTATCAGCGTCGTAGATGTCTGTCAATGGTTGCTCGCATGGTTGTCGCCGCAAAATGATAATGTCCTATTTGCGCAAAGTAGAAATGTCCTATTGAC
>JBDTMZ010000139.1:0-23450 GCA_039934035.1 Candidatus Solibacter sp. | reverse complement strand
ACATGAAAAAAATCAGCCCCTTACGCCTTGCCCATTCTGGTGACGTACACCCGTTGTTAATGCCGTCCTTGACATACGGGCTCTGGTTCGGCGTGCCGAAGATTCGCTCGGTGTTCGTCTCGTTGTCGGTAAACAGCAGCGGCGCACTACCCTCGCAATATAAGTACCTGCCCCCGAGCGTGGGATCCGCCACTTCGACCACGCTCCCCCAGTTCTGCTGTTGGACGACGCGCATGGTGGGCGTGGCAGGAGCCCGGCGGCCGGACCAGTAGTTCTGGAACCAGAGCGTTGGCAGCACATGCAGTTCCGCCGGCTCCGGCCCGCGATTGTGAGCCGTGATCAGGACGATCAGATCTTCCGGAGATGCTTTCGCGTATTCTACGAAAACGTCGAAATATCGGTCCCCTTCAAACACACCGGTATCGATCAGTTCATACTCAGGCTCTTCCCGCCTGCGCCGGCGGCTGGTCTCGACGAGGTCAGCGTACGGAAATGCCCCCTGGGGGTACTTGTAGAGGTACTTCATGTAGGAGTGCGTCGGCGTGCTGTCGAGGTAGAAGTAGTATTCCTTGACATCTTCGCCGTGATTGCTCTCGCTGTTCGTGAGCCCGAACAACCGTTCCTTGAGGATCGGGTCCTTGCCATTCCAGACGGCAAGCGCGAAGCAGAGTCGCTGACGGTCATCGGAGATCCCTGCCAGTCCGTCTTCACCCCAGCGGTAAGCGCGTGACCGCGCCTGGTCGTGCGAGAAGTAGTTCCAGGCGTCCCCGCTCGCGCTGTAGTCTTCCCGAACCGTACCCCATTGACGTTCGCTCAGGTAGGGGCCCCATTTCTTCCACGGGGCCTTCTTCTGCTGCTCATCGTCGAGGCGTTTCTGTTCGGCTGTCATTGCGGCCCCCTCCGGCGTGCGACTGTGCGGGCTCGAGCCCGCACAATGGACACCCTTCCGGGTGGTAATGATGCCTGTCGCGGCCTTTGGGTGGTAGGAAGTTGTCAGACAGAGGACTACGGTCGTCCGCTAGAGCTAGCCGCAGGCTGGGACGCCCAGTCTAGTCCGGCTCGCGGGAAGGTCAGGCGGGACGAAGCCGGGGAAATGACCCGAACGTTGAACCTAGCCGGCAGCTTTCACGGATGCTTTCTGTCCCTCGGCACCCTCACGTCGTTTGCCCCATCCAGGGTGTTCCAACAACCGCTGCTTCACGGCATCAAGTTGGCCAGCGCTAAGCGTTTCAAGCGGTTTGGCGGCTTCGGGATCTACGCTCACGCCGGTGACATCCTTGACCGTCACAGCAAGCTCCGTTGCCGAAAGTCCCAATGCAACGATGGAATATTCAATGGTTGCGTGCTTTTTTGGCACAGTCTCTACTCCCGAACGGAACCTTATTATCGCACGGAGGCGTCGCATTTTCAGAGGGCACCCGCCGTCCTCAGTTTCATCACTGCCGGCAATCCTCGGTGAACAATTCGCTGGCAGGCGCTCATTTCCTGCCTCCTCTGGCCTCGGCCCGAGGCTTGGCCCAAAAAACCAACAGCCCGCGGTCGGTTGCGGTAACAATATCCATCGCGCCGTCTTTGTTCAGATCTACTGGCAATACACTGGAACCAACGCCCGAACGGTTATGAATCAGTTCAGGAATAAACTCCGCTCGCCCGGGAGCCTTGGGATTTCGAACCGTGCGGTACCAGTAGAGAACGGGCACTCCATAAGAATCTGGATCGTGAAGACTTTCCTGGTGCGACCAATAGCGCTTGCCCACAATCATGTCCGGCACACCGTCTCCATCGACATCCGCAAAAGCCAGGCCGTGGCTTTCCGAGAAAGTCACCCCACCGGCGTTGGTCTTCGCGGAGGAGTAGTCCTTCATGATCGGACGCTCGACGAAAGAAATCTTGCCGGCCGCATCGCGCTTCTGCTCGTACCACGACAACCCGAAACCGTGCGCTGACGTGCTGGTCACCACATCGTTCAGTCCGTCGCCATTGACGTCATACACCCCCATCAAGGCGCCGCCGGCCATCATGGTCACACCGCTTGCCAGACTTACGTTGCCAACCAACCCGCCGCCTCCGCTGCCCAGGTTGTCCCGGTAATAACGGCCGAAAGCCTCCGGATGGTACGTCCAAGGCTCCTTGCCGCCCGGCCCCGAATTCTCCCACCAGCCAAACACATTGAGGATGTCCGGGCGTCCATCGCCATTGATGTCACCGACACCAATACCGTGTTGAATCCCGTAACCTGCCCCGGAGACACTGTGCACGGTCCACGGTCCGGTCGGAATGGAGGGGTCTGGCTTCGCATAGACTACGCCATCCGTCCTGCTCATGTAGACGATCTCAGGTTTGCCATCGCCGTCGATATCCTGAGCAGCCCAAACCTCGCTCCCGATCGAGGAGAGTACCGGGTATTTGTCCCAGCGGCGCGATTCTCCTTTCGGGTTGACATACAGGGACGTCCCGCACAGGATATCGGGCCAGCCGTCGCCGGTGAAATCGTAGGCCGACGAAAGCATACAATCGTTCGCGTATTCCGTCGACGGATTCATGGTGTGCGCTGGCAGGATTTCTCGCGACTTCGTAAAATCCGGGCCAAAGTAGATGTAGGGACCGGCTATCAGGTCCAGAACACCGTCATGGTTGAAGTCGGCAGATGCAGCGGACCAGGCGTAGTAAAACTCGTTGAGCCGCTGCATCCTAAAACGGCTCGAAACTTGCTCCGCTGGAGCATGCCGAATGGCAAGATCTTTGTACGCGATGTCCTTCCAGCGCACCTCGCCCGTACCACCCATATAGAGTGCAATCGGGCCAAACCGGCCGTTCTCCTCCTCGGCCCGACCGATTGTCGCTTCACCGATGTCGTTCACCCAGGCTCGAACGCTGTTCTCCTCGATCATGGTCTCAACCGTGTTCCAATCGACGGAGCGTGAACCGGGCTTGGGTGGCATAAACGGCAAGTCCGCAGGGGCAGCACCTGCGGCGCCGCCTCGTGCTCCCCCCCGCGCGCCGCCAGCGCCGCCAGCGCCGCCACCGCCACGAGCAGCGCCACGCCCGCCACCGGCCCCACCAGCCGGATTTGCCGGGGGGAGAATCCGCGGGCTGGTGGGAGCGGACGGCAATTTCTCGCGTTGCAGTTCCTTGCCGTCCTGATCGAGCGTCACCCGGTAAGCCGAGACGTCTCCCTCCGTAAGCGAGATGTAAATCCCCTTCATACCTCCCGCGGTCTTTTCGGCACGTAACAAGATGCCCGTTTGGCAGCCGCTGTTGCAGCGGAAACTGGCATAGAATTCCACATCCTGATAAGCATGATCCAGCACCAGCCAGCCACCGTAGCCGCCCTGCCTCACGGTTCCGATAACTTCCCCGTTCTGCACGCGCCAGTCGGCTTGGCCCAGAGTGTGCCACCCGGCCAAACTGGTAGCTTTAAACGTTACGTCCGGAATCCAATTGGGAACGGAAGCAGAAACCGGAACCAACAACAAGACGACAATCGCCGAAATTACCCAGGCGCCCTTCTGATTCATGGCTGCTGATTCTCCTTCCCTCATCGCCCGCAACTCCCGCATACCCGGGGTGTTCCGCTCCTGATTGTACGAAACCTTAATCAACAACTGTCAACCGGTTTCGCCAACTCCTCATCCGCTGGAGTTGGCAATACTGCAGTTTCAGTTTCAGAGTAGCAGCGGCTATTTGGCGGTTCTTGCGAGACGAAAGCCGACGTAATCGAGCCTGCTGATGGGAAAATCTAAACCGCGAAGCGCCGCCCGGCACTTCTCGGCGGTGTTGTGCCAGCAACTGCCGCGAAAGACGCGGTATGAGCCTGTTTCAGTCCCCTTCGGATCGACTGCCGGACTGCCCTCGTAGTCGGGGCTATACCAATCCTGCACCCACTCTGCCACGTTCCCGTGCATATCGTACAGGCCCCACGCATTCGGCTCCTTGGTACCTACTGGCTGAGTCCGATCCTCAGAGTTCGCCTTGTACCATGCGACCGCTCCGACACTCGCCTCCTGCGTACCTCCCGCTCTGCACGCGTACTCCCACTCGGCCTCGGTCGGCAACCGCCAGGCATGCCTGGCGTCGCGCGCGTTCAGCCGCTTCAGAAACAACGCAACATCCTGCCAGGAAACGCTGTCCACTGGCAGAGATGCTCCTTCGAAATGGCTGGGTTTGGGGCTCACCGCCGCTCCGTCCGAGTTGATGAGCGCGGCGCCCTCTCCCGCGTGCGCATTGCCCATCACAGCCTCCCATTGAGCTTGAGTGACCTCGCATTTGCCGATTTCGAAGCCTTGGCTGATGCGAACCCGATGAACCGGGCGCTCATCGGGGTTGCCGTTAGTCGATCCCATCTGAAACTCGCCGGGCGGAATTTTCGCCATTCCGGTTCCATCCAGCAAGGCGGTCACGCCATATCCTGCAGCAACGCTCTGCATGGTAAGGGCGTCCCGCGGGAACATTGCGACGATTCCCGCACCACGCAGTAACGCGCGCCGTGAAAAAAGTTGCCGTTTGACGAGCATCCGAACTCCCCTCCGGCTCATGCCTGCAACCCAGAACTTGAGCCGCCCAGCAATACGATACCGCTAGTCCCCGCACCGCCGCAAATGATCTGATTCGTACAACGGGCTGGAGTAAAGTAGGGATGGATCTCGCGCTGATTTCTCCCTGAATGCCCTCCAGCCTGGCTTGCATCCCCAGCCGGGCTTGCATCCCCAGCCGGCCGGGCGCCTGCCGGTCTTCTTGTCATACCTGCCGATCTCGTGATTGCCGATGGCATACAACGACGTGTCATCAGCGGCGACAGCCTGGGTTGGCCTCGGGAGCAGCGATCCGCCGCACCTCTGCGACGCCGCGCCCCTGCGGTGCGGCAGACAACGCCGTGGCGGCGAGCGAAAGCATTGCTTCCCGCCGGGTCAGTCGCGCGTCAGCCTGCCGACGGCGAGCAGGATACCGTAGAGCAGCGCTTCCGGGCGTGGCGGGCATCCGGGAATATAGACATCCACCGGGATCGTGGCATCGATTCCTCCGCGGGACGCGTAATTCGTGCCGAAAATGCCGCCGCTGATGCCGCATGCTCCGACGGCCACGACCACCTTGGGGTCCGGAGTCGCGGCGTAGGTCTTCTGCAAGGCCAGTTCCATGTTCCGAGTCACGGGTCCGGTCACCAGTAGCATGTCGGCGTGGCGCGGAGAAGCAACGAAATGAATGCCGAAGCGTTCGATATCGTGGATGGGATTATTCAGCGCCACGATTTCCATTTCGCAGCCGTTGCACGAACCGGCGTCCACCTGACGGATCGCGAGCGAGCGTCCCAGCATGGCGCGAATGGCTTCAGTGACTTTGCCGCCCACCTCTTCCAGCGTGGGCTCCCCTTGAAACTCGGCGATCATCTTCTGGTGAGTTCCGTCGTGATTCAGGCTGTAGTCCGCGGCGTGAATCAGCGTAGAGCGATGTTGCGTGGCGAGTTCGAACTCCGCGGTAATGTGAACCGCGCCATCGGTTGAAACGTCGGCGCACTGACCGCAAAACACACAGAGGCCATAATCGACGGTCACGCGTCGGGTGCCGGCAGCCTCGTTCAGGGCAATAGCCCCCGTGGGACAGATATCGGCCGCGGGGCGCGCATCGCGCCAGGACGCGAAATCGAATTCCGGCTTCCCGCGGAACTGAGCGGAGATGACAGCGGGCACATCCGGGTACGCTACCGTGGCGATGCCGGTGGTGGCCGTCTTTTGCAGTATTTTAAACATGGTTCACCGGTCCGTCCCCGAGTAGGAGAGATTGAAACTCTTGTTGATCACCGGGAAATCCGCGATGATGTTGCCCTGTACAGCCTCCACGATGGCCGGCCAATTGTTCACCGAAGGATCCTTGATTTTGCACCGCTCCAGCCGGTTGCCGGGGGCGGTGCGCACCCAATGCAGAATCTCACCGCGCCAACCCTCCACAGCGCTGAGCGCACAGCGGCCGGGAGGCACGGGTTTCGGCGGAGCACAGTAAGGACCTTCCACCAGGTCACCTGAAAGCAGGTCACTGGCGGCCGCTCGCAGGATTCCGAAAGACTCTCTCACCTCGTCCGTCCGCACGAGCATGCGATGCAGCACGTCTCCCGCCTGATACACCGGCACCCGGAATGGATAGCGGTCGTAGGCGGCGTATGGGTGGTCTCGCCGGACGTCGAGATCGACGCCGGAAGCGCGGCCGGCAACGCCTACGACGCCCAGCACTGCGGCTGTTTCCGGGCGTAGGATGCCGGTGTGTTCCAGGCGGTCGCGGGTGGAATCCGAAGCCTGTACGAGCGCGACAAGGGAATCGAAGTCCCGCTCCACCCGATTCATAGTTTCGCGCAGCAGGTCGCGCTGCTCGCTACTCCATCCGCGCCGCACCCCGCCTACGCACACCATGCCGCGCAGCCACCGGCTCCCCGTCAAAGCCTCATTGAGACGCACCACCAGTTCCCGGAGGAGGCTGGCATGCGCGTTGGCCACCACAAAGCCCACATCGGTAGCGATCGCACCGATATCCCCGATATGATTGCCGACCCGCTCTAATTCGAGCAAAATGGTCCGCATGATGCGCGCGCGCAGGGGAACGTCGGTATCGGACGCGTTCTCGATGGCCTGGCAGAACGCGGTTCCGTGCGAAAAGGCGGAATCTCCCGAAATGCTTTCCGCCAGGAATACGGCGCGATGGATGGGCAGGTCTTCGAACAGTTTCTCGGTCCCCTTGTGGGTGTAGAACATGCGCAGTTGCAGGTACAGAATCGGTTCGCCCGCAACCGCGAAATTGAAATGGCCCGGCTCGATGATGCCCGCATGCACGGGGCCGACGGGAATCTGGAAGACACCCTCCCCCAGGGTAGGGCGATAGACATGGCGCTCCCCTTCGAAGCGCGGGAGGACCTGCCGCAAGGGGAAACTCTTAAGCAAGGGATGCACGTCCGGCCAGTTATCGTGGAGCGCGACGCGCCTGGGATTGGGGTGACCGGTGGCTTCAAGGCCGAACCAGTCCCGGATCTCGCGCTCTTGCCAGTTCACGGCGGGCAACCCGGCGGCCAATGACGGAAATCGCGGTTCATCGGCCGGCACCGGCGCCCGCAAAATCACGTAGCAGGGCTCGCCCGGCTGCTCGAAGACGTAGTAGTTATGGAACGCGTTCTCCGCCGCCACGCGATCTTCGGCGAACAGTGCAACCAACCTGGACCCATACGCCGATTGCAGGTGCTCCGCCAGCAGACGCACGTCCGGCCCGAGCAGGTTGATGGAAACCTGGCTGTGGGATACACAAAGCGAATCCTCCGCGCCGCTAACCAGCAGCGGGAACTTGACGCGCAACTCGTCAAAGAGATCCATCATCATTCTCCACTCACCACCAGGGCGGCGCGTCGAATCAACTCGAAGAGAGACCCGGGCAGCCAGAAGCCGATCACGATCAGGAGGACGGCCAGGATCAGGATCGGCGTGTCGCGCCAGGGATACCAGCCGGGCGGGGATTCCTCCGACCCGCCCAGCAACATTCCGCTGACGTGAAGAGTCACCCCGGTGAATACGCCCAGGCCAAACAGGATGAAGAGTACGCCAACCAGAAAGTGCTCGTTCCCGAAGGCCGCCCGGATCATGAGAAATTCACTCTGGAAGAGTCCGAATGGAGGCATCCCGACCACCGCCATCGTACCCAGGCAAAATGCGGCGCCGGTCAGGGGAAGCACGCCGAGCACTCCGCCCTTGAGCTTCTGAAAGAGGTCGGTCTTGAAGCATTGCAGAATATTGCCGGAGGAAAGGAAAAGCAGCGACTTCGCCACGGTGTGATACGTCATGTGCAACATCAGCGCGAACGCAGCGGGTTTACCGCCAATACCGAGGGCGGTCGCCATCATGCCCGCCTGATCGATGGTGGAATACGCCAGCATGCGCCGGAAGTTCTTCTGCACGAGAACGAACGGCACTGCGATTCCCATGGAAGAAAGTCCGAGGATGAGCAGCAGGTCTCCTGGATATTCCGCACCCAGGCACCGGCTGGTGAGAACGTAGAAGCGGACCAGACCGTAGATTGCACAGTTCAGCATGGCGGCGGCCAGAATGGCAGTCGAAGGAACCGGCGCTTCGCTGTAAGCGTCGGGTTTCCACGTGTGCATCGGCGCCAGGCCGGCTTTGGTGCCATAGCCGAGCAGCACCAGGATGAAGGCCATGCGCATGCTGGTCTTGTCAAGCTGCGCTGCCTGATGAACCAGGACGGACCAGTTCAACCCGGCGAGGCCATCCGAACCCGGGAGTTTGTGGCCCGCGTAGTAGGTGAGTAAGGTGCCGAAGAGAGCCATCGACAGGCCCACGCCGCCGATCATCGCGTACTTCCAGGCAGCTTCCAGCGACCTCACATTGCCATAAAAGGTGACCAGGAAGACGGAGGCAAGGGTGGTCAACTCAATCGCCGCCCACATGACACCGAGGTTGTTGGCGAGAGTCACCAGCAGCAGGGAAAACACCAGCAGCGGCGTCAGGCTGTAATACATACGGAGCTTCGCGGCCGCACCGTGGCTTCCCGCTTCCCCATCCAGTGCGCCGGAGCGCTCGTCCTCGCGGAGATAACCGACCGCATACACCGAGCACACCAGCGCCACCGACGAGTTCAACAGAATGACCAGCGCCGACAGCGCATCGGCGTAAAAGAACCCGTTCCAGAGAGAGATCGCGCCGGAACGCAACACTTGAGCGGCCACCGCCACCGACACCAGAAAAGTTAGGGCGAACGCAGCGACATTGACGGCTTCCAACACAGAGCGCCGCCGCGACACAACCGACACCGCGCAGGCTGCCAGTGGAACCGTCAGGAGGAGGGCCAGGATCATCCGCGCAGTCTCCGCATGCGGCTGACATCCATGGACTCGAAGGATTCTCGAATTCGATAGACCAGAATGCCGAGCACCATGACAGCGACCAGCACATCGAACAGCACGCCCAATTCGACAATCAGCGGCATTCCGTAGGTCAGCGAAATGGCGGCCAGGAAGAGCCCGTTTTCCAGGCACAACAGCGCCAGCACCTGAGTCAGAGCCTTGCGCCGGTTAATCATCATGAAAAACCCGATCAGGAAAAGAGAAATCGCCACCGCCAGTGCGTTGTGGCCCAGGGTGGAAGCTCCGGGCGCTTCGTCCGGCCGGTAGAACGGCTCGGCGAGCACGTAACCCACCAGCGTCAGTCCGCCCGAGATCACGATGGAGAGCGGCATGTTGAGAATCGGCTCGATCTCCTGACGAATCTCAATGCGGGCCACCAGGCGCTCCAGCACGATAGGAACCAGGATCCCCTTGGCCAGCAGGGTAAGCACCGCAGCTACGTAAATGTGCGGTGCGTGATTGAAGTATGCGATGGTGCCGGCGATTGCGGCCAGGAGAAAGGACTGTGCGGCGAAGAGCCTGATGTTGGTCACGATCCAGCGCTGGGCCACCATGGCGATCTGCAACACCAGCACCAGCGCCGCCATCAGAGTCACCATCTTTTCGCCGAATTGGGGATCTTGTAGAGTGTTCATCGCTATCTCAAAACAGGAACGTGGATATCAGCCCGAGCGCCGCCAAGGTGAATGCCATGGCGAGCAGGTCGGGAACGCGGAAGAATCGCATCTTTGCGTTGGTGGTCTCTACCAGAACGATGGAGGCAGCCAGCACCAGGAGTTTCATCAGCAGGTAGACCAAACTGATAAGCACTCCTCCCAATGACCATTTCGAATGCAGGCCGAAGGGCAAAAAAGCGTTGATCAGCAGGGTCATCAGGAGCAACTGTTTCATGGACGCGCCCCATTCGATGAGGCCCAGGTAGGGTCCGGAGTACTCCAGAATCATAGCCTCGTGGATCATGGTCAACTCCAGATGCGTAGCGGGGTTGTCCACGGGGATTCTGCCGGTTTCCGCGATCAGCACCAGAAACAAGGCTGCGAAGGCCAGCATCTGGGAGGGCGCCAGAAAATGCCAGGTAGTTGAGGTTGCAACTTTGGCGATTTCCGAGAGGCTGGTGGAATTGGCGCCGATGGCCACCGTGAACACAGCCAGCATCATGGCCGGTTCGGCCAGGGCCGCGATGGTCATTTCCCGGCTGCTGCCAAGTCCACCGAACGAACTCCCGGTATCTAATCCGGCGAGAGCCAGAAAGAAGCGTCCCAGTCCGAGCAGGTACACCACCGCCAGCACTCCGCCGAACAGTCCGAGCGGCGCTTTCGCGGAAATCATTGGGATCATCAGGCCCGCGATCGCGGTGGCGGCGAACACGACGTAGGGTGTGGCCGTGAAGATCCACGAAGCCGTGTCGGGCAAGACCATGCCCTTCAAAAACAGCTTCCGGAGATCCCGGTACGGCTGCAGGATTCCGGGGCCGCGGCGAACCTGAAGCCGCGCCTTGAGCGTTTTAATGAGCCCGCTAACCAGCGGCGCCACCGTCAACAAGAGTAGCAACTGCAAAACGGCAGTGAAAAATACAGCGATCATTGGCGCACTCCGAAGAGCAGCAGCAGGATCAACGTGACGAAGATATACGCCAGGTAGGCATGTATGCTGCCGGCCTGAATGGCCCGCATCCGGCGCGAGAGCCCGAAGACCCACGCTTTCATCGGACCGTAGAAGCGTTTCTCGAAGGTGGGCTCTATGCCGCTTTCGAACCGGATCGCGCTGGGGTAGTAGGGCGAGACATCGTATTCGGGGCGGATTTCGCGGCGCGGCCGGTAGAAGGCGCTGAAGATCAACCGCAGCGGCTTGGAGAAGGCGGTCGCGGTGTATTCGTTGTCGGCAGTCAGCCCGGGAAGGCCGCAATCCCAGGCAGGTCCAGTGGCAACGCGCACCAGGCGCAACCGGCGGTGGACCAGGAATACCGCCGTACCCGCCAGCACGAGGAACACCAGGGCAATCCCGGCGGTAGAGACGGTGCCGCTCTGTGGGCTGCCAGCCTGTAAGGCGATGCCATGGGCGATTAAGGAAGGGCTCACCGGCACGCCCAAGGCCTGCTGCGTAATGGGGTCGAACGCCGGAAGAACCCATGTGGCACCCAGACCCAGCACGAGACACGCAGCGGCCAGCAGCGCCATGCCCGCACGCATTGCGAGCGGTGCTTCCTGCGCGTTGGCTGCGGCCTCGCTACGCGGCAGCGCCAGAAAGGGGATTCCGAAGGCCTTCACAAAGCAGGCTGCGGCGAGCGCCGCGGTCAGGGCCAGGAGCGCCCCCGAAATCGGGAACATCAGCCGTGTCAGGCTGTGCGTGGTGCCAAAACCCGCGAGCAGCGCCTGATAGGTGAGCCACTCGCTGACGAATCCGTTCAATGGCGGCAGACCGGAGATAGCGATCGCCCCGATCAGGAAAAAGAACGCGGTCCCCGGCATGCGGCGCACCAGTCCGCCCATTTCCTCCATATTTCTGGTGCCGACGTTCTGCACCACGCCCCCCGCTGCCAGAAACAGCAGTCCCTTGAAAATGGCGTGGTTCAACGTGTGGAAGAGAGCGCCCACCATCGCGATGGCTGCCAGATTCGGGTGCTGCAGGGTCCGGAACATCAGCGCGGCGCCGAAACCCATCACGATGATGCCGATGTTCTCGATGCTGTGGTAAGCCAGCAGCCGCTTGAGGTCGTGTTCCTGAAGTGCGTAGAGAACACCCACCAAGGCTGTGACCACACCTACGGCGAGAACCACGGTCCCCGTCCACAGGGGCGGCGGCCCATAGAAGTCGAAGAATACCCGGGCCATCCCGTAGATTCCGCTCTTGATCACGATGCCGGACATCAGCGCCGAGACGTTGCTCGGGGCAACCGGATGCGCGTCCGGCAGCCAGATATGCAATGGCACGATGCCGGCCTTCACACCGAACCCCGCAAAGAACAGCAGGAAGACCGCACCCTGCTCCGCCGGGGGAAGTTCCGATGCCGCCAGATGGAAGCTGCTGAAATCCATACTGCTGGTGAACGCCGCGAGCAGCAGGAAGGCGGCTAGAATCATCACGGTTCCAGCGTGAGACATGATGATGTACACCACGGCGGCGTGGCGAGTCTCAGCCTTCTCATGTTCGAAGGCCACCAGGCAAAATGCCGAAACCGCCATCACTTCCCAGGCGGACATGAATAGGAACGCGTCTGCCGCCGTGAAGACCAGGGTCAGGCCAATGAGCAGGCAATTATAGAAGAACCCGAGCGCACCCAGGTTGCGAGTGCGTTCCATGGGACGCAAATACCCAAACGAATACACCGAGACCGCGAAGGCCAGAATCGCCAGCGTAAGGATGAACCACGCCGACAGCGGATCCAGCCTCAGAGTGCAGGTGAAGAGCGTGACTAACGGGAGACTCCAGGTGACGTCAGTGGGGAAAGCCAACGCAAGGCCCCCGGCAACCGCCAGAGCCAGAGTGCCCAGCAATGCAAAGCCCAAGGCCGCAATACGTGCTGTCGACGGGCGTTTCCAGGCGCCGAGGCCGGCGATCGCACCGGCCAGGAACGAACCTAACGCCAGATGCAGAAACGGGCCGGACTCCCCCATCAACCTTCCGCCTCTCGATTCATCTCGTCGATCATTTGAATGGCATGGTTCAGATTCGTCTGGCAGAAGCGGCGCATGGTGTCCAGCACCTCTCCGAGTACCGGGTTCGAAAGTGAATAGAAGACCTGATTGCCTCCCTTTCGGTTTATGACGATCTGGCTGGCTCGCAAGATCGCGAGGTGCTGGGAGAGATTGGCCTGCTCGATCCCAAGTCTCGCTTGCAGCGCGCCTGCGGACAGTTCACCATTCCGCAGCGTTTCGACGATGGCAATCCGGGTGGAATGCGCTAGGGCGTGAAACACGCTCGCTTTGTACGCCCGGAGCTGATTGGGCATGACATTAGAGTATTCGCCTTCTCGAATTTGCGCAATTACGAAAACACATTCGCGCACATTCCAGGCACGCAGCACAAGATGGGACCTCCGCACGCCATGGAGATCACGCACAACTTCTATAACGTGCCGCAGCCGAACCTGCAGAGCGAACGCGGGGCAGCAGGGCGGCAATGCCGGCGCCGGCTCGATGGCGATTTCGCGACCGCAATCGGTAAAGGCGGCGCACAACATGGCAGAGCTGCGGAGCACCTTCGCCAGAACTGGCAAGCCAGCGGCTAAGGGTCAACCGGAGTGCCCGGCCTACACGGCGCAGACGCGCGCCACCATGGAGATCGACGCCGAGTGCAAGGTACCCGTATCTGCTGGAGCGGAAGCTCTGGGAAGGGCTCGACCCGTAGCGACAATGGCGGTAACCTTTGAGTTCGCAGTTTTCGATTGAGGAGACCTTATGAAAGCTAAAGCGGCCTTTTGCCTGTTACTCCTGGTGTTCGCAGTATCGGCGCAGCAACCGCCCGCCGCCGCGCCGGCCGCTCCCGGCCGCGGCGCGAGGCCGCCGGCCCTGCGCTCCGCGGAGATCCTGGACGATCAGCGGGTGACGTTCCGCCTCAGAGCTCCGATTGCAACCGACGTTGTACTCAACGGCGATTGGCCTGAGGGCCGCGGCGTTAAGTTGACGAAGGACGATCAGGGAGTGTGGTCGGCGACCGTCGGCCCGTTGACGCCCGAGCTTTGGTATTACACTTTCACCGTGGACGGCGCCACCGTGGTGGATCCGGCGAACGCAAACCTGTTGCGGGACGGAACGCGCTACATGAACTTCTTTGTGATCCCCGGCCCGCTCTCGGAGAACTATTCCCTCAAAGACGTCCCGCACGGCAACGTGAACATCGTCTGGTACGATTCTCCGAGTCTGAAGCTGCAGCGCCGTATGTACGTGTACACGCCGGCCGGCTACGAAACGGGCAAACAGAAATACCCGGTGCTGTACCTGCTCCACGGCGCAGGCGGGGACGAGGACGCCTGGAACAACATGGGCCGTGCGAGCGTGATCCTGGATAACCTGATTGCCTCCGGTAAAGCGAAGCCGATGTTGGTGGTGATGACCAATGGGAACGCCAACCAGAAGATGGCGCCGGGATACGGCATCATACCGGGACAGAACACGAGCGGGATCTTCGGGAATCCTGGCGAAGTGGGCGCCCCCGGTTTCGCGGGCCGCGGAGCGGGCGCTCCCGGCCCTGCTCCGGCGGCGGCTCCGAGCGCGCAGGCTACAACTCCAGCAGCCCCAGCTGCCGGTCGAGGGCCAGGGACGCCCGGCGCAGGTCGCGGCGGCATTGGCGGAACGGCTTTCCCGGAAAGTCTGGTGAAGGACGTGGTCCCCTACATCGAGAAGAACTACCGCGTAGTGGGGAACAAGGATAGCCGGGCGATTTCCGGCCTGTCGATGGGCGGCGCCCACACGCTGACCGCGTCCAATGCGCATCCGGAGATGTTCAGCTACGTAGGCGTCTTCAGCATGGGCACGCGCGACGACATCACGGATAAGCTGCAGGCCCTGAAGAAGGCCGGCATCAAGTATTACTACGTGGGCTGCGGCCAGGCAGACACCATCTGCGTGGAGGGGAGCAAGAACCTCGACGCGCTGCTGACTAAAGTCGGCGTCAACCACAAGTTCACGTTCAGCACCGGCGGCCACACCTGGGCGAACTGGCGAATTTACTTGAACGAGTGGGCCCCCATGCTGTTCAAGTAAATGAGTGTCCGCTCGGTCGGGAGACGCTGTCAGGCTTCACAAATCAGTAAGCGCATATTTATCTGAAGGCGGTCACAGACTGGGTGTTCGCATAAGCCGCGAGCGGCCTCCGGAATCCCTCGGACGTTCGCGCGCGATGCCGCTGGATAAGCGGACATCCGCGATCGTGGTCAAGACGGCGCCGGATGAGTTCTTATTCATTAGCAGCAATGGCGCCCGAGCTTTGAGGTGGACTCCTCCGGACCTTCGCCGGTGCCGCGCCAACAAACGGGCCTCCGTGATCCATTTCACGGAAGACTTACGCGCACCCCTTCTCCGCGATCGCTAGCAGCACGCATAACGCCACACCCTCCGCCGCCGCGGACACCTCAACGAGCTCAGGATACGTTGGAGCAATCCGGATTATGCAATCGCCGGGATCTTTTCCGTAGGGGTGTGTCGCACCCGCCGGCGTCAGTGCGATCCCCGCCTCTTTGGCCAGTGCCACAACCCGCGACGCGCAACCTTTCGGCACCTGGAGAGAGATGAAGTAGCCTCCCTTCGGTCTGGTCCACTCTACATCCGGTATATGCCTGAGAATCGAGTCAAAAACCTCGAGCACTTTCTTGAACTTGGGCGCGATCACCGCACGATGTCGGTCCATCAAGTCCAGAATTCCAGCTTCGCTCTTGAGATAGCGTACGTGACGTAACTGGTTGATCTTATCCGGTCCGATCGTCTGGGCCGTCAACCGCGCGAGCAACCATTTCACGTTATCCTTCGAAGCTGCAAAAAGCCCCAGACCAGACCCGCCAAACGTGATCTTCGAGGTTGAAGCGAAGACGAACGGGCGATTTGCATGCCCGTGCGACTCGCACAACTCCAGAATATTCGCGACCTCAATTCGCTCATCCGTCAGGTGATGGACGGCATACGCGTTGTCCCAAAACAGCCGGAAGTCGGCGGCGGCAGTAGGCATTGCCGCCAGCCGCTCGATCACCTCTCCCGAATAAACCGTGCCGGTGGGATTGCTGTACTTGGGGACGCACCACATTCCCTTAATCGACGCATCCTGCGCGACCAATCGCTCCACCTCATCCATGTCCGGCCCGTCGTCCTGCATGGTCACCGGGATCATGTGGATGCCCAAGTCTTCGCAGATCCGGTAGTGTCGGTCATATCCTGGAACGGGACAAAGGAACGTGATCGCACCAGCCTGAGACCACGGAACCTCGCTATTGCAAGTTCCTTTAAGCAGCGCAAAGACGACCGCGTCGTGCATCAGCGCCAGGCTGGAGTTGTTGGCCACTACCACTTGCTCAGGCACCGCGCCCATCATTCCGGAGAACAACCTCCGGGCTTCGGGGAGTCCTTGCAGAACGCCGTAGTTGCGACAATCGGTGTCGCCGTCCGCCACAAAATCGGCCGGACCAGGAAGGGCAAGCAACTCGCTACTCAAGTCCAGTTGTGCGGAAGAAGGCTTGCCCCGTGTCAGGTCCAGTTTGAGGCCCTTGGCTTTGAACGCCTCCAGGGCAGATCGAATTTGAGCGGCTTCCATAGTCTCAACCATGGTACCCCCAAGGTTCTCGGAACGCGTGTCCCATATCTCGCCGCAGCCTACTCGCCGAACCAGGGTCAACCTAAATGAGACGGGAGTGACCCAAGACTCAGCAGTTTCGGCGGCTGGTAATCCCGGGCACCTTGCCCTTTTCGGCCACCCTGCCGTCGGATGGCCCGGCGTGCCGAAGACTCTTTGGGAGTGGCGGCAAAATAGTTACAAAAACTGCGGAATCACGCCCATATTTCTTTGCCCAACAGCAACGCGAAGGTCTCCATACCAATCCGTTCCCTTTTACCGTCGATCCACCGCTCTCGATAAATCGGGCACTTCTTTTTCTTCTTGGTAGGGCTGTCTTCAGTGTCTGTGAGAAGGCACCTCGCGCCGTGCCGACTGTACAAACGCACCATCCCGATGTGCCTGTACTCGTTCTCGAAGGCTAGCGCCATGCACTACGATTCTGTCTACAGATTCGCCATACCAAAATATGGAATGCCTTAACTGGTTGATTATAAATGAGTTATCTGGTGAGCCGGGCGGGACTCGTTTTTGTCTCCGTCGTTGAGCCAAAGCAACTTCCTGTCAAATCAGCACGGCCTAGTCGCTACAGTAGCACGAGTGGCGGATTCATCGTACTCCTATCGTACACGGGTCACACGCGTGAGATTGGCGGCTTTCAGGTACAAAATCGAGTACAGGGTCACGGGGCTATGACGCCCCGTGACTTAAGTTTGGTTCGCTATTTCCTGATGCCACTCCACAGGAGTCGGCCTAAGGATGTAGACGAACAAAAGAAATTCAACGACTTGAACGCAAAGTACTTTGCATGTTCGAATTTAACCGCGGTAATAGTCATTCTAAACCTCTTTTCAGAATTGGTGGTTAAGGTTTGTGCAGGCTGCTCAAACCGCGGTGAAAGCGCTCGTCACGCTTCCTGTTGCTGCTCACATTTCCCAAAGTTCGAGGAACCGGGTCAGTGAACGATCCGACCCTATCCTACCACAGATGAAACACTGAAGAGCGCCCTCCCTGCTGGGCCGCGTTCCTCAATGTCCGCTTTACTAATTGAGAGATAGAGGCATAAACTACCGCAAAGGAGTTGGTATGGAATACACAATCATTCCGTTCGAGTGCAAGGGCTGCCACAAGAAGCTTGAGGCGCATGTTAAGAGTTGCGCTGTAAGTGTTGGCTTTCATAAGGCCAAGTGTCCGAGTTGTAGCCTAGAGCAAGGAAACGGTGACCAGTCGTTTCCGGCACTTGTCTTGCGCACTATTGAATCGCGGCAAGTCTGAGAAGGTTGTTCTCTATTAGATACCCGAGCATTCTGGCGCGGGCGTTGGCTTCATTCCTGTCGTATTCTTGAAGCACGATCCGATGTTCCAGAGTTTGATAGCCGATACTCCACAGGTCTTCTCCGCCGTTCTTCCATATTGTCATGTCAAATATAACTCTTGGGGTCCCTTCACGATTCTGGTGGGCAGCATCTCCCCAAGTTCAGCGACGGTGTAACAATTATCGTTGTCGAGGCAATAGGAACCACCGGGATCGTCCCATTGTCCAATTTCATCTTCCTTCGCACCCGTCCACTCGCGAAAATACCCGCTCGATCTCGTGACTCCAAGTTTGTGGAGTTTGTTGCTCAATTCAACTGAGGTCACCTGTTCTTCGAGCTTCATGCCTAAATCAAAGCAAACTGGCAGAATTCTGCAATGGCGCTTATCCACAGGGCATCGTACACAGCCATTTCGGGAAGTGGCCCAGAATGATGGGCTTGGCGGGACAGTCGCACGGCTATCGTACACGGACGAAGAAATGACGCCGCGAAGCTGCTGAAAACAAAACAACTTATTCTGGTGAGCCGGGCGGGACTCGAACCCGCGACCCTGTGATTAAAAGTTCCAGAGTTACCTGTCCATGGGATGCTCCGGTGTCCATGGATCAATGACTTGGAGTGGGAAGTTGTCCACGGAAGGCGCCCATGTCTATGGAGATCGTTCCGGGTTGCTACCAAGATTGCTACCAAATTCGGGCCGCTCAGACTAACGCTTTCAACACGGCGAGGCTTCCACAGCGTGCCTCCTGCTGTCCGCGACGAACTGCGAACTTAACTGCTCGCCAGTGCAGAGCAGAACGACCCCCTCGATCGCGCGCTCGTCGTGCGTGCCGTGCAAGGTGAAGGCGCGGCGTTCTTCCAGGAGACGACCGCGTGAGTGAATACTCGGCGCTGGCCAAACTCGGCCAGGCGGATCTCGAGCGCTCGCTGCCGCGATCCGGTCCCGGAGGGTGGGGGCCGCGTTTGGGATGACCGCCCTGCAACGGATCACGGGCACCGCGACCGCCTCAGGTGTCGCCGAGGCCTTGACGTGCCTCTCGCTGGAGGGGTGCTCGCCGGCCGGGATGGCCTTGTGCCTGGACGTCGTGGCGGCCCGTCCGTCCCTGGAAGAGAGCGTTCAATTGGTGATGACCGGATCGGAGGGCCAAGCCCTAACACCGGGACACGGCTGTTGTGGTGCAGAATCTGCTCCGGCCTGCGGAGCGCAGTGTCCTGGTCGCGGGCTATGCGGGCAATCAACTCTTCGAGGAACTGGGCAGGCGGATGGACGAGTTTCCGACCCTGCATGTGCGCGTCTTCCTGAACGTAGCGCGGAAGTCCGGCGAGACGGGCAGCGACGCCGAGGTCATTGCCAGCTTCCTCCACCGCTTCAGGTTGTACAACTGGCCCGCCCAGTGTCGGCTACCGGAACTGTACTACGACTGCCGCGCGCTCGCCGCCACGGCCGACTGTCCCATCGCTCTGCACGCCAAGTGCATCGTTGTGGACGAGCGGGAGACGTTCATCTCGTCGGCGAATTTCACTGAGGCGGCGCAGCACAGGAACGTTGAGGTCGGCGTGCTGATCCGCTCGTCGGCTATCGGAGGACAAGCGGCAGAGTTTTTCTCGACGCTGGTGCGTGAAGGCCTCTGCGTGCGGGCGGGGTAGAACGGTTGGGGACACTGCCTTATCCCAGGAGCCAGTTTCCATCTCTTGATCAAATGCGGGACGCAGCTTTACTTCCGAGCCTTCGCGAAGACTGAGGTCTCAAGCGTGGTCACGAACTGTTTGAGGGAGATACCAAACGCCGCGCAGAACTCTCGGAGCTCGATTACGTCGATCCTTCGTTCCCCGCGCTCGCACTTGCTCACAAAGCTCTGGGTCTCGCCAATACGGGCTGCTAGGCCAATCTGCGTGAGGCCCGAACGTCGTCTCGCTTGGCGGAAAGCCTTCAGGAACGCAGCGTAGTGGGCTGAGTGAATTGACTTCTGCATTGCGTCACGGACCGCAATGGACTACGCTAAAGGCTGTCTTGGAATAGCCCAAAACAGACTATTTTGGCTTGGCACGCTTGCGGCGTGAAAAGGTCGAGGTCAGCATCCGGGCCGAATCAGGAATGGGCTTCGACAAGGGTAAGCTGCAAAACAGCATCCTCGAGCCACTGACGGAAGTTGAACTGATCGACTGAAGCAGCCATGCTTGACGAGGGCTACCAATTCGACGCCGAAGACCAGGCTCTCTTGCTCGCGGCCGGCAACTTGCTGCAGAAAGTAGCCGCCGCCGATACTACAAGCAGCGCAGAGATGGTGAGCGTTGCCAAGTTGCAGGAGGCGCTCGCTATGCTGCCAGACGTGGCGCCCGAGATCGAAGTCAGCGTCTCGGTGTCTTCACCGCGCCGCCATTTCGGCGAAATCGAGACCTGGCACTGGTGGGATGTCGCCGTGGAGGGGGAGCGGGTTTCGATTTCGAGCGGCGGGCACTTTGATCAGCCGAGCACCGGCGGTGACACTTTTTCGACGATGCGGTGGGAAGCTATCCCCGAGGAGCCCGCCGAGTTGGAGGATCACCGCGAATCCCTTTGGATGGTGCCGGACGTCCTGTCGTTCCCGGACGGTGTAGCAAGCATCGACTTCGCGGCTGGAGGCTACACCGTGGAGGTCAGCGATGAGGACAACCCGTTGCTCGAAGACGATGGAGACGCCGGTGAAGAAGAGTTGGAAGACGAACCAGCGCCACAACCGGTGGTCGTGATTGACACCTTGCCAGCCAAAAGTCCGGGGCGCGACTGCTTCGAGAGGATCGTGCGAGCCCGAGTCTTCACCCGAAGAGAAGTCATGGATTTCGCCGGTGTCCCGGCGGACCGATTGGATTCGTGGCTCACAGATAAATTGATTGACATCCGTCGTGAACCCGCACTCGGTTCGGCCCCAGCCAACTGGAGCCTGTATGAATTCCTACAGGTCAAGATCCTCGAAGTCTTCTGCGATGACGGCAATGTTCGAGCGGAGTCAGTGAACATTGCCGCGTCGGCGGCTGCGAATTTGATCGTCAACGACGTATTTGGACTTGGCGTGTTTGTGGACCACCAGGACGCGACGTACCAGCCCGATTTTGGGCGAGGTCAATTTGTGATTTCGGGTCCAAACCACCCGATCATGCCGGCCGATGGCACGACGCTGTGGGACATCCGGCACGCTCTGGTTTCGTCTACCTGGACCGCGTTGGATATGAGTCTGATCTGGCAGGGAGTGACGGCGCCGGCCATCAGGAGGTTCGTGGATCGGGTGAAAACGATCGCTGATTTGCACCGTATCGACCCGGAGCATGTTTATCGTGAAATGCTGGAAGGTTTCGATTCCGGGACGTACTTTGCGTTAGGGAAGCTGGCTTCCGCGGTGGGCCACAACATCGACTAAGAAAGGCACTTGACCCAAGTCATTGGGCAAGCCGCCACCCGGCAGGGCTACCGTGTGTACTATCGCGAAGCCCACGTGTTGCTGACGAACTGGCCGAAGCCGTGGTGGATGGCACGCGCAGAGAGTTCATGGTGACCTTGACCACGGTGCCGATCCTAATTTAGCCCAGGCTGGCCGTCGGATGCCGCCGCCGACTTCGGCGCGGCGATCGTGACAAGATCGCCTTTCTCGAACAGTTGGAGAGTATTCGCAAGGGTGCCTCGCGGAGTTGTCGAAGCTGCACGGAAACTAGATCGGCGGTGTAAAGCGCGACGAGCAACAGGCTACTGAATATCGTCCAACTCGCTCATGCGCTTCGTACGAAGCCGATACGGCGACGTTTGTCCGTCTTGCACTAGCCTTGCTCTAGCCTGACTTCGATAAAGCCAACCCTCTTAATCTTTCCGTCAGGATCCAAATAAGCAGCTTCCATCGGCGTCCGTCGCCTCTGGGTACTCTGAACCGACCGGCATGGTCCCGATGGTGTAGTCGGGAATAGGCAGTCTTTACGAGACAGGCGGAGAGTTTGGCTGCCCTAATTGATTTCAATCCTTGTACGGGTCAAACTCGTTCGCCCCAGCCATGGCGACACCGATTGGCCTCAGCGTATGCAGAATGCGAATCGTCCCCGCGTGCTCGGCCAGAACCTCGGGAAGCCGCTTGTAGCAGTGAGGTGATTCGTCGCAGCCCGCACCGCGGAGTTCCACCCCCGCTTTTGTGACCCAGTCAGACATCATCTCCGGCGTCACCTTCGGCGCTCTCTTCCAGGCCCCAGTCTTATCGCGCTTGCCTGTCGCCTCCATCCGCCCCATGACCCGGCCTGCACCGTGGACGGTGGAATAGAGCGATTGGGCGCCGAGAGGACTCTCTACGCCCTCGATGATGACGGAGATCTCGCCCATGGATCCGCCGACGAAGCCGCGCTGCCCGGGAAATGCTGGCGTCGCGCCCTTGCGCACCACCCAGAGGTCTTCGCCGCCATGATTTTCCCGCCAGGCGAAGTTGTGGTGGTTGTGGACTTCCTCGACCAGCGCGGCCCCCAGGATGCGCCGCACGCGATCGCAGACCCAATCCCGTCCAGCGTAGGCGTATCGACCGGCCAAGGCCATGCAAGCCAGATAGTCCGCACCCATAGCGCTGGCCACCGGGATCTCGCAGGGGTCCACATCCATGCCGTCCTTCGCGCCCACGGCGCGCAAGAAATGCGTCGCGGTCTTGTGCCCGAGACCGCGCGACCCGAAGTGCACTCCAATCCAGACGCGGTCCCCTTCGTCGGCAAAGATGTCCACGTAGTGATTGCCGGAACCCACGGTCCCGAGCTGTTGCCGCGCCATCTCTTTCAAGGGCGCCACCGCCGGCAGAGACCAGGTGGAATCGTCGAACAACTCGTGGTCCACGCGCTCGTCGTTCTTTCGCCCGATGCCGAAGCTGATAATCCGGAATACATCGTCCATGATCGTCGCAATATTCCGGCGCACCTCACCGGCATCCGCATCCGTTAGCATGGCCTTGTTGCCGCAGGCGATGTCGTAGCCGACGCCGGACGGGCTGATCCGATCGCGATAAGCCACCACGCCTCCGATCGGCACAGCATAGCCCTTATGGTGGTCGGCCATCATGGCAACGCGGTCCGCGGTGCGCGCGCAATTCTTGATCTGCGCGAGAGCTCCTTCGTCAACAGGAGATCCCCATACCGGGATGTTGTCGATTAGCTGCATCATCACTCCTTATCCACCTTGCTCATCACTCCCAGTTCCAGTTCCAGTTCCCCCCAGTAATCGCCGGGGGCGTCAGCGATTGCCAGCCAATCCGCCAGCGGCCTGCGGTCCTTTCGGGCCCACTCGATCGCCGCGGCGATGGTCGCCTGCCTGGTATCGGACAGGCCGGACAACGATTCGAGGAACCTCACCAGCCGTGCTACGTGGGATCGGAATGCCCCGTGCGTGGGAGTGTGACCTTGGGACAGGAACGCTAACAGGGCCACGAGACTCAAAATGGCGCGCGTCTCCGGATTCTCGCCGGGCACGCCGCCATCGGAATCCATGCGGGAAGCGAGTTGCAGCAACCGATCCTCGGTGGAAATTGCCAGAGGCCTATGACTTTGCAGGTTGATCGGCCCAAAGGCGCGGCTAAACTGGGGCCTATCCGATTCATCGTCCGCAATGGGTCTGCCAAGGAAACTCTCGGGAGAGATGTACGAGTTCGTGGCGATGGATGCGTGCCTCTTCAAAAATGCGGGGGTTCGGACCTTGAGGCTCATCGGAGGTGTTGGAAAGTAAGCTTCGAAGGACGTGTCCTGTGCCATGCCGACGGGGACAACACGCGTCTCCGCCAACTCGCCCGGCCGGTCGCCGCGGCGCGTCACCACCGCCACCAGCGACACCTCGTGGTTGGCCATCCCGTAGGTCCTGCTGAGTTCCACCAACCGTCCGGCCACGCGGTTGTGCCGGCGCTTCTCCAGTGGCGACCGCGCGTCGCCCAAGACGGTTCACCGCGTATCCCTTCGGCGCTTTCCAGAACTTACCCAGCGGTACTCTCCAAAAGTGACCCAGGCAA